>NZ_JAXCEI010000001.1:0-282961 GCF_041463655.1 Actinomadura monticuli
ATCCAGTAGGTCAGACGGACGATGGTAGAAGATCACCCGTTCTACTGGATCTCCGTCCTCACGTCTCCAACATCCACCAAACCCCTGGACAACCAACCCACAGGCCTAACTACCCGGCATTGCCGCTAGCGGGGGCGGCCAGGACGGCGGGGCGGCCGGGACGGAGCGGGCGGCCGGGGCGGGGCCTACAGGCCCGGGATCTCGTGGTTGCGGAAGGCGTCCACGAAGTAGGCGTGGTCGTCGCGGACGATCTCGGCGTACTGCGTGCCGAACGCGACCATCGCCTCGACGAACGCCGACTCGTCCTCGCCGATCACCGCGTCGATGGCGTCCTCGACCTGGAAGCCGACCAGGGTGTGGTCGGAGTCGGTGTCGGACACGCAGTGCACCTTCGCGGTGGCGCGGCCGAGGTCGTCCAGGACCGACAGCATGTCCTCGGGCTCGGTGAGGCCGCCCCAGTCCAGGTCCTCCTCGTAGGGGGACAGCTCCTGGACGACGTAGCCGACGCCGTCGATCTGGGTGTGCCCGAGCCACGGGTCGCTGTTGGCCTGGAGCGCGCGCCGCGACACGGCGGTGCGGTGCCCGTGGTGCCGGAAGTACTCCCGGATGCGCGGGTCGTCCACGACGCGGCTGGGCGCGGCGACGTTGCCCTGCTTCATCGAGAGGATGACGTCGTTCTCCAGGGCCTGCGTGTTGCCCTCCACCAGGATGTTGTAGGCCGACAGCCCGGCCGACCCGATGCCGAACCCGGACGCCCCCACGATGTCCTTCACCACGTAGGTGAGGCTGCCGAACCGCTTCTCCGACGGGATCGTCTGCAGGTACTCCCGGTAGGCGGCCTCGACCGCGGCGCGTTCCGCGTCGTCCAGGCGGCGGACGCCGGGACGGTCGCGGAACCGGCGGTCGGGCCCGTCCACGACCGTCATGTCCTGCAGCAGCCCGATCCGGGTGCCGCCCATCGCGGCGACGAGCACGTCCCGGACGTAGCCGTCGGTGGTGTCGAGCGTCAGCGCGAACTTCTCGTCGCCCTCGTGCGCGGCGAACCGCCGGACCTGGTCGACGTAGGCGCGCACGTAGGCCTCGATGAGCCGGCGGATGTCGGCGTCGGAGATCGCCTTCTGCCAGGCCAGCAGCGCCAGGCTCGCGACGAGCCGCTTGACGTCCCAGGTGAAGTGGCCGACGTAGGCCTCGTCGTAGTCGTTGACGTCGAAGACGAACACGCCGTCGTCGTTCATGTAGGTGCCGAAGTTCTGCGCGTGCAGGTCGCCCTGGATCCAGACGCGGGACGTGCGCTCGTCGGCCCACGGGTCGTCGTCGTGCACGATGTCGGCGTAGAACAGGCAGGCGCTGCCCCGGTAGAACGCGAAGGGGTCGGAGGCCATCTTGCGGAAGCGGCGGCGGAACTCGGCGGGGCTGCGCTCCATCAGGTCCGAGAACGCGTCGACCAGGACGTCGACGATCTGCGCCTGGCGCTCCTTCGGGTCCCGCCCGCGCAGCTCCTCGGTGATGCTCGCCATTCTTTCTCCCTCGATGCTCGGGTGACGCCCGCCGCGTGCCCGGGGCGTACCCGGTCATTGTGCCGAATCCGGACCCGTCCGGGAGGTGAACAGCGCACGCACGGCCGGTTCCGACCGCACCAGGTCAAGGGCCGCCTCGGCGTGGCCGGGGACGTAGCCGTTGCCGATGAGCATGGTGACGTCGGCGGCGAGTCCCTCGGCGCCGAGCGCGGCGGCCGGGAACGAGGTCGCCATCGAGAAGAACACGACGGTTCCGCCGGGGGCGGTGGCGAGGATCGCGCCGTGCTCGCAGCCGGGCACGTCCACGCACACGACGGTGACGTCCACCGGCTCCCCGATCGCGGCGGCGACGGCGACGGGGTCGCGGGCGTCGGCGCGGACGACGGCGTCGGCGAGCCCGGACGCGATGAGCCGGTCCTCCTCGTCGGCGGTGGGGACGAGCCCGACCACCCGGGACGCGCCGGCGCGGCGAGCGGCGGCGAGCGCGAGGCAGCCGGACTTGCCGGCGGCGCCCAGCACGGCGACGGAGGGGGCGCGCCCGGCGCGTCCGGCCGAGGCCACCACCCGCGCGGTGAGGGCGGGGGCGCCGCACACGTCCATGACGGCGAGGGCCAGCGGCACCGGCAGGTCGGCGGGCAGGACGGCGGCGATGGAGCGGGCGAACAGGATGGCGTGGCCGCGCGCGGGCACCTGCTCCGACCTCCCGTCCCAGCCGGCGAGACCGTCGGTGACGGCGAGCGGGGTGAGGGTGAGGGAGACGAGCGTGGCGACGCGGTCGCCGGGCTTGAGCCCGAGCGGCGACTCCGGCCCGGCCTCCTCGACGACGCCGACGAGCATGCCGCCGGACCCGGTGACGGGGTTGTGCATCTTGCCGCGCTCCCCGATGATCCGCAGCACCTCGGCGCGGATCGCGTCCGGGTCGCCGCCGTGCGCGGTGTGCAGCTGCCGGTAGGACGCGGCGTCCAGGTTGAGGCGCTCGACCCGGATGCGGACCTCGTCCGGGCGGATCTCCGGGTCGGTGTCCAGCCGGTGCGCGGCCTGCGGCAGCACGCCCGCGGGCTCCAGCACCCGGTGCAGCCCCACCGCCGTCCCCGTGCCCGAACCCGTGCCCGAACCGGTGCCGGGGCCCGTCCCGCCGTCGGTCATCGCCGTCCCGCCTTTCTCCCGAAAACCGCTGGTGTAGCGCAAAATGTACAGGGCACCACTGGTTTCATCGAAAGTCTTCCCGTACCGTCGGGCTCATACAAGAGTTTTGCGCGATCAATGTGAGGCTAGGAGGCGGTCGACGATGACCACTGCCCTGCACCCGGACGCGGCCGTATCCGGCGATGCGTCCGACGCGTCCGCACGCCAGCCGTACGCCTACCGGCGCCGGCCCCTGGAGGAGCCCGACTGGCGGCGCCTGCCGGGATGGCGGGACGTCACGCGGGACGAATGGGAGTCGGCGCAGTGGCAGCGCGCCCACTGCGTGAAGAACCTGCGGCAGCTCCGCCAGGTGATGGGCGACCGGCTGGACGAGTCGTTCTACGCCGACCTGGAGCGCGACCAGGCCGAGCGCGCCACGATGTCGATGCTGCTGCCGCCGCAGATGCTCAACACGATGGACTCCTCGTCCACCGGCGCCTTCTACGCGGACCCCGTGCGGCGCTACATGCTCCCAGTGTTCAGCGACCGGCGCACCGACTGGCCGTCCCACCCGCACGCCTCCCGCGACTCGCTCCACGAGGCCGAGATGTGGGCCGTCGAGGGCCTCACCCACCGCTACCCCACCAAGGTGCTGGCCGAGCTCCTGCCGACCTGCCCGCAGTATTGCGGCCACTGCACCCGCATGGACCTCGTCGGCAACTCCACGCCAACCGTCGACAAGCACAAGTTCACCGTCAGGCCGCCCGACAGGCTCGGCGCCATGCTGGACTACCTGCGCCGCACCCCCGGTGTCCGCGACGTGGTCGTCTCCGGCGGGGACGTCGCCAACATGCCGTGGGCGCGGCTGGAGTCGTTCGTCGACTCGCTGCTGGACATCGACAACGTCCGCGACATCCGCCTCGCCAGCAAGGCGCTCATGGGACTGCCCCAGCACTGGCTGCAGGACGACGTTCGCGCCGGCATGGAGCGCCTCGCCGCGAAGGCGCGCGGGCGCGGCGTGCAGATCGCGATCCACACCCACGTCAACGCCGCCCGGTCGGTGACGCCGCTGGTCGCCAGGGCCGCCCGCGCGATGCTCGACACCGGGATCCGCGACGTCCGCAACCAGGGCGTGCTGCTGCGCGGCGTCAACGACACCCCGGACGCGCTGCTCGACCTGTCGTTCGCGCTGCTGGACGAGGCCGGGATCATGCCGTACTACCTGTACATGTGCGACATGATCCCGAACAGCGAGCACTGGCGGCTCGCGGTCTGGGAGGCGCAGGAGCTGCAGCACGCGATCATGGGCTACCTGCCGGGCTTCGCCACCCCGCGCATCGTCTGCGACGTCCCCTACGTCGGGAAGCGGTGGGTGCACCAGCTCGCCGACTACGACCGCGAGCGCGGCATCTCCTACTGGACGAAGAACTACCGGACCGGCCTGGAGCTGTCCGACCCGGACGCGCTGACCCGGCGCTACGAGTACCACGACCCGATCTACACGCTGCCGGAGGAGGGCCGCGCGTGGTGGCGGGAACGTTCCGAGGCGGTGTGACGCGCGACCGGCCCGGCGCCTTTACGTTGTAGATCAGGTATGCGGCGGAATACCCTCGGAAGGGTGACGGCTCATCCGACCTCCGCGGACCCGACCGCGGCCGACCTGACCGCCGCCGACCTGGAGGACGACCCGCATCCGCACCTCGCGCGGCTGCGGGAGCGCGCCCCGGCCGCCCGCGTCCCCGCGCTGGGCGGCTGGCTGGTGACCTCCCGCGACCTGGCGCTGCGGGTGATGCGCGACGCGGACGCGTTCACCGTGGACGACCCGCGCTTCTCCACCGCCCGCGTCGTCGGGCCGAGCATGCTCTCCCTCGACGGCGCCGCGCACACCCGGCACCGCGACCCGTTCGCGCGGCCGTTCCGCCCCGCGCGCACCCGCGAGCGGTTCACCGCGTTCGTCGAGGCGGAGGCCGCCCGGCTGGTCGAGGGGCTGGCGCCGGCCGGACGCGCGGAGCTGCGCGGCGAGCTGGCCGGGCCGCTCGCCGTCGCGGTCGTCGCCGAGGCGCTCGGCCTGGACGGCGTGGACGCCGCGACCGTCCGGTCCTGGTACGGCGCGTTCGTCGAGGCGGTCTCGGCGATCACGGCGGGCGGCGACGCCCCGCTGGGCGCGGCCGAGGCGTACCGGCTGCTCACCGCCGCGGTCGAGGAGGCGATCACCGCGTCCCGTCCCGGCTCCCTGCTGGCCGAGGCCGCCCGGGACGAGGCCGGGCTGGCCACCGCCGAGGTCGTCGCGAACACCGCGATCCTGATGTTCGGCGGCATCGACACCACCGAGGGCATGATCGCCAACGCGGCGCTGCACCTGCTCGAGAACCCCGACCAGCTCCGGCTCGTCCGGCAGGACCGCGACCTGCTCCCGGCGGCGATCGAGGAGTCGCTGCGGCTGGAGCCCTCGGCGTCGGTCGTCGACCGGTACGCCACCCGCGACACGGCGCTCGGCGCGGCGCGGGTCCGCGCGGGCGACCTGGTCCGGGTGTCGCTCGCCGGCGCGAACCGCGACCCGGCCGCCTTCCCCGACCCCGACCGCTTCGACGTGCGGCGCAGGAACGCCGCCGACCATCTGGCGTTCGCGCACGGGCCGCACTTCTGCTTCGGCGCCCACCTGGCCCGGCTGGAGACGCGGACGGCGCTCGCCGCGCTGCTCGACCGCCTCCCGGGCCTGCGCCTCGGCTCGGGCCGCCCGCCCCGCCCGCACGGCCTGGTGTTCCGCAAGCCGCCGCGGCTGGACGTCCGCTGGGACGGCTGAAGGCCGGTTCGGGCCCCCGGAGCACGGCATACGGACGCTCCGGATATGGGAATATGTCGCCATGATCGTGGAACGCCGGGTCGAACTTCGCTTCGAGGCGGACAGCCGGGAAGCCGAGACGCACACGAACCTGTCCGCCGTGCGCCAGGACGGCCGCTGCCTGTGGGTGGCGGGCGACGAGACGGCCACCATCGAGCGGCTGACCGCCGTGCTCGGCGCGGACGGGCGCGTCACCGGCTACGCGGCGCAGACCACGGTCGCGCTCGCCGACCTCGTGCCGCTGCCCGCCGGCCCCGGCGAGGAGGCCGACATCGAGGGCCTCGCGCGCGCCAACGGGTGGCTGTGGGCGATCGGCTCGCACAGCCTCAAGCGCAAGAAGATCAAGCCCGGGCAGAGCGCGGCGAAGGCGCGCAAGCGGCTCGCCACGGTCGTCCGCGAGGACAACCGCTTCATCCTCGCCCGGCTCCCCCTCGTCACCGGCGAGGACGGACTCCCCGGCGTCGTCCGCGAAGACGGCGGCCGCACCGCCGCCGTCCTCGGCCTGGACGAGGACTCCATCACCGACGTGCTGGAGGACGACCCCCACCTCGCGCCGTTCCTGTCGATCCCGAGCAAGGACAACGGCATCGACATCGAGGGGATCGCCGCGCACGGCGACCGCCTCTACATCGGGCTGCGCGGGCCGGTCCTGCGCGGCTGGGCGGTACTGCTGGAGATCAGGCCCGGCACCGACCCGGACGACCCGCGGCGGCTGCGGCTGCTGCCCGTCGGCGACGGCGCGGACCGCTACCGCACGCACTTCCTCGACCTCGGCGGCCTCGGCATCCGGGACCTGTGCCCGCACGGCGACGACCTGCTCGTCCTCACCGGCCCGAGCATGGACCTGGACGGCCCGGTGCGGGTCGTCCGGTGGCGGGGCGCGGCGGCCAGCGACGCCGCCGAGATCGTCACCGCCGCGGAGCTGGAGACGCTGGGCGACCTGCCCCACGGCGACGGCGACGACCACGCCGAGGGCATCGCGGTGCTGGACGAGCCCGGCACCCGCGTCCTGGTCGTCTACGACAGCCCGTCCCCGGACCGGCTCACCGCGGACGGCGGGGTCATCGCGGACGTCGTCGATCTCGGCTGACGGAACCCGAATAAGCGCTCGCTTTCAGCCTCTGCTTTGATGGGCCCCGTCATCCGGACAGAGCGCGAAGGGGCGGGGCAGAGCATGATCGAGTGGTCCGAGGAAGACCTGATGATCCGGGACGCGGTGCGCGGCTGGATCGACGCGGAGGTCCGGCCCAACCTGGACGCCCTGGAGTCGGGCGACCTCCCGCCGTACGACCTGCTCCGCGGCCTGTACAAGACGTTCGGGATGGACGAGATGGCCCGCTCGTCCTTCCGGTCGCGCATCGCCAAGGAGAAGGCGGGCGAGGCCGGCGAGGGCGAGGACCGCTCCGGCGGCGGGAACGCGGCGATGACCATGATCCCCGTCATCGAGCTGTGCAAGGTCGCGCCCGGCCTGGTGTCGGCGATGGGCGTCGGCCTCGGCCTCGCCGCCGGGACGATCATGAAGCGGGGCACCCCCGAGCAGAAGGAGCGCTGGGCGCTCCCCCTGCTCACCATGGAGAAGGTCGGCGCCTGGGCCATCACCGAGCCGAACTCCGGGTCGGACGCGTTCGGCGGCATGCAGGCCACCGCGAAGAAGGTCGGCGACGAGTACGTCATCAACGGCAGCAAGACCTTCATCACCAACGGCCCCTACGCCGACACGATCGTCTTCTACTGCAAGCTCGACCAGGGCGAGGACCCCCGCGACCGCGAGATCCTCACCTTCGTCCTGGACCGGGGCATGGACGGGCTGGAGCAGAGCAGGCCGCTGCGCAAGATGGGCCTGCACTCCTCCCCCACCGGCGAGCTGTTCCTCAACGACGTCCGGGCCGGCGCCGACCGCCTGCTCACCTCCGGCTCGCAGGGCGGCAAGGAGTCGGCGAAGCAGAACTTCGTCACCGAGCGCGCCGGCGTCGCCGCGATGTCGCTCGGCGTCATCGAGGAGTGCCTGCGGCTGTCGGTCGACTACGCCAAGGCCCGCGAGCTGTGGGGGCAGCGGATCGGCGACTTCCAGCTCATCCAGCTGAAGCTGGCCAAGATGGAGGTCGCGCGGCTCAACGTCCAGAACCTGGTGTTCCGGCACATCGAGATGCAGCGCGCCGGCCGCGCCCCGACGCTCGCCGAGGCGTCGGCCATGAAGCTGTACGCGGCGCAGGCCGCCAGCGAGGTCGCGCAGGAGGCGGTGCAGCTGTTCGGCGGCAACGGCTACATGAGCGAGTACCGCGTCGAGCAGCTCGCCCGCGACGCCAAGTCGTTCCAGATCTACGCGGGCACCGACGAGATCCAGGTGACGCACATCGCGCGCGACCTGCTGTCCCGCTGATCCCGCGGGGACGGCCCGGGAAAAGCCCCGTGCCCCGCGAACTTTCGCGCGGCACGGCCCATCGAAAAGGTGGGGGGCGGGTGAGGGCGATCACCCGCCTCCTCGGGCCACGGCCCTTTCTGGACAGCCGACGATGGGGACTGGATACTCACAGCCATGGACGGTCAGCCCTCATTCCCGGTGAGAGCGTCCGACACGGAGCGGGACCGGGCACTGCGCGTCCTCAGCGACCGCGTGGCCGAGGGCCGGATGTCGAACGACACGTTCGAGCGCCGTGTGGACCAGGTGCTGCGCGCGCGCAGCCAGGCGGAGCTGGCCGGCATCGTCCACGACCTGCCGCCGCAGAACCGCGTCCTCGACCGGCTGACCGGGCTGGTCTCCTCGGTGTCGCAGGTGACGGCGCGGATCGAGGCGGCCTGGCGGGCGCCGCGGCTGCCCCGCTTCCTGCTGCCGCCGGCCGACCTGAAGCGGATCGTCGTCGGCCGCGCCCCCGCCTGCCAGTTCATCCTCACCGACCTGACCGTCTCCCGCTTCCACGCCGAGATCTACCGCTCCGGCGAGTGCTGGATGATCTCCGACCTCGGGTCGATGAACGGGACCCGGGTGAACGGGTGGCGGCTGACCGGCCCGGTCCGGCTGCGGCCCGGTGACGAGGTCGGCTTCGGCAACTCCTGCTTCATCGCCGCCGCACCCTGAGCCCGCCCCCTCCCCCGGCACAGCGCGGCGCGGGCTCCGCCGCCATCGGCCGTGCTTGGATGGGATGCGGGGCGGCCCGTCAGGCCGCCGCCCTTGACGTTGTAAGGTTCGGCCGGGCGAGGGAGGCCGTGTGGAGCTCGGGTTCGCGGTCCCGGGGTCGGGCGCGTGGGCGACCCCGGAGAACCAGGTGACGGTCGCGCGGCGGGCCGAGGAGCTCGGCTACCGCTCGGTGTGGACGCTCCAGCGCGTCCTGAACCCGGCCGGCTCGGACGACCGCACCTACCGGGCCGTCCCCGACCCCCTCGTCACGCTGGCCTACCTCGCCGGGCGGACCTCCCGGGTGCGGCTCGGCGTCGCGATCGTCAACCTGCCGTTCGTGGCGCCGCCGATCCTCGCCAAGCAGGCCGCGACCCTCGACCGCGTCAGCGGCGGGCGCCTCGACCTCGGCCTCGGGCTCGGGTGGATGCCCGCGGAGTTCGCCGCCGCCGGGGCGCCGATGGAGCGGCGCGGCGCCCGCGCGGAGGAGTACCTCGCCGTGCTGCGCGGCCTGTGGTCGGGCGGCCCGACCGAGTTCCACGGGGAGTTCTACGACTTCCCGCCGGTCGTGATGGAGCCGCCGCCCGTGCAGTCCCCGCTCCCGGTCCTGCTGGGCGGGGCGTCCGAGGGCGCGCTGCGCCGGGCCGGGCGGCTCGCGGACGGCTGGGTCAGCTCCAGCCGCGCCGACCTCACCGCGATCGGCCGCTCGATCGGCACCGTCCGGGACGCCGCCGAGCGGGCCGGGCGGGACCCGGTCGCGCTGCGGTTCGCGTGCCGGGGCGCGGTCCGGGTCCGTCCGGGCGGGCGGGCCGGGCGGCGGCCGCTCACCGGGTCGCCCGGCGAGATCCGCGGCGACCTGGCGGCGCTGGCCGGGCAGGGCGTCACCGAGGCGTTCATCGACCTCAACTTCGACCCGGAGATCACCGGGCCGGACGCCGACCCGCGCGCCGCGCTCGACCGCGCGCTGGAGGCGCTGGACGCCTTCGCCCCGGGCTAGAGCGGCGGGCGGCGCGACTCCCACGGGGTGCTGAGGACGACCGTGGTCCGCGTCGCGACGTTCGCGGCGGCGCGGATCTGCTGGAGCAGCTCCTCCAGCTCGTTCGGCGACGCGACCCGCACCTTCAGGATGTAGCTCTCCTCCCCCGCCACCGAGTGGCACGCCTCGATCGCCTGCAGGTGGGCCAGCCGGTCGGGGGCGTCGTCCGGCGCGGCCGGATCGATCGGCTTGATCGACACGAACGCGGTCAGCGGCAGCCCGATCTGCCGGGTGTCGAGCTGCGCGGCGAACCCCGTGATGACGCCGCGCTTCTGCAGCCGCCGGACGCGCTGGTGCACGGCCGACACCGACAGCCCCGTCTCCTTGGCCAGGTCGGTGAAACTCATCCGCCCGTCGTCGGCGAGCAGCGCCATGATCTGACGATCGATCTCCTCCACGCGGGAAATCTAGCGTGCCGGGGCCGGTGCGTGCGCCCCGATAGATCACGGAACGGCGTTATCGGGCGGGTTTCAGCGGCGCGCGGGGCGCAGCGGGCCGCAGCTGCCGCGCACGACCAGCTCGGTGGGC
Organism: Actinomadura monticuli; assembly: GCF_041463655.1. NCBI lineage: Bacteria > Bacillati > Actinomycetota > Actinomycetes > Streptosporangiales > Thermomonosporaceae > Actinomadura > Actinomadura monticuli. Next base: position 10,161 of record NZ_JAXCEI010000001.1, read on the forward strand.
AGCAGCACCGGCTCGCCCCTCCCCCGCCGGGCGGGCTCGCGCAGCAGCAGCTCGCAGGCGCGGTACCCGATGTCGTGCCCGGAGCGGGCGACGGCGGTCAGCGGCGGGTCGCACAGCTCCGCCCACGCCACGTCGTCCATCATCGCGATCGACACGTCGGCGGGGACGCGCAGGTCGAGCTCGCGGGCGACCAGCACCGCCGCCTCCCCGAGCAGGTGGCCGGCGGCGAGGATCGCGGTCACGTCGGCGCGCCGCTGCAGCAGCCCTGCGGCGGCGGCGTAGGCGGCGTCGCGGGCCGGGCGGGCGGCGACGACCAGGTCCTCCTCCACGGGGACGCCGAGCTGGGCGAGGGTGTCGCGGAACGCGCGCTCGCGCACCCCGGCGGGGGTGCCGGGGGCGCCGCCGAGGAAGCCGATGCGCCGGTGCCCCAGCCCGGCCAGGTACTCGGTGAGGGAGCGGACGCCGCCCGCGTCGTCGGCGAGGACGGCCGGGATCTCCGGCAGGCCCGGCAGCACCCGGTCGGCGAACACGACGCTGGAGCACACCCTGGCGGCGGCCCGCCAGTCGGCCCGGTCGCCGGCGGGCACCGCGATGATCCCGTCCACCCGCTGCTCGACGAGGCGCTCCACGATCTCGGCCTCGCGGCCGGCGTCGCCGTGCGCGGCGTCGACGATGACGTGCTCGCCGAGGCTGCGGGCGCAGGTGAGCACGCCCGCGACCAGCTCGGCGCGGAAGGGGTCGGTGACGTCCGGGACGATCAGCCCGATGCCGCCGCTGCGGCGCAGCTTGAGGCCGCGGCCGAGGGCGCTCGGGCGGTAGTCCAGCTCGCGGGCGGCGGCCAGCACGCGCTCGCGGGTGCCGGCGCTGACCGAGCCCGTCCCGGAGAACACCCGGGACACGGTGGCGATGCCGACGCCCGCCGCCGCGGCCACGTCCTTGATCGTCGCCGTCCGCCGCTGCGCCACCCGTGACCTCCCGTTCCGCGCCGTTTCGATGATCTTATCCGGCGTATCACTCCCATGGAAACGATTCCATGATGTTTACTCCCTTCAGAGACATAAAACCCCTGTTCGGCAGGGGGTGATGGAAACGTTTCCATGAAGGGGTTCCGATGGCCAAGATCGTGCTGGACCGGGTCGACAAGGTGTACAGCGGCGGCGTCAAGGCCGTCGACGGGCTCGACCTGGAGATCCGCGACGGCGAGTTCATGGTGCTGGTCGGCCCCTCCGGCTGTGGCAAGTCGACCGCGCTGCGGATGATCGCCGGGCTGGAGGAGATCAGCGGCGGGAAGATCTCCATCGGCGACCGGGTCGTGAACGACCTCGCGCCCAAGGACCGCGACATCGCGATGGTCTTCCAGAACTACGCCCTCTACCCGCACATGACGGTCGAGCAGAACCTCGCGTTCGGCCTGAAGCTGCGCGGCACGCCGAAGGCGGAGATCAAGTCCAAGGTCCACGAGGCCGCCAAGATGCTCGGCCTGGAGCAGTACCTGTCCCGCAAGCCCGCGGCGCTGTCGGGCGGGCAGCGCCAGCGGGTCGCGATGGGCCGCGCGATCGTCCGCGAGCCGCAGGCGTTCCTGATGGACGAGCCGCTGTCGAACCTGGACGCCAAGCTCCGCGTGTCCATGCGCGCCTCGCTCAGCCAGCTGCACGAGCGGCTCGGCGTCACCACCGTCTACGTCACCCACGACCAGGTCGAGGCCATGACGCTCGGGTCGCGGGTGTGCGTGCTCCGCGAGGGCGTGCTGCAGCAGGTCGACACCCCGCAGCGGCTGTTCGACAACCCCGTCAACCTGTTCGTCGCCGGGTTCATCGGGTCGCCGGCGATGAACTTCGTCCTCGCCGACCTGGCCCCCGCCGACGCCGGCGCGCAGGTCTCCTTCGCCGGGTACACGCTGCCGGTGCCGGCCGCGACGCTCGGCGACAAGCCGGGCCTGCAGGACTACGTCGGCCGCAAGGTCATCCTCGGCATCCGCCCGTCCGACTTCGAGGACGCCGCGCACTCCGAGGCCGAGTGGGCGCCGATGGCGGTCCGCAGCACCGTCACCGAGGAGCTGGGCAGCGAGATCAACGTGATCTTCACGATCGACGCCCCGCCGGTCGAGCACAAGGACACCGCCGACCTCGCCGAGGACGCCGAGGGCGAGGGCGACATGGCGATCCCGCTCGTCGACAACAAGGCGCTGTGGACGGCCCGCGTCAACTCCCGCTCCCACGTCCGCCCGAACCAGGACGTGCAGCTCGCCGTCGACACCCGCCGGCTGCACTTCTTCGACCCGTCCAGCGGCCTGGCCATCGGCCACCCGGACGCCGCGCTCCGGCACGGCGCCGCGAGCCTGCGCAAGTGACACCCGGCGACGGTGACGCCCCCTGCCCGCGCGGGCAGGGGGCGTCACCGTCGCGCCGGAGTCCCCGAGCGGGCTACTTCACCGAGCCCGCAAGGACGCCCTGGACGAAGTAGCGCTGGAAGGCGAAGAAGACGGCCAGCGGCACGATCAGCGACACGAACGCGCCGGGCGCGAGGATGTCGATGTTGCCGGTGAACTGCCGCATCTGGGACTGCAGCCACTTGGTCATCGGCTGCGACCCGGTGTCGGCGAACACCAGCGCGACCAGCAGGTCGTTCCACACCCACAGGAACTGGAAGATGCCGAGCGAGGCGATCGCCGGGCCGCCCAGCGGGAAGATCACCCGCCGGAAGATCGTCCACTCCGAGCCGCCGTCCATCCGCGCCGCCTCCAGCAGGTCCCGGGGGATCGCCGCGAAGAAGTTGCGGAGCAGGAAGATGGCGAACGGCAGGCCGAACGCGACGTGGAACAGCACCACGCCGGTGACCGACCCGAACATCTGGAACCCGCCGAACTCGATCTGGCCGTAGAGCTTGGCGACCGGGATCAGCGCGACCTGGACGGGCACCACCAGCAGCGCCACCACGAGCAGGAACAGCCAGTCCCGGCCGGGGAACTCCATCCACGCGAACGCGTAGGCGGCCATCGAGGCGATCACCACGACCAGCACGGTCGCGGGGACGGTGATCAGCACGGTGTTCCAGAACGAGTCGACGAAGTCGCCCTTGCCCAGCAGCGAGCTGTAGGAGCTGGCGGTCAGCTGCGCCGGCTCGGTGAACACCGTCCACCAGCCGCCGGCGTTGTTGTCCTCGTTGGAGCGCAGCGACGCCACCAGCAGCCCGAGCGTCGGGACGAGCCAGAACAGCGCGATCAGCACCAGCAGCGCCTGCGCCGCGCCGCCGCCGAGCCGCCCGACGATCCGGGCCGCGACGCCGCGGCGCGGCGCCCCCGCCGCGCCCTGGCCGCCGTCCTCGGGAGCCGGTGCCTCGGCGGCCTTCTCCGCGGTGCTCATTTCCGCTCCTGCCGAATTCGCCGGATGTTGAACAGCATGGCGGGCAGCACGAGGACGAACAGCAGCACGGCGATGGCGCTGCCGGCGCCCTGGTCGTTGCCGCCGCCGAACGCCTCCGTCCACATCCGCAGCGCCAGCACGTTGGCGTTCGGGTCGCCGCCGCCGATGATGAAGACGAGGTCGAAGACCTTCATGACGTTGATGACCAGCGTCACCAGCACCACCGTCAGGACGGGCATGAGCAGCGGGATCGTCACCCGCCGGAACACCTGCCACTCGGTGGCGCCGTCGACGCGGGCCGCCTCCAGCGCGTCGCGCGGGATGGCGGCGAGCCCGGCGGCGATCAGCACCATCGCGAACCCGGACCAGACCCACAGGTACGAGCCGATGATCGCGGGGGTGATGAGGGTGCTCCCGAGCCATTCCGCGCCGCGGTAGGCGGCGGTGAAGTTGTCCTCGGGCAGCCGGATCGTGTACGTCCCGTCCGGCACCTTCTTCATCGTGAAGGTGCCGTCGGCCTCCGTGGTGGCCTTGGCGACCACCTTGCCGTCCTTCACCGCCTCGACCTTGATGCCGGGCAGCCCGGACTCGCCCGCGTTCGGCGCGTTCGGCTGCCCGCCGCCGCCCCGCGTGAAGTCGAACCAGACCGCGCCGGTCAGCTGGCCGGGCCCGGCGGCCGGTGCCTGCGCGGCGGGCTCGGCGTCCTTCGGCAGGTACTCCGGCTTGACCTTCAGCAGCGGGACGAGCGCGCTCTGCCCGGGCCGGACGGGGCTCACGGTGACGACAGCGCCGCCGTCGGCGCGGATGAGCGCGTCGCCGCCGCTGCGGGGGCCCGCGCCCGGATACGTCGTCCCCTGGTTGAAGGTGTCGTGGATCGCGACCAGCGCCGCGTTCGCGATTCCCTTGTCGGGGTCCATCTGGTACACCAGCCGGAAGATCACGCCGGAGGCGAGGAACGAGATCGCCATCGGCATGAACACCACGAGCTTGAACACCGTCGCCCACCGGATCCGCTCGGTGAGGACGGCGAACAGCAGGCCGATGATGGTGACCACGGTCGGGGCCACCACGATCCAGATGGCGGTGTTGCGCACCGCGACGAGGTTGTCGTGCCCCTTGAAGACCCCGGTGTAGTTGTCCACGCCGACGAACGAGTCGCCGGACGCGTCGAAGAAGCTGCGGATCACCGAGTAGACGATCGGGTAGACCACCAGGAAGCCGAGCAGCACCAGAGCCGGCAGCAGGAACGTGATGGCGAGCCACGACGGCGGAGCCAGTTTCTCCCGCCCCCGGCGGCCGCCGGAACGCGCGGCCGGCCCGGCGGGGGCGGCGGCGCCGCCGGCCGTGACGGCCGGCGGCGCCTCCTCTTTCGGAGCCTTCATTCAGGGATCCCCTACTCGTACGCCCTACTTGTACGCCTTGGCGGCCTCGGCCTCCAGCTTGGCCTGCGTGCCCTTGACGTCGGTCGGGTTCTGCACGAACTGGCGCAGCGCCTCCCACTCGCCCTTGCCGGGCGTCGCGCCGAACGCGGCGGGCGCCAGGTCGGACATGTCGTAGCGGGCGGCGTCACCCGACTGCTGCAGCTGGGTGATCAGCTGCTTGGCGATCGGGTCGGAGTAGGCGTCCGGCGGGACGTTCTTGTTCGGCGTCAGGTACCCGCCGAGCCCGGCCCAGACCTTGCCGGCCTCCGGGGAGGCGAGGAACTTCATCAGCTCCTGCGCGCCCTTGCCGTCCTTCATCGCGACCGCGACGTCGCCGCCGAGGATCGCCGGAGCGGTGTCGCCTGCCTTCGGGAACGCGAACACCTTGGCGTCCGTGCCGACCTTGGACTTGGTCGTGGAGATGTTCGCGGCGGCGAAGTCGCCGCCGTAGACCATGGCGGCCTTCTGCTGGCCGAAGACCTGGGTGACCGACTCGTCGAACTTGGTCTTGGTCGCGGTGGCGACGCCGCCGTTCAGGAAGTCGCCCTTGCCCCAGACCTGGGCGAGGGCCTCCAGCGCCTTGCCGACGGTCGGGTCGGTCCACTTGATCTCGTGCTTGGCGAGCTTGTCGTAGTTCTCCGGGCCCGCCACCGAGAGGTAGACGTTCTCGAACCAGTCGGTCAGCGTCCAGGAGTCCTGCGGGCCGGCGGCGAGGGTGAACGGCGTGGTGCCGGCGTCCTGCAGCGTGCCGGACGCCTTGACGAGATCGGCCCAGGCCGCGGGCGGCTGCACGCCGGCCTCGTCGAACGCCTGCGGCCGGTACCACAGGATCGACTTGTAGGCGGCCTTGGCGATCACGCCGTAGGCCTTGCCGTCGGAGGAGCCCAGCTCCTTCCAGTACGGCGAGTAGTTCTGGCCGACCTGCGCGACGACGTCCTCGGCGAGCGGCTTCAGCGACCCCTTCTTCGCGTACTGCTGCATCAGGCCGGGCTGCGGCAGGATCGCCACGTCCGGCGGGTTGCCGGCCTCGAGGCGCGGGCCGAGGTAGGCGTCGGTGTTCTCACCGGTGGAGGCGTAGTTGACCTTCGCCCCGGTCTTCTGCTCGAACGCCTGCAGCACCTTGCGGAAGTTGGTCTCCTCCTGGCCCGTCCACTTGGCCGCGACCTCGATCGTGGTGCCCTTCAGCTCACCCCCCGCGGAGGGCGTCGAGCCGCCGTCGCCGTCGTCGTCGCCGCCGCACGCGGCGGCCGAGGACAGGAGCATCCCCGCCGCTACGGCGGCCCCTATCACACGCCTGCTGACCCTCATTCTTCATCCTCCCTAGACGAACCGGCGGCGTCCGATCCCCAGATCGCCGCGCCGGACTCGATATCGAAGAAGTGCAGGCGGCCGGTGTCGACGCGAATCGTCACCGGGTCGCCCACCTTCACGCGGGTCCGCGGGCTGAACCGCGCGACCAGATCGGTGCGGGGATTCTCCAGATGCCCCAGCACGTCGGTCCCCGCGTCGCGGGCGAGTTCCCTGGTGTCCTCGGTGACGACCTGGGACGCCTCGATCGCGAAGTGGACCAGCACGTCCGAGCCCATCGCCTCCACGAGGTCGGCGGTGGAGGAGAGCCCGGACCCCTCGGGCGCCTCCACGAGCTCGGAGTCCTCCATGTCCTCGGGGCGGATTCCGACGACGATGTCGCCCCCGAGGCGGGACGCCAGGGCCGGGCGCTCGGTGAGCACCGCGGCCGGCAGCGCCAGGGTCTGGCCGCCGATCTCCAGGCGCGGGTTCTCCGCGTCCCCGGACAGCGTGCCCTGGATGAGGTTCATGGCGGGTGAGCCGATGAATCCGGCGACGAACAGGTTGGCCGGCCGGTCGTACAGCTCCTGCGGCGGCGCGACCTGCTGCAGCTCGCCCTTCTTCATCACCGCGACCCGGTCGCCGAGCGTCATCGCCTCGGTCTGGTCATGGGTGACGTAGATCGTGGTGACGCCGAGGTCGCGCTGGATGCGGGCGATCTCGGCGCGCATCTGGACGCGGAGCTTGGCGTCGAGGTTGGACAGCGGCTCGTCCATCAGGAAGGCCTGCGGCTCGCGGACGATCGCGCGGCCCATCGCGACGCGCTGGCGCTGCCCGCCCGACAGGTTGCGCGGTTTGCGGGACAGGTGGTCGGTGAGGCCGAGGATCCCGGCGGCGCGGTCCACCTTCTCCCGGATCTCGGCCTTGGGCAGCTTGCGCAGCGACAGCCCGAAGCCGATGTTGTCGCGCACCGACAGGTGCGGGTAGAGGGCGTAGCTCTGGAACACCATCGCGACGTCGCGGTCGCGGGCCGGGACCCGGTTGACGACCCTGCCGCCGATCGTGACCTCTCCCTCGGAGATGTCCTCCAGGCCGGCGACCATCCGCAGCGCGGTCGTCTTGCCGCAGCCCGAGGGGCCGACGAGGACGAGGAACTCCCCGTCCTCGATGTGGAGGTTCAGGTCGGTCACGGCCCGGGTGCCGTCGGGATAGACCTTCCCGACGCCGATCAGGTCGACCTCTGCCACGGCGTCTCCTCTTCGTCACGGCTCTTCGTCACGACTCGGCTCGGCGGGGCACGGCTCCGGCACGGCGGGACCGTCCGCCCTGCGGAAGAGCCTCGATTTACCCCCGCGTAACAATGCCTCTAGGTGGTACAGGGCCGACCGCCCGAACCGCAATACGCTCAGTGCCCGCTGACACATTTGGTGCAGAGATCGTTACCGACCCGTTTCCGCCCTAATTTGTGCCGTCCGGAACAACGTGAGGGTGCGGACGGAAACCCCGTCCGCACCCTCACCTGGCGCCTCGCGCCCGGCGCCTCCGCCGGGGCCTCGGCCCGCGGCGGCGCGGCTCAGCCGACGACCACCAGGCTGCGCTCGGTGACGTTCATCGGCTCGTGGCCGTCCTCGGTGCACACGACGATGTCCTCGATGCGGGCGCCGTGCGGGCCCGGGTAGATGCCCGGCTCGATGGAGAACGCCATCCCGGGCTCCAGCGGCTCCAGGTTGCCCGCGACGATGTAGGGGTCCTCGTGCGACTCCAGGCCGATGCCGTGGCCGGTGCGGTGGAAAAAGTGCTCGCCGTGCCCGGCGGCGGCGATGACGTCGCGCGCCGCCGCGTCCACCGCCTCGGGCGTCGCCCCCGGCCGGACGGCCTCGGACGAGGCCCGCTGCGCCTCCTCCAGCACCGCGAAGTACGCGCGGTACTCGGCGGGCGGCTCGCCGACGCAGTAGTTGCGGGTCGAGTCCGAGCAGTAGCCGGACGGCATCGTCCCGCCGATGTCGACCACGACGGGCTCGCCGGGCGCGATGACGCGGTCCGACAACTCGGCGTGCGGGTTCGCGCCGTTCGGCCCGGAGCCGACGATGACGAAGTCGACCCGGGCGTGCCCCTCGGCGATGATCGCGTCGGCGATGTCGCGGCCGACCTCCCGCTCGGTGCGCCCGGCGGCGAGGAACTCCGGGACGCGGCGGTGCACGCGGTCGATCGCCGCGCCCGCCTCGCGCAGCGCCGCGACCTCGGCGGCGGACTTGCGCATCCGCAGCTCGCGCAGCACCGACCCGGCGGCGACCTGCTCGGCGGCCGGCAGCGCGGCGCGGAACCGCAGCGCCATGACCGCCCACATCCGGTCGGCCACGCCGACCCGCGCGGTCCCGGCGGGCAGCCGGGCGGCGGTCAGCGCGTACGGGTCGTCGGTCTCGTCCCACGGCACCAGCTCGACGCCGAGCGCCCCGGCCGGCGACTCCTGCGCGGCGGGCAGCTCGAGCCGGGGGACGACCAGGAACGGGTCCCCCTCGGCGGGCACCGCGAGGCAGGTGAGGCGCTCCAGCTCCTTCGCGTCGTACCCGGTGACGTAGCGCAGGTCCGGTCCGGGCGTCAGCAGCACCGCGCCGAGGCCCGCCTTCGCCGTCGCCTCCTGTACCCGCCCGATGCGCTCGCGCGGATACAACTCCGTTGTCACACCCGTCTCCATTCGTCGGTCCTGTCCGATGGCGGTACCAGGATCGCAGGAGCGGAGGAGCGGCGCGGCGTCGGACCCGCGTGGGAGCATGTCCCCCATGAGCGGGCTGATGCTGCTGGACACGCCGTCGCTGTACTTCCGCGCCTTCTACGGGGTGCCCGAGTCGGTGACGGCGCCCGACGGGACGCCGGTGAACGCGGTGCGCGGGCTCATCGACATGATCGCGCGGCTCGTCCAGGACCGGGCGCCCGACCGCCTCGTCTGCTGCATGGACGCGGACTGGCGGCCCGCGTTCCGGGTGGCGGCGCTGCCGTCCTACAAGGCGCACCGGGTGGCCGAGGACGGCGGCGACCAGACCCCCGACGCGCTGGAGGAGCAGCTGCCCGTCATCGACCGGGTGCTGGACGCGGTCGGGCTGGCGCGCGCCGGGGTCCCCGGGTACGAGGCCGACGACGTGATCGGGACGCTGGCGGTGCGCGGCGCGGCGGACGGGCCGGTCGACATCGTGACCGGCGACCGCGACCTGTTCCAGCTCGTCGACGACCGCGGCCCCGTCGCCGTCCTCTACACCGCGCGCGGCATCCGGAACCTGCAGATCATGGGCGAGAAGGAGGTCGCGGCCAAGTACGGCATCCCGGGCCGCGGCTACGGCGACTACGCGACGCTGCGCGGCGACCCGAGCGACGGGCTGCCGGGCGTGCCCGGCGTCGGCGACAAGACGGCCGCGGCGCTCGTCACCCGGTTCGGTTCGGTCGAGGGCATCCTGGCGGCGCTGGACGCGGGCACCGACGCGGGCTTCCCGGCGGGCGCCCGCCGCCGGATGGAGGCGGCGCGCGAGTACCTGGCCGCCGCCGAGACGGTGGTGCGGGTGGTCACCGACATCGACGCCCCGGAGCTGGCGGGCCTGGACGACCGGCTGCCCGCCGAGCCGCGCGACGCGGCGGCGCTCGTCGAGCTGGCCGACGGCTGGAATCTCGGCGGCCCCGTCAACCGGTTGCTGAACGCTCTTTCCCGTTGAACAACGCGATTTCACTGCAATTTTCGCCAAAAGTGTCATATGACGCAGACAGCGCGTTCCTCGGCGTGCAGCATCCGAGACGGTGACGGGTTGTCCTGGAGGCGTGCAGACGACCGGTACCCGTGGCGCTGGGCCTCACCGCCCCACTCCCCCCATCTGCCGCGGGTGCCGGTTCACCGATCCAGGACCGGAACGGACGTGGCGTGAGCGAGCTGACCACCTCCCGCGGCGACCTCGCCGCGGATCACGGCGGGTTCTGGGACGCGCTGGACGGCCGGGAGCGCGCCGCGCTCCGCGACGCCGGCCGGGCGCGGACCTACCGGCCGCGGGCGCCCCTGTGCTACCAGGGCGACGACTCCGACCACATCATCGTCATCGAGTCGGGCTGGGCGAAGGTCGTCTCGTCCAGCGCGGCCGGGCATTCGGTCGTGCTGGCCGTGCGCGGCCCCGGCGACCTGGTGTGCGAGAGCGCGGTGCTCGGGCGGCGGGAGCGGTCGGCGACCGTGCAGGCGCTCGACGAGGTCCGCGCGCTGCTGGTGCCGGCGGCGCGCTTCACCGCCTTCCTGGACGCGCATCCGCGGGTGTGGATGCTGGTCAGCCGGACGTTCGTGCGGCGGCTCGACGACGCGGGCCGGCGGCTGCGGGCGCACGTGTCGGCGCAGGGCGCGCGGCGGCTGGCGATCCTGCTGGCGGGGCTGGCCGAGATGTCGTCCCGGCACGCCCCGGCGGGTCCGGGCGGCGAGGTGCCGATCGGGCCGCCGCTGTCGCAGGAGGAGCTCGGCAGCTGGATGGACGCCTCGCGGGAGACGGTCGCGCGGGCCCTGGCGGTGCTGCGGGACGCGGGCCTGGTGCACACCGGCCGGCGGCGGATCACCGTGCTGGACCCGCCGGGGCTGCGGGCGTTCGCCGAGCGCCCGGACGACTGAGCCGGACGGCTGCGCGGGCCGGTGCCTTTACATTGTAGATTCCGATCAGTCCGTGGGGGTTCGTCCCGTACGCTCGGTTCTGTGCCGCGCCGACCGCTGCGACTGCGTACCGCCGAGGCCGACGCCGAGGTCCGCGCGGGGCTGGACCGCATCCGCGCCGAGTACTCGGTGCCCGGCGCGTTCCCGCCCGCCGTCCTCGCCGAGGCCGCGCGGCCCCCGGCGCCCCGCGACGGCCGGGCCGACCTGCGCGGCGTCCCGTTCTTCACCCTGGACCCGCCCGGCTCGATGGACCTGGACCAGGCGATGCACCTGGAGCGGCGCGGGTCCGGGCACCGGGTGCGGTACGCGATCGCGGACGTGGCCGGGTTCGTGCGGCCCGGCGGCGCCCTCGACGCCGAGGCGCGCGCCCGCGGCGTCACCCTCTACCTGCCGGACGCGAACTCGCCGCTGCACCCGCGGCGGCTGTCGGAGGGCGCCGCGAGCCTGCTGCCCGGCCGGGAGCGCCCCGCCGTCGCGTGGACGATCGACGTCGACGACGCCGGGCGGATCACCGGCGTGGACGTGCGCCGCGCCCTCGTCCGCAGCCACGACCGCCTCGACTACGCCACCGCGCGGCACGACGACGGGGACGCCCGGATCGCGCTCCTCGGGGAGATCGGCGAGCGGCTCATCGCGGCGGAGGCGGCGCGCGGCGGCGTCAGCCTGCCGCTGCCCGAGCAGGAGGTCGTGCACGCGAACGGCGGCTGGGCGCTGAAGCTGCGCGGCGACCTCGCGACCGAGGCGTGGAACGCGCAGATCTCGCTGCTGACCGGTCGGGCGGCGGCCCGGCTGATGCTGGACGGCGGGGTCGGGCTGCTGCGCACGATGCCGCCCGCGCCCGCCGAGGCGGAGGCGCGGCTGCGGCTCGCGGCCCGCGCGCTCGGCGTCGCCTGGCCGGCGGACGCCTCCTACGGCGACATCGTCCGCGCCCTCGACCCGGCGCTGCCCCGGCACGCCGCGTTCCTGCACGACGCGGCGGGGCTGATGCGCGGCGCCGGCTACACCGCGTTCGACGGCGCGCCGCCCGGACAGGCGGCGCACGCCGCGGTGGCCGCGCCGTACGCGCACGTCACCGCGCCGATCCGGCGGCTGGCGGACCGGTACGCCACGGAGGTGTGCCTGGCCCTGGCGGCGGGGCGCCCCGTGCCGGGATGGGCCAGGGAGGCGCTGCCGGTGCTGCCCGAGGCGATGCAGCGGGCGCTGCGCAGGGCCGCCGACGTCGACCACGCCTGCGTCGACCTCGTCGAGGCGCTACTGCTGCGCGACCACGTCGGGGACGTCTTCGACGCGGTGGTCGTGGACGTGAACGGCGACCGCACCGGCGGGCGCGTCCAGCTGGTGGCGCCGCCGGTGTTCGGCCGCTGCGAGGGGTCGGATCTCCCGCTCGGTGAGCAGGTCAGGGTCCGGCTCGAGGAGGCGGACCCGGCGCGGCGCCGGGTCCGCTTCTCGCGTACGGAGTGAGCTCGGCGCGGTGTCAGCGGCGGCGGGCGGTGCGGCGGGGCCGCCAGTTGGCGGACGTGCCCACGCCGGCGAGGTGCAGCGCGATGAGCAGCAGGCCGAGCACGGTCAGCGTCCCGTTGTTGATGGCGTCCGAGGAGACGTCGGCCAGGTCGAAGAGCAGGGCGAGAGCGAAGACGATCGCGGCGACGATCGCGAGCATGTCGGCCTCCGGTAGGGGGTCGGGGGTCGGGGGCCCGTGGCGGGCCCCTCGGCTGCCTACCGGATGTCCGCAGGCTCGCCGGGCAAACCGGACCCTGTTTCCGGTCCGTCCGAAACTCGGCCCAGCGGACGGCCGTACCGTCAGGCGGCGCTGGGCCGCAGCCGATCGCCCAGTTCGGCGGTGACGGCGGCGTTGAACCGGTAGGCCGCCTTGACCTCGTCGATGACGCGGGCCTGCTCGGCGGCGTCCCACGGCGCGGAGTCGAGCAGCTCGCGGTAGCGGTCCTTGTAGGCCTTGGGCTTGCCGGGGAAGCGGTAGAAGCGGACGCCGTCGTCGCCGGCCAGTTCCAGGGTGCGCCGGACCTGGCGGCCGATGTACTGGCCGCCGGACAGGTCGCCCATGTAGCGGGTGTAGTGATGGGCGACGAAGCCGCCGGGCCAGTCGAAGCAGACCTCGCGGAGCCGGTCGCAGTACTCCTCGGTGGCGGCGTTCGGCTCGATCCGGGCGCGCCAGCGGGGCCCGTAGAAGTAGCCGAGGTCGGCCTCGAGCGCCTCGCGGCGGCGCAGCCCGGCGAGGTCGAAGCGCCCGGCGACGGGGTCGGGCGCCATCCGGTCGGCGGCCTCCTCCAGCAGGTCGTAGACGGGGTGGAGCTGCGCCACCAGCACGGCGTACTCGTCGCGGGCGAGGCGGCCCCCGACCAGCGCGCTCATGTAGGCGGAGGTCTCGTTGTCACCGTGGTCGTCCCAGGTCGCGGCGCGCAGCCGTGCCGAGAACGCCTCGTTTTCCGACGCCATGTCGGCTACTTTACCGACGTGGCGTCGGGAACGTCCAGTGCCGGCGGTCACCCGCTGAGGGCGGCGCGGGCCTCCTCCGTCATCCGGACGACCTCGTGCCGCACCTGGACGCGCTCGGTCAGCCGCTCGCTGAACGGGATGCGGACGTGCTGCTCCACGCCACCGTCGGTGACGGCGAACTCGATCGCCTCGGCGTCCAGGCCGGTCATCCGTGCCGCGGTCGCGCCGGGCCGGCCGCCCAGCGCGCGGCAGATCGTGAGGCAGTCGGCGGCGTGGTCGTCGTTCATGTGCCGCATGATCTGGCGGACGACGTCGTCGGTGAACGGGCCTGCGTCGGTCATGGGTCGGTCCTCTCCCGCGGGTGATGGCTGAACGGACAGGCCCTTGTAGACCTGCAGGGCGTTGCCGGCCAGGACGAGGGAGAGGGTCTCCTCGTCAAGGCCGAGGGCGGCGACGGCGCGGGCGTTGCGGGCGACGCCGGGGACGCCGGGCCAGTCGGTGCCGAAGACGAACTTGCGGGCGAGGCGGCGCAGGTCGTGCCGGGCGTAGTACTCGGGGAGCCGGCGCGGCGGCAGCCCGGACAGCTCGATCCACACCTCCTCGCGCGACAGGGCAAGGAACGCGGCGGCGTCGTACCACCAGCCGCGCCCGCCGTGCGCGAGGACGAACGTCAGGCCGGGGAAGAGCCGCAGGACGTCGTCGATGGGCGTCGGGTCGGCGTACCGGTTGACCGAGCCGGGGAAGGAGCTGGTGCCGCAGTGCACGACGACGGGCACGCCCGCGTCGCGGCACACCTGGTAGGCGGGGTACAGCTCGGGGTCGGCGACGCTGAACCCGCCGTGCACGGGGTGCAGCTTCAGCGCGGCGGCCCCGAACTCCAACTGCCGGGCGACCTCGGCGTCGATCGGGTAGTGCAGGTGCGGGTTGACGTTGGCGATGGGCCGGAAGCGGCGCGGGTTGTGCTCGAGGAGCGGCCGGAGGTCCTCGATGGGCTGCGTGCCGGTCGTCCTCGGGCTGTACTCGCACAGCAGCAGCGCGACGTCGACGCCCTCGGCGTCGAAGTAGGCGTCGACCCGTTCGGGGACGAGGGCGCCGCCGGCGTCGTAGAGGTCCTGCCAGGGGTGGGACGAGCCGAACTCCTCGGCCCATCTCCGCCACGCCGGGGGCAGGGTCGGCAGCCTCGCGGCGTGCACGTGCGCGTCGATGAGCGGACGTCCGTCGAGCATGAACGCCTCCGGGTCAGGGCCGGATCAGCGTGAGCTCGGCGGCGTACCGGCGGCCGTTGGCGACGTACATCGCGACGGCCTCGGCGTGCCACTTCTCGTCGATCCCGCCGGGCCGGGCGCGCGCCGGGATCCCGAGGGCGGTGTGCCCGGCCGGGACGGAGCCGTCCTCGGTGAGCACGGCCCCGGCGCCGACGACGCCGCGCGCGCCGACGCGGGCGCGGTTCAGCACGACGGAGCCGGAGCCGATGAGGCAGCGGTCCTCGACGACGCAGCCCTCCAGGTGCGCGTTGTGGCCGATCACGCAGTCCGCGCCGATGACGGTCGGCCACCGCTCCGTGGTGTGCACGACGGTGCCGTCCTGGACGGACGTGCGCGCGCCGACGGTGATCGTCCCGTAGTCGCCGCGCAGCACGGCGCCCGGCCAGACGGTGGCCTCCTCCCCCAGCGCCACCGACCCGATGACGGTCGCGGCCGGGTGGACGTACGCGGACGGATGGATGTCGGGTACCTGGTCACCCAGGGCGTAGACGGCCATGCGGCGGAGCCTACCCGCGCCTTGTCAGGCGACCTCCACCGAGCCCTCCACGGTGTCCTGGTCGTCGAGCCAGGCGACGATGCCCTCGACGGCGGCGCGGCAGCCGCCGCAGCCGGTGCCGGCGCGGGTCTCGCGGGCGACGTCGCCCGCGGTGCGGGCGCCGGCCTGCCAGCAGGCGCGGATCTCGCCCTTGCTGACGTTGTTGCACTGGCAGACGGTCGCGGCGTCGGGCATCCGCAGCGGCGACTCGGCCTCGGCGGCGCCGCCGAGGCCGGGGAACAGCAGGCCGAGGCGCTCGGCGGGCAGCGGCGCGGCGCGGTCGTAGAGCTGGGTGAGCGTGCCGGCGGCGGAGGTCTCGCCGACCAGGATCGCGCCGATCAGCCGGCCGTCGCGGATCACCGCCTTCTTGTAGGTGCCGCGCGAGGCGTCGGTGAACCGGACGACCTCGACCTCGTCGTCGTCGTCGCCGAAGTGCGTCTCGCCCATCGACGCCAGCTCGATCCCGGCGGCCTTGAGCCGGGTGATCTGCCGGGCGCCGGTGAAGCGGGCGGCGGGGTCGGTGCCGGCGAGCAGCCCGGCGAGCACGCCGGCCTGCTCCCAGGCGGGGGCGACCAGCCCGTACACCTCGTCGCGGTGCTCGGAGCACTCGCCGATGGCGCGGACGGACGGGTCGGTGACCGAGCGCAGCTCGTCGTCCACGATGACGGCGCGGCCGATCGCCAGCCCGGCGTCGCGGGCGAGGGCGACCTCGGGCCGGACGCCGCAGGACAGGATGACGAGGTCGGTGGGGATGACCTCCGTCCCGCCGCCGGGCAGGGCCAGCTCGACGCCGGTGACGGCGCCGCCCTCGGTGCGCAGCCCGGCGACGTTGGCCTGGAGGCGCGTCCCGATGCCGAGGGCGGCGAGGGTGCGGGCGAGGACCTTCCCGGCGGCGGGGTCGAGCTGGCGCTCCATGAGGTGCCCGGCGAGGTGCAGGACGGTCACGTCCAGGCCGCGGCCCATGAGCCCGCGGGCGGCCTCGATGCCGAGGAGGCCGCCGCCGACGACGACCGCGCTGCGCGCCGAGGCGGCCAGCTCGGTGATGCGGCGGCAGTCGTCGAGGGTGCGGAACACCAGGGCGCCCTCGGGCAGGCCGTCGCGCAGCCCCGGCATCGGCGGGATGAACGCGGTGCTGCCGGTCGCGAGGACGAGCGTGCCGTACGGGGTGACGGTCCCGTCGGAGGCGTGCACGGCCTTCGCGGCCCGGTCGACGCGGGTGACCTCGACGCCGAGGCGGGCGTCGACGCCGTGGGAGGCGTACCAGGCGGCGTCGACCAGGCTGATGTGGTCGGGCCGCGTCACCCCGGCGAGGACGTTCGACAGCAGCACCCGGTTGTAGGGGCGCTGGGTCTCGGCGCCGAACACGGTGACCGGCGTCGCGGTGTCGCGGTCGCGCAGCTCGCCGACGAAGCGGGACCCGGCCATGCCGTTCCCCACGACGACGATGCCGGCGCTGCCTGCGGTGCTCATCGCTTCACCTCCAGCGGGAGGGGCTTGATCTGGTCGCGCTCGACCTCGAACGCGATGCTCGGGTCCGGGGTGCGGGGCGCGTTGACGAAGGACACGAAACGGCGGAGCCGCTCGGGGTCCTCGAGGGTGTCGCGCCACTCGTCGGAGTAGCCGGCGACGTGCCGGGCCATGGCGGCGTCGAGGTCGGCGCAGATGCCGAGCCGGTCGTCGACGATGACCTCACGGAGGTAGTCCAGGCCGCCGTCGAGGGACTCCAGCCAGCTCGCGGTGCGCTGCAGCCGGTCGGCGGTGCGGATGTAGAACATCAGGAACCGGTCGATGTAGGTGATCAGCTCGTCGTCGGTGAGGTCGGTGGCGAACAGGTCGGCGTGCCGGGGCCGCATGCCGCCGTTGCCCGCGAGGTAGAGGTTCCAGCCGTTCTCGGTGGCGATGATCCCGAAGTCCTTGCTCTGCGCCTCGGCGCATTCGCGGGCGCAGCCGGACACGGCCGACTTGAGCTTGTGGGGGGCGCGCAGCCCCCGGTACCGCAGCTCCAGCCGGATCGCCATGGCGGCCGAGTCCTGGACGCCGTAGCGGCACCAGGTGGACCCGACGCATGATTTCACCGTGCGCAGCGCCTTGCCGTAGGCGTGGCCGGACTCGAACCCGGCGTCGACGAGGCGCCGCCAGATGTCGGGGAGCTGCTCGACGCGGGCGCCGAACAGGTCGATCCGCTGCCCGCCGGTGATCTTGGTGTAGAGGCCGAAGTCGCGGGCGACCTCGCCGATCACGATCAGCTTCTCGGGGGTGATCTCGCCGCCGGGGACGCGCGGGACGACCGAGTAGGTGCCGTTCTTCTGCAGGTTGGCAAGGAAGTGGTCGTTGGTGTCCTGCAGGGCGGCCTGCTCGCCCTCCAGGATGTGGCCGTTGCCGAGGCTGGCCAGGATGGACGCGACGGCGGGCTTGCAGATGTCGCAGCCGCGGCCCGTCCCGTGCTCCTCGACGAGCTGGGTGAAGCTGGTGACCCCGCCGCCGCGGATGATGTCGAACAGCTCCGCGCGGCTGTAGTCGAAGTGCTCGCAGATCGCCTTGCTGACCTCGATCCCGGCGGCGGTCAGCTCGGCGTCCAGGATCCGCTTGACGAGGGGGACGCAGCTGCCGCAGCTCGTCCCGGCCCTGGTGCAGTCCTTCACGCCGGGCACGTCGGCCAGGGAGTGCTCGGCGATGGCGCAGCGGATGCCCTCGGCGGTGACGTTGTTGCAGGAGCAGATGACGGTCGCGCCGGGCAGGTCGCCGCCGGCGGTCTCCGTCCCGCCGAACAGCATCTGCTCGGGCGCGCCCGGCAGGCTCCCGCCGACGTAGGCGCGCAGCGTCCCGTAGGACTCGGCGTCGCCGACGAGGACGCCGCCGAGGAGGGTCTGGGCGTCGTCGCTGACGACGAGCTTCTTGTAGACGCCCGCGACGGGGTCGGTGTAGGTGACGCCCAGGGCGCCCTGGTCGGGGCCGGCGAACGGGTCGCCGAAGCTGGCGACGTCCACGCCCATGAGCTTGAGCTTGGTCGACATGTCGGCGCCGCCGAACACGGCGGTGCTCGCGTCCGACAGGAGCCGGTCGGCGACGACCTCGGCCATGGAGAAGCACGGCCCGACCAGCCCGTACACCGTGCCGTCGATGAGGGCGCACTCGCCGATGGCCCAGATGGCGGGGTCCTCGGTGCGGCACGCCGCGTCCACGACGACGCCGCCGCGCTCCCCCACCGGCAGGCCGCAGCCGCGGGCCAGCTCGTCGCGGGGGCGGATGCCGGCGGAGAACACCACGATCTCGGCGTCGATGACCGTGCCGTCGTCGAGGACGACGCGGCGGACGGCTCCGTCGCCGCCGGCCTCCAGGGCGCGCATCGGGGCGCCGGCGTGGACGGCCATGCCGAGGCCCTCGATGTGGCGGCGCAGCATGGCGCCGCCGCCCTCGTCCAGCTGGCGGGGCATGAGCCACGGCGCGACCTCGACGACGCCGCTGCGCAGCCCGAGGCCCTGCAGGGCGCGCGCCGCCTCCAGCCCGAGCAGCCCGCCGCCGACGACGGCGCCGGTCGTCCTGCCCCGCGCGTACTCGCGGATCGCGTCCAGGTCGTCGATCGTCCGGTAGACGAACACGCCGGGCAGGTCGGCGCCCTCGACCGGCGGCACGAACGGCGCCGATCCGGTGGCGAGGACCAGCGCGTCGTAGGGGACGGTGGCCCCGGCCGAGGTGGTGACGGCCCGCGCGCCGCGGTCGACGCCGGTGACGCGCTCGCCGAGGCGGACGGCGACCTCGCCGCCGTGCTCCGGGTAGGCGAGGTCGGCGCCCTCCAGGTGGGTGGTGAGCGCCACCCGGTCGTAGGCGGCCCGGGGCTCCTCCCCGATGACGGTGACGGTCCAGGCCCCGGCGGCATCGCGCGCGCGCAGGGCCTCCACGAGGCGGTGCGCGGCGGGCCCGTGACCTGCCACGACCAGCCGCTTGTGCGGTCTGCTGTCGGCTCCCATGAACCCCGATGCTGGGCGGCCCGTATTTCCCGGATGGATCGCCTTTGTCACCCACGGGTTAACTGCCCCTCACCGCACCGCGGGTGCCGCGGAGGGTCCGGCGGGACGGGAGCGGGCCGGTCCAGGCTGGGCGGCCGCACACTCTTCGCGGGTTCGCGCGCTGATCCATTTCCTTCGCGAGTGTGATGCGGGACACTCCACGAGATGAAAGTCATACCTGATCGCGGTTGACACCGCGGACCGGGAGGCGGCAGTGCGACGGATCATCGGTGCGTCCCTCATCGGGCTCGGCGCGTTCCTGGTGGCCGCGGGCGTCCTCGTCCGCTTCTACGTCGCGCCGGCCCTGATCGGCGCGCCCACGGACGTGTACCAGGTGACGCGGCTGAAGGCGGAGAACGCCTCGTACTTCGACGCGGCCGCGGCGGCGCCGCGCACGGGCGCGACGATCGTGGCGACCAACACCGTCCGCGGCGACCCCGGCTCCACCCACGACGGCGTCGCCGTGTGGGACACCACGACGGTCGTCCAGGACGTGGGCCGCGGCACCACGATCGAGATCCAGAAGCAGCGGTACGCGTTCGACCGCCGCACCGGCGAGCTCCAGAACTGCTGCGGCGCGGCGATCGGCGGCGACACGGTCGTCCGGCAGTCGGGCGTCGGCCTGTTCTGGCCGCTGGAGGTCCGCAAGAGGGGCGTGGAGCTGTTCGACCCGGCGACCCGCCGCACCTGGCCGGTCGCGTTCGACGGGCGGGAGCGCGTCGGCGGCGTCCTCACCTACCGGTTCGTCGAGCGCGTCCCGGAGACGAAGGTGGCGGGCGAGCTGCCGGCCGTGCCGGGCGAGCTGCTCGGCCGCGGCAAGGGCGGCGCGGCCGTGCCGGTGGACCGCTACTACCAGGCCGAGGCCGTGTACTGGGTGGACCCGCGGACGGGCGCGCCCATCGACCAGCGGCAGCACGTGCTGTCGACGCTGCGCCCGAAGGAGGGCCCGGGACGGCTCGTCGTCGCGGACCTGACGCTGACGATGACGCCCGAGTCGCAGCGCGCCCTGCGGGCCAAGTCCGACGACGGCGCCTCCAAGATCGGCCTGCTGGAGGACGGCGTCCCGCTCGTGTGCGCCGGCGCCGGGCTGCTGCTCGCCGTGGCGGGCCTGGCGCTCCTCGCGCGCCGCGGCCGGCCGGCCCGGCGGGGCGGCGCCGCGCCGGTGCCGGCGCTCAGGCGGGGGTGAGGACGAGCGTCGCGTCGTGCCCGCCGAACCCGAACGAGTTCGACAGCGCGGGCGCGGCGGGCGCGATCGCGCGGGGCTCGCCGTGCACGACGTCGACGAGGCCGGTCTCGGCGTCGGGGGCGGCGAAGTTGGCGGTGGGCGGGACGAGGCCGTCCGCCGCGCTCAGCAGCGCGACCATCGCCTGCAGGGCGCCGCCGGCGCCGAGGATGTGGCCGGTGACGCCCTTGGTCGCGGTGACGGGCGGGGTGCGGCCGCCGAAGCAGCGGTCGATCGCGAGGGCCTCGGCCCCGTCGTTTCCGCGGGTGCCGGTGGCGTGCGCGCTGATGTGCCCCACGGCGTGCGGGGCGATCCCCGCGTCGGCCAGCGCGGCGGTCATGCAGCGCGCGGCGACCTCGCCGTCCGGGCGGGGCTGGACGAGGTGGGCCGCGTCGGCGGCGCACGCGTAGCCGGCGACCTCCCCGTAGACGCGGGCGCCGCGGGCGGCGGCTCGGTCGGCCCGTTCCAGCACGAGGAACGCGGCGGCCTCCCCGACGACGAACCCGTCGCGGTCGGCGTCGAACGGGCGGCCCGCCGTGTGCGGGGTGGGGTCGCGGCGGGCGAGGGCGCCGATGCGGGCGAACGCCGTCATCACGAAAGGGGTGAGGATGGCGTCGACGCCGCCGGCGACGGCGGTGTCGATCCGGCCGGCCCGGATGGCGAGGACGGCCTCGCCGATCGCGGTGGCGCCGCTGGCGCAGCCGGTGGAGTAGGTGAGGCAGGGGCCCTCGCAGCCGTGCCGGATGGACACGTTCGCGGCGGTCGCGTTCGGCATGATCTGCGGGACGGCGGGGACCGGCACCCGGTCCAGGGTCCCGGCGTGCTCGTGACCGCCGAGGGCGACGGTGGAGGCCAGCCCGGCGGCGGCCGTCCCCACGTACACGCCGCGGCGGCCGGGCGCGCCGCCGTGCCACGCCCCGGCGTCGGCCACGGCGTCGTCGGCGGCGGCGACGCCGAGCTTGGTCATCCGGTCGAGGCGGCGACGCTCGGGCTTGCCGAAGTAGCGCTCCTCGTCCAGCGGCTGGGCGGGGCAGCCGAACGACACCGCGGTCCCGGCCTCCATCAGCTCGGGGACGTGGACGGCCTGCGACTTGCCGGCGAGGACGGTCGCGAGCACCTCCGCGGGCGTGCCGCCCGCCGGGCTCTTCACGCCGAACCCCGTCACCACGACGCGGGGCGTCCCGTCGGCGCGCCGGCCTCGAGCGCCCTGTCCGTGGTCGCCCTGTCCGTGGTCGCCCTGTCCGTGGTCGCCCTGCTCGTGGGCGTACGGTTCGTGGGGGCGCTGTTCGCGGGCACGGGATCCAGGGGTCATCCGTCACCTCGGGGTCTGGGGAGATCCCGCGGGCAGAAGCGGGGTTTCGGAAGCTAGCGCGGCGGCGCTCGCGGGAACTTGCCACCCCGTGCACATTCTCTTGGCTGTTTTTGTCACCCCGATGACACGACCCCCGGTGGTATCAGGCGTTTCGTCCCTCACTCGTCCCGGTCGTGCACCATGGAGGAGTGACGGAGGTTGCGGAGAAGGCGGCGGGCGCGGGCGTCGCGGGGGCGGGCGGCGCGGGGGCGGAGAGCGCCCGCGAGGGGCTGCGGCGGCTGGCCGGCCTCGTGGCGGGCGGCGACGTGGTGGTGCTGAGCGGCGCGGGCCTGTCCACCGAGTCGGGCATCCCCGACTACCGCGGCGAGACGGGGCGCCGCCGGCGCGCGGAGCCCATGACCTACCAGACGTTCACGGGGAGCGAGGCGGCGCGGCGCCGGTACTGGGCGCGCAGCCATCTCGGCTGGCGGCACGTGGCGCGGGCGCGCCCGAACGCCGGGCACCGCGCGGTGGCGGAGCTGCAGCGGCGCGGGCTGCTGGCGGGGATCATCACGCAGAACGTCGACGGGCTGCAGCAGGCGGCCGGCGCCGACCGGGTGATCGAGCTGCACGGGGCGCTGGACCGCGTCGTGTGCCTGTCGTGCGGGCGGCGGTCGCCGCGGGCGCGCCTGGACGCGCGGCTGCGCGCCGCGAACCCCGGCTTCGAGGCCCGCGCGGACGCGATCAACCCCGACGGCGACGCCGTGCTCTCCGACGAGGCCGCCGCCGCGTTCCGCGTCGTGGACTGCGAGCGATGCGGCGGCCCGCTCAAGCCCGACGTGGTCTTCTTCGGGGAGAACGTGCCGCCGGCCCGCGTCCGGGACTGCTACGCGCTCACCGAGGGGGCGGGCGCGCTGCTGGTGCTCGGGTCGTCGCTGACGGTGCTGTCGGGGTACCGGTTCGTGCGGCACGCGGCCCGGCACGGCGTCCCGGTGGCGATCGTGAACCGGGGCGCGACGCGCGGCGACGAGCACGCGCTGGTCACGCTGGACGCGCCTCTCGGCGCGACGCTGACGGCGCTGCTCGACGAGCCGGTCCGGTAGGGGCCGCCGTCACCCCCCGCCGGACAGCACCGTCGTCGCGGCGGGGGCCGGGCCCGCCCGGCGGCCCGGCTGGGCGGGCGGGGGCGGCGCGGTGACGGCGGGCGGGTCGGGCAGCGTGTCGCCGGTGACGAACCCGGTGGTCTCCAGCTGCCTCATCTGCTGGTCGACGAACGGCTGCGCCCGCTGGGCGAACTCGCGCACGAGCGTGTTGCGGGTGCTGGCGCGGACGGCGCCGAGCTCGGCGTAGAGCAGGCCCTGCGCCATCCGCATCCGCGCGACGGCCGTCTTGTCGTAGTCGTTGCCCGACTTGCCGGTGATCTCCGACATCCAGCTCTGCTGCTCGGCGCTCGGCCGTGCGGGCAGCGGCACGTTCAGCCGGGCCGCGACCTGCCGGTTCAGCCGGTCGAGCCCGGTGTGCCGGCGGGCGACCTCGGCCAGGGCGCGCCTGGTGTCGGGGCGGGCGGCGCCGCGCTGCGCCTGCCGCGCGACGGGGATCTCCCACAGCGCGGCCTGCCGGACCTGGACGATGACGTCGCGGTCGGCGGGGCCGAGCGGCCCCCAGTCGGTGGTGACGACGGACTGGGCGGCGGCCTCGTCGTTGGCTCCGGGCGCCACCGCGGCACCGTCGCTGGCCTGGCGGCCGGCCGGCTGGCAGGCGCCGAGCAGCAGCACGGCGGCCAGCGCCGGCGCGGCGGCCGCGGCGGCCGGTCGGGGTCGGGGCATCCGGCACCGCCTCTCGGTCGGAGTAAGGGCGTTACGGCAGCAGTACGCACGTCCCGGCGGCCCGGTTCGACCGGCGGCCGGACTCCGGCGCGCGCGGCCGGCCGGTGGGGTCAGGTCCAGCCGAGCTGGGCGACGCTGGAGACCGGGGGCTCCCCGCCGGCCTCGGTGAACGCGCGCAGGGCGGCGACGAGGGCGTGCCGCTGCCCGGCCGGCATCCGGGCGACGACCCCGGCGATCTCGGCGCGGCGGCGGGCGGTGACCTCGTCGACGATGCCGCGCCCGGCGGCGGTGACCTGGATGCGGATCTCGCGGCCGCTCCGCGGGCTGGCCTCGCGGCGCACGAACCCGGCGGCGGCGAGCCGGTCCACCATCCGCATCGCGGTGGACGGGTTGACCTCCAGCAGCCCGGCGAGCGTGACGAGCTTGGACGGCCCCTGCGAGGACAGGACGACGAGCAGCCGGAACTGCGGCAGCGTGACGGCGCCCTCGACGGCGGCCAGCGACCGCACCGAGATCGCCACCAGCAGCCGGGACGCGGTCAGCATCGCCGAGGTGACCTCGTCGACGCCGGGGTCCACGTCCTCGCTCATGACGACTTTCTACAGGGCCGGTCCCCGGGCGCGCCAACGCGCCCGGGAGCGGTCCGGCGGGCGGTCACCGCTCCTCTCCGCCGCCGGGGAGCAGGTCGGCGAGCAGCTCGGCGAGGTGGCGGCGCCGGGGTAGCCGGGCAGCCCGCTGTCGTGCTGCGGCGGCACCTGGCCGCCGGTGACGGTGTAGGCGGGGCGGAGCCGGTCGCCGTCGGCGAGGATGCGGGCGGCGGCGAACTCCGCGGCGTCGCGCAGCAGGCGCGGGGGCCCGCCGTGCGCGGCGACGGCGTGGCCGGCGAAGCACTGGTCGCGGATCCAGGCGTAGCGGTAGTCGAAGTTGCGGCCCTCGTCGGAGCGTTCGGGCAGCGCGGTCGTGGCGGCGGCGACCATGCCGCCGGCCAGGCTGGTCAGGCCGGTGAGCACCGAGCAGGTCAGCCGGGCGTCGCGGGCGCGATGGTGTCGGCGTAGGAGGGGGCGGCCTCGCGCCAGTCGCGCTCGGTCGCGTCCCAGAGGGCGTCGGGGTCGAGGTCGCGGACCTCCTCGCACGAGCCGTCGGCGATCTCCAGCACCAGGTCGCGGAACTCGCCCTCGGCCAGGTCGAAGGCGAGGTCGAGGGCCCGCGCCGCCGGCGTCCTCCCGTACGCGCGCCTCGCCCGCCCCGCGCCGGCGGATCCGGGCGGGGCCGCTGCGGGCCGTCCAGTCCCCCCGTGGTGCGGACCGTGGTGGTGCAGGTCGCGCATGCGCTCGCCGTCGGCGATGAGGGCGTAGTCGCGCAGGGCCTGGGGCGTGGAGCGCAGCGTTCCGGGGTCGTCCGGCATGTCCGTCCCAGTACCCGGGAACCGGGCGACGATCCGGGCCGGTCTTCAAGACAAACGATTCTGTCTTGACAAACTCATTTGTCGGTGGCCATGATGGACGCATGCTGGACGTGACGGTGATCGAGGACGCGGAGGCCGCGGCGGCCTCCCTGGACCCCATGCGGGCGCGGCTGCTCGCCGAGCTGGGCGAGCCGATGTCGGCGGCGGCGCTGGCCGCGCGGGTGGGGCTGCCCCGGCAGAAGGTGAACTACCACCTGCGGACGCTGGAGCGGCACGGCCTCGTCGAGCTGGTCGGCGAGCGCCGCAAGGGCAACATGACCGAGCGGCTGATGCGGGCGACGGCGGCGTCCTACGTCATCTCCCCGCTGGCGCTGGCGACGCTGCAGCCCGACCCGGAGCGGCACCGCGACGCGCTGTCGGCGGGGTGGCTGCTGGCGGTCGCGGGGCGGCTGGTCCGGGACGTGGGCGCGCTGATCACCGGGGCGGCGCGGGCCGACAAGCGGCTGGCGACCTACGCGCTGGACGGGGAGGTCGTGTTCGCCTCGGCGGCCGACCGGGCCGCGTTCATCGAGGAGCTGACCGCCGGGGTGAGCGCGCTCGTGCGCCGCTACCACGACGGTTCGGCGGAGGGCGGCCGCGCGCACCGCGTCGTGATCGCCGTCCACCCGTCGCTGAAGGCCGAGCCCGGGGCGCCGGACGCCCGCGAGCAGATCGAAGACCGATGAGCGAGGAGACCACCATGGGCAGGGAATTCGAGATCGTCCGCGAGTACGAGACCGAGGCGGCCCCCGAGCAGGTGTGGCAGGCCGTCACCACCGGCACCGCCGCGTGGCTGTGGCCGATGGAGTTCGAGCCGCGCGAGGGCGGCCGCGCGGCCGGCGGGGGCGTCATCACCGCGTGGGACCCGCCGCACCGGCTGACCAGCCGCGTGGAGGACCCCGAGGGCATCGGCGGGATGCCGCAGACCCTCAACGTCCTGGACCACCTGATCGAGCCGCGCGAGGGCGGCGGCGCCTGGGTCCGCTACGTGCACAGCGGCATCTTCACCGGCGACTGGGACGACCAGTACGACGGCGCGAGCCGGCACACCGACTTCTACCTGCACACGCTGCGCCAGTACCTGACGTACTTCACGGGCCTCGCGGCGGTGCACTCCGACGTGCAGGGGCCGGCGGCGTCCATGAAGCCGGGGTCGTTCGCGGCGGCCGTCCGGGCGCTCGGGGTGGAGGACGCCGCCGAGGGCGACACGGTGCGGGTCGACCTGCCGGGCACGGGCCCGGTGGACGCGGTCCTGGACTTCCGCAACGAGCACTTCGCGGGGCTGCGCACCGGCGACGCGATGTACCGCTTCTTCGGGCGCGACGCGTGGGGCGGCCCGGTGGGGATCGCCCTGCACCGGTTCGGGCCGGACGCCGCCGCGTCGCGCGAGGAGGCGCAGGAGGCGTGGCGCTCCTGGCTGGAGGGCGTCTACGCCTGACGGGACGCGGCGGGCGCCCGCACGAGGTCGACCTCGTGCGGGCGCGTCCGGCGTGCCCGGTGGTGTCAGCCGGCGCGCTCGCGGACGAGGGCGCCCAGGTTCATGCGGGCGAGGCCGCGCAGGCCGGGGCGCTGCGCGAGCCAGGCGACGGCGAGCACGGCGAGCGCCGACTACGCGAACATGGCGGGCCGGATCTCGGTGCGCAGGGCCATCAGGTCGCTGTTGAACGCGCCGAGGAACACCCCCGTCGCGAGCCGGCCGAGGACCAGGCCGGGGATCGCGCCGGCGGTCACGACGAGGAGGTTCTCGGCGGTGACGAGGCGGCCGAGGCGGCGCCGGGCGGCGGTCAGGCGTCTCTGCGCTTGAGCAGGAACGCGGCGAGGGCGAGGAGCGCGACCGTCCAGAGGGCGAACACGCCGTAGCCCTGCCAGGGGGTGAGCAGGTCGTCGGGTCCCTGGTGCGCCTTGGCGATCAGGGTGCCCGCCTCGGACGGCAGGTAGGCGTGGACGTGGTCGCCGATGCTGCCGGGCAGCAGCGTCGCGAGCGGCGCCAGCACCAGCACGAACCCGATGACGCCGGTGATGCCGCCGGCGGTGTGCCGCACGATCGCGCCGATCGCGAGCGCGAACAGGCCGAGCATCGCCAGGTAGAGGCCGCCGCCGATGACGGCGCGCAGGACGCCCGCGTCGCCGAGGGAGACCTCCAGCCGGTCGCCGACGATCGCCGTGCCGATGAAGAACGACGCGAACGACACCGCGACGCCGAGGAGCAGGACGACCAGCGCGAACACGGTCGCCTTGGCCCACAGCATCGGCAGCCGCCGCGGCACGGCGAGGAGGCTGGCGCGGATCATGCCGGTGGAGTACTCGGAGCCGATGACCAGCACGCCGAGGACGCAGACCGTCAGCTGGCTGAGGAAGAACCCGCTGCCGAGGATGAAGCTGACCGGGTCGGCGGAGATCTGGGCGCGGTCCCCGGGCTGGGTGTTGTCCCACTGCGCCATGGTGAGGCCGACGAACAGGGCGGTGAACCCGAGGTCCAGCAGGACGAGCAGGATCAGCGACCACGCCGTGGAGCGGACCGTGCGGATCTTCGTCCATTCGGAGAGCAGCAGCCGCGCGAAGCCGGGCCGCGGGTGGGCGGCGGCCGGGTCGGCCGCGGGCCGGGCGGTGGCCGTGGTCATCGGGCCTCCCCCTCCTGGCCGGGGACGGCCCCCGGCACGGGTCCGGGCACTGCTCCGGGTACGGGTCCGGGTCCGGGCACCGGTTCGGGCACCGGCCCGGGGGCGGGCCCGCCGGCCGTGCCGTACTCGACGCTGTCGCGGGTCAGTTCCATGAACGCCGCCTCCAGGGAGCCGCGGCTGGGGGTCAGCTCGTGCAGGACGATCCCCTCGGCGGCGGCCAGCTCCCCGACGCGGGACGCCTCCATCTGGGTGACCGTGATCAGGGTGCCGCCGTCCTCGGCGGGGGCGACCTTGCCGCCCTCGGCGGTGACGGCGCCGGCGAGCCGCGCGGCGTCCGGGCTGCGCACCGTCACCGTCTTCTCGGTGCTGCGCTCGATGAACTCCTCGGTGGAGCAGTCGGCGATCAGCCGGCCGCGCCCGATGACGATGAGGTGCTCGGCGGTGACCGCCATCTCGTTCATCAGGTGGCTGGAGACGAACACCGTCCGCCCCTCGGCGGCGAGCCGCTGCATGAGGGTGCGGATCCACACGATGCCCTCGGGGTCCAGGCCGTTGACGGGCTCGTCCAGGACCAGCACCGACGGGTCGCCGAGCAGCGCGGCGGCGATGCCGAGCCGCTGCCCCATGCCGAGGGAGAACCCGCCGGCGCGCTTGCGGGCGGGCCCGGTGAGGCCGACGAGGTCGATCACCTCGTCGACGCGCCGCTTGCCGATGCCCTGCGTCTGCGCCAGGCACAGCAGGTGGTTGTAGGCGCTGCGGCCGGTGTGCACGGCCTTCGCCTCCAGCAGCGCGCCGACGACGCGCAGCGGGGCGTTCAGGTCGCGGTAGTGGCGGCCGTGGATGCGGGCGTCGCCGCGGTCGGGCCGGTCCAGGCCGAGCAGCAGCCGCATGGTGGTCGACTTCCCGGCCCCGTTCGGGCCGAGGAACCCGGTGACCCGGCCGGGCAGGACCGTGAACGACAGGTCGTCCACGGCTGTCTTGTCCCCGTAGCGCTTGGTGAGGTTCTCCGCCTCGATCATTCGCACTTCCCCGCTTCTCGGCGGCCTTCTGAGCGATCGTGATCACACTAGCGCGCCGGGTGCCGGACCCGGCTCCTCCTCAGTGCGGAACCGCCTCCGACCTGGGTAGGGTCCGTCCCCCGGGGCCGGGACGCGCAACGCCTTCCCGGAGTGCCCGGGAGGGCGTCGCCTCCGCGACGCGGGTCAGGCGGCGACGCCGTCGGCGGCGTTGACGTCCTTGTGGAAGCGCTTGTGGACGTACAGCTTCTCGCCGAGGGTCTCGCAGCGCCACCACAGGCCGCTCGGCGGCCCGATCCGGGTGCCGCGGGGCACCTCGCGCAGGACCTCGTTGACGGGGGTCGTGCGCATCCGCCCGGACCGGCACACCAGGATGCGCCGGTCGGTGACGACGACGACGCGGTAGGCGTTGCTGAAGATGATGATCCAGATGGAGATCAGCGCGAAGTACTGGCTGGTCGTCTGGGCGCCGAACACCGCCTGGATGTTCTCGCCCGGCTGCAGCACGTGGGCCGCGTTGGCGCGCATCTTGTCGCGGATGGCCACGGTCGGGACCTTTCTCGAAACCATGTGGGGGTACCGACGGCCACGAAAAGGCCGGTCATCGGGTGGCCCGGATTGTGTCATCGAATACCACCGTTCCGTACCGGTTCCTTTTTATTCGGCCCGTTCAGGCCTCCGCGCCACGCCCCCGCGTT
Source organism: Actinomadura monticuli (assembly GCF_041463655.1). Classification (NCBI taxonomy): domain Bacteria; kingdom Bacillati; phylum Actinomycetota; class Actinomycetes; order Streptosporangiales; family Thermomonosporaceae; genus Actinomadura; species Actinomadura monticuli. Next base: position 39,276 of record NZ_JAXCEI010000001.1, read on the forward strand.
ATTGACCATCAGTCAATAGTGGGCGAGGATGGCGGCCGAGGATCCGACCGCCGGGAGGCCCGCTTGCCCGCCACACCCCCGATCCCCACCCCCGAACTCCTCGACGACCGGCTCGCCGAGCGGGACGTCCTGCGCAGGCTCGCCGCCGAACCCCTCGTCGGCCTCGCCGCCGGCCGGGCCCTGCTCATGCAGCTCGCCCACCCCGCCGTCGCCCGGGGCGTCGCCGAGCACAGCGACTTCGCCGACCGGCCCCTCGCCCGCCTGTTCGGCACCCTCGACTTCCTGCTCATCGTCACCTTCGGGACGCCCGAGCAGGTCGCCCGCATCTCCGCCAAGGTCCGCGGCATCCACGGCACCGTCCGGGGCGACGGCTACTCCGGCAACGACCCCGACCTGCAGATGTGGGTCAACGCGACGCTCATCGACTCCGCGCTGCACATCCACGAGACCCTCATGCGGCCCCGCGACGACGGGCTGGCCGAGGACTACTACCGGCAGGCCCGCGTCGTCGCCGAGGTCCTCGGCTGCCCGCTGGACTCCCAGCCCGCCGACCTCGCCGCGTTCCGCGCCTACATGGCCGGCACCCTCGCCGCGCTGGAGGTCACCGACACCGCCCGCGAGGTCGCCGGCGCCGTCCTGTGGCCCCGCAGGCTCCGCGTCCTGTTCCCCGGCCTGGCCGTGTTCCGGCTGATCACCGCCGCGCTGCTGCCCGAGTCGCTGCGCGCCCAGTACGACCTGCCGTGGACGCCCGGCCGCCGGCGCGCCGCCCGGCTGCTGCTCGGCACCGCCGCCGCCGTCCACCGCGTGACGCCCGGCCCGCTGCGGCGCCCCCCGCAGCCGCTCCTCGTCCGGCTCGCGACGCACCGCGTCAACCGCACCCTGTCGGCCCGCCGCGACCGCCGCCGCGCCGCCGCGGGCTAGGCGACCGACGAGTAGGCGACGACGCCCCGGCGCATCGCGTCCATGGCGCGCCGCGCCGTCTTGCGGATGTGGCTGTTCTCCGGCGCCGCGTCGACGACCTGCCCGAGCAGGTCCAGGAGCTGCTTCACCGCGCGGACGAAGTCCCCGGCGGTCAGGCCGCCCTCCAGCAGCACCTCGTCGAGGTCGTCGCCCTTCGCCCACCGGTACGCCGTCCACGCGAACCCCAGGTCGGGCTCCCGCAGGAACGACACGCGGTTGTCGCGCTCGACGGCGTCCAGCTCCCCCCACAGCCGCACCATCGCGGCCAGGGCGTCCTGCGCGTTGCCCGTCGGCGTGCGCGGCGGGGCCGCGTCGTCGGGCTGCCGCGACTCGTACACCAGCGCCGACACGCACGCCGCCAGCTCGGCGTGGTCGAGCTTCTCCCACACCCCCTCCCGCAGGCTCTCCGCGGTGAGCAGGTCCAGCTCGTTGTAGATGCGCCCCAGCCGGCGGCCCTCGGCGGTCACGGAGTCGCCGTCGAGGTACCCGAGCTGCTGCAGCACCGCGCACACCCGGTCGAACGTGCGGGCGATCACCTGCGAGCGGCCCTCCACGCGGCGCCGCAGCTGCTCGGTCTCCCGGTCCAGCCGGTGGTACCGCTCGGCCCACCGGGCGTGGTCCTCGCGCTGGTCGCAGCCGTGCACGGGATGCGCGCGCAGGTCGGCGCGCAGCCGGGCGATCTCGGCGTCCTCGGCGGCGGCGGAGTCGCCGCGGGCGCGCTTGCGGGCCCGGACGTCGTCGGGCACCCGGTTGCGCAGCGTCGACGCCAGGTCGCGGCGGTCCTGCGGGTTGCGGGGGCTGAACGACTTCGGGATCCGGATCCGGTCGACCGGCTCCACGGCGCGCGGGAAGTCCTGGATCGACAGCCGCTGCACCGACCGGTTGACCGTCAGCACCAGCGGCGCCGGCCCGTCCGAGCGGCGCCCCACCCCCGGGTCCAGGACGACGGCGAGGCCCGACCGCCGCCCCGACGGCACGATGATCACATCGCCGGGCCGCAGGTGCTCCAGCGACCTCGCCGCCTCGGCGCGCCGCGCCGACGACCGCTCCCGCGACAGCTCCGCCTCCCGGTCCGACAGCCGCCGCCGCATCGCCGCGTACTCCATGAAGTCGCCCAGGTGGCACTGCGCCGCCTGCGCGTACCCCTCCAGGGCCTGCTCGTTCTTGTGGACCTGCCGGGCCAGCCCGACGACGGCCCGGTCGGCCTGGAACTGCGCGAACGACTCCTCCAGCAGCGTCCGGGCCCGCTCGATCCCGACGGCGCCGACCAGGTTCACCGCCATGTTGTACGACGGCCGGAAGCTGGAGTTCAGCGGATAGGTGCGGGTGCCGGCCAGGCCCGCGACCGACGCCGGCTCCACGCTCGGGCCCCACACCACGACGGCGTGCCCCTCCACGTCGATGCCGCGCCGCCCGGCCCGCCCCGTCAGCTGCGTGTACTCGCCGGGCGTCAGGTCGACGTGCGCCTCCCCGTTCCACTTGTCGAGCTTCTCGATCACGACGGTGCGGGCCGGCATGTTGATGCCGAGCGCGAGCGTCTCCGTCGCGAACACCGCCTTGATCAGCCCGCGGGTGAACAGCTCCTCGACGATCTCCTTGAACGTCGGCAGCATCCCCGCGTGGTGGGCGGCGACACCGCGCGCCAGGCCCTCCAGGAAGTCGCCGTACCCGAGGATCCGCAGGTCCTCCGGCGCGATGTCGGCCGTCCGCAGCCCGGCGTGCGCGCGGATCTCCTCGGCCTCCTCCTTCGACGTCAGCCGGATCCCCGCGTGCAGGCACTGCAGGACGGCCGCGTCGCACCCGGCGCGGGAGAAGATGAACGTGATCGCCGGGAGCAGCCCGGCGCGCTCCAGCCGCTCGATCACGTCCGGCCGGGCCGGCGGCCGGAACCGCTGCGGGCGCGGCGCCCGGCGGCGCCCGGTCCGGCGCCCCTGGTTGACCTTGGCGCGGCGGACCTCCTCCACCGCCATCCGGGTCAGCTGCGGGTTCAGCCGGGCGTGCCGGTCCCCGCCCTTGCCGGTGTCGACGAACAGGTCGTACAGGCGGGTGCCCACCAGCATGTGCTGGAACAGCGGCACCGGCCGGTGCTCGTCCACGATCACGGCCGTGTCGCCGCGCACCTCGTGCAGCCACTCGCCGAACTCCTCGGCGTTCGACACCGTCGCCGACAGCGCCACGATCCGCACCGAGTCCGGAACGTGGATGATCACCTCTTCCCACACGGCGCCGCGGAACCGGTCGGCGAGGTAGTGCACCTCGTCCATCACGACGAACGCGAGCCCCGCCAGGGTCGGCGACCCCGCGTACAGCATGTTCCGCAGCACCTCGGTCGTCATCACGACGACCGGCGCCTCGCCGTTCACGCTGTTGTCGCCGGTGAGCAGCCCCACCTTCTCCGGCCCGTACCGGCGGACGAGGTCGGCGTACTTCTGGTTCGACAGCGCCTTGATCGGCGTCGTGTAGAAGCACTTGGTGCCGCCGGTCAGCGCGAGGTGGACGGCGAACTCCCCCACCACCGTCTTGCCGGAACCGGTGGGCGCGGCGACCAGCACGCCGCTGCCGTCCTCCAGCGCCTGGCACGCCTCCAGCTGGAACGGGTCCAGCTCGAAGTCGTACAGGGTGCGGAAGTCCAGAAGGGCCGGGCCGTTCCCCGCGGTTCGCCTGCGGTAGGCGGCGTACCGCTGAGCCGGGGACTGATCGGCCGACGTCGTGTCGGGGGTGGTCATACCTTCGAGCCTACGGTTTCGACCGGCCCGATACCCAATCAGCGGACGGACGCCCCGGCCGTCGGGCCCCGGCCGGCGCGCAGCACCGGATCACGCAGGACCAAACGACGCGGGCCGCAACGCGCAGGGCACCGGAACGCGCAGGGCACCGGAACGCGTAGGGCACCGGAACGCGCAGGGCACCGGAACGCGCAGGGCACCGGAACGCGCAGGGCACCGGAACGCGCAGGGCACCGGAACGCGTAGCCGCGGATCAGCGGGCGGCGTCGCCCTTCTCCAGCTCGGCGTCGATCGCCTCCAGCTCCAGCGGCGACGCCTCGTCGTCCGACAGGCCCTCGTACGGGTCCGGCCGCCGCGCCCGGCGCCGGTCGTTGAAGAAGGCCAGCAGCGCCGCGACCTCGAACAACGCCACCGTCGGCAGCGCCAGCGCCAGCATCGTGAACGGGTCGGCGCTCGGCGTGGCGACCGCCGCGAACACGAAGATGCCGAACAGGATCATCCGCTGGAAGCGGCGGATCCGCTTGGAGCTGAGCACCCCGGCCAGGTTCAGGACCACCACGAACAGCGGCAGCTCGAACGTCAGCCCGAACACCAGCAGCATCGTCAGCACGTAGCCGAGATAGCTGTCCACGGTGATCAGCGGTTTGACGTCGTCGGCGACGAACCCCAGGAAGATCGCCAGGCCCTTGTCGACCGTCACGTACGCGAGGGCCGTCCCGACGAAGAACAGCGGCACCGCCGCGCCCAGGAACACGTACGTCCAGCGCCGCTCGCGCTGGTACAGCCCCGGCGCGACGAACGCCCACAGCTGGTACAGCCAGACCGGCGCGGAGATGACCGCGCCGATGATGCAGGAGATCTTCAGCTTCAGGAAGAACGAGGAGAAGATCCCGTTCACGAACAGGGAGCACTCGTCCTTGTCGACAACGTGGGACTGCGGCAGCGAGCAGTACGGCTGCTTGAGGAAGTCCCACACCGGGTCGAACAGCAGCCAGCCGACGATCGCACCGACCACGAAGGCCAGGATCGCCTTGATCAACCGGTTGCGCAGCTCACGAAGGTGCTCCATGAGGGGCATGCGGCCGTCATGGGCGGCGGCGTCGTGCCTGCTCAGCTTCATTGTCGGCATTCAGGCTCGGGGGTGGCGGAAGGGGTTCGGGGGAGCCGCGGTCAGCCGTTGTGGACCCGGCCGGGGTCCGACACCGGAACGCCCTGGATCGGCTCACCGGACCCGATGGCGCCGCGCGGACGCTGGCCGCCCTCGCCCGCCGCGGCCTCGCGGTCCAGCCGGGCCGCCTCCTCGCGCAGCCGCGCCGCCCGCTCGCGCGGGTCCTCGGCCTGCGCCTGGCCACCCGCCGGCTGCGCCGCCTGCGCGGGCGCGTCGTCGTCGTCCTCGCGCAGGCCCTTGGTCTCGGCCTTCAGGATCCGCGCCGACTTGCCCAGGGAGCGGGCCAGCTGCGGGAGCTTCGCCGACCCGAAGATCAGCACCACGACCAGCAGGATGATGAGCAGTTCGGGAGTCCCGATGTTCGGCATGGCAATCCTCTTCAGCAGAATGGCACTCAGGCCGATCGTACGCCCTCGCCCGGCGTTTGTGACGATCGGGCGTCGTCGAGACGAGAGAGTTCATCGCGCAGCGCCGACCGTTTCGGTTCCAGCCGCAGTCTGGTGCGCTCCAGTTCACGACCGAAGCGGCGCACGCCCAGCCACACCCTGAAGGCGCACCAGGCGAGCACGGCCAGGCCGGCGAAACCCAGCGACACCGACACCGCGACCCACATCACCCGGACACGGTATCCGATCTCCCCGCCCCCCGGCCCGGCCGGGGACGGCCCGGCCGGGCGCCCGCTTCCGATCAGCCCGGGCCGTAGCGGGTCACCCCAGGCCGTAGCGGGCCAGCGCCCGCGCCGCGTCCTCCCGCACCCCCGCGGCGACGCCCTCCGGCGCCACCACGCGGCCCTGGTCGCCGAGCCGCAGCGCCAGACCCCGCACCCACCGCGCGTCCGGGGTCCGCAGGACGACCCGCAGCCGCCCCTCCCCCAGCTCCCGCACGCTCTCGCACGGGTAGTAGTCGGCCACCCACCGGCCGCGCGGCGTCAGCTCCAGCGTCACCGCCTCGTCCTGCGGCGACGGGCGGAACAGGCCCGCGTCCACGTCGATCGGCTCCGCCTCGTCCGGCACCTGCGCCGCCACGTCCAGCACCGACAGGTCCGCGATCCGGTCCAGCTTGAACAGCCGCACCGCCTCCGCCCGCCGGCACCACCCCTCCAGATAGGTGTTGCCCTCCACCACCAGCAGACGCATCGGATCGACGTCACGCTCGGTGTTCTCGTCCCGCGCCGGCACGTAGTAGGTGAGGTGCACCCGGCGGCCCGCCGCGATCGCGTCCCGCAGCACCCCCACCGCCGTCCGGGCCGGGTCCCCCGTCCCGCCGTAGGCGTCCACCTCCACCGCTACCTGGCTCGACACCGCCGCGGCCTCCCCCGCCGCGCTCTCCAGCTTCGCGATCACCCGGCTCAGCGCGTCCCGGTCGTCCAGATCCGGGATCCCCGCCAGCATCCGCAGCGCCACCAGCAGCGCCGACGCCTCGTCCACCTTCAGCCGCAGCGGCCGCGCGATCGACTCCGCCTCCGCCACCGTGATCTCCCCGCCCTCGTAGGACAGGTCGATCGGGCAGTACGGATCCGGCGCGCGCAGCTCCACGCACCACAGCAGGTTCAGGTCGTCGATCAGCTGCTTCTCGGTCACCCCGAACGCGGCCGCCGCCTCCCCGAGCGCCACCGAGTCGCGGTTCACCACGTACGGGACGAGCGCCAGCAGCCGCCCGAGGCGGTCCGTCGACGTCGTCGCCCCCGCCTTCGGCGCCGCCTTCGCCGCCTTCGCGCTCATCGGACCTCCCCCTCCGCCGCCGGGAGCCCCCCGGCGCCCGCCAGCACCGACTTCAGGTGCTGGATCACCGCCTCCCGCAGATCCGGCGGGTCGAGCACCACCACGTCGTCGGCGAACCGCGCCAGGTACGGCGCGAACCGGTCCGCGTCCCGGAACGTCAGGGTCGCCTCGTCCCAGTCGCCGTCCCACACCGCGTCCTCGACCGGCCGGACGTCCCGCGCCCACCGCCGCGGGCCCTGCGCGGCGCCGCGCCGCAGCCGCACCGTCGCCGGCCGCGGCTCGCTCACCGGGTCGCCCCAGTCGAACGCGATGCGCCGCACGTCCACCCCCTCGGGGACGGACACCGACCCGGCCGCGCCGTCCGCCGCGACCTCCCCCACGATGCGGCTCAGCCGGAACACCCGCTGCTCGTCGCGGTCGCGGTCGAACCCCACCACGTACCAGCGGCCCCGCCGGCTCACCACGCCCCACGGCTCCAGATGCCGCCGCGCCACCGACGTCCGCCCGATGCCCTGGTAGTCGAACGCCACCGGACGGCCGTCCCGCACCGCCTCCCACAGCGCCGCGAACGACGGCTCGTGCGTGTTCACCCGCGGCTCGATCCCCACCGCCGGCGCCGCGTCCGTCTCCACCCCCGCCGCCCGCAGCTTCAGCAGCGCCCCCGACGCCGCCTCCGCCATGCTCGCCCGCTGCCACACCCGCGCCGCGAGGCCCAGCACCGCCGCCTCGTCCGGCGACAGGTGGATGTCGGGCAGCTCGTAGGCCTGCGGCGGGATCCGGTACCCGATCTCCTCACCGCCGCCGCCCTGCAGGTCGCTGCCCACCTCGAGGGGGACGCCGAGCTCGCGCAGCTCCTCCTTGTCCCGCTCGAACATCCGCTTGAACGCCTCGCCCGCATCCGGATAGCCGGGCACCGCCCGGCGGATCTGCTCGGCCGTCAGATAGCGCCGGGTCGCGAGCAGGCAGACCACCAGATTCAGCAGGCGCTCGGTCTTGCGCCGCGACACTCCGCCACCACCTCGTTCCTCCGTGGGCCCCGCCCCCGCCGGGCAGGCCGATCGTCCCCGCGAGCCGTCGCCCAGGACGCTACCGTTTCCCGGTGTGATCCGATGGCGCAAAGGCACAGTCGAGGACATCCGCCGCGAATGGCCGGGGGCGGTCGAGCTGAACGTCTCGATCGGGGGCGACGGCACGCACCGCGCGCTGGCCTACCCCGCCCTGGTCGGGCGGCCCGAACCGGGCGATACCGTCCTGCTCAACACTACGGCCTTGGCGATGGGCCTCGGCACCGGCGGCTACGCGATGGTCGTCGCGGTCCCCGACCGGCTCCCGCCCGACCCCGCCGGGCCCGGACACCTCGTCAAGGCCCGCTACACCCCCCTCCAGGCCACCGTCCTCGGCGCCGACGAGCAGGACTCCCCCCACCACGAGCTCCTCCGCGACGCCGACTCCCTCGACGGCATGCCCGTCATCGTCGCCGACCTGCACTCCGCGCTGCCGCCCGTCCTCGCCGCGCTGCTCGCCGCCCGGCCGTCCACGCGGGTCGTCTACGTCATGCCGGACGGCGGGGCGCTGCCGTCCTGGTTCTCCATGTCCATCGCCCGGCTGAAGGACGCCGGCGCCCTCGCCGCCACCGTCACCACCGGGCAGGCGTTCGGCGGCGACCTCGAAGCCGTCACCGTCCACACCGGGCTCCTCGCCGCGCGGCTCGTCCTGGACGCCGACGCCGTCGTCCTCGCCCAGGGGCCGGGCAACCTCGGGACCGGCACGAAATGGGGGTTCTCCGGCGTCTCGGCGGGCGAGGCCGTCAACGCCGCGGCCGTCCTCGGCGGACGCCCCGTCGCCTCACTGCGCGTCAGCGAGGGCGACCGGCGCGAACGCCACATCGGCGTCTCCCACCACTCCCTCACCGCCTACGGCCGCGTCGCGCTCGCCGCCGCCGACGTCCCCGTCCCCGAACTCGGCGGCCCCTTCGGCACCCGCGTCGCCGCCGAGGCCGCCCCGCTCGGCGACCGGCACCGGCTCGTCCCCGTCCCCGTCGACGGCCTCCACGAGACCCTCAGGGCCGCCGAGAAGGACTGGGGCGTCCGCCTGTCCACCATGGGCCGCCGCCTCGACGAGGACCTCCCCTACTTCCTCGCCGCGGCCGCCGCCGGACGGCACGCCGCGACCCTGCTCTGACCGCTCACCGGGCCGCGGGCGCGGCGCCCGCGGCCCGCTCGGCCTCCTCGGCCCGCTCGGCCCGCTCGGCCTCCTCGGCCGTGTGGGCCGAGTTGAAGGTGAACGCGCGCGGCGACGGGCCCTGCGCGCGCAGCAGCGCCAGGCGCTCCAGTGCCTCCGCCACCGTCGGCACATGGCCCGCCGGGATCCACCACAGCACGAGATGCGCCTCCAGATGCCGCTGGAACCACTCGCGGCGGCGCCGCATCGTCTCCAGGTGCGGGCTGCGGTAGACGAAGTCCCACAGCGTCTCCGCCGACTCCCACACCGAGAAGTTCACGATCACGTCCGCGCCGGCGGGGCGCATGCCGGTGGCGTCGGCCTCACCCTCCTCCACCAGCCGCCACACGAAGCCCGGCGCCGCGTCGGCCAGCGCGTTCACCGGGTCGAGGAGCGCGACGAAGTCCGCCAGCAGCGGATCGTCGAGAGGGGCGCGGAGCGTGCCGAGGTTGAACTGGGCGAGGTGGTACCGGGCGTCATCGATCACGCTCCTCACCCCACCACGGCGCCACTTCTATGTCAATCCTGATTGTTTTTAGAAGGTTCGGCCGCCACACAGCACCAGCCCGGACGCGGATCCATCCGCACCCGCACCCCCGACCCCTCCGTCAACCCCTCCAGCAACGCCAGGTTCATCCCGCACACCAGCGGCGGGAACTGCTCCGCCACCGCGTGGAACGGGCAGTTGCGCATCCGCAGAACCGCCCCGCCCTCGTCCCGGACGGGCTCATAACCGCGCTCGGCCAGCACCCCCGCCACCTCGTCCAGCGTCCCCGACCCCCCGCGCAGCGACCGCCCCCTCCGGCGCGCCGCGTCCTGCAACTCCATGTCCAGGCCCGCCGACTCCGCCGACTCCGCCAGCAGACCCGCCGCCGTACGGTAGTCACGCGCCGGCACCGACACGCCCCGCTCCACCGCCGACCGCCGGTACACCTTCGCCGGACGCCCGGCCCCCGGACCCGACCGGCCCGTCAGCCGCCGGCTGCCCGCCTCCAGCAGCCCGGCGTCCACCAGCTTGTCCAGATGGAACGCCGCCAGCGTCCGCGCGACCCCCGCCGCCTCCGCCGCCTCGTTCCGGCCCACCTCGCGGCCCTGCCCGGCCACGAACTCGTACAGCCGCCGCCGCACCGGATCCTGCAGCAGCGCGATCGCGTCGATGTCCTCCACCCCGCCATTCTAAGAACAACGAGGATGCCGCATAGAACGGACCAGCCATACCGAACGGCTTGCGGACAGGTCAGCTCGGGAACGTCAGTGAGGGAAGGTCAGCGCGGGAACGTCAGTGCGCGCCCAGCAGATCCACCACGAACACCAGCGTGTCGCTCCCCCTGATCCCGAACTGCGCCAGCCCCTTCGACCCGTACCCCAGCGACGGCGGCACCACCAGCAGCACCCGGCTGCCCACCCGCTGCCCCACGAGCCCCTGATCCCAGCCCTGCATCACCTGACCGGTCCCGATCAGCGCCGCAGACGGATGCCCCGACGACCACGACGCGTCGAACACCTTCCCGTCCCGCCAGAAATACCCGCCGTACTGCAGCACCAGCAACTGCCCCTTGCGCACCGCCGGCCCGTCCCCCTGCACCAGCGTCCGCACCTGCAGCTTCCCCGGCGCCGCCGCACGCGGCATCGTCACCACCGGCGCCTGCCCCGCCGGCGCCTCCGCCACCCTCGGCATCCCCGGCTCAGTCAGCGGCGCCTGCCTCTTCCCCCGCGGCCCCGCCGTCTTCGGATACACCGCCCGCACGTCCAGGACGTACACCAGCGTGTCATCCGACCCCACCTGATGCTTCGGATCCCCCTTGTCACCGAAACCGTCCTCCGGCGGAATCCGCGCCACCACACGCGCCCCCGCCCGCGCCCCCTCGAACGCCTTCACCAGCCCCGGCACCAGCTGACCCGTCGGAAAAGCCCCCGGCTGCCCCTTCGCGTAACTGTCCGCCAGCAGCTTCCGGCCGTCCTTGCTCCACCGGTAGCCCACATAGTCGGCCACCACCAGATCACCCTTGCGCGCCGCCGCGCCCTTCCCCTTCTTCAGCGTCTCCACCGCAAGGGAATCACCCGGCTCGCCCTTCGGGAACTTCACCTCCGGCAGCTTCCCGAAATCACCCCGCACCGTCACATCGACCCCACCGCCGCCCCAGCACCCCGCCGACAGCGCCAACGGCGCGGCGAGCACGACGACCACGGACAACAACCGGAAACGACGGCGCATACGGGGGGTCCTTCGAGGGGTGACGACCGCTACTGCGCGCTCACCCTACCGCCCACATGACCTGCCAGTAGCCTCCGGCGCGCGTGTCGCGCCGGAGGCCGCCCCGCCCCGCCTACATCCCCGCGATCAGCTTGTCGACCCGCTCGTCCACCGACCGGAACGGGTCCTTGCACAGCACCGTCCGCTGCGCCTGGTCGTTCAGCTTCAGATGCACCCAGTCCACCGTGAAATCACGCCGCTTCTCCTGCGCCTTCCGGATGAACTCGCCCCGCAGCCGCGCCCGCGTCGTCTGCGGCGGAACCGACTTCGCCTCGAAGATGTCCAGATCCCGCGTCACCCGGTCGACCGACCCCCGCTTCTCCAGCAGGTAGTACAGCCCCCGGTCACGATGCACGTCGTGGTACGTCAGATCCAGCTGCGCCACCCGCGGCGACGACAGCGGCAGATCGTACTTGCGCCGGTACCGCTCGATCAGCTTGTACTTCGTCACCCAGTCGATCTCCCGCGCCACCAGATCCAGATCGCCCGTCTCCACCGCGCGCAGCGTCCGCTCCCACAGCTCCAGCACCCGCTTCGCCGTCGCGTCCCCGCCCCGCGCGTCCACGAAGTCCCGCGCCTTGCCGAAGTACTCCTTCTGGATCTCCAGCGAACTCGCCTCCCGGCCGTTCGCCAGCCGCACCTTCCGCCGGCCCGTCATGTCATGGCTCACCTCGCGGATCGCCCGGATCGGGTTCTCCAGCGTCAGATCCCGCATCACCACCCCGGCCTCGATCATCCGCAGCACCAGATCGGTCGCCCCGACCTTCAGCAGCATCGTCGTCTCACTCATGTTCGAGTCACCGACGATCACGTGCAGCCGCCGGAACCGCTCCGCGTCCGCATGCGGCTCGTCCCGCGTATTGATGATCGGACGCGACCGCGTCGTCGCCGACGACACACCCTCCCAGATGTGCTCCGCCCGCTGCGACACGCAGTACACCGCACCCCGCGGCGTCTGCAGCACCTTCCCCGCACCGCAGATGATCTGCCGCGTCACCAGGTACGGGATCAGGACGTCCGCCAGCCGGCCGAACTCCCCATGCCGCCCCACCAGATAGTTCTCATGGCAGCCGTACGAGTTCCCCGCCGAATCCGTGTTGTTCTTGAACAGGTAGATGTCGCCCGCGATCCCCTCCTCACGGAGCCGCCGCTCGGCGTCCACCAGCAGACCCTCTAGGATCCGCTCACCCGCCTTGTCATGCGTCACCAGATCCACGACGGAGTCGCACTCCGGCGTCGCGTACTCCGGATGACTCCCCACGTCCAGGTACAGCCGCGCCCCATTGCGCAGGAACACATTGCTGCTACGACCCCACGACACCACCCTCCGGAACAGATAGCGCGCCACCTCGTCCGGCGACAGCCGCCGCTGCCCGCGGAACGTACAAGTGACGCCGTACTCGTTCTCAAGCCCGAAGATGCGCCTGTCCACAACCAAGACCCTATGCGGCCCGGCCCCCACTTGGCAGTCTCTCGACCCCACCGTTTCCCGCGAACACCCCCGCCCCCCACACGACGCCCCGCGACACCCCCACGGCCCCTCAGCACGACGGGCCCGCCGCGGCGAAGGCGACCACCACCTCCACCACGACGGGCCCGTCCACGGCCCGGCCGGCACCCGCCGCCCGGCGGCGCGCCGACCCGCGCCTCAGTCCTCGTCCGCCCCCGAAGCCGATGCCGGCCCGGCGGCCCCACCGGCCTCCGAACCACCCGACGCACCGCCCTGCCCGCCGTCCGCCGCCAGCAGATCCGCGATCCGCGCCGCCGTCAACCGCTTGAACAGCCGATGCTCACGATTGCGGTCCAGCACCGCGACCTCCAGCGACGTCGCCTCCAGATGCCGGTCCGCGTCCTGCGCCTCCAGCGCCCGCACCGCCGTCCGCAGCGCCTCCACCAGCGGCGCCCCCTCCCGGTACCCGTCCTTCAGCGACTGCGCCACCGCATCGGCCTGCCCGCCCATCGCGACATAGCCGTGCTCGTCCGCGACCGACCCGTCGAACGTCAACCGGTACACCTGGTCCGTCTCCGCGTCCTCCCCCACCTCGGCGACGACCAGCTCCACCTCGTACGGCTTCGCCGTCTCCGTGAAGATCGTCCCCAGCGACTGCGCGTACACGTTCGCCAGCCCCCGCGCCGTCACGTCCCGGCGGTCGTACTGGTACCCGTTGATGTCGGCGTACCGCACCCCGCCCAGCCGCAGATTCTCGAACTCGTTGTACTTCCCCACCGCCGCGAACGCGATCCGGTCGTAAATCTCACTGATCTTGTGCAGCGCACGCGACGGATTGTCCGCCACGAACAGGATGCCGTCGTCGTACTGCAGAACCACCACACTGCGGCCACGCGCGATCCCCTTCCGCGCGTAATCCGCCTTGTCCTTCATCTGCTGTTCGGGCGACACGTAGAACGGCATGGACACCGGTCAGGATCCCTTCTATCGCAGCGGGGCGGTCGGACCGCCCGGCGAGTCGTAACGTCCGTCGACGACGGCCTGCGCCAGCGCGCCCACCTCGTCCTCGCCCAGCCGGCGATACCCGTCCGACGTCACCGACGCCACCACCGGGAAGATCCGGCGCGTCAGGTCGGGCCCGCCCGTCGCCGAGTCGTCGTCGGCCGCGTCGTACAGCGACTGCACGCACACCAGCGCCGAGTCCTCCGCCGACAAGTCCGCCCGGTACAGCTTCTTCAGCGCGCCCCGCGCGAACACCGACCCCGAGCCGATCGAGTGGAAGTCCCGCTCCTCGTACCGGCCGCCCGCCGGGTCATAGGAGAAGATCCGGCCCTCGTCCCGCTCCTCGTCATAGCCCGCGAACAGCGGCACGACCGCCAGGCCCTGCATCGCCATCCCCAGGTTCTGCCGCACCATCGTCGCCAGCCGGTTCGCCTTGCCCTCCACCGACAGCGTCCGGCCCTCGCGCTTCTCGTAGTGCTCCAACTCCACCTGGAACAGCCGCACCATCTCGATCCCGATCCCGGCCGTCCCGGCGATCGCGATCGCGGAGAACTCGTCCGCCCGGAACACCTTCTCGATGTCGCGCTGCGCGATGACGTTGCCCGCCGTCGCCCGCCTGTCCCCCGCCATCACCACCCCGCCGGGGAAGCTCACCGCGACGATCGTCGTCCCGTGCGGGATGTCGTCTCCGGCCCGCGACGCCGGCGGCGTCCGACCACCAGGCAGCGACTGCGGGGAGTACGCCCCCAGGAACTCGGTGAACGACGACGTATCCGGGTTCGCGAACAACCCGGGCAGACGCCCGATATGCGAATCGTGGGACGCCACGCGACTCCCTTCCCTCCACCATGGCACCGGCGCTGGACAACCCCCACCGGCACGGACGTCTACGACCCTACTGTTCAAGGTCGCCCACGCGCATGCCGCGCCGACCCCGCCCGCCTAAGCCCACGGCGAACCCCGCACCGCGAACCTCCGCCTCCGGACACGACGGCACAGGCGCCCGCGACTCTCGCCGAAGGCGCCGACCACCGCGTGTGACACCGCTCAACCGGGCGCCGGGACACCGTCCTCGTCCAAGTCGCCCCAGGTCGGCATGTCGAGCTCCTCGTCGAACGGCAGGGTCTCCTTGCGGTACTGCCCGTCCTCTTCCCAGAAAGCCTTCCAGCCACCCTTCGGAACCGTCGCCGGGTCGACGTCCGGAACCGTCAGCGACAACCGCGTACCGCCATCCGCGTCCGCCACCCTCCGCACGAGCCGACCCGTGACGTAGTCCGCCGCGCGGCGGAGCGCGACCGGGTCGTCCCGCAACTGCCCCATGCCCGTGTTGCACCCCGAACAGGCCAGGCCGCGCACAGCCCCCGACTCGTGGTCGTGGTCGACGTGCTCCGCCGGAAGGTCGCAGCACACCGCGCAGTAGCCGACCTGCAGCTCACTGAGCCATTTCGCGTCGTCGTCGTTGATCCCGTACTTCTGGCGCAGGTGGTAGTGCCGCGCGGACTGCGCCGCGTCCCCCCTCGTCCGCCAGAACGGATCCCATCTGACGCGGCCGGGCCCGCCGAAGACCGGAGCGCCGATCTCGATCCGCATCCGTCGTGCGTGCGCCCCTCGCAACTCCAGGTAGTTCGCTGCAAGGCGCATGAGCTCGGGGTCGTCGTGGAACTGCCCGAGCCCTCCGTTGCACTTGAAGCACAGGACGCGGCGGACGAGCCCCGTCAGATGGTCGTGGTCCACGTGCTTCGGTTCCGCGCGGAGGCAGATGACGCAGACACCGCCCTGCTCGGCGATCATCTCCTCGACCTGCGCCTCGGTGACGCCGTACCGCAGCTTCAGGAGGTAATTGCGCTCACTGCCATGCTTGCGTCTCTTGCCTTCCCGCATGACCTCTGAGTGGCAAGGGCGACAGTGATGAGCCAGTCCGGACTTGTTAGCCCGGTTACTGCCGAAGTCGTCGACCGATTTAATCTCTTTGCAGTGGGGGCAGTATTTCATCCTTTCTGGAACGTCAGAATGTCTTCGATAGGCTCTGGCCTCTTTGCCCAGAGCGGCCTGCTTTTTCCGATATGACCGGCCGTTGCGCCGACCGAAACAGGCCTTGCAGTAGTAGGCGAAGCCGTCCTTGGAAGCCTTGTTCTTCCAGAACTCGGCAACCGGCTTGTCTTCACCGCAGTCTTTACATGTTTTATAGATCATGGGCGGGACTTTAGCAGCCCCGCCCATGATCTATACGCGTTTTGATTTTGCCGGAGGCCCGCTTCGAGGCCGCCTTGGCGGCGATTCAGACATCCCAGTCAAACCAGGATCACTCGCCGCCCTTCTGGACATAGGCACGTACGAAGTCTTCTGCGTTCTCTTCCAATACTTCGTCTATTTCGTCCAGAATTGAGTCCACGTCGTCCGTGAGCTTCTCCTGGCGCTCTTGCACGTCCTCGGTGGTCGTGGCCTCGGTCTCCTCGACCTCTTCCGTGCGCCGAGTGGTCTGCTTCTGACCGCCGGTGTCCTTCGTGGCCATTCCGTACCTCCGCTCTGCCGGTGCCTCCGACCCTAGCCGGGATCTTCGGCGGCGAGTGGATCTTGAAACGTCCGTTTCGCCGCCTCCGTCCGCAGGGCCGGGGGCATGCTCGGGTTATCGCCGGTCCGCCGACCAGCGAAACGGGCAAAGCGGTCACGAAACCGAGACGTCACCCGTCAGCGCAGGTCAGCGGGTCGATGGGGCTCGATAGTCACACTATCCAATGGGCACGAAAAGGAGCCGGGCGGCGCTCGCGCGCCGCCCGGCTCCGAGGCCGTGAGTCAGCTCTGGCCGGTCAGGGTGGCCACCAGGTCGGCCGCGGTGCGGCAGCGGTCCAGGAGGGCGCCCACGTGCTGCTTGGTGCCGCGCAGCGGCTCCAGCGTCGGGACGCGCTGGAGGGACTCCCGGCCGGGGACGTCGAAGATGACGGAGTCCCAGGAGGCGGCCGCGACGGACTCGGCGTACTGGCGCAGGCAGCGGCCGCGGAAGTAGGCCCTGGTGTCCTCGGGCGGATCCTCCACGGCGGCCTGGACGTCGGCCTCGGTGACGACGCGGTCGATGCGGCCGCGGTCGACGAGGCGGTTGTAGAGGCCCTTGTCGGGCCGGATGTCGGTGTACTGGAGGTCGACGAGCTGCAGGCGCGGGTGGGACCAGTCGAGGCCGTCACGGCTGCGGTAGCCCTCCAGGAGGGCGAGCTTGGCGACCCAGTCGAGCTCGCGGGACAGCTGCATGGGGTCGTCGCCCAGCCGGTGCAGGACGGACTCCCAGCGGTCCAGGACGTCCTTGGTCATCTCGTCGACGTCGGCGCCGAACCGGTCCTCGACGTACTTGCGGGACTGCTCGAGGTACTCCATCTGGAGCTGGACGGCCGTCATCTTGCGGCCGTCGCGGAGGGTGAGCAGGTGCTTGCAGGACGGGTCGTGGGAGACGGCGCGGAGCGCGGCGACGGGCATGTCGACGGAGAGGTCGACGGTGAGGAAGCCGTCCTCGATCATGGCGAGGACGAGGGACGTGGTGCCGAGCTTGAGGTAGGTGGACAGCTCGGCCATGTTGGCGTCGCCGATGATGACGTGGAGCCGCCGGTACTTCTCGGGGTCGGCGTGGGGTTCGTCGCGGGTGTTGATGATGGGCCGCTTGAGGGTGGTCTCCAGGCCGACCTCGACTTCGAAGAAGTCGGCGCGCTGGCTGATCTGGAAGCCGTCGCCGCGTCCGTCGACGCCGATGCCGACGCGGCCGGCGCCGCAGACGACCTGGCGGGAGACGAAGAAGGGGGTGAGGTGGCGGACGATGTCGGCGAAGGGGGTCTCGCGGCGCATGAGGTAGTTCTCATGGCAGCCGTAGGAGGCGCCCTTGTTGTCGGTGTTGTTCTTGTAGAGCTGGATGGGGTGGGTGCCGGGGACGAGGGCGGCGCGCTGGGCGGCGTCGGCCATGACGCGTTCGCCGGCCTTGTCCCAGATGACGGCGTCGCGGGGGTTGGTGCATTCGGGTGCGGAGTACTCGGGGTGGGCGTGGTCGACGTAGAGGCGTGCGCCGTTGGTGAGGATGACGTTGGCGAGGCCGAGGTCCTCGTCGGTGAGCTGGGTGGGGTCGGCGACCTCGCGGGCGAGGTCGAAGCCGCGGGCGTCGCGGAGGGGGTTCTCCTCCTCGAAGTCCCAGCGGGCCCTGCGGGCCCGTGCCGCCGATGCCGCGAGGTAGGCGTTGACGACCTGGGAGGAGGTCACCATCGCGTTGGCCCCTGGCTGCCCGGGTACGGAGATGCCGTACTCGGTCTCGATGCCCATCACCCGCCGAACACTCATATCGTCGAGCCTATCGGGGCGGAGGGAGTGCAGCCACGGGACCGGGGCCTAGCGGGCGGCGTGGCGTGGCGGGGCCGGTGGTGGACGCGGGCGCGGCGGCCTCCCTTCCGGGGGGCCGCCGCGCGGTTGCCGTCATGGTGCGGGGCGTTACAGGTACTGGCCGGTGTTGGCGACGGTGTCGATGGACCGTCCGGCCTCGGCGCCCTTGGTTCCGGAGACGAGGGTGCGGATGTAGACGATCCGTTCGCCCTTCTTTCCGGAGATGCGGGCCCAGTCGTCGGGGTTGGTGGTGTTGGGCAGGTCCTCGTTCTCGCTGAACTCGTCGACGCAGGCGGCGAGGAGGTGGGCGACGCGCAGGCCTTTCTGGCCTGTGTCGAGGAACTGCTTGATGGCCATCTTCTTGGCGCGGTCGACGATGTTCTGGATCATCGCGCCGGAGTTGAAGTCCTTGAAGTAGAGGACTTCCTTGTCGCCGTTGGCGTAGGTGACCTCCAGGAAGCGGTTCTCCTCGCTTTCGGTGTACATGCGCTCGACGGTGCGCTGGATCATGGCCTCGACGGTGGCCTCTTCGGAGCCGCCGTGCTCCTTGATGTCGTCGGGGTGGAGCGGGAGTCCGCCGAGTATGTACTTGGAGAAGATGTCCTTGGCCGCTTCGGCGTCGGGCCGTTCGATCTTGATCTTGACGTCGAGTCGGCCGGGGCGCAGGATCGCGGGGTCGATCATGTCCTCGCGGTTGGAGGCGCCGATGACGATGACGTTCTCCAGTCCTTCGACGCCGTCGATCTCGCTGAGGAGCTGCGGGACGATGGTGTTCTCGACGTCGGAGGAGACTCCGGAGCCGCGGGTGCGGAAGATGGAGTCCATCTCGTCGAAGAAGACGATGACGGGGGTTCCGGCGGAGGCCTTCTCCCGTGCGCGCTGGAAGACGAGGCGGATGTGCCGCTCGGTC
Organism: Actinomadura monticuli; assembly: GCF_041463655.1. NCBI lineage: Bacteria > Bacillati > Actinomycetota > Actinomycetes > Streptosporangiales > Thermomonosporaceae > Actinomadura > Actinomadura monticuli. The sequence continues at coordinate 58,037 of NZ_JAXCEI010000001.1, forward strand.
TCGCCGACGTACTTGTTGAGCAGTTCGGGGCCCTTGATGTTGAGGAAGAAGCTCTTGCCTTCGGCGCCGGTCTGCTCGGCGACCTTCTTGGCCAGCGAGTTGGCGACGGCCTTGGCGATGAGCGTCTTGCCGCATCCGGGGGGTCCGTAGAGGAGGACGCCCTTGGGGGGCCTGAGCTGGTGTTCGCGGAAGAGGTCGGCGTGCAGGTAGGGAAGTTCCACGGCGTCGCGGATCATTTCGATCTGTGAGCCGAGGCCGCCGATCTCGTTGTAGGAGATGTCGGGGACCTCTTCGAGGACGAGTTCTTCGACCTCGGCCTTGTGGATCTTCTCGTAGGCGTAGCCGGACCTCGGTTCGAGCATGAGCGAGTCGCCGGCGCGGAGGGGCACTCCGCGGAGCGGTTCGGCGAGTTTGACGACGCGTTCCTCGTCGGCGTGCGCGATGACGAGGGCGCGTTCGCCGTCGTCGAAGAGCTCCTTGAGCATGACGACTTCGCCCTGCTCTTCGAACTGGAGTGCTTCGACGACGTTGAGGGCCTCGTTGAGCATGACCTCTTGGCCGCGCTGGAGTTCGTCGGTGTCGACGGCGGGGCTGACGTTCACGCGGAGTTTGCGTCCGCCGGTGAAGATGTCGACCGTTCCATCGTCGCGTGCTTCCAGGAACACCCCGAATCCGGACGGCGGTTGTGCGAGCCTGTCGACCTCCTCCTTGAGCGCCACGATCTGTTCGCGAGCCTCTTTGAGGGTCGCTACGAGTCGCTCGTTCTGGCCGGTTACTGCGGCCAGGTTCGCCTGTGCCTCATGGAGGCGTTCTTCCAGTACGCGTACTTGGCGCGGGGATTCCGCGAGCTTGCGGCGCAGCACGGAGATCTCCTCCTCCAGGAAGGAGATCTGCGTTTGGAGGTCCCTGACCTCCTTTTCGTGCTGCGCCCTGCGCGCCCCAGCATCGTCACGAGCGGCCACGCCCCGTCACCTCCTCACGAAGAGAGCCGACGACCTACTGAGACCCTACCTATCTGGAGGGCTTCCGTAACCTGCCCATTCGGTGTTCGTGTCGTGCGGGGGTCTTCCGGGAGGGTTGGGAGGGGTGCTGTGGGGGTGGTGCGGGGTGGGGGGTTACGGGGCGTGGACCTGGGGGTTCGGGGGCTGGGGGGTGTCGTGACGGGGGGTTTGCCGAGTTCGGTGGGTGTGCGGTGGGCGTCGGGGTGCGGGGTTGTCGGTGCGGCGCGTCGCGGCGCGTCGCGGCCGGTCGGGGCGGGTCCGGGCCGGGTGGCGGTGACGGTGCGTGACGGCGGTGGGGGCCGGGATGTGATCTACGCCTCGGTGGGGCGCCCGGGTGTGGCGTCGCCGGCGGTGGGGGCGGCGCTGGGGGCGGGATGGGCGCCTTTGGCGGGACGGCGGCGGCGGGCGGGCGGGGTGACGCCGTCGGCGAGGCGGCGGGCGGTGACGAGGAAGCCGGTGTGGCCGACCATGCGGTGGTCGGGGCGGACGGCGAGGCCGTCGACGTGCCAGGAGCGGAGCATGGTCTCGAAGGCGTAGGGCTCGGCGAAGGAGCCCTGGGCGCGGAGGTCCTCGACGACGCGGGACATCTGGGTGGTGGTGGCGATGTAGGCGCAGACGAGGCCGCCGGGGACGAGGGCCGTGGCGACGGCGTCGAGGGTCTCCCAGGGGGCGAGCATGTCGAGGACGACGCGGTCGGCGTCGGTTTCGGTGAGGGCGTGTTCGAGGGAGCCGACGGTGAGGCGCCAGGCGGGGTGGGGTCCGCCGAAGAACTTCTCGACGTTGCCGCGGGCGATGTCGGCGAAGTCGGGGCGGCGTTCGTAGGAGGAGACGAGGCCGTGTTCGCCGACGGCGCGGAGGAGGGAGCAGGTGAGGGCGCCGGATCCGGCGCCGGCCTCGATGACGCGGGCGCCGGGGAAGATGTCGGCCATGGCGATGATCTGGGCGGCGTCCTTGGGGTAGACGACGGCGGCGCCGCGGGGCATGCGGAGGGTGAAGTCGGCGAGGAGGGGGCGGAAGGCGAGGTATTCGGTGCCGCCGGTGGAGCGGAAGACGCTGCCTTCGGGGCTGCCGATGATGTCGTCGTGGGGGACGGAGCCTTTGTGGGAGTGGTAGAGCTTGCCGGGTTGGAGGGTGATGGTGTTGATGCGGCCTTTGGGGTCGGTGAGCTGAACCTGGTCGCCGGGGCGGAAGGGGCCGTGGGGGATGCGGCCGGTCGCGGTGGGGTGGTTCGGCTGGGGTTCGCTCATGGGGGTCAAGGCTAGCGGCGGGTGCGGGCAGGTCAGGCCGCGCGCCCGGGGGTGCGGGGGGGGCGGGGGCCCGGTCAGATCCCGGCGAAGGCGCGGTCGACGTCGGCGACGGCGAGGACGCCGTAGACGCGGCCGTCGGGTTCGACGAGGAGGTATTCGGAGGCGGGCGCGCGGCGGAGGGCGTCGAGGAGGTCGTCGCCGGTGAGGTCGGCGGGGAGGGTGAGGTCGTCGTGGACGCCGCGGGAGAGTTCGCCGGCGGTGATCCAGGGGCGGCGGTGCTCGGGGGTGGCGGTGACGGCCTTCTCGTTGACGAGGCCGAGGGGGCGGCCGTCGTGGTCGGCGATGACGATGGCGCCGGCGTGGTCGTGGTGGGCGCGGCGGATGGCTTCGGCGAGGGGGGTGTCCGCGGTGACGAGGGTGGCGCGGCGGGCGAGGCTGCGGGCGGACAGCAGGGGGACGCGGTCGCGGACGCGTTCGGCGCGGATGGCCTGGGTGGCGCCGACCCAGATGAAGGAGGCGATGAGGGCGGACCAGAGGAGGGCGAGCCAGCCGATGCCGCCGTCGGCGGTGGTGTAGGTGGCGAGGTAGGCGCCGGCGACGAGGCAGCCGATGGCGACGGCGCGGCCGACCCAGCCGGCGAAGATGGCGCCGCTGCGGCTGCGTCCGGTGGCCTTCCAGACGGCGGCGCGGACGAGGCGGCCGCCGTCGAGGGGGAGGCCGGGCAGGAGGTTGAAGACGCCGACGAGGAGGTTGGCGAAGGTGAGGGCTTCGAGGAGGAGGAGTGCGACGTCGGGGAGGGCGAGGGTGGCGTGGGCGAGGAGGCCGAGTCCGGCGAGGACGAGGTTGGTGAGGGGACCGGCGAAGGCGATGAGGAATTCGCGGCCGGGGGTGGGGGCTTCGCGTTCGATGGCGGTTTCGCCGCCGAGGACGTGGAGGGTGACGGAGCGGACGGGGAGGCCGAAGATGCGGGCGGTGACGGCGTGGCTGAGTTCGTGGACGAAGACGGAGCCGTAGAGGAGGACGGCGTAGGCGAAGGCGACGAGGTAGCTGAGGGGGCGGTCGACGACGTCGTGGACCTGGCCTTCGAACATGACGGTGACGAGGACGGCGACCAGGAACCAGCTGGGTGAGACGTAGACGGGGACGCCGAGGACGCGGCCCATGTGGAGGCCGGGTCGCGGGGTGCGGCCTTCGTCGGGGCCGGTGCCTCCGGCCGGTGTCTTGCCCTGGGTCGGGGGCGCGCTGTGTGTCACGTCTTCGATGCTACGGCCCCGGCGGGCGGGGTTGTGCTGCCGGTGGGGGCGGGCGGGCCGCGGGCGGGGCCGCGGGCGGGGCCGCGGGCGGGGCGGGCCGGGGGCGGCGGGTGCGGGATTTTCGTCGGTGGTGTCGCCTAGTGTGCTGTGCCATGACGACGACCGAGGCGGGTAGTGAGGCGTCCGTTCCGTCCGCGGGCGGGGGCGGCGGGGGCGCGGCGGGCGTCGCGGTGGTGGGGTCGTTGTCGCCGTCCCGTGCGGGCGATTTCATGACGTGTCCGCTGCTGTACCGGTTCCGGGTGATCGATCGGATTCCGGAGCGTCCGAGCGCGGCGGCGGTGCGGGGCACGCTGGTGCACGCGGTGCTGGAGCGGCTGTTCGATCTGCCGACGGGGACGCGGACGCCGGCGGCGGCGCTGGAGATGCTGGGGCCGGAGTGGGAGCGGCTGCTGGCGGCGGAGCCGGAGCTCGCGGAGCTGTTCGCGGACGGGGAGGCCGGGGAGGCGGAGCGGGCGGAGTGGCTGGCGCAGGCGCGGCGGATGGTGGAGCGGTATTTCACGCTGGAGGATCCGCGGCGGCTGGAGCCGGCGGAGCGGGAGCTGTTCGTCGAGACGGTGCTCGATTCGGGGTTGAAGCTGCGCGGGTACATCGACCGGGTGGACGTGGCGCCGAGCGGTGACGTGCGGATCGTGGACTACAAGACGGGTACGGCGCCGCGGGCGGACTTCGAGGCGCGGGCGCTGTTCCAGATGAAGTTCTACGCGCTGGTGCTGTGGCGGTTGCGGGGGCGTGTGCCGCGGCTTCTGCAGTTGATGTACCTGGGCAATGGGGAGGTCCTGCGGTACGAGCCGGACGAGGCGGATCTGCGGGCGGTGCAGCGGAAGGTGGAGGCGCTGTGGCAGGCGATCCGGCGGGCGATGGACACCGGGGAGTGGCGGCCGCGGGCCGGCCGGTTGTGCGACTGGTGTGATCACAAGGAGCGGTGCCCGGAGTTCGGGGGCACTCCCCCGCCGCTGCCGGAGGTGCCGGTGCGGCGTCCGTCGCCGGCGGATCTGGAGGGCGGGGCGCGGGAGCACGGTGATCTGTAGGGCGCGTCGGGGGTGGCCGGGGCGGTGCGCGGTGCCGCCCGGCGGGGTGTGGGGGGCTCATCCTTGGGGAGGACGGCGGATCCGCGTCCAGGAGGGGTCGGGACCTGCCGCGACCTCCTAGGGTGAGTGTCGTGTCACCCCGCATCCGTGGTCTTCACGCCGCCCGTGCCTGGTTGCAGGCGCGTCCGCAGGCGGCCGACGCGCTGCTCGCGGTCGGGCTGCTGCTGGTGGGGCTGCCGCAGTTGTTCCTGCAGGAGTTCCCGGAGGGCGAGGGGTACGAGGCGTTCCGGTCGCCGGACGCGTGGAACGCGCTGCTGGTCGTGGCGGTGACGATGGCGCTGGCGTGGCGGCGCCGCGGTCCGCTGCCGGTGCTGCTGTTCATCATCGGCGGTGAGCTGGTGCTTTCGGTGCTGGACTATCCGCCGTCGGTGCCGGACGTGGTGGCGTTCCTGATCGCGGTGTACAGCGTGGCGGCGCATCGGGGGCTGGCGCAGAGCGCGCTGGGCGGCCTGGTCGGGGTCGTGTACTTCCTGGTGTATCTGCTGATGCTGCCGGTGTCGACGGACCCGGTGGTGGTCATCACCGATTGCGCGCTGGTGGTCGGGGTGTGGCTGCTGGGGCGGAACCTGCGGCTGCGGCGGGCGTACTTCGCGGAGCTGGAGGACCGGGCGGCGCGGCTGGAGCGGGCGCGGGGGACGGACGCGCGGGCGGCGCGGGTGGAGGAGCGGTCGCGGATCGCGCGGGAGCTGCACGATGTGGTGGCGCACCATGTGAGCGTGATGACGGTGCAGGCGGGGGCGGCGCGGCGGATCATCGACCGGGATCCGGGGAGCGCGCGGGAGGCGATGTCGACGATCGAGGAGGTCGGGCGGACGGCGCTGAGCGAGATGCGGCGGATCGTGGGGGTGCTGCGGACGGACCGGGACGCCGAGCAGGCGGGCCGGGAGCTGGCGCCGCAGCCGGGCCTGGGGGATCTCGGGGAGCTGCTGGACCATGTGCGGGAGACGGGGCTGTCGGTGCAGCTGTGGATCGAGGGTGAGGCGCGGTCGCCGTCGCCGGGGGTGGACGTGGCGGCGTTCCGGCTGATCCAGGAGGCGCTGACGAACACGTTGAAGCATGCGGGGCCGCAGGCGCGGGCGTGGGTGCGGTTGTACTACGGGGACGGCGATCTGACGGTGGAGATCGAGGACGACGGGCGCGGTACGGCGACGTTCATGGCCGACAACGGGGACAATCCGGGTCATGGGCTGGTCGGCATGTACGAGCGGGTGGCGCTGTACGGTGGCGAGTTGAAGATCGGGCCGCGGGTGGGCGGCGGGTTCGGTGTCCGGGCCCGGTTCCCGCTGGAGGCGTGAGGAGCGTCGTGAGGCGAGGAGCGGGGACGATGGAGCGAGCGGGGCGGTCCGGCGGGGCGGCGCCGGCGGCCGGGACGGCGCGGGCGGCCGGGACGGCGCGGGCGGCCGGGGTGGCGCGATGACGACGGTGCGGGTGCTGCTCGTCGACGATCAGCCGCTGCTGCGGACGGGGTTCCGGCTGATCCTGGAGGCGGAGTCCGAGATCGCGGTGGTCGGCGAGGCCGGGGACGGCGCGGCGGCGGTGGAGATGACGCGGTCGCTGCTGCCGGACGTGGTGCTGATGGACATCCGGATGCCGGGGGTGGACGGGATCGAGGCGACCCGGCGGATCATCCGGGAGGGTGCGGCGTCGCATGATCCGAAGGTGCTGATCCTGACGACGTTCGATCTGGACGAGTACGTGATCGAGGCGGTGCGGGCGGGGGCGAGCGGGTTCCTGCTGAAGGACTCGCCGCCGGAGGACCTGGTGCAGGCGATCCGGATCGTGGCGGCGGGCGACGCGATCGTGGCGCCGAGCGTGACGCGGCGGCTGCTGGACAAGTTCGCGACGCGGCTGCCGGCGGTGCGGGACCAGTCGCCGCCGCCGGGGCTGGACACGCTGACGGAGCGGGAGCGCGAGGTGCTGTCGCATGTGGCGCGGGGGCAGTCGAACGCGGAGATCGCCGCGGAGCTGGTGGTGAGCGAGACGACCGTGAAGACGCATGTGGGGAACGTCCTGGCGAAGCTGGGGCTGCGGGACCGGGTGCAGGCGGTCGTGTACGCGTACGAGACGGGTCTGAGCAGGCCGGGGCAGGGCTGACCCGCGGGACCCGGGGCCGGTCTCAGGGTCGGCCCCTGAGGCGTCCCTGGCCTTGGAGGGGGTGCGGTCTACTCCCGGAGTACGACGGTGGGCGGGGGTCTCCTGCCACGGGTGGACGGGCAAGTCCGTTCTCGGGGTGCATCCGCCGGGTTCGCGGGGCTTCTAGTGTTCTGGGTGTCGGATCGCCGGGGGATCGTCGCGGTCCGGCGGCATCCTGCTCACTCACATACGGGAGTTTCACGTGACGAACACCGCCCCTTCGACCGCCGGCGCGGCGTCCGCGCCCGGGGCGGGCGACTTCGCCGCACGGACCCAGCAGATCGCGAAGGTGTACGGGCGCGGCGACGCCCAGGTCGTCGCGCTCGACGGGGTCACGGTCGGCATTCCCCGCGGCCGGTTCACGGCGATCATGGGCCCGTCGGGGTCCGGGAAGTCCACGCTGATGCACTGCATGGCGGGGCTGGACTCGGTGGACTCCGGGCAGGTCTTCATCGGCGACACGGAGCTGACGGCGCTGCGGGACAAGCAGCTGACGCGGCTGCGGCGCGACAAGATCGGGTTCATCTTCCAGGCGTTCAACCTGGTGCCGACGCTGACGGCGCTGGAGAACATCACGCTGCCGATGGACATCGCGGGCCGCAAGGCCGACCAGGAGTGGCTGGACGAGGTGATCGACACGGTGGGGCTGCGGCCGCGGCTGAAGCACCGTCCGGCGGAGCTGTCGGGCGGGCAGCAGCAGCGGGTGGCGTGCGCCCGGGCGCTGGCGTCCCGCCCGGAGATCATCTTCGCGGACGAGCCGACGGGGAACCTGGACTCGCGGTCGGGCGCCGAGGTGCTGGGGTTCCTGCGGGACTCGGTGCGGCGGATGGGCCAGACGATCGTGATGGTCACCCATGACCCGAACGCGGCGGCGTACGCCGACCAGGTGCTGTTCCTGTCCGACGGGCAGATCGTCGACACGATGACGGAGCCGACCGCCGAGCGGGTGCTGGAGCGGATGAAGGGCTTCGACGCCGGCGGCCACAACACGCGTCCCGCGGGCGCGCCGGAGTCCGGGGTGTCGGCGCGATGATGGGCAGGGTCACGCTCCGCAATCTGGCGGCGCACAAGATCAGGCTGGTGCTGACGGCCGTCGCGGTGATCCTCGGGGTCGCGTTCGTGGCCGGCACGCTGATCTTCACCGACAGCATGAACAAGCAGTTCGACGAGCTGTTCAGCCGGATCGGCACGAACGTCGCGGTGGACGTGCGGGCCAAGAAGGTCGTCGGGGGCGACGACGACGGCATGGCGGCGCAGCCGGTGCCGGCGACCCTGCTGAAGGCGCTGCAGGGCGTCGAGGGCGTGAAGGACCCGAAGGGCAACGTCAGCGGGTACGCGGCGGTCGTCGGCAAGGACGGCAAGATCGTGGGGACGCCGCAGAACGGGCCGCCGCAGATCGGCGCGAACTGGACGGACGGCGGGGGCTACGACCTGTCGTCGGGCCGCGCACCGCGGGGCCCGGGCGAGGTCATCGTGGACGCGGCGACGGCGGAGAAGGGCGGGCTGGCCGTCGGGGACACCGCGCAGGTGCTCACCGCGGGGCCGCCGGCCCGGATGACGATCGTCGGGCTGATCGACACCGGGAACCTGATGGGCACGACGCTGACCGCGTTCGACACGCCCACGGCGCAGAAGCTGATGCTGAAGCCCGGCTATTTCAGCGACATCGAGATGGGCTCCACGGGCGTGTCGCAGGCGGAGTTGCGCGACCGTGTCGCGAAGGTGCTGCCGCAGGGCGTGGAGGCCGTCACCGGTGAGCAGCTGCGTGAGGAGTCCAAGAGCGACATCGCGTCGATGATGAACTTCTTCCGAACGTTCCTGCTGGTGTTCGCGCTGATCTCGATCTTCGTCGGGGAGTTCATCATCTTCAACACGTTCTCGATGCTGGTCGCGCAGCGGACCCGTGAGCTGGCGCTGCTGCGCGCGATCGGCGCGGCGCGCGGGCAGGTGACGCGGGCGGTGATCGGCGAGGCGGTCGCGGTCGGCGTGGTCGGCTCGACGCTGGGGCTGGCGGCCGGCGCGGGGCTGGCGTCGCTGCTGCAGGCGCAGATGGGCGACGCCGGGCAGGGCGGCCTGACGTTCACGGCGACGCCGGTGATCTGGTCGTACGCGGTCGGGATCGTGGTGACGGTCGTGTCGGCGTACTTCCCGGCGCGGCGCGCCGCGAAGATCCCGCCGGTGGCGGCGATGCGCGACGACGTGGCGCTGCCGCAGCGGTCGCTGCGGATCCGGGTCGCGCTCGGCTCGCTGCTGACGCTGGCCGGTGCGGGCCTCATCGGCGCCGGGCTCGCCGGGAGCGGCGGGAATCCGGCGATCCCGGTCGGGGCGGGCGCGTTCGCGGTGTTCATCGGCGTCGCGATGCTCGCCCCGGTGATCAGCGTCCCGGTGCTGAAGGTGCTGGGCGCGCCGTTCGCCCGGCTGATGGGGTCGCCCGGGCGACTGGCGCGGCAGAACGCGCTGCGCAACCCGCGCCGCACGGCGGCGACGGCGGCGGCGCTGATGATCGGGCTGGCGCTGATCACGACGGTGAACGTGCTGGGCGCGACGATGCGGGCGTCGATCGACGAGCAGGTGGACGCGCAGTTCGGCGCGGACTACATGGTGCAGTCGCAGGGCGCCGGCGGCGTGACCGCCGACGCGCTGCGGAAGATCGGGGGCGCGCCGGGGGTGCAGTCCGCGTCGCCGGCCTACGACGCCGACGCGAAGATCGAGGGCAAGGACGCCTCCTACGTGGCGGGCGACCTGCCGGCGCTGGCGAAGGCGGCGCGGCTGAAGATGGTGTCGGGGTCGGCCTCCGCCGCGCCGGCGTCGATCATGGTGGACGAGGCCACCGCGAAGGACCGCGGCTGGAAGGTGGGGACGCCGGTCCCCGTCACGTTCACCGACGGGAAGGTCGAGCAGCTCACGGTGAGCGGCGTGTACACCAGGAGCGACCTGGCGGGGCCGCGGATGATCTCCGGGGAGGCGCACCTGCGGCACACGGCGCGGCCGACGGTCGGGGTCGTCCTGGTGGACGCGTCGGCGGCGGACGCGTCGACGAAGTCGGCGCTGGAGTCGGCGGTGAAGGGGTACCCGAACCTGGAGGTGTCGGACCAGGCGTCGCTGAAGGCGGACGCCCGCGAGCAGGTCGACGGGTTCGTGACGTTCCTGACGATCCTGCTGATCATGTCCGTGATCATCGCGGCGGTCGGGGTGATCAACACCCTGGCGCTGTCGGTGATCGAGCGGACCCGGGAGATCGGGCTGCTGCGCGCGATCGGGATCTCGCGGCGGCAGCTGCGCCGCATGATCCGGCTGGAGTCCATCATGATCGCGGTGTTCGGCGCGATGCTCGGCATGGGCATCGGGGTGGCGTTCGGGGCGGCGCTGCAGAACGCGCTGGCCGACCAGGGCCTCGGCGTGCTGGCCGTCCCGTACGGGACGCTGGCGGTGTACCTGGCGGTGGCGGCGCTGATCGGTGTGCTGGCGGCGCTGTGGCCGGCGTGGCGGGCGGGGCGCATGGACGTCCTGAAGGCCATCTCGACCGAGTAGCGGGTACGGCGAAGGCCCGGTCCCTCCGCGGAGGGGCCGGGCCTTCGGCTTGTGCGGGAGGCGCCGGGGGAAGGCCCGGCGGCGTCCTACTCGGTCGCGGACTCGGGCTCGTCGGCCGGGGCCGCGCCGGGCGCCACCGCGGCCTTGGCGACCGCGTCGGTGGCGCTGACCGTGGTGTTCTCCGGGAAGTGGCAGGCGGCCTGGTGGCCGGGGCTGAGCTCGACCAGCGGCGGCTCGACCTGCTTGCAGATGTCCTGCGCCTTCCAGCACCGGGTGTGGAACCGGCAGGCGGGCGGCGGGTCGAGCGGGCTCGGCACGTCGCCCTGGAGCCGGATCCGATCCCGCCCGCCGCGCTCGGCGGGGTCCGGGATCGGCACCGCCGACAGCAGCGCGTTGGTGTAGGGGTGCATGGGCCGCTGGTACAGGTCGGCGCGGTCCGCGACCTCGACGATCTTGCCGAGGTACATGACGGCGACGCGGTCGGAGATGTGTCGGACGACCGACAGGTCGTGCGCGATCACCACGTAGGTGAGGTCGAGCTCGTCCTGGAGGTCCTCCAGCAGGTTGACGACCTGCGCCTGCACCGACACGTCGAGCGCCGACACCGGCTCGTCCGCGACGATCAGCTTGGGCTTGAGGGCGAGGGTGCGGGCGATGCCGATGCGCTGCCGCTGCCCGCCGGAGAACTCGTGCGGGTAGCGGTTGTAGTGCTCGGGGTTCAGGCCGACGAGTTCCAGGATCTCCTGGACGGCCTTCTTGACGCCCTGCTTGGCCTCGATGTTCTGCAGCCGGAACGGGGCCCCGACGATCGCGCCGACGGTCTTGCGCGGGTTCAGCGACGAGTACGGGTCCTGGAAGATCATCTGGAGGTCGCGGCGGAGCGGCCGCAGCCGGGACTGGGACATCGTGGTGATGTCCTGCCCCTCGAAGGTGATCTTCCCGAAGCTCGGGTCGAGCAGCCGCATGATCATGCGTCCGGTGGTGGACTTGCCGCAGCCGGACTCCCCCACCAGCCCGAGGGTCTCGCCCTTGCGGACCGAGAAGGTCACGCCGTCGACGGCCTTCACCGCCGCGACCTGGCGGCGCAGCAGCCCCGCGGTGACGGGGAAGTGCTTGCCGAGGTTCTCCACCTCCAGCAGCGGCTCGCCGTCCGCGGGACGGTTCGGCGCGGGCCGGGTCTCCTCGGCCGGGTTGTCGCCGGCCGGGGCCTTGCCGGCCGGAGTCTTCGATGTGCTCACAGTCTCGTTCCCACCCGTGCTCGTCACAGCTTCGGCCGGATCTCGTCGTTCCAGATCTCCCGCTTCTTCGCCAGCGGGAGATGGCACGCCGCCTTGTGGCCCGGCTCGACCTCGACCAGCTCCGGCCGCTCGGTCGTGCACTTGTCGCCGTTGAGGTCCTTGTAGGGGCAGCGCGGATGGAACGCGCACCCGGACGGGACGTTGATCAGGCTGGGCGGCGATCCCTTGATCGGCATCAGCCGGTCGGTGCGCTCCCGGTCCAGCCGCGGCATCGACCCCAGCAGCCCCCACGTGTAGGGGTGCAGCGGCTTGTGGAAGGCGTCGTCGACGGACGCGTACTCCACGGCGCGGCCCGCGTACATGACCAGGATGTCGTCCGACAGCTCGGCGACCACCCCGAGATCGTGGGTGATCATGATGACGGCGGAGTTGAACTCCTGCTGCAGGTCGCGGATCAGGTCCAGGATCTGCGCCTGGACGGTCACGTCCAGCGCGGTCGTCGGCTCGTCGGCGATCAGCAGCTCGGGGTCGCAGGACAGCGCCATCGCGATCATCGCGCGCTGCCGCATGCCGCCGGAGAACTGGTGCGGGTAGTCGTCGACCCGCTTGTCCGGCTTGGGGATGCCGACGCGGCCGAGCATGTCGATGGCGTGCTTGCGCGCCACCTGCTTGGACACGTCGTTGTGGACGCGGTAGGCCTCGATGATCTGCTTGCCGACCGTGTAGAACGGGTGCATCGCCGACAGCGGGTCCTGGAAGATCATCGCCATGTCGCGGCCGCGGAGCCGGCGCACCTCGTTCTGGGAGGCGTTGACCAGTTCCTTGCCGTTCAGCCAGATCTCCCCGGACACGCTGGCGTTGCGCTTGTTGTGCAGGCCGAGGACGCCGAGGCTGGTCACGCTCTTGCCCGAGCCGGACTCGCCGACGATGCCGAGGGTGCGGCCGCGCTCCAGCTGGAACGACAGGCCGTCCACCGACTTCACCAGGCCGTCGTCGGTCGGGAAGTGGATCTTCAGGTCGCGGACGTCGAGGAACGCGGTGGGGGCCTCGCCGGTGTCCGCGGTGTCCGCGGCGGGCGCGGTGCCGGTCATCAGCTCAACCTCACTCTCGGGTCGACGACGGCGTAGAGCAGGTCGACGATCAGGTTGATGAACACGATCGAGGCCGCGGTGAGCAGCGTGATGCCGAGCACCATGGGCAGGTCGCCGCCGTTGATGGAGGCGATCGCGAGCTGGCCCAGCCCGGGGATGCCGAAGGTGTTCTCGGTGAGCACCGCGCCGCCGAGCAGCAGCCCGAGGTCGAGGCCGAAGATGGTGAGGATCGGCGTCAGCGAGGCGCGCAGCGCGTGCTTGGTGACGACGGTCTTCTCCGGCAGCCCCTTGGCGCGGGCGGTGCGGATGTAGTCCTCGTTCATCGTCTCCAGCATGCCTGCTCTGGTGAGCCGCGCGTACATCGCCGCGTACAGGAACGCGAGCGTCACCCACGGCAGGACCAGCGCCTGGAACCACATCACCGGGTTGCTGGTGAACGGGGTGTAGCTGCCGCCGCCCGGGAAGATCTTGAGCGTGTAGGAGAACAGCGCGAGCGAGACCAGGCCGGTGAAGTAGATGGGCAGCGACACGCCGCTCAACGCGATGATCATCGCGGTGCGGTCCCAGAGGGTGCCTCTGCGCAGCGCCGAGATGACGCCGGTGGTGATGCCGCCGATGAGCCAGATGACGGCGGCGCCCAGCGAGAGCGAGGCGGTCGCGGGAGCGCGGTCGACCAGGGTGCCCAGGACGGGCTGGCTGCTCCGGTAGGAGTAGCCGAGGCAGGGCGCGGGGCAGTGGTCGGTCACCGGGCCGGCCTTGTAGTCCGTGCCGGCGACGATGCCCTTCAGGTAGTTCCCGTACTGCACCACGATCGGCTTGTCGAGGCCGAGCCGCTCCTTGGTGTCCTGGATCGCGTCGGCCGTCGGGGCCTTGCCCACGTAGGCGGCCGCGATCTGATCGGTGGTCTGTCCGGCCAGTTTCGGCAGCCCGAAGAAGATGCCGAAGGTCACCAGGCTGACCAGCAGCAACATGAGGACGGCACCGATGAGGCGCCGGATGATGTATGCGAGCACATTCCTCGGCCCCACCCGCCGGCCGGGACGACCTGTAGGCCGTCCCGGCCGGCGGGCGTCGCCTTCACCTGCCTTCTGATGAACGCACGGACGAACGGATGGTTACTCCACGCCCATGTTCAGGTAGTCGTACATACCGCCGTAGGCGTAGGTGATCCCGGCGTTGGTGACGCGCTTCGGCCGGTACATCAGGGCCTTGGCGTACACCAGGGGAACCTCCGCGGCGGTCCCCATGACCAGCTTGTCGATCTCGCCGTACGCCTTCGTGCGCGCCGCCTTGTCGGTGTTCGCGATGGCGTCGTCGAGCGCCTTGTTGATCGCCGGGTCGTCCAGCTCGGCCAGGTTGTTGCCGCCGGACGGCTTGATCGCGTCACCGTGGATGATCTGGGCGAGGAAGCCGTAGCCGGTCGGCCAGTCTGCCGCCCACGCCATGATCATCATGCCGATTCCGTGGTCGTGCACGTACTTCGGCACGCCGACGTACTTGTTGAAGTAGTCGCCGGCCGGGAACTGCACGATGCTGACCTTGATGCCGACCTTGGCCAGGCTCTGCTGGATGGCCTGCGCCATCGCGACTTCCTTCGGCCGGTCGGAACGGGCCGTGATCTTGGTGCTGAAGCCGTCGGGCTTGCCGCAGGCCTTCAGCTCCTCCTTGGCCTTGGCGAGGGTGGCGTCGTCGAGGCCGTTGCCGCCCGCGGCCTGCTTCTGCGGGTACAGGTCGAACTTGGTGTAGCCGTCGACCGACGGGGGCAGCACCGTGGTGGCGACGTCACCGCCGGCCAGGGGGCCTCCGTAGGCGGTCTGCGCGGCGACCTTGTCGGTCGCGTACTGCACGGCGATGCGGCAGTGGACGTTGTCCAGCGGCTTGACGTGGACGTTCAGCGACATGAAGCGCAGGAAGCCCTGGACGGGGTTGTCCACGTACGGCTTCTGCGCGTCGGCCAGCACCTTGGGCTGCGTGCCCGCCTGGACGCCGACGCCGGTGATGTCCATGTCCACCGTGCCCGCGAGCAGGCGCTGGTCGATGTCGTCGGCGTTCTGCTTGAGCTGGAGCTCGATCTTGTCGGGCAGGGCCTTGCGGATCGGGTCCGTGCTCTGGTTCCAGTTCGGGTTCCGCGACAGCGACATGGACTTGCCGCGCGTGTAGTCGTCGATCTTGTACGGACCGCTGGAGACGATCGCGGTCTCGTACTTGGTGCCGGTGTCCTTGGCCTTCGGCACCGGCATCGTCTGCGACATCGCGACCAGGTAGTCGAACTCCGAGAACGGCGTGTTCAGGTGGAACACGATCGTCTGGTCGTCGGGGGTCTCGATCGACTTCAGGCCCTCGTCGCTCTTGTCGTCGTAGGGACCCTTGTACGCGGGCTTGTTGTCAACGAGGTACTGCTTGAAGTACTTCGGCCCGAGCTGCAGTTCCTTGGTGTAGTTGCTGCGCTCGACCGCGTACTTGACGTCCTTGGACGTGACGGTGCTGCCGTCGTCGTACTTGACGCCGGTGCGCAGCTTGTACGTCCAGGTCTTGCCGCCGTCGCTGGGCGTGCCCAGGTCGGTGGCGAGGTCCGGGACGACCTCCAGGCTCTCCTGGCCGGCGCCCGGCTTGAAGGTGGTGAGCCCCCGGCCGTACAGGCGCCCGAAGTTCTGCGAGAACGCGTAGTACGTGTTGCCCGGGTCCGGCGAGTCGAAGTCGTCGGAGTCGGCGAGCTTGAGCGTGCCGCCCTTCTTGTCCGACTTGTTGACGACGTCGTTGACGCCGGCGTTGTAGCCGGGTCCGCTTCCCGAACTTCCCGACTCGCCGCCGCCGCAGGCGGCGAGTCCCGCGGCCGCGACCACCCCGGCCGCGAGGACCGCGATTGGTCTCATCTTGTTCATGTGCAGGCGCACCCCTTCAAATAGACGGGTCGGATAACCCGAGTCACTTGGCCCGAGGGTCGAGAGCGTCCCGCAGCCCGTCACCGAACAGGTTGAAGGCGAGGACGGTGATGAAGATCGCCATACCGGGGATGATCATGTACATCGGGTCCGAGGAGTAGATCGGCACGGCGAGCGTGAGCATGCCGCCCCACGAGGGGGCCGGCGGGATCACGCCGACGCCGAGGAACGACAGCGCCGCCTCGAACAGGATGTTGGTCGGGATCAGCAGGGTCGAGTAGACCAGGATCGGCGCGACCAGGTTCGGCAGGACTTCCTTGAAGAGCACGTAGGAGTTGCGGGCCCCCATGCTGCGCGCGGCGTCGACGAACTCGCGCTCGCGCAGCGACAGGGTCTGGCCGCGGATGATGCGGCCGATGTAGGGCCAGTTGAAGAACCCGATGACCACGATCAGCACCGAGACGCGCAGGCCGTTGCCCGACAGCCCGAACGCCCCGTCGGACATGACGCCGACCAGCGCGATCGCGAACAGCAGCAGCGGGAAGGCCAGGAAGGCGTCCATCGCGCGGCTGATGAGGTAGTCGACCCACCCGCCGAAGTAGCCGGCGGTGATGCCCATGACCGTCCCGATGAAGACCGAGAGCAGCGTCGCCAGGAACGACACGAGCAGCGAGATCCGGGCGCCGTGCACGACGCGGGCCAGCATGTCGCGGCCGGTGCCCGGCTCGACGCCGAGCCAGTGGTCGCCGCTGATCCCCGAGTGCCAGAAGCCGGTCTTCGGGCGGTTGTAGGTCGGGTCGATCAGGTTCTGGTGGTACTTGAGCGGGTCCTGCACGAAGTACGGTCCGAAGATCGCGAGCAGGATCAGCAGGATCACCACGACGGCACCGGTGAGCGCGACCCTGTCCCGCTTCAGCCTCATCCAGGCGATCTCACCGAGGGAGCGTCCCTGGATCTTCTTCCCGCCCATGCCGGCGAGTACCGATTCGGGCTGCGCCTCGGTGTCGGACCCGGTCACCTCAATGGGTGCGGCCACGCTCCATACCTCCTACCGTCCGGCCACTGGTTCGGCCATGCCGCCGGCGCTCGACCGGCGGTCGCGGAGATCATCCGCTGCCCCCGTGCCCGTTACGCCGCGTTTGCTGAAGGGAAACGTAGTCCTTCGGGCACGACTGTCCATCCGTGAAGCGAGCTACGCCAGTACCCGTATCTGACTTGTGATCTCGTCGTCATCTGGGGCACACGCGTCCGCACATCACTTCGGACAAATCGCCCGAATAGTACGTTCGTTGCTACCGGGATGGGCAACACCACGGCGGTCTAGACCGGCAAGCTTTACCGTACTGAGTCCGTTCTGAGACCGATTCTCCGCAGGTCAGCCCCTCCCAGCACAGAATACGGCGGGCCGGGACGCCCCCGGATCGCGAGGGGACGTCCCGGCCCGCCGGTCTCGCGCGGAACCGGGCAGCCGTCGGTCAGGAGATGCCGCGGTCGCGCAGGATCTTCTCGATCTCCGCCATCTCCGGGTCGCCGCCGCCCTGCGCGGGACCCTGCACGGCGCCCTTCGGCGCGGCGCCGCGGCCCGCGGCCTTCCGGCCGCCCTCGCCGCCCTTGCCCGCGGCCTTGCGGCCGGGCGCCGCGTCCGCGCGGCGGCTCAGCATCGCGCCGGACGCCACGTAGAGCAGGACGGCGAGTCCCGCCACGGCGACGCCCGCCCACTTCACCGGGCTGAACGCCAGGTCGACGAAGAACTCGGTCACCCCCGTCATCGCCGCCGCCAGCGGCACCAGCGACAGGGCGGCGCCGCGCATGCCGGTGCCCGCGCCCCGGCGGCGGTAGGCGCCCCAGCTGATCACCAGGCCGACCAGGGTCACCCCGAGACTGATCGCGAAAATGGCTGCGTCGCTCATGCCGGCCCCTCACTCCGTACGGTGGCGCTTGCCTCCATGCTCACACGCCGGACGGCGAACCTGCTCCTCCCGGCGGAGGTTTTACGCCCCGGCGGATCTCCTCCTCGGGCGTGACCCCTCCCCCGGAACCACCTCTCGGGTACCGGTCCGCCGGTATGAGCCCCCCGGTGTCAGCCGCCCCGGTATGAGCCGTCCGGTGCCAGCCGCCGGCGAGGGCGCGCAGCCTCGGCAGGTCGAGCTCGCGCAGGGAGGCGGCCACGGTGCGTCCCGGCGCGGGCGGGATCGGCAGGATGCCGGGCACGGCCACGGTCACGCAGCCCGCCGCCTCCGCCGCCGCGACGCCGTTCGGGGAGTCCTCCAGGACGACGCAGCGGGCCGGGTCGGCGCCCAGCCGCGCGGCGGCGGTCAGGTACGGCTCGGGGTCGGGCTTGGTGCGGGCGACCTCGTCGCCGGCGACGCTGAGCGCGAAGTGCTCGCGGCCGACGGCGTCGAGCACCGGCTCGATCAGCCGCCGGTGGCTGGAGGACACCAGCGCGGCCGGGACCCCCTCCGCGCGCAGCTCGGCGAGCAGCTCCTTGGCGCCGGGCATCATCGGCGCGCAGGCGGTGAGCCGCTCGGCCATGCCGTCCAGCATGCGGCGGCCGACCTCCGCCGGGTCGGCGGCGGCGCCGGTCAGCTCCAGCATGTAGTCGACGGCGACGGACAGGGAGCCGCCGACGAGCCGCTCCTGGTGGGCGGTGCTCCACTCGCCGCCCAGCCACGCCATCACGTCCGACTCGACCTCCAGCCAGAGGCGCTCGGAGTCGATGAGGAGGCCGTCCATGTCGAACAGCACGGCCTGCAGGCCGTCGCGGGACCCGGCGCTCATGCGCGGGCTTCCGGCGCGGGACGATGCGGGGGCTGCGATGCGGGGGTGCTCATGTAACCCCACCATAACCGGGAGATCGCGGACCGCTCACGGCCGCCCGGGCAGGCGCGGGCGCGGGCGCGCGCTCCTCTTGGACCGCTCCTCTTGGACGAGGTGTGCAAAGAGACGGTGACGGATGGCTCACCGGACCGATAGCGTGCCAGCAGTGACTACCAACGGGTAAGGAACGGCATGAGCGCGTACCGCATCATCCTCGTCGGCACCGACGGCTCCGACTCCTCGTTCCGCGCGGTGGACCGCGCCGCGCAGCTGGCCGCGGCCACCGGCGCCACCCTCCTGCTGGCCTCCGCCTATAGCCCCATGCCCGAGCGGGAGCGGGCGAACGCCGCCGACCGGCTCGGGGACCTGGCCTACAAGGTGCAGGGCTCCACGCCCGCCGACGACGCGCTGCGGGCGGCGCGGGAGCGGGCGGTCGCGGCGGGCGCCACCGACATCGAGCAGGTCGCGGTGGAGGGCGACGCCGTCGACGTGATCTCCAAGCTGGCCAAGGAGCGCGAGGCGGACCTGGTGGTGATCGGCAACCGGGGCCTCAACAGCCTGGCCGGGCGCATCCTCGGCTCCGTCCCGGCGAACCTGTCGCACCGGTCGCCGTGCGACGTGCTGATCGTGCACACCACCCCGCACGGGAGGTGACCGCCGTCCTCCGGCCCCCGCCCGCCGCCGATTGAAGGACGACCTTCGGCCCCCAGGCCCCCGCTCGCCGCCCGCGCACCGAGGATGAATGTGATTCGCGATTCCGCCGCGGGCGTACAGGGCGGGGGTCTGGCCCGTGGAGGGTGGGGTAGGTCACTGTCAGGACGTAGGCTGACAGCCACCGATCATGAGCGGGGCCCCCGACCCCGGGAATGACGCCCCCGTCGGTGACGCTGTACCAGGGCGTCGGAAGGAGGCAGCGCGTGGTCGAGCTGGAAAGCGTGCCGGAACTCGTCGATCCGGTGCTCGTGGCGGCCTTTGAGGGATGGAACGACGCCGGGGAGGCGGCCAGCGGGGTCATCGCGCATCTGGAGTCGACCTGGGAGGCGGTGCCGATAGCCGAGCTCGATCCCGACGACTACTACGACTTCCAGGTCACCCGCCCGATCGTGGAGATGGCCGACGGGGAGACCCGCGGCATCACCTGGCCGACGACGCGGGTGTCGTGGGCGCGGCTGCCGAGCGGTAAGGACGTCGTCCTGCTGCACGGGATCGAGCCGAACATGCGGTGGCGGTCGTTCTGCCGCGAGCTGGTCGGGCTGATGCTCGAGCTGGAGATCCGCAACGTCGTCCTCTTGGGCGCGCTGCTGGCCGACGCCCCGCACACCCGTCCGGTGCCGGTGACCGGCGCGGCGTCGGAGGCCGGGCTGGTCAGCACCCTGCACCTGGAGCCGGCCCGATACGAGGGCCCGACGGGCATCCTGGGCGTCCTGCAGGACGCGTGCGCCAAGGCCGACCTCGACACGGTGTCGCTGTGGGCGGCGGTCCCCCACTACGTCGCGCAGCCGCCGTCGCCGAAGGCCACGCTGGCACTGCTGCGGCGCGTGGAGGACCTCCTCGACGTCACCGTCCCGCTCGGCGAGCTGCCGGAGGAGGCGCGCGCCTGGGAGCACGGCGTGAACGAGCTCGCCGAGGAGGACTCCGAGGTCGCCGAGTACGTCCGGACGCTGGAGGAGCAGAAGGACGCCACCGAGCTGCCGGAGGCGAGCGGCGACGCCATCGCCCGCGAGTTCGAGCGGTACCTGCGGCGCCGCGACCCGGGGCGCGGCCCGGCGTAGCGGTTACAATCGGTCGCGTCCGTCCCCGGCGATGGCCCGCGCACGCCGCGAAGTGCGCCCGATCGTGATCCTCTCTTTCCCGGAGGGCGGCAGCGCCCGGCGCCGGTGAGCCGGCGTTCCGCGGGCCCGGCGATCCGCGTCCGGCCCCCGCGCGAGCTTCGCGGGCAGCGCCGCCGCCGCGCCCATTCCTGCTGGGACCATCTCCTCGTCGCGCCGCTGTGGCCGCTGCACGGCGCCAACCTCGGGACGCTGCTGCGCACGTGCGACGCGGTCGGCGCGTGCATGGCCGTCCCCCGGTTCTCCTGGGTCCCCGAGGCGCTGGAGCGCGGCAACACGCTCCGGCGGCCCGCCTGCGTCCACTGGGTGAACGACCCGCTCGGCTGGCTGGAGCGGCAGCGGGAGCGCGGGTCCCGCGTCGTCGGCGTGGAACTGGCGGACGAGTCGGTGCGCCTCGCCGACCTGCCCGCCGCGCGCGTCCGGACGGTCGCCGTGCTGGGGCACGAGCAGACCGGGATTCCCGCGGATGCGCTGGACCTGCTCGACCTCGCCGTCGAGATCCCCATGGTGGGTCATGGCAGCAGCCTGAACGTGGCGGTGGCCGGCTCACTGGTGCTGTACAAGCTGGCGGGCCTGCTGTGACCGGGGCCCGTCACCGGCCGGACCGGAGGGGGCGCGGGTTCCCCGGAGCTGCCGGGGCGCAGCCGCTGCGCGACCGGGCGCGGCTCGGCCGCTGCGCGCTGCTCCGACGGGTTCGGGTCAGGCGCGCAGGGCACCGTGCACCTCGGGGAGGGCGCGGACGGGGAGCGCGTCGCGGTCAGGCTCCCGCAGGTCCGGTTCGACGAGGCCGCGACCGCGCTGGCCCGGTTCGCCTGCGAGGCGGAGGGCGCCGAGCAGGTCGCCCGGTTCCGCACCGCCCGGTTCCCGGACGCCGAGGCCGCCGAAACGCGCTCACCCACATCATCTCTGTCAGAGGGCGATGCCCAGGAGGGCGTCGGTGAGGGCGGCGACCTGGGCCGGGGCCCGCTCGTCGGCGCCGTCGCGGGCGGCCCAGTCGTCGATGGCGGCGAGGGCGGACGGGGCGTCCAGGTCGTCGGCGAGGTGGCCGCGGACCACGGTGGCGAGCGGCGCGGCGGGCGGGCCGGACGGCCGTGCGGCGGCGGCGCGCCAGCGGGCGAGGCGGGCGGCCGCCTCGTCCAGCTCGTCCTGCGTCCACTCCCAGTCGGCGCGGTAGTGGTGGGCGAGGAGCGCGAGCCGGATCGCCATCGGGTCGGCTCCCGCGTCCCGCAGCTTCGACACGAACACGAGGTTGCCGCGCGACTTGGACATCTTCTCGCCGTCCAGGCCGACCATGCCGGCGTGGACGTAGGCGCGCGCGTGGGGGCGCTCGCCGGTCGCGACCTGGGCGTGCGAGGCGCTCATCTCGTGGTGCGGGAACGCGAGGTCGGAGCCGCCGCCCTCGACGTCGAAGGCCATGCCGAGGTACTCGGCGGAGATCGCCGAGCACTCCACGTGCCAGCCGGGGCGGCCCTCGCCGAACGGCGAGTCCCAGCCGGGCTCGCCGGGGCGGCGGGCCAGCCACAGCAGCGGGTCGAGGGGGTCGCGCTTGCCGGGCCGGGCGGGGTCGCCGCCGCGCTCGGCGAACAGCGGCGCCATCTCGTCCCTGGTCAGCCGGCTGACCTGCCCGAACGACGGGTCGGCGGCGACGGGGAAGTAGACGTCGCCGTCGACCTCGTAGGCGGCGTCGCGGCCGCGCAGCTTCTCGATCATCTCGACGACGAGGGGGATGGCCTCGACCGCGCCGATGTAGTGGTCGGGCGGCAGGACCCGCAGCGCGGTCATGTCCTCGCGGAACAGCTGGATCTCCCGGTCGGCGAGGGCGCGCCAGTCCTCGCCGGTCTGCTGGGCACGTTCCAGGAGCGGGTCGTCGACGTCGGTGGCGTTCTGCACGTACTGGACGCGGTGGCCGAGGTCGCGCCACACGCGGTTGACGAGGTCGAACGCCAGGTAGGTGTTGGCGTGGCCGATGTGGGTGGCGTCGTAGGGGGTGATGCCGCACACGTACATCCGGGCGGTGTCGCCGGGTGCGGTGGGACGCGCCGTGCCGGTCCCGGTGTCGTGGAGGGCCAGCGGACGGTCGGCGGCGGGAAGGCCCGCGTCGGGCAGGCTGGGGACTTCGGAGGCGGGCCACGATCGCATACCGAAAGCTTATCCATGCGCAGCTCGCGGCATTACTCCGAGATCATGGCAAGTGTCCCGCTTCGCCGTCAGGCGGGGCGGAGGCGGGGGTCGAGGAACGCGTAGCCGATGTCGACGAGCAGGTTCGCGACGGTCACCGAGAACGTCACCAGCAGCGTGACCCCGATGATCACGGGGGTGTCGCCGGCCGCGATGGACTGGTAGACGAGCTGCCCCACGCCCTGGAGGCCGAACACCTTCTCGGTGACGATCGTGGAGCCGATCAGGGCGCCGAGGTCGATGCCGAGCTGGGTGACGACCGGGGTCAGCGCCGCCCGCAGCGCGTGCCGCCGCACGACGCGGCCCTCCGGCAGGCCCTTGGCGCGGGCCGTGCGCACGTAGTCCTCGCCCAGGACGTCCAGCATCGAGGCGCGGGTGAGGCGCGAGTAGGCGGCCATCATCAGGAACGCCAGCGCGAACCACGGCAGGACCATCCGGCGGAGGAAGTGCTCCTGCAGGGGCGGGCCGGCCTCGAACACGTGCACGCCGGCCGCGCCGAGCCCGGCCGTGAACAGGTACAGCAGCGCCAGCGCCATCACGAACGGCGGCGTGGACAGCCCGGCCAGCACGAACACGGTGACGGCCCGGTCCCGCGGGCCGCGTGCCCGCGCGGCGCCCGCGACGCCGGTGGCGAGGCCGCCGGCGAACCAGAGGGCCGCGGCGCCGGAGACCAGGCACAGCGTCGTCGGCAGCCGGTCGCCGATCAGCGCGGTGACGGGCGTCCCGTTGACGTAGGAGTCGCCGAGGTCGCCGCGCGGCAGGCGGGCGAGGAACCGCCAGTACTGGACGAGGAGCGGCCGGTCGAGGCCGAGGTTGCGGCGGATCTGCGCGAGCGTCTCGGCGGTGGCGCGGGGCCCGCCGATGACGTGCTCCACCGGGACTGGCGAGACGTGCAGGATCACGAACGTCAGCGTGGACACCAGCCACAGCACGACGGCCGCGTACAGCAGGCGGCGGACGACGAGGCGCGGCACGGGAGGGTCACCTCCCGGCGGCTGCGCGCTCGCCGCGCGGGTCCAGGGCGTTGCGGACGCCGTCGCCGAGCAGGTTGAACGCCAGCGTCGTCGCCAGCAGCAGGACGCCGGGGACGGCGAGCAGCCACCAGGCGGTGCGGAACGCGTCGCCGCCCTCGCCGAGCATCGACCCCCAGCTCGGCATCGGCGGCCGCACCCCGACGCCGAGGAACGACAGCGTCGCCTCCGACACGATCGAGGACGGCACGAGCAGCGAGGTCAGCACCGTGATCTGCGCGGTGAGGTTCGGCAGGATCTCGCCGGCCATGATCCGGGCGTTGGACGCGCCGAGGGCGCGGGCCGCCTCGATGAACTGGCTCTCCTTCAGCGACAGCACCTGCCCGCGGATGGTGCGGCCGTAGGCGGCGAACGAGAAGAACGCGATGACCAGGACCGTCATGGCGAGGCTCGCGCCCGCCGAGGAGACCCGGAACGTGCTCGCCAGCATGATCGCCACGAGCAGGTAGGGCAGCGCGAGGATCATGTCCATCAGCCGGGCCAGCAGGGCGTCGACCGCGCCGCCGGCGAACCCGGCGAGCGTCCCGGCGACGGTCCCGGCCGCGGAGGCGAGCACCGCCGCGCCGATCCCGGCGGTGAGGGAGACCCGCGCCCCGTAGGCGGCGCGGACCAGGACGTCGCGGCCGAGCTGGTCGGCGCCGAGGGGGAACCGGGTGCCGGGGCCGAGCGGCCGGCCGCCCTCGTCCAGGCCGGTGCCGGGGAAGGTCGCGTCGCAGGGGTGCCCGGTGAGGTGCGCCCACAGCGGCGCCAGCGCCGCGAACGCCATGATCGCCAGCAGTACCCAGAGTGAGGCGACGGCGGTCCGGTCGCGGCGGAACCGCTCCCACGCGAGCCGGGCCGGGCTGCGGCTCCGCACCGGTTCCGCGGCGGCGGGTGCCGGCGCGGCGGGCCGGGCCGCGACCCGCGCGGTCTCGCTGGCCACCCCGGACGACGATCGCATTACGTAGGCAAGCTAGCACCCAGCGTCATGCGGCCGCAGCCGGAATCGCCTACAGCACCCGCGACCAGGCGCCGCCCTCGCCCGGCGCGGCGCAGAAGTCGTACCGGACGCCCCGGCTGAGCGCGACGAGGCTCACCGAGGTCGTGCCCCACACCCGGCCGTCGCCGAGGTCCAGCAGCGGGAGCAGCGCCCGGTGGTCGGCGCGCGGCAGCCCGTCCCCGTTCACCAGCGGGAACCAGGCGCCCCACGCCCCCGCCACGGGCTCGCCCGCGCCGGGCTCGGGCCGCGGCGCGGCGGCCAGCCGCGGCCGGAAGTGCGCCAGCCGCGCCGCCATGTAGGCGTCCTCGGTCTCCCCCTCCAACTGCCCCTCGCCCTCCAGCCCGCTGTTGACGATCATGTGCAGGCCGGGCCCGAGGTCCCGCTCGGCGAGCGCCTCCCCGTCCCAGCTCCACAGCCGGACCCGGTCCGGCTCCGCGGCCACGAGGTGGAACGGGTCGAACACCGCGGGATCGAACTCGCCCAGCTTGCCCTCGTCCGCGACCCGCAGCGGCAGCTCCCCCCGCGACTGCCGCACCGCCTCGGGCGCCATCCGCCCGCGCCCGTTCAGCACGACCGCCGCCCGCGGCGCGTCCGGGTCGACCGCCAGCCACGTCCCGCCCGCCCGCAGATCACGCCCCCCGACGAGCCCCGGCCGCTCCCCCCAGTGCCGCCCCGGCCCTTCCCACTCCCGTGCCACGAACTCG
Organism: Actinomadura monticuli; assembly: GCF_041463655.1. Classification (NCBI taxonomy): domain Bacteria; kingdom Bacillati; phylum Actinomycetota; class Actinomycetes; order Streptosporangiales; family Thermomonosporaceae; genus Actinomadura; species Actinomadura monticuli. The sequence continues at coordinate 83,099 of NZ_JAXCEI010000001.1, forward strand.
TCCCGCACCCCGACGAGCAGAACCGGAACGGACGACGAGGGATCCACGCTGATGATCGCCGTACACATCCCCCAATTCCAGCACCCCGCCCATTCCTCCCAAACACCGCCCCTCCAGGACGTACACACCCAGCCAACAACCACCCGCAAACCGCCGACGCGAGTCCCGCAGGCGTCCCCGGACGAGCCACGACCACCCTCTTGGACCGGACCCGAGCGTCCCCGCAGGCCAAAACGACAACCACGGGCAGGCACGCGGAGGGAGCGCCAGCGACCGCAGCGGGCCTGCCCGTCGACGCAGGCGACCACAGCGACGCCCCACACGCCAGAACGGGCACGACAGACCGCAACGACGGCGTGAGGATCGCCTGCGTCGCGACGGGGGTTCCAGGGGGTCGCCCCCCTGGGCCAACAGGCCCCTGGGCTAAAGCGGCGGCCAGGGGATCGCCGGCCAGTCTTCCGGGGGGTAGGGGTGGATGCGGTGTTTGAGCATCAGGTCGACGCGGCGGCGGGTGGCGTCGACCTCGTCGGCGGTGAGGAGTTCGGCGAGGCGGGCGCCGAGGGTGCCGTCGCGCAGGCCGGCCTCGACGCGACCGAGCGCTTCGAGGGCCTCGGGGGTGAGGGGTTTGCCGCGCCACTGCCACAGGACGGTGCGGAGCTTGTACTCGGTGGAGAAGCAGACGCCGTGGTCGCAGCCGTAGACGTGGCCGTCGCCGGGCGGGAGCAGGTGGCCGATCTTGCGGTCGGCGTTGTTGACGACGGCGTCGAACACCGCCATGCGGCGGATCGCCTCGTCGTCGGAGCGGGAGAGGGCGACGAGGTCGATGTCGGGGTCGGGTTCCACCCAGAGCTGCACCATGCCGGGGCCGTAGGGGCCGTCGCGGTGGACGGTGGGCGGGACGGTGCCCCAGCCCATGGTCTTGGAGACCTCGTAGGCGGCGACCTCCCGCTCGGCGAGGGTGCCGTCGGGGAAGTCCCAGAGGGGGCGTTCGCCGGCGACGGGCTTGTAGACGCAGTTGGCGGTGCGGCCGTCGTGCTCGATGGAGCAGTACAGGGTGGCGTTGGACGCCTGGACAAGGCGGCCCTCCACGCCGAGGCGCCCGGCGGACAGCAGCCGCTCGGCGGCGGCTGCGTCGCGGGCGGACACGCGGCGTCCGGGCGCGTCGCGGCCGGTGTCGCCGGCGGGCGCCCGGCCCCGGGAGGACTGCGTCATGCGTTCATTCTCCCGGCCGCGTCGTCCATGATCCAGCACGATGGAAGGTCATCTCAGCCCATGTAGCCGTTCTGGCGCGGGCAGACGTGCCCCCCGTCGCCGCCGAGGGGGAGGCCGCACAGCGGGCACGGGGGGCGCCCGGCCGCGACGACCTTGAGGGCGCGCTCGGCGAACGCGCGGGCCTGCGCGGCGCTGATGCGGACCCGCAGCACCGCGATGGCGGGGTCGTCCTCGCCGACCTCGGGCTCCTCCTCGGTCTCGGTGACCTCCTGCGCCTCGATGACGACCTGCTCGTCGTCGGGGTCCCAGGCGAGCGCCATGGTGCCGACCTTGAACTCCTCCTCCACGGGCTGGTCGAGGGGGCCGTCGTCCTGGAGTTCGGACGGGGTGAGGGCGGGCACCGGGGCGTCTCCGCCGCCGCGCCGCAGGACCTCGTCCAGCAGCTCCTCCAGGCGCTCGGCCAGCAGCGTCACCTGGAACTTCTCCAGCCCGACGCTGGTGACGCGGCGGCCGGAGCGGGCCTGCAGGTAGAAGGTGCGGTCGCCGGGCCGCCCGACGGCGCCGGCGACGAAGCGCTCCGGCCGGTCGTAGGAGATGACGGGCATGACACCGACCCTACGCGCCGCCGCCGACGGGCGCGTCACTCGACCCGAGTCCGTCTTTCCCGGAACGTTCCGCGGCCGGTTCGGGCACCAGGGCGGCGACGTCGCCGCCGGTGTCGTTGACCCGGACGGCGAACGGGCGCGTTTCGGTGTAGCGGATCACGGTGAGGGAGGCGGGGTCGGCCTGGATGCGCTGGAACTGGTCCAGGTGGAGCCCGAGGGCGTCGGCGACGATCGACTTGATGATGTCGCCGTGGCTGCACACGGCGTACAGCGCGTCGGGTCCGTGCTCGGCGGCGACGCGCGCGTTCCAGTCGCGGACGGCGGTGACGGCGCGGTGCTGCGCGGCGGCGAGGGACTCGCCGTCCTCGCCGGGGAAGCGGGCGGCGCTGGGGTGCGCCTGCACGACCCGCCACAGGGGCTCCTCGGCGAGTTCCTTGAGGGGGCGGCCGGTCCAGTCGCCGTAGCGGACCTCGCCGAACCGCTCGTCGGTCTCGACCTTCTCGATGGGCGGGGCGTGCCCGGCGGCGATCGCCGCGGCGGTCTCGGCGCAGCGTTCGAGGGGGCTGGACACGACGGCGGCGAGCGGGAGGGCCGCCAGCCGGGCGGCCAGGGCGGTGACCTGGGCGCGGCCGCGGTCGTCGAGGCGCACCCCGGGCGTCCATCCGGCGAGCACCGGTCCGGTCATCGCGGTCAGGCCGTGCCTCACCAGGAGAAGGGTCGTCACAGCGGCCACTCTAGGAGATCTCCGGCATACGGGTGGGATGGGGCGCGGATGCGGGAGAATGCGTGCCGTGATCGTGGACAAGGCCATCTACGCGGGCGGGACGCGCCGCGACATCGACGGCGACATCAGCGACGCGTTCGACCTGGCCCGCGAGGACGGCGAGTGCTTCCTGTGGATCGGCCTGTTCGAACCCGACGAGGCCGAGTTCGACCTGGTCAAGGACGAGCTGAACCTGCACCCGCTGGCCGCCGAGGACGCCGTGTCCGCGCACCAGCGGCCCAAGATGGAGCGCTACGACGACACGCTGTTCCTGGTGCTGAAGACGCTGTCCTACCTCGACGAGACGTCCGACATCGAGGTCGGCGAGATCATGGTGTTCCTCGGCCGCGACTTCGTCGTCACCGTCCGGCACGGGGCGGGGAACCCGCTCGGGCCCGTCCGCAAGCGGCTTGAGGAGTCGCCGGAGCTGCTCAAGCACGGCGCGACCGCCGTCCTGTACGCGGTGTGCGACGAGGTCGTCGACCGGTACGGGCTCGTCGCGCACGAGGTCGAGGTCGACATCATCGGGCTGGAGCGGGCCGTGTTCGACCCGGGCGCGCGGGACGTCACCGCCGACATCTACTCCCTGAAGCGGGAGGTGCTGGAGTTCCGCGGCGCCGAGGACCCGCTCGTCCCGGTGCTGCAGGAGATCGTCAAGGGGCGGGTCGCCGAGTGCGGCTCCACCCGCGAGTACTTCCGCGACGTCCTGGACCACCTGCTGCGCGTGGACGGGCAGGTCGACGCGCACAACGAGCTGCTGAACAGCGTGCTGACCGCGCATCTGGCGCTGCTCGGCAAGCAGCAGAACGAGGACATGCGCAAGATCTCCGCGTGGGCGGCGATCATCGCGGTGCCGACCGCGATCGCCGGGATCTACGGGATGAACTTCGACCACATGCCGGAGCTGCACTGGACCTTCGGGTACCCGCTGGTCATCGCGGTGATGGCGGTCGTGTGCGTGCTGCTGTTCCGGCGCCTGCGCAAGAGCGGCTGGCTCTGACCTCCCGGCCCGCCTACCGGGTGTCGGCGGGCGGGGACGGCGGCGCGGCGAGCAGCACGGCCCACAGGTGCGACTCGGCGCCCTGTGACTCCAGCCGCCGCCGCATCCGCTCCACGCCGCCGCGGGTGGGCAGCGCGAGCCACACCAGCAGGGGGTAGCCGGCGACGAAGCCGGCGACGAACACCAGCTCGCTGTGCCCGACCATCGCCAGCGGCAGGCCCAGCAGGATGACGCCCTCGGCGAGCGCGAACCGCAGCAGCACCGCCTGCCGGAACATCATCAGCGCCGTCCGGGCCGCCGCGGCGGGCGCGGCCTGCTCGGCGCCCGCCGGCATCGGGCGGGGCGCGCGGGGGCCGGCCAGCAGCGCGACCAGGGCGGCGGCGGCGAGCGGCGCGTAGATCCACGGGGGCGTGTCCCCGCGGCCGTCCTCCACGATCAGCGGCATGATCGCCAGGATGAGGACGGGCGCGCCGAGCAGCACCAGCATCATCGCACGCAGCCGGCCGAGCTCGGTGCCGGAGCTCAGCGACGCGAGGTAGCCGGGGTCGTCGCCCGGCCCCGCGCCGAACACCGGCGCCACGTCCGGGCCGCCGTCGCCGTCGGGCGACTTGGGCGAGTACATGGAGAACGGGGGTGGCGCCATGGCTGCGAACTTTAGCCGGGCGGCGGCCCCGGCGACAGATTCCACCAGGGATCTTCGTCCCGGACCGGGAATCCGCGCGGCCGATCGCTCGCTTTCCGCGCGCCCGGCGCGGACCGCTACATTGGCCGCCTATGAAGGAGCGTCACCTCGGGCGGAGCGGGCTGCTGGTGTCCCGGCTGGGCCTCGGCACCATGACCTGGGGGCAGGACACCGGCCCGGACGAGGCCGCGGCGCAGCTCCTCGCGTTCGTGGACGCCGGGGGCACGCTGGTGGACACCGCCGACGTCTACACCGGCGGCGTCAGCGAGCGGATCCTCGGCCACCTGCTGCGCGAGACCGTCGACCGCGACGGCCTGGTGATCGCGACGAAGGCGGCGATCCGGCCGAACGGCCGCTACGACGGCTCCCGCCGGCACCTGCTGCGCGCCCTGGACGCCTCCCTCGACCGGATGGACCTCGACCACGTCGACCTGTGGCAGCTGCACGTCTACGACCCGGCGACGCCGCTGGAGGAGACGCTGTCGGCGCTGGACGAGGCCGTCGCGTCCGGCCGGACCCGCTACGTCGGGGTGTCGAACTACGCCGGCTGGCAGGTCGCCAAGGCCGCGGCCTGGCAGCGCGCCTGGCCGGGCCGCGCCCCGGTCGTGTCCGCGCAGCTGGAGTACTCGCTGCTGCGCCGCGACATCGAGCGGGAGGTCGTGCCCGCCGTGCTGGACGCGGGGGCCGGGCTGCTGCCCTGGTCGCCGCTCGGGCGGGGCGTCCTCACCGGCAAGTACCGCACCGGGATCCCCGCCGGGTCGCGCGCCGCGGCCCCGCACTACGCCGAGTTCGTCCAGCCGTACCTGGACGAGGAGTGCGCCCGCATCGTGGAGTCGGTGGTGACCGCGGCCGAGGGCCTCGGCCGCTCGCCGCTCGCGGTGGCGCTGGCGTGGATCCGCGACCGCCCGGGCGTCGCCGCGCCGATCGTGGGCGCCCGCACCGCCGCGCAGCTCGGCGCGATCCTGGAGAGCGAGGACGTGACGCTCCCGAACGAGATCCGCGGCGCACTCGACGACGTCTCCGACACCGCTACGGGAAGCCCGTGACCGACAGCACCGAACCCGCCTCCTCCTCTCCGTCCTCCGCCGAGCGGGCCGCGCGCGCCGCCGCGGCCATGCGCGCCGCCGAGGCCGCCGCCGGGGCGCTGGACGGCCCCCGGGACGAAGATCCCGCCCCGCCGCCGGAGCCCGCCCGCGGCGCGCGGGACGGGCTGCGCGCCCTCGGCGAGCTGTTCGCCGCGACGGGGGTGCCCGCTCCGCTCGCGGCCCGCGCCGCCGCCCGGCTCGGCCCGGACGCCGCGGACCGGCTGCGCGCCGACCCGTGGCGGCTGCTGGCCGTCCCCGGCGTCCGGCCGCCGCAGGCCGACCATTTCGCGCGGGCCGTGCTCGGGCCCGACGCCGGTCCCGGTGACGTGCGGCGCGGCCGGGCCCTCGTGCTGCACCTGCTGATGGAGGCGGCGCGCGGCGGGCACACGGTCACGCCGGCGGCCGAGGTGGTGTCCGCGCTGGAGCGTGCCCGGGTCCCCGACCCGCGCCGTGCCGTGGAGGCCGCGCTGGAGGAGGCCGAGGTCCTGTCCCTCACCGAGGAACCCGAGTTCGGCGACGACGCGTTCGACGAGGACGCCGAGCCGGAGGAGCCCGAGGAGATGCTCGGCGCGGCGCGGTGGGCGCTCGCCGAGGAGGCCGCCGCCGAAGGGTTCCAGCGGCTCACGCTCACGGCGGCGCCGCTGCTGGGCGACGCGGCCGTCAAGGGCCTGCGGGACGGGCTGCCCGAGGACCGGTCGCTCGCGCTCACCGCCGCGCTCCGCACCGGCGTGAGCGTCCTGCGCGGCGCGCCGGACGGCGTCGCGGCGGCCGTCCTCGGCATCGCGGGCGCCGCCGCGGGCGAGGGCCTGCGGACGGCCGTCGCCGCGCCCACCGACCGCGCCGCCGCCGACCTGGCGGCGCCCGAGGGGGTCGCGGTCACGAGCCTGCACCGGCTCCTCGAACCGCGCGACGACCCGGCGGCGGCGCCCGGCGCCGTCGTCTACGCGCGCGGCGAGCGGTCCCCGCTCGACCTCGACCTGCTGTTCGTGACCGACGCGGCGGCCCTCGACGTCGAGCTGTGCGCGGTGCTGGCCGAGGCGTGCCCGGACGGCGCCCACCTGGTGCTGTGCGCGGAGCCGGGCGCCGCGCCGCCCGCCGGGCCCGGCCGGCCGCTGGACGACCTGGAGGCGTCGGAGACCGTCCCGGTCGTCACGCTGGACGCGGCGCCGCCGGCGGGGCCCCTCGACGTGCTGGCGGAGGCGGTGCGCGGCGGCGACCTCGCCGCCGTGGACGCCCCGGGCCGCGAGGTCGTGATCGTGCCCGCCGCCGACCCCGGCGAGGCCGTGCACCGGGCGGTGCAGCTCGTCACCGACTCGATCCCGCGCGCGCTCGGCATCCCGGTCGAGGACGTCCAGGTCGTCGCGCCGGCCGCGGGCGGACCCGCGGGGACGGGCGCGCTCAACGCCGCGCTCAAGGCCCGGCTGAACCCCGGTCCGGGCGCGTTCGGCGGCATGGACCCCGGCGACCGGGTCGTCGTGGCGGCGCCGCTCCCCTGCGCCGCGGTCGGCGAGACCGGCGCGGTGACCGGCGGCGGCCCGGGCGGCCTCGACGTCGAGTTCCCCGCCGGGCCGGCCGTGGTCTCCCCCGCGGACGCGTCCCGGCTGCGGCACGGCTGGGCCGTGACGGTCGCGCAGGCGCGCGGGACCCGCCGCCCCGGCGTCGTCGCGGTCATGCCGCCCGAGGGGCTGTCCCGGCCGCTGGTGGCCACCGCGTTCGGGCTGGCGCGCCGGCACCTGTCGGTCGTCCAGGCGGCCGGGCCCGCGCTGGCCAGGGCCGTGCGCGAGGACGGGGCGGCGCCGCGGCGCACCCGGCTCGCGACGCTGGTGACGCAGTGAGGCCGTGACGCGGTAAAGAAACACCCGTGTCGCGGTTTACGGACGGCCCCGTATGGGACACGATGTCAACAGGGTCAGGTACGGCATCGGGTGGAGGAGCGACATGCCCCAGGGGCTCAGGCGGCTCGGTTCGGCTTCGGCGGCGGTCTCGGTGGGCGCGCTCGTCCTGGTGCTCGCCGCACCGGCGGCGGACGCGGCGGAGACGTGCAAGAAGGGCGTCGACCCCGAGAGCACGATCGAGAACTGGAAGTGCAACCTCGGCAACCTGCGCGAGGCTCTCACCCCCCCGAGCCCCACGCCGACACCGACGCCCACTCCGAAGAAGACCACCCAGAACACCACGAAGAAGACCACCCAGAACACGCGCACGGCGCCCGCGAAGGCCCCGCGCCGGCCCGCCTCGGCGCCGAGCGGCGGCCAGGGCACGGGGCCGTCCGCCATGACCGGCGGCGCGGGCCTCAAGCCGTACACCGGCGGGGCGCCCTCCGCCGCGTCCGGGCTGCCCGGCGTCCTGCCGACGCCCGAGATCGCCGCGGACCCGAACGCCTACCGCAACGCCTCCGCGGCCATGCCGCAGACGCGGCTCATCTCCCCCGTCGCCGCGTCCGGCTCCGGCGGCGACCAGATGCTGCTCGTCGCGGCCGCCGCGGGCGCCGCCGGAGCGGTCGGCGCCCTCAACATCAGCGTCGCGGGGCGGGCCCTGCGCCGCCGGAGGACGCGCTAGACGTCCCGCCTCGGCGCCGCCGCGGGTGCGCGGCGGCGAGGACGCGGCCGGCCGCGCGGCCGCTAGTACGCGGCGCCGATGGCGTGGATGCCGCCGTCGACGTGGACGATCTCGCCGGTGGTGGCGGGGAACCAGTCCGACAGCAGCGCCGCGCACGCGCGCGCGGTCGGCTCGCTGTCCTTGATGTCCCAGCCGAGCGGCGCGGCCTTCGGCCACATGTCCGTCATGCCCTCGAAGCCGGGGATGCTCTTGGCCGCCATCGTCGCCAGCGGCCCGGCCGCGACCAGGTTCACGCGGATGCCCTGCGGGCCGAGGTACTTGGCGAGGTAGCGGGCGCACGACTCCAGCCCGGCCTTCGCCACGCCCATCCAGTCGTACACCGGCCACGCCTTCGTGGCGTCGAAGTCGAGCCCGACGACCGAGCCGCCGTCCTTCATCAGCGGCAGGCACGCCGTCGTCAGCGACTTCAGCGAGTACGTGGAGGCGTGCACGGCGGTCGCCACGTCCTCCCACGGCGTGTCCAGGAAGTTGCCGCCGAGCGCCGTCTGCGGCGCGAACCCGATGGCGTGGACGACGCCGTCGAGGTGGTCGAAGCCGCAGTCGCGCAGGTTCCCGGCGAGGGCGTCCAGCTGCTCGGTGTTCATCACGTCGAGCTCGATCACCGGCGGCGGCGAGTCCGGGCCGGACGGCAGCCGCTTCGCGGTCCGCTGCGTCAGCGTCGGGCGCGGGTAGGCGGTGAGGACGACCTCAGCGCCCTGCTCCTGCGCGACCCGCGCGACGTGGAAGCCGATGGAGGCGTCGGTGAGGACGCCCGTCACCAGGATGCGCTTGCCTTCGAGGATTCCCATGATCGTCAGTGCCCCATTCCCAGTCCGCCGTCGACCGGGATCACGGCCCCGGTGATGTAGGCGGCGTCCTCGCTCGCCACGAACCGCACCGCCTTCGCGACCTCCTCCGGCCGCGCGATCCGCCCGAGCGGCACCGCCGCGGTGATCGCCTTCTGCTGGTCCTCGCTGAGGACCGCCGTCATGTCGGTGTCGACGAACCCCGGCGCCACCACGTTGACCGTGATGTTGCGCGAGCCGAGCTCGCGGGCGAGGGAGCGGGCGAACCCGACCATGCCCGCCTTGGACGCGGCGTAGTTGGACTGCCCGGGCGAGCCCATCAGCCCCACGACCGAGGACACCAGCACGATCCTGCCGGTGCGCTTGCGCATCATGCTCTTCACGGCCCGCTTCGCGACCCGGAACGAGCCGGTCAGGTTCGTGTCGAGCACCGACGTGAACGACTCCTCGCTCATGATCGCGAGAAGGGTGTCCTTGGTGATGCCCGCGTTGGCGACGACCACCTCGACCGGGCCCTGCTCGGCCTCGACCTTCCCGAAGGCGGCGTCGACGTCCTCGGCGCTCGTCACGTCGCAGTGGACGCCGAACAGGCCCTCGGGGGGCTCGCCCGACCGGTAGGTGACGGCGACCGCGTCGCCCGCCGCGGACAGCTCGCGGGCGATGGCCAGGCCGATGCCCCGGTTACCGCCGGTCACGAGGACAGAGCGACTCATCACGACCCTCTCATCGACTTTCGTGCTCAGGTGACTGCGGCACGACACTAGCGGCCCGCACCGCGCCCTGCGGATGTGCCGAACCGACAAGATCCGCTCACCCCGGTTTGTTCGCCGATCGGGCGCGGGCGGGACGGGTAGGTTGCCAAGGGTGCATGACATCGATCCCGCCTTCACCGCGCTGCCGCTTCGCGCGCTGGCCGACGCGGCCCTGGCCCGGGCCCGGGAGCTGGGCGCCGAGCACGCCGACTTCCGCCTCGAGCGCATCCGCAGCCAGACGCTGCGGCTGCACGACGCCGCCCTCGAGACCGCCCTCGACGCCGACGACGTCGGCCTGTCGGTCCGGGTCGTCAAGGACGGCACCTGGGGCTTCGCCGCCGGCATCGACCTCACCACGGACGGCGCCGCGCGCGTCGCCGCGCAGGCCGTCGAGGTCGCCGCCGTCGCGAAGCCCGTCAACCGCGAACCCATCGAACTGGCGCCCGAACCCGTCCACGGGGAGCGCACCTGGATCTCGGCGTACGAGACCGACCCGTTCGACGTGCCCACCGGCGACAAGGTCGCCCTGCTGGCCGGATGGAGCCGGCTGCTGCTCGGCGACGACCGCGTCGACCACGTGGACGCGACCCTGCTGCAGGTCAAGGAGAACAAGTTCTTCGCCGACCTCGCCGGGACCGTCACCACCCAGCAGCGCGTCCGCCTGCACCCCGTCGTGAACGCCGTCGGCATCGGCGACGGCGTCTTCGACACGATGCGGACGCTCGCGCCGCCCGCCGGATACGGCTGGGAATGGCTGTCCGGCGCGCACTGGGACTGGGACGGCGAACTGGCCCGCATCCCCGAGCTGCTCGCCGAGAAGCTCGCCGCGCCGTCCGTCGACGCCGGCGTGTACGACCTCGTCATCGACCCGTCCAACCTGTGGCTGACGATCCACGAGTCGATCGGGCACGCCACCGAGCTGGACCGGGCGCTCGGCTACGAGGCCGCCTACGCCGGCACCTCGTTCGCCACCCCCGACAAGCTCGGCACCATGCAGTACGGCTCCAAGGTCATGAACATCACCGGGGACCGCACCACCGAGCACGGCCTCGCCACCATCGGCTACGACGACGAGGGCGTGCGGACGCGGTCGTTCGACATCGTGTCCGAGGGGCTGTTCACCGGATACCAGACCGACCGGCGCATCGCCCGCCTCACCGGCGCCGACCGCTCCAACGGCTGCGCGTTCGCGGACTCCGCGTCCAGCATGCCGATCCAGCGGATGGCGAACGTCTCCCTCAAGCCCGCCGACGGCGGCCCGTCCACCGAAGAGCTCATCTCCGGCGTCGAGCGCGGCATCTACATCGCCGGCGACAAGAGCTGGTCGATCGACATGCAGCGGTACAACTTCCAGTTCACCGGGCAGCGCTTCTACCGCATCGAGAACGGGCGGCTCGCCGGCCAGCTCCGCGACGTCGCCTACCAGGCCACCACCACCGACTTCTGGAACTCGATGGAGGCCGTCGGCGGGCCGCAGACCTACGTGCTCGGCGGCGCGTTCAACTGCGGCAAGGGCCAGCCCGGGCAGGTCGCGCCGGTCAGCCACGGATGCCCGTCCGCGCTGTTCCGCGGCGTCAACGTCCTCAACACCCTGAAGGAGGGGGGCCAGTGAACAGGATCGGGCCGCAGGAGGCCGTCGAGCGGGCCCTGGCGCTGTCGCGCGCCGACGACTGCGTCGTCATCGCCGACGAGGCGAGCACCGCGAACCTGCGGTGGGCCGGCAACACCCTCACCACCAACGGGGTCACGCGCTCCAGCCGCCTCACCGTCATCGCGCTGCGGAACACCGCCGACGGCGTCGCCGCCGGCGTCGTGTCGCGGTCCGCGGTCGGCGCCGACGGCATCGAGGACCTCGTCCGCGCCGCCGAAGCCGACGCCGCCGGCAACGAACCCGCCGAAGACGCCCGGCCCCTGATCGCCGAAGGCGCCGCCACGGGCTGGGAGGACGAGCCCGCCGAGACCGGCATCGGCGTCTTCGAGGGGCTCGCGCCCGCGCTCGGCGACGCGTTCGCCGCCGCGCAGGCCGGCGACCGGCGCCTGTACGGATTCGCCAACCACGTCCTCACCTCGACATTCGTCGGGAACTCCGCCGGACTGCGGCTCCGCCACGACCAGCCCACCGGGCTCCTCGAACTGAACGCCAAGGGCGCCGGCGGCTCCGCCTGGGCCGGCGTCGGCACCCGCGACTTCGCCGGCGTCGACGTCGCCGCCCTCACCGGCGACCTCGCCCGGCGGCTCGACTGGGGCGAGCGGCGCGTCGACCTGCCCGCAGGCCGGTACGAGACCATCCTGCCGCCGTCCGCCGTCGCCGACCTGATGATCTACCTGTACTGGTCGGCCGGCGCGCAGGACGCCGCCGACGGCCGCACCGTGTTCAGCGCCCCCGGCGGCGGCACCCGCGTCGGAGAACGCCTCGCCGCCCTGCCCGTCACCCTGTCCAGCGACCCGCACGCCGCCGGACTCGAATGCGCCCCGTTCGTCGTCGCGCACGCCTCCGGCCGCGAATCGTCGGTCTTCGACAACGGGCTCCCGCTCGCCGCCACCGACTGGATCCGGGACGGCGAGCTCACCGCCCTCACCCAGACCCGGCACTCCGCCGAGCGGACCGGGCTGCCGGCCACCCCGTCCATCGACAACCTCGCCCTGACCGGGCCCGACGGCGGCGCGACGCTCCAGGAGATGGTCGCCCGCACCGAACGCGGGCTCCTGCTCACCTGCCTGTGGTACATCCGGGAGGTCGACCCGCAGAGCCTCCTGCTCACCGGCCTCACCCGCGACGGCGTCTACCTCATCGAGAACGGCGAGGTCGTCGGGGCCGTGAACAACTTCCGGTTCAACGAGAGCCCCGTCGACCTGCTCTCACGGCTCGCCGAGGTCGGCGAGACCAGGCCGACGCTCCCGCGCGAATGGTCCGACTACTTCACCCGGGCCGCCATGCCGCCGATCAGGATCCCCGACTTCAACATGTCGACGGTGTCCAAGGCGAGTTAGGGCCGACCCCACGCCACGCGGCCCCCCACCCCCGCCACCGGGGGTGTGGGGGGGCGCCCCCGGTTACGCGTCTTCCAGGCGGAAGCCGACCTTCATCGTCACCTGCAGGTGGGCCACCTCGCCGTCCTCGATCTGGCCGCGGACCTCGGTCACCTCGAACCAGTCCAGGTGGCGGAGAGTCTGCGAGGCGCGCCTGATCCCGTTGCGGATGGCGGCCTCGACCGACTCCGGGGAGGTCCCCACGATCTCCGTGACCCGGTACGTGCGATCGGTCATCTCGTTCCTCCCGATGATTTGACCCGTACTGCCGTCGCAGGTCGGACGTCATGGGCTTACCGTGGAAACGTGAAGGTCAATCCCCGCCACCACAGGGAGCCGGAGGTCTACACGGTCACCGACGCTCCCCGGCCCATGTCGGAGGACATCGGCTACCGGCAGCGCCGGTACCTGATCTCCATGGGAGTGCGCACCCTGTGCTTCGTCGGCGCGGTCGTCGCCGCGGTCGCGGGGGCGCCGTGGTGGCTGGCGGTGCTGATGGTCGTCGGGGCCGTCCTGCTCCCCTACGTCGCGGTGATCTTCGCGAACGGAGGGCGGGAGCCCACCGCCTCGGCGTCGTTCGGGGACCGTACCCGGCCGGACCACGGCCGATCGACCCTAGAGCCGGGACAGAAGCCCGATTCCGGACAGCGACCGGAAATCGGGTCGTGACATTCTCTTGACTAACCGCGGGGGGTTTCGGTGTACGATTTGTACCGGCGCTCTGGTCCCCCGTCGGAGCGCCCGTGCCGGTGTTCCGGGCCCCCGTCGGAACACCGATGATGCGGCGCCGGGTGGATTGCCCCCGTATCCACCCGGCGCCGCTTTTCAATGTCCGGGGGTTCTCCTGGGGCTTTCCCGGTCCTCGCGCGGCGCTCCCCTGACCCGTCCTTGACGGTCCGTCCCGGGGCGGAGCACGTTCACTCAGTGGTGGCAAGGGGCAGCGCCGGCCTGCTCCGGCCACGAGCCGAAACCCGGTCGATCCGAACTTTTCGCTCGTAGATCCGTGTGTGCGGACCGATCCGTTTCCGGGCCCGCTGCGTACTGCTGGGCACATCCCCGCGCCCGGGGGGAGGCCCCGTGGACCCAGGATTCCGGCTGGACGGCCGCTACCGCATGGAACGCCGCGTCGGACGGCGCGGCCCGGCCGAGGTGTGGTGCGCGCACGACGAGCTGCTCGCCCGCCGCGTCGCGGTGTCGCTCGTCGGCGTGCCGCGGTCGCGGCGGGCGCTGCGGCGGCGGCTGCGGGACTCCGCCCGCGCCGCCGCCGCGCTCGCCCACCCGGGCATCGTCACCACCTTCGACTACGGCGAGGCCGAGGGGACGGACGGGGACGCGCTGACCTACGTCGTGACCGAGTTCCTGTCCGGCGAATCCCTGACCTCGCGGTTGGAACGCGGCCTGCCGTCCCCCCAGGAAGCCGCGGACGTGTGCGCGCAGGTGGCCGACGCCCTGGCCGCCGTCCACGCCTGCGGGGTCGTCCACGGCGATCTGAGGCCCGGTCAGGTCTTCCTCACCGCCGACGGCGTGAAGCTCCTCGGCCTGGGCGTCACCGGGGCGGCGGACGACGCGGACCGGGACGAGGAGGCCAGCCGGGACGAGGAGGCGGGCCGGGCCGAGGACGTGCGGGCGCTCGGGGCGATCCTCGCCGCGTGCGCGCCCGATCCTGCGGGCGGGCCCGATCCGGCGGGCGGGCCGGCCGAGCTGGTAGCGCGGTGCCGCGCCCCGGAGCCCGGCGACCGCCCGCCGGCCGCCGAGGTGGCCCGCGCGCTGGCGGCGCGGGCCGCCGAGACCGCCGTCCTCCCGCCGGCGCCCGCGCGGCGCGGGTACCGCCGCGCCCGGCGCGCGGTGGTGCTGGGCGCCGCGGCGGCGGCGGTGCTGGCGCTGCTGCTGGCGCCGCTCGCGGTGATCCTTTCGTCGCTGCGGGACTCCCCCGGCGGGGTCGCTCTGGCCGCGCCGCCGCGCCGCTCCGCGCCGCCCGCTCCCGCGGAAGGCCCGGCGGCCGCGGCCGTCCCGTCCCGGTCCGCGGTCCCCGCGGCGGACGCGCGGGCGCTGGCGGTGAGCGCGCTCGCCCGGATGCGGCGCGAGATCGATCTGGGGATCGCGGCGGGCGAGGTCGAGCCCCGGTTCGGCGCCGATCTGGCCGTCGAGGTCACCACGCTGCTCAACGAGGTGGACGGGGGCGCGCCGGTGGACCTGCCGCGCCGGGTGGCGCGGCTGCGGGCGGTCATGGCGGGACGGGCGCCCGGCGACGTGGCGCCCGGCCGGGCGGCCGGGCTCTCCGCGCTCCTCGCCGAGGTCCCCGTCCGACCCTGACCGGGCGACCCCTTGACGGAAGGCGCTGATGAGACGAACATCACACCTGGCCCTACTGAGACACATCACGAATGTGTCTCATGAGCGGCTCGTCACGGCACGGCGCGACACGACCCGGCACCCCCGTCCGGGAAACGGAGATCGGCGATGAGCGGACACGACGACGTACCCGACTGGGCACCCCGGAGCGCGCGGGACAGCGGCGGATTCGACACGCCGCACGTCTTCCTCGGGGCCTCCGACCCGGGCGGCGTCCCGGATCGGCGGAGGACGCCGCCGCCGGAGGCGGGCGAGCCGTTCGACGCCTTCCGGCGGCCGGAGCCCGCCGCCCGCCCGCCCGGCCCGGCGCACGCCGCCGCGAGGCCGGGCCGCCGCGCGCTGCCCGGCGGCCGCCCGCCGCGCCGCGTCGGCGGCGTCCTGCTCGGCCCGCTGGCGGGCGCGGTCGGCCTGGTCCTGCTCACCGGCGCCGCCGCGTACGCGTTCGGCGCGGTCGGCGGCGGCTGCTCCGGCGACGACGCGGTCACGCTCGACGTGGCGGCGGCGCCGGACATCGCGCCCGCGGTCATCCGGGCCGCGTCCCGGTTCGACGACGCCGGGCACGAGGTGGACGGGCACTGCGCCCGCGCGCGGGTGCGGGCGGTCGAGCCGGCCGCCGTCGCGACCCTGCTGTCCGGCAAGGGCGTGGTGTCCGAGGTCGCCGAGCGGCCGGACGTCTGGATCCCGGACTCCTCCCTGTGGACCGAGCTCGCCGGCTCCGGGCGGGGCGGGGCGGACGCGGCGTTCACCACGCTCGGCTCGGCCGCGTCCACCCCGATCGTGCCGGCCATGCCGCGCGGGCTCGCGGTGCAGCTGCGGAATCTGGGCGCGCCGGAGCAGCCGTCCTGGACCGAACTGCTCGCCGCGGCCGGGACGGCCTCCAACGCCGACGAGGACCCCGCGGCGGGGACCGGGGACGGCGTGATCCCGCCGCACCTGTTCCGGCTGCAGGTCCCCGACCCCGACCGCAGCGCCACGGGGATGGGCACGCTGATGCTGGCCGGCGCGCTGCTGGACGGCGCCCCCGGCGGCGAGGCCCGGTTCGCCGGGGTCGTGCGGGCGATCCGGGAGGGCGTCGCGGTCTCGGTCAAGGCGGAGTTCGACGCGTTCGACCCCGCCGTCGGCAGGGACAAGGCGGACCGCTATCCGGTGGCGCTGGTGCCCGAGCAGGCCCTGTTCGCCTACAACGCGCGGCGTTCGGACGCGCCGCTGACCGCCGTGTACCCGGCGGAGGGGACGGTCTTCCTCGACCACCCCGTCACCGTCCTCGCGGCGGACCGGGCCAAGGCCGCCGCGGCCGGGCTGCTCTGGAAGGCGCTGTCCGACACGGCCGCCCTCGACGACGTCCAGCGGCTGGGGTTCCGGACGCCCGGCGGCGCGGCGCCCGCCGCGTTCTCGGCGAGGACCGGCCTGGACCCGCGCGCGCCGCGGGCGCTCCCGGCGCCGCCCGCCGCCGAGGTGCGCCGCACCATGCAGTCGTGGGCGCAGCTGTCGCTGAGCATCCGGATGCTGAGCATCATCGACGTGTCGGGGTCCATGGACCGGCAGGTGGCGCCGGGCGTCACGCGGCTGCAGTCCACGGTCCGCACGGCGCAGGGCGGGCTGTCGCTGCTGCCCGACGACAGCGAGCTCGGCCAGTGGATCTTCTCCACCGAGCTGGCGGGCGACCGGGACTGGCGCGAGCTGGTCAGCGTGGGGCCGCTCGGCCAGCGGCTCGGCTCCGCCACGCGGCGCCAGCGCATGCTGAGCGCGTTCGCGCAGATCAGGGTGAAGAAGCGCGGCGACACGGGCCTGTACGACACGGTCATGGCGGCGTTCGACTACATGAAGCGCACCTACAAGCCGGAGTACGTGAACTCGATCCTGCTGTGGACGGACGGCAGGAACGAGGACCGGAACGGCCCCTCGCTCGCCCAGACGCTCGACCACATCCGCCGCGAGTACGACCCGGAGCGCCCGGTGCTGATCAACATGTTCGGCAACGGCGACGACGTGGACGTCAACGAGCTGCGGCAGATCGCGCGGCTCACCCGCGGCGACGCCTACGTGGCCGAGACGCCGGGGCAGGTGCAGGCCCTGTTCCTCAAGGCGCTGTCCCAGCGGGTCAGCCCCTGACCTCGCTGATCCCCGGGTCCCGGCGGCGGCGCCGGGACCCGGCGTCCACGCCTGCCCGTATTTGATTCTAGAACTAGATTCGAGTTAAGTTAGCGTTCCGTTAGTAGCACTCCGCCAGTCGCACGAGAGGGGCCACGGCGTGCGCCGCACCGTTTTCAACGAAGACCACGAGGCGTTCCGGGACACGATCCGGGCGTTCATCGAAGCCGAGGTCGCCCCGGTCTACGAGGACTGGGAGAACGCGGGCCACCCCCCGCGCGACTTCTACTACAAGCTCGGCGAGCTGGGCGTGTTCGGCATCCAGGTGCCCGAGGAGTACGGCGGCGCCGGCGAGACCAGCTTCAAGTACCAGGCGGTGGTCTCCGAGGAGTGCGCCCGCGCGGGCGTGAGCTTCGGCGGCTACGGCGTGCACGTCAACCTCGTCCTGCCCTACCTGCTGAAGTACGGGAACGAGGAGCAGAAGAAGCGCTGGCTGCCGGCGTTCGTGTCCGGCGCGATGATGACGGCCATCGCGATGACCGAGCCCGGCACCGGATCCGACCTCGCCGGCATGCAGACCACCGCGAAGCGGGACGGCGACCACTACGTCCTGAACGGCGCCAAGACCTTCATCACCGGCGGCGTCCTCGCCGACCGGGTCCTGGTGGTGGCCCGCACCTCCCCCGCCACGCCGGAGAACCGCCGCGCCGGGCTGTCGATCCTCGCGGTCGACACCAGGAGCGAGGGCTACGCGGTCGGGCGCAAGCTGGAGAAGATCGGGCTGCGCAGCTCCGACACCGCCGAACTGTCGTTCACCGACGTCCGGGTGCCCGTCGAGGACCTCCTCGGCGAGGAGGGCCGCGGCTTCGAGTACCTCACCCACAACCTGGCCGAGGAGCGGCTCGGCATCGCCACCAGCTCCTACGCGTCCGCGGCCGCCGCGGTCGAGTTCGCCCGCAGGTACGTCCAGGAGCGGACGGTCTTCGGCAAGACGGTGTCGTCGTTCCAGAACACCAAGTTCGTCCTCGCCGAGTGCGCCACCGAGGTCGAGGCGGCGCGCTCCCTCGTCGACCGCTGCATCGAGGCGCTGGACGCCGGGGAGCTCACCCCCGCCGACGCGGCCGTCTGCAAGCTGTTCTGCACCGAGGTGCAGGCCCGCGTCGTCGACAAGTGCCTGCAGCTGCACGGCGGCTACGGCTACATCCTGGAGTACCCGATCGCGCGCCTGTACGCCGACGCCCGCGTCACCCGGATCTACGGCGGGACGAGCGAGGTCCTCAAGACCATCATCGCCAAGGACATCCAGGTCTGACGGAAGGGAAGCGGAGATGACTGACAACCGGGTCGCCCTGGTCACCGGCGCGGCGCGCGGCATCGGCGCCGCCGTCGCCGTCCGGCTCGCGAAGGAGGGCTTCGCCGTCGCGGTCTGCGACCTCGACGAGTCCGCCTGCGCCGGCACCGTCGAGACGATCGAGAAGGACGGCGGGACCGCGCTCGCCGTCGGCGTGGACGTCGCCGACTCCGCGGCCGCGTCGGCCGCCGTCGCGCGCGTCGCCGCCGAGCTGGGCCCGCCCGTGGTGCTGGTGAACAACGCCGGCATCACCCGCGACAACCTGCTGTTCAAGATGTCCGACGACGACTGGGACTCGGTCATATCGGTGCACCTGCGTGGCTCGTTCCTGATGTCGCGCGCCGCGCAGGAGCACATGACCAAGGCCGGCTGGGGACGGATCGTGAACCTGTCGTCGGTGTCGGCGCTCGGCAACCGCGGCCAGGTCAACTACTCGGCCGCCAAGGCGGGCCTGCAGGGCTTCACCAAGACCCTCGCCATCGAGCTGGGCAAGTTCGGCGTGACCGCCAACGCGATCGCGCCCGGCTTCATCGCGACCGAGATGACGGCCGCGACCGCCGCCCGCGTCGGCGTCGACTTCGAGGACTTCAAGGCCGCCGCCGCCAAGGAGATCCCGGTCCGCCGCGTCGGCGTCCCCGAGGACATCGCCGGGACGGTCGCGTTCCTGGTCAGCGACGACGCGTCGTTCGTGTCCGGCCAGGTCGTCTATGTGGCCGGTGGTCCCCGCGCCTGAGCGGGCGGCACGCGGCCGGGACCGGGAGGCGACGGAGGAGTCGCTGCGGGCGGCGGCGGTCGCGCTGCTGCGCCGCGGCGGCGTCCTCGCCGGGCTGAACCTGCGGCAGGTCGCCGACGAGGCGCGCGTCAACCGCGGGCTGGTCTACCAGTACTTCGGGTCGCGGCGGTCGCTGCTGCGCTCGGCGCTGTTCCACCGGTCGCGGCCGAACGCCGAGGACGCCGTGGACGCGGCCGGGCTCCCGCTGCGCGAACGGCTCGCCCGGCTGTTCTGGACGAGCCTCCGCAACCCCGAGCCCGTCCGGCTGGCGACGCTGCTGGTGCTGGACGGCGACGACCGGCCCCGCGTCCTGCTGAACCGGGGCGCGGGCCGCGCCGACCTGGCCGCCGAGGCCGGCCGGGGCGAGCTGCCGGTCGAGGACGTCGAGGCCGTCCAGGCGGCGATCGCGTCCACGATCTACGGGTACACGCTGCTGCGCGAGCACCTCGCCCGCGAGATCGGCCTGCCGGCCGAGGATCTCGACAAGCGCATGGCCGACTGCGTGGAGGCCATGTTCGCGCGGGAGGGCGACCGGCCCGCCCGCTAGTACGTCCGCGCCCCGGCGAGCTGCCGCGACAGGACCGCCGGGGCGTCGACCAGCGACGGGCCGTACCAGGTGAGGTACCGCCCGTTCACCAGGGCGACGTCGAGGCCGGGGAACGACTCGGGGCCGTCGTCCCCGGTGAACGCGTACGGCTCGTCCGGCAGGACGACGAGGTCGGCGCCGGCGGCGTTCAGCTCGTCCAAGGGGACCTTGGGGTAACGCTCCGGGTGGCCCGCGTAGACGTTGGACACGCCCAGGCGCGCCAGGACGTCGCCGGTGAAGGTGTCGCGGCCGACGACCATCCACGGCCGGCGCCAGACCGGGACGACGGCGGCCCGCGGCCCGCCCGGCGCGACGGCCGACCAGACGCGGGCCGCCTCGTCCAGCCAGGCCGGCACCGGGACGCGGCACGCCTCCGCGAGCATGCGGCGCAGGGACGCCAGCGCCTCGTCCACCGTGCGGATCTCCGTCATCCAGACCGGGACGCCCGCGGCGCGCATCGCCGCGACGTCCGCGGGCCGGTTCTCCTCGGTGTTGCCCAGCACGACGTCGGGGCGCAGCTCGGCGATCCGGTCCAGGTCGGGGTTCTTCGTGCCCTTCACGCGCGGCACGTCCAGGCCCTCGGGACGGGTGCACCAGTCGGTGGCCCCGGCGAGCAGGCCCGGCGCGGTCACCGCGACCGTCTCCGTCAGGGACGGGACGATCGACACGACGCGCCGCACCCGGTCCGGGACCGCAACCGGGTGGCCGGTGTCGTCGCGCGGCGTCATCCCCGCTCCCGGCGAGAAGCCGACCCCCCGCACCCCCCGGTTCGCTCCGCTCATACATGCTCCCCGCGGGGGGCCGACCCCCCGCACCCCCCGGTTCGCTCCGCTCATACGTTGCGGCGGTACTGCCCGCCGACCTCGAAGAACGCCTCGGTGATCTGCTGGAGGCTGCACAGGCGCGCCGCGTCCATCAGGACCGCGAACACGTTGTCCCCGGCCCGCGCCGCCTCCTTGAGCGAGGCGAGGGCCTCCTCCGCCCGGTCGCGGTGCGCGGCCTGGTAACCGCGGACGCGCTCCAACTGGGAGCGCTTCTCGTCCTCGGTGGCACGGGCCAGCTCGATCGCCCGCGGGGTCCCGTCGCCGCCCTCCGCCGGGCGGAACGTGTTGACGCCGATGATCGGCAGGGAGCCGTCGTGCTTGCGCTGCTCGTACAGCATCGACTCGTCCTGGATGCGGCCGCGCTGGTAGCCGGTCTCCATCGCGCCGAGGACGCCCCCGCGCTCGCTAATGCGGTCGAACTCGGCGAGGACCGCCTCCTCGACCAGATCCGTCAGCTCGTCGATGATGAACGACCCCTGCAGCGGGTTCTCGTTCATCGCGAGGCCCCACTCGCGGTTGATGATGAGCTGGATCGCCAGCGCCCGCCGCACCGACTCCGCCGTCGGCGTCGTCACGGCCTCGTCGTAGGCGTTGGTGTGCAGGCTGTTGCAGTTGTCGTAGATGGCGATGAGCGCCTGCAGCGTCGTGCGGATGTCGTTGAAGTGCATCTCCTGCGCGTGCAGGGAGCGCCCCGACGTCTGCACGTGGTACTTCAGCTTCTGGCTGCGCTCGTTGGCGCCGTACCGGTCGCGCATGGCCACGGCCCAGATGCGGCGGGCCACGCGGCCGAGGACGTTGTACTCGGGGTCCATACCGTTGGAGAAGAAGAACGACAGGTTGGGCGCGAAGTCGTCGACGTTCATGCCGCGCGCCAGGTAGGACTCGACGTAGGTGAACCCGTTGGCGAGGGTGAACGCGAGCTGGCTGATGGGGTTCGCGCCGGCCTCGGCGATGTGGTAGCCGGAGATCGACACCGAGTAGAAGTTGCGGACGCCGTTGGCGATGAACCACTCCTGGATGTCGCCCATCATCCGCAGCGAGAACTCCGTGGAGAAGATGCAGGTGTTCTGCCCCTGGTCCTCCTTGAGGATGTCGGCCTGCACGGTGCCGCGCACGGTCGACAGGACGCGCGCGCGGACCGCGGCGGCCTCGTCCTCGGACGGCTCCCGCCCGTGCTCCTCGCGGAAGGCGTCCAGGCCCTGGTCGACGGCGGTGTTGAGGAAGAACGCCAGGATCGTGGGCGCCGGGCCGTTGATCGTCATCGACACCGACGTGGTCGGCGAGGACAGGTCGAACCCGTCGTACAGCGCCTTCATGTCGTCCAGCGTGGCGATGGACACCCCGGACGTGCCGACCTTGCCGTACACGTCGGGACGCTCGTCCGGGTCCCGCCCGTAGAGGGTCACCGAGTCGAACGCGGTCGACAGGCGGGTCGCGGGCTGCCCCTCCGACAGCAGCTTGAACCGCCGGTTGGTGCGGAACGGGTCGCCCTCCCCCGCGAACATGCGGGCGGGGTCCTCGTTGTCGCGCTTGAACGGGAACACGCCGCCGGTGAACGGGAACCTGCCGGGCAGGTTCTCCTCGCGCAGGAAGCGCAGCAGCTCGCCGTGGTCGGTGTAGCGCGGCAGCGCGACGCGCGGGATGCGGCTGCCCGACAGCGACTCGCGGGTCAGCGTGGTGCGCAGCTCCCTGTCGCGGATCTTCACGACCTGCTCGTCGCCGGAGTACGACTCCACGACGGCCGGCCACTCCTCGATCAGCGCGGCGTCGCCGGGCTCGACGTCCCGGCGGGCCTTCTCCAGGAGGCCCTCGACCTCGGAGGCGTCGGTCAGCTCGGCGCGCACCTCGTCCAGCCGCTGGACGCGCCGCACCGCCTCCACCTGCCGGGCCGTGGCCTCGTGGTAGCCGCGCACGGTCTCGGCGATGTCGGACAGGTACCGCACCCGGCCGGGCGGGATCACGGTCGCCGCGCCGGTGGAGGTCTTCGTCGCGACCTCGGGCAGGACGCCGTCCCGCAGCTCCAGCCCATGCTCGCCGAGGAGCCCGCCGAGGTGCCGGTAGAGGGCCGTCACGCCGTCGTCGTTGAAGGTGGCGGCGCTGGTGCCGAACACCGGCATGTCCTCGGGCCGCTGCCCGAACGCCTCCCGGTTGCGGACGAGCTGCCGCGAGACGTCCCGCAGCGCGTCCGCCGCGCCGCGCCGCTCGAACTTGTTGATCGCCACCACGTCGGCGAAGTCGAGCATGTCGATCTTCTCCAGCTGGGACGCGGCGCCGAACTCCGGCGTCATCACGTACAGGGACACGTCCACCAGCGGGACGATCGCGGCGTCGCCCTGCCCGATGCCCGGCGTCTCCAGGACGACCAGGTCGTAGCCGGCGGCCTTGCAGGCCGTGACGATGTCCTCGATGCTCTCCGGCAGCTCCCGCGCGCCCCGCGTCGCCAGCGAGCGGAAGAACACGCGGTCGCCGTCCAGGGAGTTCATCCTGATCCGGTCGCCGAGCAGCGCGCCGCCGCCGCGCCGCCGGGTCGGGTCCACGGCCAGCACCGCGACGCGCAGCCGGTCGCCCTGGTCGACCCGCAGCCGCCGCACGAGCTCGTCGGTCAGCGACGACTTGCCCGAACCGCCGGTCCCGGTGATGCCGAGCACCGGCACCCGCCGGCCGGCCGCCGCCTCGGCGAGCCGCACCCGGTCGCCGTCCGGGAGCCGGCCGGCCTGCAGGCAGGTGACGGCCCTCGCCAGGGCGCGGCGCTCCCCCGCCAGCACCTCCTCCACCGGCGCGGGCTCGGCGGCGAGGTCGACGTCGCAGTCGCGCACCAGCTCGTTGATCATGCCGGGCAGGCCGAGCCGCTGGCCGTCCTCCGGGGAGAAGATCCGCACGCCCGCGCCCGACAGCCGCGCGATCTCGTCGTGGACGATCACGCCGCCGCCCCCGCCGAACACCTTCACGTGCTCGGCGCCGGCCTCCTTCAGGCTGCGCGACAGGTACTCGAAGTACTCGACGTGGCCGCCCTGGTAGGAGCTGATCGCCACGCCCTGGGCGTCCTCCTCCAGGACGGCGTCGACCACCTCGCGGACCGACCGGTCGTGGCCGAGGTGCACCACCTCGGCGCCCTGGGACTGCAGGATCCGCCGCATGATGTTGATGGCCGCGTCATGGCCGTCGAACAGCGCCGCGGCCGTCACGAACCGCACCGGATGCACCGGCGCGTGCAGCTCCCCCGTCACCGTCCCCACCCCAAACTTTGGACATCCAATATTTGGAAGTTAAAATAGTTTCCGTGCGCGAACGAGTCAAGACGGCATACGGTGACCCGGTGCCCGACACCCCCGACCCCATCGCCGAGGCCCACCGCCAGTGGAGCGGCCGCTGGCCCGAGCACGCCGACCACATGGCGGCCGTCACCTCGGTGATGCGCGCCCAGCAGCTCCTGCTCAGCCGCATCGAGGCCGTCCTCAAACCGTACGGGCTGACGTTCGCCGCCTACGAGGCCCTCCGCCTGCTCGCCTTCACCCGCACGGGCACCCTCCCCATGGGCAAGATGGGCACCCGCCTCATGGTGCACCCCGCGTCGGTCACCAACGTGATCGGACGCCTGGAGCGCCGCGGCCTCGTCGGCCGCGGCCCCTCCCCCGACGACCGCCGCGTCGTCCTCGCCACCATCACCCCGGCGGGCCGCGACCTCGCCGAGGAGGCCACCGCCGCCCTCAACGAGTCCGGCTTCGGCATCGCCGACCTCCCCGCCTCCCAGGCCGCCGAGATCACCGCCGCCCTCCACCAGGTCCGCCGCACCACCGGCGACCTCCCCTGACGCACCCGACATACCTGCGGGCCGCTCTCCGATCGAACGGCGAAGGCGACGACGACCCGCATCCCGGACCGGGCCGGGGGTGAGGGCCGGTGCGGATCGGGGACGATCATTGACGCCGGACGGCTTCCGCATCGGAGGGGTGGCGAGCGATGAACGAGACGGTCTTCACATACGGGGCGCCGCAGTTGAAGTTCGGCGGCGGGGCGGCGGACGAGATCGGGTTCGATCTGGCGCAGTTCGGAGCGCGGCGGGTGCTCGTCGTGACCGACCGCGGGGTCGCCGCCACCGGCGGGCCGCAGCGGATCGCGGACGCCATGGCGGCGTACGGGATCACGGCGGACGTGTTCGACGGCGTGCACGTGGAGCCGACGGACGCCAGCATGCGGAAGGCCGCCGGGTTCGCGCGGGAGGCCGGACCGTACGACGCCTACGTCGCGGTCGGCGGCGGGTCGAGCATCGACACCGCCAAGGCGGTCAACCTGCTGACGACCAACGAGGGTGATCTCGCCGAGTACCTGAACCCGCCCGTCGGGGCCGGGCGGGCGCCCGAGCGGCCGCTGCTGCCGCTGGTCGCCGTCCCGACGACGACC
This sequence comes from Actinomadura monticuli, assembly GCF_041463655.1. Classification (NCBI taxonomy): domain Bacteria; kingdom Bacillati; phylum Actinomycetota; class Actinomycetes; order Streptosporangiales; family Thermomonosporaceae; genus Actinomadura; species Actinomadura monticuli. The sequence continues at coordinate 108,009 of NZ_JAXCEI010000001.1, forward strand.
GGCACCGGGGCGGAGAGCACGACGGTGTGCGTTCTCGACGTGCTCGATCTGCGCGTGAAGACGGGCATCAGCCATCCCCGGATGCGGCCCGTCCTCGCGGTGGTGGACCCGGAGCTGACGATGTCGCAGCCCGCCAGTGTGACCGCGTCCGCGGGGATGGACATCCTGTGCCACGCCCTGGAGAGCTACACGGCGCGCCCATACGACGCGTTCGAGCGCAAGCGGCCGGAGCAGCGGGTGCCGTACTGCGGCGCGAACCCGGTGTCGGACATGTGGGCGGAGAAGTCGCTGAGCCTGCTGTCCCGGTCGTTCCGCAAGGCCGTCAGGGACGGCGGCGACCGGGAGGCCCGCACCGAGATGGCGCTCGCGGCGACGTTCGCGGGGCTCGGGTTCGGCAACGCCGGGGTGCACATCCCGCACGCGAACGCGTACCCGATCGCCGGGCGGGTCGCGGGCTTCCGGCCGGACGGCTACCCGGACGGGGAGCCGATGGTCCCCCACGGCATGTCGGTGGCGCTGACCGCGCCGGAGGCGTTCCGGTTCACCTTCGAGGCGTGCCCGGAGCGGCACGTGCGCGCCGCGGAGCTGCTCGATCCGGGGATGGAGCGGCCTGCCGACGCGGCCGAGCACCTGCCGCGCGCGGTGCTGCGCCTGATGCGCGACATCGGGATGCCGGACGGAGTCGGCGGCGTCGGGTACGGCGAGGGCGACATCCCCGGCCTGGTGGAGGGGACGATGAAGCAGCAGCGGCTGCTGGCCATCGCGCCGCGCCCGGTGGACGAGGACGCCGTGGCCGGGATCTTCCGGCGGTCGCTGCGGCTGTGGTGAGCCCTCAGCGGCCGCGGACCCGGGCGTCGATCAGTCCGGCGGCCCGCGGGCGCGCGTCCGGCAGGTAGCGGGTGCCGGGCGCGCCGCCCGCGCCGGCCCGTCCGACCAGGGGCGATGGCAGCCCGGCGAATTCCCTCGCCATCACGATCCCTTATGCTGCGGCTCACACCCGTTATGTCGCAAGGAGGCATGATGGCGGATTCGCCGACAATGACGTACGGCGGCTATCTGCGGCTCGACGATCTTCTCTCCTGCCAGGAGCCGAAGACCCGGGCGCACGACGAGCTGCTCTTCGTGATCATCCACCAGGTCTACGAGCTGTGGTTCAAGCAGATCCTGCACGAGGCCGCGCTGCTGCAGCGCCGGCTGGAGGAGGGCGGCAGCGCCGGGTCGCTGCACACCGCCCGCCGGATCGCCAAGATCCTCAAGACCGTGGTCGGGCAGCTGGACGTGCTGGAGACCATGACGCCCCGGCAGTTCGCCGCGTTCCGCGACGTCCTCGGCAGCTCCAGCGGATTCCAGAGCGAGCAGTTCCGCGAGATCGAGGCCGTCCTCGGGCGGCGCTCCTTCCCCGCGTCGGTGCTGCGCGACGACGAGCGGCTCCGCGCCGCGGTGTCGCGCCCGTCGCTGTTCGACTCGCTGCTGCGCTACCTGGACGGGCACGGGTACCCCGTGCCGCGCGAGGCGCTGGACCGCGACCCGTCCGCGCCCTGGGAGCCGGACCCCGGCGTCCAAAAGGCCCTCCTCGCCGTCTACGCGGACGAGTCCGGCCCGGCCGCCGAGGTGTGCGAGGCGCTCGTCGACGTCGACGAGGGCGTCCAGGAGTGGCGGTACCGGCATCTGAAGATGGTCGAGCGGACGATCGGCGCGAAGATCGGCACCGGCGGGTCGGCAGGCGCCGACTACCTGCGCCGGACCCTGTTCGCCCCCGCCTTCCCCGACCTGTGGGAGGTCCGCTCCCAGACCGAGCCGGCGAGCGCGGGGGAGGCGCCCGCCCATGGCGGGTGACGGCGAGCGGGTCGCGATCGTCGGCGCGGGCCTCGCGGGCTGCCTGCTCGCGGTGCTGCTGGGCCGCCGCGGCGTGCCCGTCACGGTGTACGAGCGGCGCCCCGACCCGCGTGTCGCGGGCGCCGAGCGGGGACGCTCGATCAACCTGGCGATCTCCGCCCGCGGCCTCGCCGCGCTGGAGCAGGTCGGGCTGCGCGACCAGTCCCTCAAGCGGGCGCTGCCCATGCACGGCCGGATGGTGCACCCGCTGGGCGGCGCGCAGAACTTCCAGCCGTACAGCGCGGACGGCAGGCGCGCCATCAACTCCATCAGCCGCGCCGAGCTGAACCGGTCGCTGCTGGACGCCGCCGAGGCGACGCCCGGGGTCGCGCTCCGGTTCTCGCAGCGCGTCACGGGCGTGGACGTCGAGGCCGGCGAGCTGCTGTTCGAGGACGCCGGCCCGGAGCCCGCCGGCGTCGTCCTGGCCGGGGACGGGGCCTACAGCGCGGTCCGCCGGTCGCTCGGGTTCGAGCACGACGCCGACTTCCTGGAGCACGGCTACCGGGAGCTGACCGTCCCGCCCAGGGACGGCGAATTCGCGCTCGACCCGGACGCGCTGCACATCTGGCCCCGCGGCACCTCCATGATGATCGCGCTGCCGAACCTGGACCGGTCGTTCACCTGCACGCTGTTCTGGCCGAAGGGGGACTTCGCGGCGCTCGACACGCCCGCGAAGGTCACCGGGTACTTCGCGGAGAACTATCCGGACGTCGCGGGCCTCATGCCGGACCTGGCCGACGACTACGCGCACAACCCGATCGGGTCGCTGGTGACCGTCCGGTGCCGGCCGTGGACCCGGTACGGCGCCGGCGCGACCGTGGCCCTGCTCGGCGACGCCGCGCACGCGATCGTCCCGTTCTTCGGGCAGGGCGCCAACTGCGCGTTCGAGGACTGCATCGAGATCGACCGGTGCCTGGACGAGACCGGCGGCGACTGGCGGCGCGCGCTGTCGCTCTACCAGGAGCGGCGCAAGGCCAACACCGATGCGATCGCCGAGATGGCCCTCGACAACTTCGTGGAGATGCGCGACCGGGTCTCGTCACCGGTGTACCGGGCGAAGCAGGCCGCGACGCACGCGCTGGAGCGGCGCCTCGCCGGACGGTACGTCTCCCGCTACGAGCTGGTGTCGTTCTCGACGCTGCCCTACGCGGAGATCCCGGCCCGGATCAGGCGCCAGAACATCGTCCTCGGCGCCGCCGCCGCGGGCGCCGCGGCCGTCCTCGGACTTTCCGTCCGCGCCGTGCGGCGGCGCTAGCGGCGCTGGCGGCGGCCCGCGGCCAGGTCCGCGACGGCCGCCGCCAGCGCCGCCAGCACGAACCCCAGGACGACGATCAGCCCGTGCCGGAACGCCGTCGCCCAGTCCCCGCGGGTGCTCGCCACGGTGGCGAAGAACACGGCCCCGACGGCGGCCACGCCCATCGCGGTGCCGACCCGCTGGCCCGTCTGCAGGACGCCCGCCGCGCTGCCGCCCTCGGTGTAGCTGACCTCCGACAGCGTCAGCGTCTGGTTGGGCGCGATGACCAGGCCGCTGCCGAGCCCGGCGAGCAGCAGCGGCGCCGCCGTGGCCCAGGCGACGCCGCCGCCCGGCCGCAGCTCCACGGCGACCCACGCGGCGCCGAGGCCCACCGCGACCACGACGAGCCCGGCGGCGACGAGCGAGCGCCCGTACCGCGTCACGATCCGGCCGCCGACCGCCGACGCCAGCCCCGACCCGACCGCGAACGGCGTGATCGCGAGGCCGGCGCCGAACGCGCTGTAGCCGAGGCCGTTCTGCAGGTAGAGGGTGAAGATGAAGAAGACCGCGGTGAACCCGGCGAAGTACAGCAGCGCGATCGCCGTGCCCAGCGCGTAGGAGCGGAGCCGGAACAGCCGCAGGTCGGCCATCGGCGTCCGGGCGCGGCGCTCCCAGGCGGCGAACAGGGCGAGGAGCGCGGCGCCCGCGAGGAGCAGCAGCCATTTGAGGGGTCCGTGCCACTGCTGCTGCTGGACGAACGGCAGCAGCACGCACGCGACGCCCGCGCCGAGCAGCAGCACGCCGAGCGGGTCCAGTCCCTGCCGCTCCCCGTAGACGGGGGCGGGCAGCAGCCGCCACGCCAGGAACAGCGCGGCGACCCCGACGGGGACGTTGACGTAGAACACCCACCGCCAGCCCTCCTCGGTCCCTCCGGCGGCGATCAGCGCGCCGCCGAGCAGCGGACCGACGGCGGTCGCGATCCCGATGACGGCGCCGAGCGCGCCGAACGCCCGGCCCCGCTCGGCGCCCTGGAACAGCTGCTGGATGAGGCCCGCGACCTGCGGGTTGAGGATGCCGCCCGCGACGCCCTGCACGAGCCGGGCGAGGACGAGCAGCAGGATCGTCGGCGCGACCCCGGCGGCGGCGCTCGCCACCGTGAACAGGGCGAGGCCCGACATGAACACCGCGCGGCGGCTGCGGGCGTCGCCGAGCCGTCCCGCCGGGACCAGGACGAGCCCGAACGTCAGCGCGTACCCCGACAGGATCCACTGCAGCTGCGCCTCGGAGGCGTGCAGGCCCTCCCGGATCGACGGCAGCGCCACGTTGACGATGCTGACGTCCAGCAGCGTCATGAACGCCGAGACCAGGCAGACCGAGAGCGCCCGCCATCGGCGCCGCCGGTCCCAGCCCTGGTCCGGGGCGTCCGCGGCCTTGTGCACGGCGGGGTCCTATCCGGAGGCCACCGGGTGAAACGCGGGGCGGGAGCGTTCCCGCCGGCCGGCTGTGCCACAGTTGCCGCATGACCGACTCGGCTCCGGGGACCGGCCCCGAGGAACTGCTGTGCTCCGCCAAGGCCTGCCGCGCCGCCGCCGTGTGGGCGCTGCGGTGGAACAACCCGAAGATCCACACGCCGGACCGGCGGAAGATCTGGCTGGCCTGCGACGAGCACCGCGAGAGCCTGTCGGCGTTCCTGTCCCGCCGCGACTTCCTGAAGGACGTCGTGCCCGTCGCCGACCGCGACGCCCCCTCCGAGGGGGCTTAGGCCTCGTCGAGGACGGGCTCCCCGGCGGGTCCGGGCACACCGGGCGTCTCCGGCGGCGGCTGCGGTTTCTCCGGCGTCTCGGAGGCCTCGGAGGTCTCGGGGGTCTCGGGGGTCTCGCCCTTCCAGCCCTCGGCCATCTCGGTCAGCCGGGCGGCCGCGTCCCGGGCGGGCGCGCCGCGCCCCACCGCGAGGCCGAGCAGGTACGCCGTCAGCGGCGCGCCCGGCCGCGCGACCCCGTGCGCGACGTCGCGGGCGAGGTCGAGGATGAGGCTCTGGTCGATGTCGCCGCGTTCCAGGCCCAGTTCGCGGCAGGCCGCGTTGATCCACTCGTCCAGCACCGGCATGGGTCCCCCTTCGCGCGTGGTCCAGGCACCACTGCCCACTCTCGCACGATCAAAGCAGGCGCTCGGCGGCGGCCAGCGCCTCGGGTGTGTCGCAGTCGTACCAGGCGGGGCGCGCGCCCCCCGGGACCGCGACCGGGACGGGGTCCAGCGGCCCGAGCAGGCCGCGCAGGGACGCGCCCTCGTAGGCGTCCAGCGCCTCCCGCAGGGCGGCGGGACGCCAGCAGCCGGCGAGCCACTGCTCGCGGCCGTCCCCGTCCAGCAGCACGGCGCCCGGCCGGTCCCCGATCGCGTCCAGGAGGCGGGCGACGTGGGCGGGGCGCAGGAACGGCATGTCGGCGGCCAGCAGCGCCAGCCGCGGCGCGCGGACCTCGGCGAGCCCGGCGCGCAGCGCGGGCACCGGACCGGCGCCGGGCGGGTCCTCGCGGACGACGACGGCGCCGGGCAGGACGTCCCGGCGCGGCCCGACCACGATCAGCCGGGACGCCCCGGCCACCGCGGCGGCCGTCCATTCGACGAGCGCGCGCCCGCCGACCGGCGCGGCGGGCTTGTCGGCCCCGAACCGCCGGGCCCGGCCGCCCGCCAGCAGGACCGCGTCGAACTCCACTCAGCCGCCGATCGCCGACATGGGCCGGGCCGGCTGCAGGAAGGACGGGTCGTCGATGCCGTGCCCGGCGCGCTTGGCCCAGACCGCCTTGCGCCAGCGCTCGGCCAGTTCGCCGTCGGTGGCGCCGCCGCGCAGCGCGTCCCGCAGGTTGGACTCCTCGGTGGCGAACAGGCAGTTGCGGATCTGCCCGTCGGCGGTCAGCCGCACCCGGTCGCAGGCGCCGCAGAACGGGCGGGTCACCGAGCCGATCACGCCGACCGTGGCGGGGCCGCCGCCGATCACGAACGACTCGGCGGGGGCGCTGCCCCGGTCGTGGGCCTCGTCCGGGGCGAGGTCGAACTCCGCCGACAGCCGGTCCAGGATCTCGTCCGCGGTGATCATGTCCGCGCGGGTCCAGCCGTGCTGGGCGTCCAGCGGCATCTGCTCGATGAACCGCAGCCGGTAGCCCCGCTCCAGGCAGTAGCGCAGCAGCGGCACGGCCTCGTGGTCGTTGACCCCGCGCATCAGCACCGCGTTGATCTTGACGGGTTCGAGCTCGGCGGCGCGCGCCGCGGCGAGGCCCGCCAGGACGTCCGGGAGCCGGTCGCGGTGCGCGAGCCGCTCGAACGTGCCGCGGTCGAGGGTGTCGAGGGAGACGTTCACCCGGTCGAGGCCCGCCGCGGCGAGCGGCGCGGCCAGCCGGTCGAGCCCGATGCCGTTGGTGGTCAGCGAGATCTGCGGGCGCGGCGACAGCTCCGCGGTCCGCCGCACGATCTCCGCCAGCCCGCGCCGCAGCAGCGGCTCGCCGCCGGTGTAGCGGACCTCGGTGACCCCGAGGTCGCGGACGGCGAGGCCGACGAGCCGGACCACCTCGTCGTCGGTGAGCAGTTCCGGCTTGGGCAGCCAGTCCAGCCCCTCCGGGGGCATGCAGTAGGAGCACCGCAGGTTGCAGCGGTCGGTGAGCGAGACCCGCAGGTCCGTCGCGGTACGGCCGAAGGTGTCGACCAGCACTGGCGCCCCTTCCTGCTGGCCGGCGGCCGATCTCGCGGCGCGCCGGGTGTTGCGGTCGGTCACACCAGCCTATTGCGGTGGTTGACGTTTCGTCGCATCACGGTGGACCGTTACGTTCTGTCGAGCATGAGGGAGGCCGGAGTGACGACGGCGCGGGAGTGGGAGTTCGCCGGGACGCGGGGCGCGGTCACCGCCCGGATCTGGGTGGACGGGGAGCCGCGCTACATCGCGGTCCTCGTGCACGGCTACGGCGAGCACCTCGGCCGCTACGACCGCGTCGCGGACGTCCTCGTCCGGCACGGCGCCGTCGTCTGCGGGCCCGACCACATGGGTCACGGCCGCTCCGCCGGCGACCGCGTGCTGATCGAGGACTACGAGGACGTCGTCGCCGACCTGCACACGGTCGTGGAGTCGGCGCGCGGCGACCATCCCGGCCTGCCCGTCGTGATGATCGGCCACTCGATGGGCGGGCTGATCGCCGCCCGCTACGCCCAGCTCCACGGCGGCGGCCTCGCCGCGCTCGTCCTGTCCGGCCCGGTGCTCGGCCGCTGGCACGCCGTCGACGAGCTGCTCCCCCTGGACGAGATGCCGGACGAGCCGATCGACACGTCCACGCTGTCCCGCGACCCGGCCGTCGGCGCGGCCTACGCCGAGGACCCGCTCGTCTGGCACGGCCCGTTCAGGAAGCGCACGATCGAGGCCCTCGACACCGCCCTGCGCCGCGTCGACGAGCACGGCTCCCTGGGCGCGCTGCCGACCTTCTACGTGCACGGCGAGGACGACGAACTCGTCCGCCCCGAGGACACCCGCGCCGGCATCGAGAGGATCCGCGGCGCCGACCTCACCGAGCGGCTCTACCCGGGCGCCCGCCACGAGGTGTTCAACGAGACCAACCGCGACGAGGTCCTCGCCGACGTCACCGCGTTCATCGACCGGGCCCTCGCCTGAGCGGCGGCCGCCCAGGCGCCGCCCAGGCGCCGCGCCGTCAGCCCTTGACGCAGATGAGCTGGCGGAGGCGGGCGACGACCTCGACCAGGTCGGACTGGGACGCGATCACCGTCTCCAGGTCCTTGTAGGCGCCCGGGATCTCGTCGACGACGCCGCCGTCCTTGCGGCACTCGACGCCCTTCGTCTGCTCGATCAGGTCGTCCACGGTGAAGCTCTTGCGGGCCTTGTTGCGGCTCATGCGGCGGCCCGCGCCGTGCGAGGCCGAGTTGTAGGCGGTCTCGTTGCCGAGGCCGCGCACGATGTAGGTGCCGGTCGCCATCGAGCCCGGGATGATCCCGAGGTCGCCGCGGCCCGCGCGGATCGCGCCCTTGCGGGTGACCAGCAGCTCCTCGCCGCCGTACACCTCCTCCGCCACGTAGTTGTGGTGGCAGGAGATGACCTGGCCCCACCTGCAGCGCTTCTCGCCGAACTGCCTGGTCACGACGTTCTGCGCGAGCGCCGTCATGACGGCGCGGTTGCGGCGCGCGTACTCCTGCGCCCAGAACAGGTCGTGGCGGTAGGCGTCCATCTTGGCGGTGCCGGTGAGGAACACGGCGAGGTCGTTGTCCGGAAGGTCCTGGTTGTGCGGGAGCTTCCGGGCGGCCTCGATGTGGTGCTCGGCCAGCTCGTTGCCGATGTTGCGCGAGCCCGAGTGCAGGACGAGCCAGATCGCGCCCTTGTCGTCCGCGCACAGCTCCAGGAAGTGGTTGCCGCCGCCGAGCGTGCCCATCTGCTGGCGGGCGCGGCCGAGCCGGGCCCGGACCGCCGGGTGCAGGTCGTCGAACTGCTTCCAGAAGTCGTACCAGCCGCGCTCCTTCAGGTTCGGGAGCGCGGACGGGTCGACGGGGCTCTTGTGCGAGCCGCGCCCGACGGGGATCGCCCGCTCCAGCCGGTGCCGGAGGCCGGACAGGTCGTCCGGCATGTCCTCCACGGCGAGGGACGACTTGACGGCGGTCATCCCGCAGCCGATGTCGACGCCGACGGCCGCCGGGGACACCGCGTCCTTCATCGCGATGACCGAGCCGACGGTCGCGCCCTTGCCGTAGTGGACGTCGGGCATCACCGCGAGGCCCTCCACCCACGGCAGGGCGGAGACGTTGCGGAGCTGGTCGAGGGCGACGTCCTCGACGGTGGCGGGGTCGGTCCACATGCGGATGGGAACGCGGCCGCCCTCGAGCGTCTGGTACGGCATGCCTTCTCCTTGATCGACGGGAACCGGACCGCGATCCATGAGGCCAGAATCACCGGCCGCTGTTCAACCGGTTTTCCCGTCCTGGAGGGGTTCATCACCGTTCGACCTGCGGCGTTCGGTGAGCCCGAGCCGGTCCAGATGGCGCAGGAGCGCGACGGCGACCCGGCGGCTGGTGCCCAGCGCGTCGCCCGCCTGGCCGGGCGTGAACGGCTGCGGCAGCGCGTCGAGGACGCGCAGCGCGGCGCGGTCGGCGCCCGGCAGCAGGACGATCCCTCCCTCGCCGCCCTCATCGCCGCCCTCCTCGCCGCCGGCGTCGATGCGCAGGACGGCGCCCGCGCGGTCGGCGGCGGCGAGCAGCTCGCCGGTGAGGCCCAGCTCGGCCAGGCGCTCGGCGGACGGCGGCGAGAACGGCGCGTCCGCGAGGTCGGCGCGGAGCCGCTCCACGGCCCCGGCCCAGGGCGGCGGAGGCGTCGCGGCGATCGCGGTGGGGGCCGCCGGGCGGGCCCCGGGATCCGGCGCGGAACCGGGCGCGTCCGCCGGCGCGGGGCCGTAGACGCGCCCGGCGTCCACCCGCAGCGGCGGCCGGACGAGCGCGGCGACCAGCTGCCGGGCCGGCAGGCCGAGCCGCAGCCGGACGGTCTCCAGCGGGATGCCGGGGGCGTGCGGGCTGCCCGCGGCGTGCCGGGACGCCTCCGCGGCGAGCCGGTCGAACAGCGAGGACCAGTGCGCCGGGTCGGCGATCCACTCGCCGTTCAGCGCGACGGCGTCCGGCGGCGGCGCGCAGCCCATCAGCGACAGCTCCGAGCGCCGCAGGACGCCGTGCCGGCGCAGCACGACCGCGCCGTCCGGCCGGTCCGGCCAGGACGCCAGCTCCCGGGCGCGGGCGGCCCCCGCGCCGCGGCTCACCAGCGTCGGCGGCCGGACGTCCAGGACGCTCACCCCGGCGATCGAGCGGCGCGCCGGGTCGCGCAGGACGCCGGTGTCGCCGAGGTGCAGGGCGAGCCGGGTGTTCAGCGTCAGCCGGGCGGTGTCGGGGCCGAGCGGCCGCAGCCCGACGGGGACGGCGGCGGTCCCGAGGTGCAGGGTCAGCCGCCGCGCGAGCCGCCCGGACGCCTCCCCGAACCGGGTGCGGACGTCGACGCAGGTGGTGTGGGTCCAGGCGCCGGGGGTGACCAGGGCCATGCCGACGTCCACGCGGCCGGCGTCGCGGAGCGTCAGCACGACGCGGGAGACGCCGCCGACCGTGTCGCGCGGCTCGCCGGCGCAGCCGATCGTCCGGACGCGGACGCGGTCCGCGGCGGGCATGAGCAGCAGCTCGTCGCCGACCGCGACCGTCCCGGCGGCGAGGGTGCCGGTCACGACGGTCTGCCGCCCGGCGGTGAAGGCGTGGTCGACCCACAGCCGCACCGGGGCGGCCGGGTCGGGGACGGGCAGCCGGCCGGCGAGCCGGTCGAGGGCGGCGGCCAGCTCGTCCACGCCGGCGCCGGTGAGGGCGCTGACGGCGACGGCCTCCACGCCGCGCAGCGCGGTGCCGGCGAGCCGCTCGCGGAGTTGGCGCAGCGCGGGCCGGGCGTCGGCGGCGTCGGCCTTGGTGACCGCGAGGACGCCGGACCGGACGCCGAGCGCGCCGAGGGCGTCCAGGTGCTCGCCGGTCTGCGGCATCCACCCCTCGTCGGCGGCGACGGCGAGCAGCGCGGCGGGCGCGGGCGCGGCGCCCGCGAGCATGGCCGGGACGGATCGCTCCCCGCCGGGGACGTCGACGAACGCGACGCGCCGCCCCGAGGGCAGCTCGGTCCAGGCGCCCGCCTCCCCCGGCTCCTTGCCGGTGAGGGCGCGCACGAGCGCCGACTTGCCGTGCCCACCGTGTCCGGCGGTGGTGACGACCTGCATCAGCGTCCTTTCCGGGCCGGGGCGCGGAAGGCCGTGCGGGGGGATGCGTCGCGGGGGTCGTGCGGACGAAACTCGCCCGATAGCGGGTCCACGGAAGCCAACCCTAGGGACGCCGGGCCCCCGCGCAAAACCGGGTCGGGCCCGCCGCCCGCACCGGAAGATCCCACTGACCTCACGTAAACCACAAACGACCAGAAATCGCCACCGGTTCAGCTCCGTCCGGAACCGGTATCTCCCGGTCACCTCCGGCCGCATGCCGCGAACCCGGCCGCTCTACACTTACTTAACCTAAGTAACCACAGCGTCCAGGCACGCGGGCGCGGCGCCGCGCGGCCGGGTCCCCGGCGGCCGGACGTCGCCGATCGCACGAGAACCGCAGGGGGGAGGTCCGCATGACCGGTGCCCAGACGACGGCGCAGACCGCGGCCGGGCACCCGGCCGGGGGTCCCGCCCGCACCGGCGGCACCCTGCTCGCGCTCGCCGCCGCCGGGATGGTCGTCTCGGTCCAGCAGACCCTGGTGCTGCCGCTGCTGCCCCAGTTCATGGTCCGCTTCGACGCCCCGATCACCGACGTGACCTGGGTGTTCACCGCGTCGCTGCTGGCCGGCGCGGTCGCCACCCCGCTGCTGGCGCGGTTCGGCGACATGTACGGCAAGAAGCGGATGATCGTGCTCACGCTCGTCCTGCTGGTGACCGGCTCGGTGGTCTGCGCGCTGTCGGCGTCGCTGCCGGTCCTCATCGCCGGACGCGCCCTGCAGGGCGTCTCGTCCTCGCTGATCCCCCTCGCGATCGGCATGATCCGGGACGCCTTCCCGCGCGAGCGGATCATCACCGCGATCGGCATCGTCAGCGCCACCATGGGCGTCGGCGGCAGCGCCGGCATGATCGTCACCGGGCTGATCGCCGCGCGGACCGGGAGCCACCACCCGGTCTTCTGGATCACCGCCGCGCTGGGCGCCGCCGCGCTGGCGCTGGTCGCCGTCTGCGCCCGCGACGCCGGGGCGCGGGCCGGCGGGCGGCCCGACCTCGCGGGCGCCGCGCTGCTCGCCGCCTGGCTCGTCTGCCTGCTGCTCGGCATCAGCCAGGGCAACGCGTGGGGCTGGACGTCCGGCGGCGTCCTCGGCCTGTTCGGCGCCGCCGCCGCGCTGTGCGCGGTGTGGACGGTCGTCCAGTTGCGGGTCCGCGCCCCGCTGGTGCGGCTCACCCTGCTGGTCGGCGCCCGGTCGCTGTCGGCGAACATCGTGTCGGCGCTGCTCGGCTTCTCGATGTTCGCCGCGTTCACGCTGATCGCCGGGTTCGTGCAGGCGCCGTCCGCGGAGGTCGGGTACGGGCTGGACGGCACGGTGCTGGACGTCGGCCTCTACATGCTGCCGAGCACCGTCACGATGCTGGTCTTCTCGGCGCTGGCCGGGCGCATCGCGGGACGGATCGGCCCCGCCTACACCCTCGCGACCGGGTCGGCGTTCGCCGGGCTGTGCTACGCGTGGCTGGCGGTCTCCAACTCGCACGTGTACGACATGCTCGCGTTCAGCGCCATCCAGGGCATGGGGTTCGGGATCGCCTACGCGGCGCTCGGCACGCTCGCCGTCCAGCACGTCCCGATGGACCAGAGCGGCATCGCCAGCGGGATCAACTCGCTCGTCCGCACCGCCGGCGGCAGCGTGGCGGGCGCCGTCACCGCGTCGATCCTGGCCGGGCAGGTGATCGCCGGGACCGAGGTCCCCACGCTCGGCGCCTACGAGCTGTGCTTCTGGGTCGTCGCGGCGGGCGCCGCCGTGGCCGCGCTCATCGCCGTCGGCCACGGCCTGCGGCACCCCGACTGACGGGCGGCGCGGCCCCGCCGGCACGCGGGCCGGGCGGCGCGGGCCCTTGACGAACCGGCCCCGGGCCATGCCCTATAGGGGTGCGGCCCGAAAACACCCGACCGGGGCCGCAGCGCAGATCCGGGCCAGCGACCCCGCACCGGGAGGACGACCATGGGCGCCTACGCGGCCGCGTACGAACGCAGCATCGCCGACCCGACCCGCTTCTGGGGGCTGGCGGCGCGCGACGTCCGCTGGCTCGTCCCGCCGGACCGGGTCCTGGACGACGGCGCGCCGCCCTTCTACCGCTGGTTCACCGGCGGCGAGCTGAACACGTGCGACAACGCGCTGGACCGGCACGTCGAGGAGGGCCGCGGCGACCAGGCCGCGCTCATCTACGACAGCCCGGTCACCGGCACGGTGCGCACCTACAGCTACCGGGAGCTGACCGCCCTCGTCGCGCGGTTCGCCGGGGCGCTGCGGGCGCAGGGCGTCGACCGCGGCGACCGCGTCGTCATCTACCTGCCGATGGTGCCGGAGGCGGTCATCGCGATGCTGGCGTGCGCCCGGCTCGGCGCGGTGCACTCGGTCGTCTTCGGCGGGTTCGCGGCGCGGGAGCTGGCCGTCCGCATCGACGACGCCCGGCCGAAGGTGGTCGTGTCCGCGTCCTGCGGGATCGAGGGGGGCCGGATCGTGCCCTACAAGCCGCTGCTCGACCAGGCGCTCGAGCAGGCCCGGCACAAGGTCGAGCGGTGCGTGATCCGGCAGCGCGAGCAGCTGCACGCCGACCTCGTCCGGCCGCGGGACGTGGAGTGGGACGAGGCCGTCGCCGCCGCCGAGCCCGCCGAGTGCGTGCCCGTCGCCGCCACCGATCCGCTCTACATCCTGTACACGTCCGGGACGACCGGGCGGCCGAAGGGCGTCGTCCGCGACAACGGCGGGCACGCGGTGGCGCTGCGCTGGTCGATGGAGAACGTGTTCGGCGTCGGGCCGGGCGACGTGTTCTGGGCGGCGTCCGACGTCGGCTGGGTCGTCGGGCACTCCTACATCGTGTACGCGCCGCTGCTCACCGGCTGCGCGACCGTCCTGTACGAGGGCAAGCCGGTCGGGACGCCGGACGCGGGCGCGTTCTGGCGCGTGGCCGCGCAGCACCGGGTGAAGGCGCTGTTCGCCGCGCCGACCGCGATCCGCGCGATCAAGAAGGAGGACCCGGAGGGCGCGCTGCTCGCCGGGCACGACCTGTCCGCGCTGGACACGCTGTTCCTCGCCGGGGAGCGCCTGGACCCCGACACCTACCGGTGGGCGTCGCGGATCCTGGACCGGCCGGTCATCGACCACTGGTGGCAGACCGAGACCGGCTGGCCGATCGTGGCGAACCTGCGCGGGCTGGAGCCGATGCCGGTCAAGGCGGGTTCGCCGTCGGTGCCGGTGCCCGGCTACGACGTGCGGATCCTCGGCCCGGACGGCGGTTCGGTCCCGCCCGGCGCCGACGGCGACATCGCGATCCGGCTGCCGCTGCCGCCCGGCACGCTGCCCACCCTGTGGCAGGACGACGAGCGGTTCGTCGAGTCGTACCTGACGAAGTACCCGGGGCACTACCTCACCGGCGACGGCGGGCACATCGACGAGGACGGCTACGTGTGGGTGATGGGCCGCACCGACGACGTCATCAACGTGGCGGGGCACCGGCTGTCCACCGGGACGATGGAGGAGGTCATCTCCTCCCACCCGGCCGTCGCCGAATGCGCGGTCATCGGCGTCCAGGACGCGCTGAAGGGGCAGGTCCCGCGCGGGCTCGTCGTGCTCAAGAGCGGGGTCCTCGCCGAGCCCGCCGAGCTGGGCGCGGAGCTGGTCGGGATGGTGCGCGAGCAGATCGGGCCGGTGGCGGCGCTGAAGGAGATCACGGTCGTCCCGGCGCTGCCGAAGACGCGCTCGGGCAAGATCCTGCGGGGCGTGATGCGGGGCATCGCCGACGGGCAGGAGGTGACCGTCCCGTCCACGATCGAGGACCCCGAGGTGCTGGAGGGCCTGCGTCCCGTCCTGCGCCGGTCCTAGGGCCGCGGAAGGAGCGAGCGGGGCGCGGGCTAAGGGCGGTCGCCGGCCCCCTTGGGCCAGAACGCCGCGACCAGGCAGACGCCGGCCGCCGCGACCACGATCTGCAGGAGCGTCTCCCAGGGGCTCCAGCCGCCGTCACCGAGGCCGGACACCTGGGCCAGGCCCGTCCCGGCGAACGCCGCGACGACGCCTGCCGCCATCAGGAGCCAGGCCGGCATGCCCGGCCGGCCCGGCACGAGCAGCCGTCCGAAGACCCCGATCACCGCGCCCAGGACGACTGCGGCGGCGAGTCCCCCGATGGTCATGCCCGCTCCTCAGCTGCCCCGCCCGGCGATGCGTCGCCGTTCCCCCTACCCGCATCCGGGACGGTGACACGGGCGGGTCAGCGGCCGGATTAGCGGCCGGGTCAGCGGACGAGGAGCGCGTGCCGCCCGCGGGGGACGAGTTCGCCGACGACGGGGGCGCCCGGGACCTCCCCGGCGACGAGCAGCCCGCCGGAGGTCTGCGCGTCGGCCAGCAGCAGCCGCTCCTCCTCGGCGATCCGGCGGAAGTCGGTGTGCGGGGACACCCACGCCAGGTTCCGCCGCGTCCCGCCGGGCACGAACCCGTCCCGGACGGCGGACCGCGCCCCGTCCAGGTAGGGGACGGCGGCCGCGTCGACGACGGCGGTGACCCCGCTCGCGCGCGCCACCTTGTACAGGTGGCCGAGCAGCCCGAAGCCGCTGACGTCCGTGGCGCACGCGGCGCCGCGCTCCAGGGCGGCGACGCCCGCCTGCGCGTTGAGCCGCGTCATCGTCTCCACCGCGTGCGGGAACACCTCGCCGGTCGCCTTGTGCCGGGCGTTGAGGACGCCGAGGCCGAGCGGCTTCGTGAGCGACAGCGGGACGCCGGGCCGGCCGGCGTCCAGCCGCAGCAGCCGGGCGGGGTCGGCGACGCCGGTCACGGCCAGGCCGTACTTGGGCTCGGGGTCGTCGATGCTGTGCCCGCCCGCGATCGCGCAGCCGGCGAGCGCCGCGACGTCCCGGCCGCCGCGCAGCACCTCGCGGGCCAGTTCGGCGGGCAGCGTGTCGACCGGCCAGCCGAGCAGGTTGAGGGCCATCAGCGGCTCGCCGCCGACCGCGTAGACGTCGGACAGCGCGTTGGCGGCGGCGATGCGGCCCCAGTCGTAGGCGTCGTCGACGACGGGGGTGAAGAAGTCGGCGGTGGAGACGACGGCCCGGCCGCCGGCGACGCGCAGCACGGCCGCGTCGTCGCCGTCGGGCCCGCCGACGAGCAGCGCGTCGTCGCCGCCGGTCAGGCCGGTGACGACCCGCTCCAGCACCCCGGGCGGGATCTTGCAGGCGCAGCCGCCGCCGTGCGCGTACTGCGTCAGGCGGGCCACGGGGGCGAGGCGGGTCACCCGCATGATTTAACGCACAACCTCCGCAAATGATCAAGGAACGCACAGTACGGATGCGGTCACCGAGGGCGGAACATCACGCCCGACCAGCGCGGAAATGCACGAAACCCTTGTCCGAACAACGTTCGGCATGATGCGATTTCCCTTCTGCAAGTCATCACTTACATCAAGGGGCGTCATGGGTAGTGGGGACAGGAGTGCCGAGGGCGTGGCGGGGCAGACGATCTGCACCAGCCTGGCCGCGACCGTGGAGAAGCACGGCGGCCGGCCGGCCTACGCGGACCGGATCGACGGCGAGTGGAAGACCCTGACCTGGGCGGACACCCGTACCCGCGCGCTGGAGACGGCCGCCGGGTTCGCCGCCCTCGGCCTGGAGCCCGGCGACGTGGTCGCGCTGATGATGCCGAACCGGTCCGAGCACGTGCTGGCCGACCTCGGCGCCGTGCACGCGGGCGGCGTCCCGACCACCGTGTACGCGACGCTCGCGCCCGACCAGGTCGCCTTCGTGGCCGGGCACTGCGCCGCCAAGTACGCCGTCCTGAACGGCGGGGACCAGCTCGACCGCTGGGAGCCCGTCCTCGACCGGCTCCCCGAGCTGCGCAAGATCATCGTGGTGGACGCCGCCGCGTGCCCGTCCGGCGACCGCTACCTCAGCTGGGACGACTTCACCGCGCTCGGCCGCGAGCGGCTCGCCGCCGACCCGGCCGAGATCGACCGCCGCTGGCAGGCCGTCAAGCCCGAGGACACCGTCACCCTCCTCTACACCTCCGGCACCACCGGCGACCCCAAGGGCGTCCTGATCACCCATTCGATGGTGCTGAACGAGGCGGACATGGTCCAGCGGACCTCCGTGCTGCCCGAGCACCCGGCCGGCGTGTCCTACCTGCCGTTCGCGCACATCGCCGACCGCGTCCTCAGCTACTACCTGCCCATCCGGCTCGCCTCCCACATCCACTTCTGCCCGGACCCGGCCCAGCTCACGGCCGTCCTGGGCGAGGTGCGGCCGCACTCCTTCTTCGGCGTGCCGCGCGTCTGGGAGAAGATCATGGCCGGCATCCAGGCCGTCCTGTCCGCCGAGCAGGACGAGGCCAAGAAGCAGGCGGTCCAGGGGGCGCTCGACGCGGGCCGCGCCTACGTGACGGCCCAGGAGTACGGCAACACGCTCACCCCCGAGATCACCGCCGCGTTCGAGGCGGCCGACAAGGCCGTCCTCACCCCGATGCGCGGCCTGCTCGGCCTGGACCGCGTCCGCCAGGCCTCCAGCGCCGCCGCGCCGCTGCCCGTCGAGGTCGCCCGCTTCTTCGCCGGCCTCGGCCTGAAGATCTTCGACGCCTACGGGATGACCGAGACGACCGGCGCCGTCACCGCCAACCTCGCCGACTCCTTCAAGCTCGGCACCGTCGGCCGCCCGTTCGACGGTGTCGAGCTGAAGCTCGCCGACGACGGCGAGATCCTCGTCCGCGGCGCCACCTGCACCCCCGGCTACCTGCGCCGCCCGGACGCGACCGCCGAGCTCATCGACGCCGACGGCTGGGTGCGCACCGGCGACATCGGCCGCATGGACGCCGACGGCTTCCTCACCGTCGTCGACCGCAAGAAGGAACTGATCATCACCGCGGGCGGCGAGAACATCGCCCCGTCCCTCATCGAGAACCACCTCAAGGAGCACCCCCTCGTCGGCCAGGCGCTCGCCTTCGGCGACCGCCGCCCCTACGTGGTCGCCCTGATCACCCTCGACGGCGAGGTCGCCCCCGTCTGGGCCGCCGCCCACGGCATCGACACCACCGACCTCGCCGCCCTCGCCGACCACCCCCTCGTCAAGGAGGAGGTCGCCAAGGCCGTCGAGGACGCCAACGCCCGGCTCGCCCGCGTCCAGCAGGTGAAGAAGTGGCGCCTGCTGCCCGCCGAGTGGACGGCCGAGAGCGAGGAGCTGACCCCGACCCTCAAGCTGAAGCGCCGCGTCGTCCACACCAAGTACTCCCCCGACATCGAGGACCTCTACGGGTCCTGATCACGGCAGCTAGGATCACCTGCGGAGGCGTGTGAGCGCCTGGTGGCCTCCCCGGCCTTCAAAGCCGACGGTCCCGAGGATCTCGGGACGGCGGGTTCGATTCCCGTACGCCTCCGCCGCCTCCCCTCCGCCGCGCCCTCCGCGATCGCCCCCTCGCCCCGCCGGCGGTGTCCCGGCGGGGCGACGTAGCCTGGAGGCATGCGGAGGCGGAAGATCGCCTACGGCGTCATGATGGGGACGTGCCTCACGCTGTTCGTGCTGGCGTGGGCCGTCGTGCGGGACTGGTCGCACACCGCCGCGATCGTGATGTCGGTGGTGGCGCTCGTCATCCCGCCGTTCGCGGCGATCGTGGCGAACTGGAACATCGACCGCCGCGACTGAGCGGCTACTCGCCGCCCTTCGGCTGCGGGGGCTCCTTCATGCTGAAGCGGACCTGGTCGCCCTCCACTGAGGTGACCGTGACGATCAGCGGGTACTCGCCGCCCTTGGCGTCCCGGACGGTGCACTGGATCGCGGTGCCGACCTCGCCCTTCAGGTCCTCCGGGCATTCGGCGGTGGCCGGCCCGATACCGCCGTCGTCGAACGGCCCGCTGAACTTGGCGACGATCTGCTCCTCCACGTTCGCGGCGGAGACGGTCTTGGTCACCTCGCAGGCGGCGGTGGTCAGCGCCAGGGCGCCGAGGAGGACGGGTACGGCCAGGAACTTGCGCATCGGTGTCGTTGCTCCCCGTCTGTTCTCTGTCTGTTCTCTGTCTGTTCTCAGCGGCGCCCCGGTCCCCGTGGGCGCCTTGGCACGTTCCGATGCTCGGGCCGCGGGCGCCCCGGGCGCCAGGGCGCCCCGTCCCGAGCGAAAAGGGACCAGGAAAGGGACAGAACGGTCCGAACTTTTCGTTACCCGCGGGTATCCGGGGTACGGTCGCGGCATGGGGCGGATCACCGTGCGCAAGCCCGTGCTGCGGCTGAGCACGACCGGCGCGCGGGGCCGCAGGCCCGACACCCTCGCGGTGGAGGAGCCGCTGGAGATCCGCGTCGCCGGCAAGCCGCTCACGATCACGATGCGGACGCCCGGCCACGACTTCGACCTCGTCGCCGGCTTCCTGGCGGCCGAGGGCGTCATCGGCGACGCCGGCGACCTCGCGTCGATGCGGTACTGCGCCGACACGGCCGAGCAGAACACCCTGGACGTGACGCTGGCGCCCGGCGTGCCGCCGCCGGACGACTCGATGACCAGGGCGTTCACGACGACGAGCGCGTGCGGCGTGTGCGGCAAGTCCAGCATCGAGGCGCTGCGCGCCGGCCGGCCCTACGAGGTCGCCGCCGATCCGGTGCGGCTCGCGCCGGACGTGCTGGCCGCGCTGCCGGACCGGCTGCGCGCGGCGCAGCGGGTCTTCGACCGGACGGGCGGGCTGCACGCGGCCGGGCTCTTCGGCGCCGGGGGCGGGCTCCTCGCCGTCCGGGAGGACGTCGGGCGGCACAACGCGGTCGACAAGGTGATCGGGTGGGCGCTGCGGCAGGGTCGGCTGCCGCTCACCGGCACGGTGCTGGTGGTGAGCGGGCGCGCGTCGTTCGAGCTGACGCAGAAGGCCATGACGGCGGGGGTTCCCGTGCTCGCGGCCGTGTCGGCGCCGTCGTCGCTGGCGGTGGAACTCGCCGAGGACGCCGGGATGACGCTGGTCGGCTTCCTGCGGGGCGAGACCATGAACGTGTACGCGGGAGCCGCGCGTATCGTCCCGTGACGGGCGGCGCTTGTCATCACAGACCGAAAACCAAGCGGTAACTTGTTGGGCCGACCGCAAGAAACCGCGGCCCCACAGGAGTTGACTGCTCCCCCAATGGCATACGCGCGCGCGGAAGCGAGGGACGGCATGACGAGGCCCCTGACAGGCGGCGCACCCGCGTCCGGCATCGATGAGCGACACCCGCCGATCAAGCCTCGGCGGGTGTCGTTCGACTGGTCGGGGACGCCGCTGCACTGGGTGCCCGGCGACCCCGTCGCCACGCACATCATCAACTCGTTCCACATCGTCCTGCCCGAGGGCGAGAAGTGGTTCATCCAGTGCGTCAAGGACGCGCGCCCCTACATCAGGGACGAGCGGCTGCTGGAGGAGATCAAGGGCTTCATCGGCCAGGAGATGGTGCACGCCCGCTCCCACCAGGGGGTGCTCGACCAGATCCTGGAGCGGAACGGGATCGACGTCTCCAAGATCACCGACGCGGCGGCGAAGGGCAACGCCGAGCGGCCCGCGCAGATGGCGGCGCTGAAGGAGAAGAACCCGCGGGCGTGGCGGCGCCGGCTGCGCTTCGAACTGGCCGCGGTCGCCTCGATCGAGCACTACACCGCCGTCCTCGGCCAGTGGATCATGGACAACGAGCGGTTCGAGAACGCCGGGGTCGACCCGACCATGCTGGACCTGCTGCGCTGGCACGGCGCCGAGGAGGTCGAGCACCGGTCGGTCGTGTTCGACGTGTACAAGGCCATGGGGGGCCGCTACCCGACGCGCGTCGCGGCCTGGGTCGTGTCGCTGTTCTTCCTGTACTGGGCCCTGATCGGCGGGTCGCTGTACCTGCTCAAGCAGGACCCGACGGTCACCAAGCGGGTGACGCCGCTGCGCGTGTACCGGGCGTACCGGCGGTCGGTCCGGCAGGGGCACGTGCCCGGCATCTTCAAGCTGCTGCTCGGCGAGGCGCCCGTCTACCTGAAGCCCAACCACCACCCGTCGAAGGTGTGCTCGACCCCGCGCGCGCTGGAGTACCTCATGCAGTCGCCCGCCGCGAAGGCCGGGGGGTACGACCCCTACTAGCCGACGCCGGCCGCCCAGACCTCGCCTGAGGGCCCGTACCGCCGCGCCGTACGGGCCCTCGGCGTCGGGTGGCGGGGCTCACGCCGCGCCCCCTTGACCAGGGACGGATTCGGCGGTTTATTACCAAGATGTCTAATAAAGCGGCCCGAGTCCCTCCGGTCGGCAGGCGCCGGGTCCACGGCGAGGGCGTCGACCTCGCCGTCTACGAGCAGGGCGACCCGGCGCGGCCGACGCTGCTGCTCGTCCACGGCTACCCCGACACCCACGCGATGTGGGACGAGGTGGCCGCGCTGCTCGCCGAGCGGTTCCACGTCGTCCGGTACGACGTGCGCGGCGCGGGCGCGTCGTCCCGGCCGTTCGGCCGCAAGCGCTACGCGCTCGACTACCTGATGTCCGACATGCGCGCCGTGCTGGACGCGACCGCCCCCGACCGCAAGGTGCATCTGGTCGGGCACGACTGGGGGTCGATCCAGGGCTGGGAGGCGGCCTGCACGATGCCGGACCGCTTCGCCTCCTTCACCTCGATCTCCGGGCCGTGCCTGGACCACGTCGCGCACTGGATGCGCCGCAAACTCGCCCGCCCCACGCCGTCCAACCTGCGGCGGGCGGCCGGGCAGGCCGCGCGGTCGGGCTACATCTACTTCTTCCAGACGCCGCTGCTGCCGGAGCTGCTGTGGCTGGGCGGGCTGACCCGGCTGTTCACCCGCGCCCTGGCCGTCGGCGAGGGCGTCGCGCCGCGCCCCGGCCACCCGGCGCGGACGATGGCGCGCGACGCCGCCGCCGGAGTCGGCCTGTACCGGGCGAACATGGTGCGGCGGCTGCGCAGCCCCCGCGACCGGCGCACGGACGTGCCGACGCAGGTCATCGTCCCCACGCGGGACCTGTTCGTCTCGCCGCACCTGGTCGGCGGCCTCGGCGGGCGCGTCCCCGAGCTGTCGCTGCGACCGGTCCCGGCCGGGCACTGGGTGCCGCGCAGCCACCCCGGCCTCGTCGCCCGCTGGATCACCGAGCACGTCACGGGCGTCCAGGGCGGCCCGCTCACCGCCGCCGAGTCCCGCACGCTCGGCCGGGCGCGGGTGCGGCCGGAGCGGCGCCCGTTCGACGGCTCCCTCGTCGTCGTCACCGGCGCGGGCAGCGGCATCGGCCGCGCCACGGCGCTGGCGTTCGCCGGGCGCGGCGCCGAGGTCGTCGCCGCCGACCTCGACCTGGAGACCGCCCGGCGGACCGCCGAACTCGCCGGCCCGGCCGCCCGCGCCTTCCAGGTGGACGTGTCGGACCCCACCGCGATGGAGGACTTCGCCAAGGCCGTCCTGCACGAGCACGGCGTCCCGGACGTCGTCGTCAACAACGCGGGCATCGGCATGGCCGGGTCCTTCTTCGACCACACCGCCGACGACTGGCGCAAGGTCCTGGACGTCAACCTGTGGGGCGTCATCCACGGCTCGCGGCTCTTCGCCGCGCAGATGGCCGAGCGCGGGCAGGGCGGCCACATCGTCAACACCGCGTCGGCCGCCGCGTTCACGCCGTCGCGCGCGCTGCCCGCCTACTCCACCAGCAAGGCCGCCGTCCTGATGCTGTCGGAGTGCCTGCGCGCCGAACTGAAGGGCAGGGGCATCGGGGTCAGCGCCATCTGCCCCGGGATCGTCGACACCGGCATCACCCGGACGGCCCGTTTCGTCGGCCAGGACGAGGCCGGCCAGGCCCGCAGCCGGGACCGCGCGGCGCGGGCCTACGCCCGTCGCGGCTACGGGCCGGAGCGCGTCGCGGAGCGGATCGTCGCGGCCGTCCGGGACGACCGCGCGGTCGTCCCGGTCACGCCCGAAGCGCGGCTGGGCCGCCTCGCCTCCCGCGCGGCCCCGGGGGCGCTGCGGCTGCTGGCCCGGCTCGGCCCGGGCTGACCGCCGCCACCGGCCGCCGCCCGCCCCGGTAGCCGTAGGGTGATCAGGGGAGGGATGCCGCATGGCGGACGCCGTGGTGATCGGCGCGGGGCACAACGGCCTCGTCGCGGCCAACATGCTGGCCGACGCGGGCTGGGACGTCGAGGTCCTGGAGGCGCAGCCCGAACCGGGCGGCGCGGTGCGCAGCGACCGGGGCGTCCACCCCGACTATGTCAGCGACCTGTGCAGCGCGTTCTACCCGCTCGGCGTGGCGTCCCCGGCGATGCGCGCGCTGGACCTCGAACGGCACGGGCTGCGCTGGCGGCACGCGCCGGCCGTCCTCGCCCATCCGCTGGCGGACGGGCGCGCCGCCGTCCTGGAACGCGACCGGGACGCGACCGCGGCCGGCCTGGAGGCGCTCGGCGCGGGCGACGGCGAGGCGTGGCTGCGGCTCTGCGCGCTGTGGGACGAGCTGGGAGAGGACGTCCTGCGCGCCCTGTTCACCCCGTTCCCGCCGGTCCGGGCGGCGCTGCCGCTGGCGGTGTCGGCGCGCCGCGCGGGCGGGCTGCGCGTCGCGCGGTCGCTGCTCGCGCCGGTCCGCACGCTCGGCGAGCAGGAGTTCACCGGGCCGGGCGGGCGGCTGCTGCTCGCCGGGTCGGCGCTGCACACCGACATGTTCCCCGAGTCGACGGCCGGGTCGGTGTTCGCGTGGCTGCTCGCCATGATCGGCCAGCGGCACGGCTGGCCGGTGCCCGAGGGCGGCGCGGGCGAGCTGACGGCCGCGCTCGTGAGGCGGCTGGAGTCGCGCGGCGGACGCGTCCGCTGCGGCACGCCGGTCGCGTCGGTCGTCGTCCGGGGCGGGCGCGCGCTCGGCGTGCGCACCGCGGGCGGGGAGCCGGTGCGGGCGGCGAAGGCCGTCCTCGCGGACGTGTCGGCGCCCGCGCTGTACGGCGGCCTCGTCGGCTGGTCCGACCTGCCGGGGTCGCTGCGCGCGGACATGCGGCGCTTCGACTGGGACCACGCCACCTTCAAGGTCGACTGGGCGCTGTCGGGCCCCATCCCCTGGTCGTCCCCGGGCGCCGCACGGGCCGGGACCGTCCACCTGTCCCCCGGCATGGAGGCGCTGACCGACTACAGCGCGCAGATCGCCACCGGCCGCGTCCCGTCCGAGCCGTTCGCGCTGCTGGGACAGATGACGACCGCGGACCCCGCCCGCTCCCCCGCCGGGACGGAGTCGGTCTGGGCGTACACCCACGTCCCCCACCGGGTGACCGCCGACGCGGGCCCCGACGGCATCACCGGCGCGTGGGACGAGCGGGAGCGGACCGCGATGGCCGACCGCCTGGAGGGCGTCGTGGAGCGCCTCGCGCCCGGCTTCCGCGCGCGGATCACCGGCCGCCGCGTCACCGCGCCTCCCGCGTTCCAGGACCACGACGCCAACCTGGTGAACGGCGCGCTGAACGGCGGGACCGCGCTGATCCACCAGCAGCTCGTGTTCCGGCCCGTGCCCGGTCTCGGACGGGCCGAGACGCCGGTCGCGGGCCTCTTCCTGGCGTCGGCGTCCGCGCATCCGGGCGGCGGCGTCCACGGCGCGTGCGGGGCGAACGCCGCCCGCGCCGCGCTCGCCCACGCCGGGCCCGCGGGCCGCGTCCTCACCCCCGCCCTCCGGGCGCTCGGCCGCCTCCTGGCTCCGTAGCCGGTTTTGGCCGCCGCGGGGTTTTCCTCCGGGCCGGAACATGCGACCTTGACAGGAACGAGCCGGGCGGGAGCGACCCGGCGACCCACACCGGAGCGTGAGGAATGCGGATTCGCGACATCCTTCGGCGGAAGGGAGACACGGTGGCGACGGTCCGGCCCGACGCCACCGTGCGTCAGCTTCTCGCCGTCCTGGCTGAGCACAACATCGGGGCGGTGGTGGTCTCGCCCGACGGGGCGTCGATCGCCGGCATCGTCTCCGAGCGCGACGTGGTGCGGCGGCTGCACGACCGCGGCGCCGCGCTGCTCGACCGTCCCGTCTCCGACATCATGACCGCGGAGGTCCGCAGCTGCGCCCCCGGCGACAAGGTGGAGGACCTGCGCCGCACCATGACCGAGCACCGGTTCCGGCACGCGCCCGTCGTCGAGGGCGGCCGGCTCGCCGGGATCGTCAGCATCGGCGACGTCGTCAAGAGCGCCATCGACGAGCTGGAGAGCGAGCGCGAGCACCTCGTCGGCTACATCCAGGGCGCGCCCTGACGGGCCCGGCCCGTCACACGTAGGCCGGGAGGGGACGGGCGGCGGGGGCCGCCCGCACCTCCCGGTGGGCGAGCGCCAGCCGCTCGACGGCCGTGCGCAGCGTGTCCGGCGGCAGCACGTACGGCAGCCGGACGTAGTCCTCCAGCACGCCGTCCGCGCCGAACACCGGCCCGGCGACGACCCGGACGCCGAGCCGCTCGGACGCCTCGGCCAGCGCGGTCGCGACGGGCGCGCCGATCCGCGCCCACAGCGACATGCCGCCGTCCGGCAGCCGGAACTCCCAGCCGGGCAGCAGCTCCCGCAGCGCCGCGGCGAGCGCGTCCCGGCCGCGCAGCAGGCTCTCCGCGCGCTCGGCGCGGACCTCCTCCACCCGCAGCAGCAGCTCCCGGACGATCAGCTGGTCGAGCACCGGGCTGGCCATGTCGAACGGCTCGCGGGCCAGCACGAGGCGGCGGGCGAGCGGCGCCGTCGTGCGGATCCAGCCGATGCGGAGCCCGCCCCACAGCAGCTTGGAGGCGGACCCGACGGTGATGACCCGCCCGCCGCCGTCGTAGGCGGCCAGCGGCGCCTCGCGGGGCGCGGCGAGGTCGTGGGCGAGGTCGGCGAACGTCTCGTCGGCGACGACGAACGCGTCGGCGCGGCGCGCGGCGTCGACGAGCGCGGCCCGGTCGCCGGCCCCCATGAGGTGGCCGGTCGGGTTGTGGAAGTCGGGGATCGTGTAGGCCATCCGGACGGCGGCCTGCCGCATCGCGCCGGCCGCGAGCTCGACGTCCCAGCCCTCGTTGACGCCGACCGGCACGAGCCGGGCGCCGCGGCGGCGCAGCGCGCCGAGCGCGTGCGGGTAGGTGGGGCGCTCCACCATGACGGCGTCGCCCGTCTCCACGAGCAGCTGCGTCAGCAGCGTGAACGCGTGCTGCGCGCCCGTGGTGACGACGATCTGGTCGGCGCGGGTCGGGACGCCGCGCGCCGCGTACCCGTCGGCGACGACCTGCCGCAGGCCGGCCAGCCCGGCGGGCTCGTAGCCGGGGCCGGAACTGTAGCGGGGCAGCTCCTCGACGGCGGCGGCGACGGCCTCGTGGAAGATCGCGGGGGCGCCGGGGGTGGCGCAGCCGAGGTCGATGAAGGTGCCGTCGTCCGGCGCCGGGTACGCCTTGCCGAACCGCCCGCCGGGCGGGGCGCCGCGCCGCCCCTCCGCCGACATCCGCACCGGGGGCAGGGCCGTCCAGCTCCCGGCGCCCTGCCGGCTCTCGACGTAGCCCTCGTCGCGGAGCCGGTCGTAGGCGGTCGTCACGGTGGTGCGGCTGACGCCGAGGGCGGCGGCGAGGTCGCGTTCGGCGGGCAGCCGGGTCCGCAGCGCGAGCCGCCCGTCCAGGACGAGGCCGCGCACGGCCCGGGCCAGTGAGGCGTAGACGGGGCGCTCCCGCGACACGTCGCCCAGCAGCCGGGCCAGGTGCGGACCGCTCACATAGCGGGTGCTCATACAAGCCACTTTCGCATAATTGGCCCTGCCGAGACCAGTCCACTTGCCGCCAAGGTAGTCCCGAAGATGGCCACTCATGATTCGGGGAGCGGATAATGGCCTTGATGGCACGGCGGCTCGTGCAGCTCTACGTCGGATTGGCCTTGTACGGGCTCGGGGTCGCCCTGCAGGTGTCGTCCGGCCTGGGGAACGACCCGTGGGACGTCTTCCACCAGGGGCTGTCCCGCCGCTTCGGCCTGTCCATCGGGCTGTGGATCATCATCGCGGGCGCGGTGGTGATGCTCGCGTGGATCCCCATGCGGCAGCGGCCCGGGATCGGGACGGTCAGCAACGTCGTCCTCATCGGGCTGTTCGCCGACCTGTTCCTGTGGCTGCTGCCCGCCCCCGACGCGCTCGCCGCGCGCTGGGCGTACCTCGTCGTCGCGATCCTCGCCGGCGGCGTCGCCACCGGCTGCTACATCGGCGCGGGCCTCGGGCCCGGCCCGCGCGACGGGCTGATGACCGGGATCGCCGCGCGGGGGCACTCGATCCGCGTCGTCCGGACCGGGATCGAGCTCACCGTGCTGGCCGCCGGCTGGTTGCTCGGCGGCACCGTCGGCGTCGGGACGCTGCTGTACGCGGTCGCGATCGGCCCGCTGACGCACGTCTTCCTGCCGAGGCTGACGATCGAGTCCCCGGCCCCGGAACCGGCCCCCGAGCCGGAACCCGCCCCGGCCTAGCGGGCGAAGAGGCGGACGGCCTGCTCGGCGGCGCCCGACAGGAGCGCGGCGGCCTCCGCCCTCAGCTCGTCCAGGGTGCGGGGGCCGTCGGCGATGCTGAACGCGGCGGTGAGGCCCAGCGCGTGCAGCTCCTCCAGCGGCCCGGCCACGCCGCCGGCCAGCGCGACGCACGGGACGCCGCGGGCCCGCGCGAGGACCGCCACGGCGGACACGACCTTGCCGGCCGCGCTCTGCCCGTCCACCCGCCCCTCCCCGGTGACGACCAGGTCGGCGCCGGCGAGGGCGGCCGGGAGCCCCACGGCCTCGGCGACGAGGAGCGCCCCGCCGGACGGCTCCGCGCCCAGCGCCCCCACGAGCCCGCCGCAGGTGCCGCCGGCCGCGCCCGCGCCGGGCAGGTCGTGGACGCGGGGCCCGCCGGCGGCGGCCAGCGCGTCCGCGAAGACGGTGAGGGCGGCGTCCAGCTCCGCGGCCTGGCCGGGGGACGCGCCCTTCTGCGGGCCGAACACGGCGGCGGCGCCGTCCGGCCCGACGAGCGGGTTGGTGACGTCGCAGGCGACGCGGAACCGGGTCGCGCGGACCGCGTCCGGCACCCCCGAGCCGTCGATCGACGCGAGCCGGGCGAGGGCCGCGCCGCCCGGCGGCAGCTCCGCCCCGGCGGCGTCCAGGAAGCGGAATCCGAGCGCGCGCAGCAGCCCGGCGCCCCCGTCGGTGCTGGCGCTGCCGCCGATGCACACGAGCACGTCGCGGGCGCCGCGCCGCACCGCGTCCGCGATCAGCTCGCCGGTGCCGGTGGTGGCGGCGTTCATCGGGTCCGGCGGGACGTCCTCGACCAGCGGCAGCCCGGACGCGGCGGCCAGCTCCACCACCGCGGACCGCCCGTCGCCGGACAGGGCGTAGCGGGCCCTGACCGGGCGCCCCAGCGGGTCGGCGGCCGCGACCTCGACCGCGTCGCCGGCGCGGGAGCGCAGGAAGCAGTCGAGGGTGCCCTCGCCGCCGTCCGCCATCGGCACGGCCGCGACCTCGGCGCCCGGCACGGCGCGGAGCGCGCCCGCCTCGACGGCGGCGCACGCCTGCGCCGCCGACAGGCTCCCCTTGAACGAGTCGGGGGCGACGACGATCCGCATCAGTGTTCGGCGGCCAGGGTGGCGAGGACGGAGGCGAACTCCTCCGGCAGCACCATCGTGTCGCCCTCGTACCGGGTCTCCAGGTAGGTCAGCTCGCCGGCGCGCCACCAGTACAGGTGCGGGCTGAGC
The DNA here is from genome assembly GCF_041463655.1 of Actinomadura monticuli. Taxonomy (NCBI): domain Bacteria; kingdom Bacillati; phylum Actinomycetota; class Actinomycetes; order Streptosporangiales; family Thermomonosporaceae; genus Actinomadura; species Actinomadura monticuli. Next base: position 136,519 of record NZ_JAXCEI010000001.1, read on the forward strand.
GAGCCGGGACCCTCCTCGTAGGCGCGGTGGGCCTGCGCCTGCAGCTCGGTCGCCGCGGCCACGGCCGCGCGGTACCGGGCCCTCGGGTGGCCCTCGGCGATGCGGAGCGGGTGGGCGACGATGAGGCTGCGGTTCGGCGCGATGACGAGCGCCCCGTACGGGCCGATCGGGAGGTACTCCTCCAGCCAGGCCAGGTGGGTGACGGCGTAGAACGTCCAGCCGTGCAGGACGGAGACGCGGACGCCGCCGAGGTCCTGCTCGTCCAGTTGCAGGGGGCCGTCGGCGCGGACGTTGGCGCGGCCGAGCATGAACAGCGCGTCGCCGGAGACCGGCCAGCCGTCCATCTCCTCGGTCGTGACGGTCCGCACGGTGGTGGGGGTGTCGACGACGACGGCCTCGATCAGGCCGGGCGCGAACGGCCGGGCCGCGAGGACGCCGTTGTCGGCCTCCGCCGGGTAGATGCGGGTGCGCAGCAGGTACTGGGCGAGGTCGAAGTCGCTCAGGTCGAGCGGCTCCTCGATCGCGGTGACGATCGTGGTGACGTGGTCGGACACCAGGGCCGGCCAGTCGTCGCGCGGCACGAGCCGGGCGAGCTGCCGCAGGTCACGCAGGCTGACGTGCAGCCTGTTCGCGCCCTCCAGCAGCATCACCTCGCCGGGCGCGTGGGTGCAGCGGTAGCCGAGGCTCTCGGCGACCAGTACGAGCAGCGAATCGAGGGTCCCGTCGTCCCAGGGTTCGGGACGGGCATGGCGGCCGCTCATCGCGCACCTCCCGAGGGCGCTTCGAGGGTGAGCGCGCCGGGTTCCGGCACGGCGGGGTGCGGATCTGCGGGGTCGGGTGAGGCGATCAGCACCGCGGGGGCGCCGAGTTCGAGGGTGAGCTGGCGCGGGCCGTGCCCGGCGGGGACGCCGGCCAGCAGCGGGACGCCGAGCGGGCCGAGCCGCGCGGCGAACACCGCGTCGAGCTCGGCGGGGTCGCCGCAGTCGTGCCAGGAGCCGAGCGCCACCCCGGCCGCGCCGTCGAACCAGCCGGCCTGAAGGAGCTGGACGAGCATCCGGTCGATCCGGTAGGGCGCCTCGGTGACGTCCTCCAGGAAGACGACGCGGCCCGCGGCGGGCGGCGGGGCGTACGGGGTGCCGAGCAGCGCGGTGAGGAGCGAGAGGGTGCCGCCGGTGAGCGGCCCCTCCGCGCGCCCCGGCCGCAGGACGCGCGTGCCGGGCAGGGTCACCGGGCCGCCGAACAGGGCCGCGCGCAGACAGGCGAGGGTGGCGCCGCCGGGCTCGTCCTCGGCGAGGAGGCCGGCGGGCATGGGGCCGAAGGACGTGGTGACTCCCAGGCGCGTTCCAAAGGCGGTGTGCAGTGCGGTGATGTCGCTGGAGCCGTGCAGGATCTTCGGGCCGGCGGGGGCGTCCGCGGCGGCGCCGAGGGCGTCCCAGTCGAGGTGGTCCAGGACGCGGGTGGCGCCGTAGCCGCCGCGCGCGCAGACCACCGCGCGGACGCGCGGGTCGCACCAGGCGGACTGCAGGTCGGCGGCCCGGTCCGGGTCGCTCCCGGCGAGCCGGTGCCAGTCGTCGCGGACGGGGCCGGGCGCGCCGAGGTTGACACGGTCGAGGGCGTGCTTCCCGACCACGGCGTCAAGGCCGAGGTCGCGCAGCGCGGCGAGGCCGGCCTCCAGCCGGGCGGGCTCGGCGGGGCCGCTGGGCGCGATCACCGCCACCCGGTCGCCCGGCCGCAACCTCCGGTACCTGCGGGTCTTCCGGGACGGGCGCCGACCGCCGGGCATGCCGACGGCGGGCGCGGCCTGCGGCCCGTCGGCCGCCTCCGCGCGGGCGCCCCCGCTCTTCAACCCGATCCCTCCTCGCACCGCGACGGATAGAGCTTGTCAGGATCCGGACCCCAGTGGAAGGGGCGGCCGGTCACGACCCGCCAACAGATCGGCGTCACCGGGTCAGCGCCCCCTGCCGAGCGCGAGGCCGGCGAGGCGCGGCAGCACCTCGCCGATCGGCCGCCGCAGCACCGCGTCGGCCAGCCCATCGTACGGCGTCTCCTCGGCATTGATGATCACCAGCCGGGCGCCGTGGTCGACCGCCTCCAGGCACAGCCCGGCGGCGGGCTGCACGGTCAGCGAGGTGCCGACGGCGAGGAACAGGTCGCAGGAGCGGGCGGCGGCGACGGCCGCGTCCAGGACGTCCCGGTCGAGGGCCTGGCCGAAGGAGATCGTCGCGGACTTCTGCACCCCGCCGCACGCGGCGCAGGGCGGGTCGTCCTCGCCGGCGTCGACGCGGTCGAGGATCTCGGGCATCGGGGTGCGCAGGTCGCAGGACAGGCAGACGGCGTCGCGCATCGTGCCGTGGATCTCGATGACGGTGTCCTCGGACGATCCGGCGCGCTGGTGCAGGCCGTCGATGTTCTGGGTGATCAGGGCGCGCAGCAGCCCGCCCCGCTCCAGCTCGGCGAGGGCGGCGTGCGCGGCGTTGGGCTCGGCGTCCCAGACGGGGTTGTCGCGCCGGGACCGCCACGCGCGCCTGCGGACCTCGGGGTCGGCGAGGTAGGCGCCGATCGTGGACATCGCCTCCGCCGCCGGGTCCTTCGTCCAGACGCCCTGCGGGCCGCGGAAGTCGGGGATCCCGCTGTCGGTGGATATCCCGGCGCCGGTCAGCACGGTGATCGCCTCGACCTTGGGCAAAAGCTCGGCGAGCGTCAGGGGAGCGTCCACCCTCACATGGTAGGCGCCGCCGCCCGCCGGCGCGGCGGCCGGCGCCCGCCCCGGCTAACGGATGGGTATCGGGCACGCCCTCACGCAGGGTCACGGACCGACCGGTCCCGAAAAGGTGACAAACTGTGCCCCGTATGAGTTCGACGCCGCACATCCTGGTGGTCAACGGCACCAAGGTCCGCCGCCCGGTGTTCATCCTGGGGGCTCCGCACTCGGGTGCGGAGCTGCTGGCGCGCGCGGTCAAGCGGTCCCCCGGCTTCCATCTGACCACCGGCCGCCCCGGCGTCCTGCGCGTCACCTACGCGTTCGCGCGGCAGCCCTCGATCGCGACCGAGCGCGGGGAGGGCGCGGCGCGGGTGCTGCGGGACGCCTGCGCCGAGGCGTGGCTGGTCTCGGCCCGCGCCTGCGCGCAGTGCCCGGACGACTGCCGCGAGCTCGCCGGCCTGCCGCCGGGCCCGCCCGGCCGCCCGGCGCCGGACGGCGACCCGCCCGAGCCGTGCGTGGACCCGCAGGGGATCGCCCGGTTCGCCGACGCCTCCCCCGACCTGATCTACAGCGCCGACGTGCTGCTGGACGCCTTCCCCGACGCCCAGCTCGTCCAGGTGATCCGGGACGGCCGGGACGCCGTCGCCGACATGCTGGACGACGAGCGCTGCCTCGCCTGGTTCAAGCCGGGCCTCGCCAACCTCGACACGGTGTTCCCCAACCCGTTCTTCGGCGTGGAGGACCACACCGAGCGCAACCGGTGGCCGCGCGCGGCGCTCGCCGTGAAGTGCGCGCTGCGGTGGCGCGGCTCGGTGCGGCTCAGCGCGAAGCTGCGGCGGCAGGTCCCCGAGGAGCAGCTGTTCACGATCCGCTACGAGGACCTCGTCGGCCGGCCGCGCGCCATCGCCGCCGGCCTGGCGGAGTACCTGGACGCGCAGATCCCCAAGTCCTCCCTGTCGGGCCTGGTCAGGGCCGGCGGCGCGAGCGACGGCGGCGTCGGGTCGTGGCGGGACCGGCTCACGCCGCGGCAGGCCGCCCAGGTCGAGAAGATCGCCGGCACCGAGCTGCGGCGGCTCGGCTACCCGACCGGCCGGGAGGGCTGAGCCGCCGCCGCCCGGCGCCGGGCCGCTACTCGGCGCCCAGCGGCTCGGTCTGCCGCCCGTCCCGCTGGTGGGAGAACTGGGTGCGGTACAGCTCGGCGTACAGGCCGCCCTGCAGCAGCAGCTCCTCGTGCCGGCCGCGCTCGGCGACCCGGCCGTTCTCGATCACCAGGATCTGGTCGGCCTCCCGGATCGTGGACAGCCGGTGCGCGATCACCAGCGACGTCCGGCCGGCGAGCGCGGTGCGCAGGGCGCGCTGCACGGCCGCCTCGGACTCGGAGTCCAGGTGCGCGGTCGCCTCGTCCAGCACGACGACGGACGGCGCCTTGAGCAGCAGCCGGGCGATCGCGAGCCGCTGCTTCTCGCCGCCCGACAGCCGGTAGCCGCGGTCGCCGACGACGGTGTCCAGGCCATCGGGCATGTCGGCGACGAGGTCGCCGATGTGCGCGGCCTCCACCGCCGCGAGGATCTCCTCGTCGGTGGCGTCCGGGCGGGCGTAGCGCATGTTCTCGCGGATCGAGTCGTGGAACAGGTGCGCGTCCTGGCTGACGACGCCGATCTCGGCGCGCAGCGATTCGAGGGTCACGTCGCGGACGTCGGCGCCGCCGACGCGGACGGCGCCGCCGGACACGTCGTACAGCCGCGACACCAGGTGCGTGATCGTCGACTTGCCCGCGCCGGACGGCCCGACGAGCGCGACGAGCTGCCCGGGCTCGGCGCGGAAGTCGACGTCGTGCAGGACCTCGCGGCTGGGCGAGGTGTCGGTGCGGGCGATCGACTCCAGCGAGGCGAGCGACACCTCGTCCGCCGCCGGATAGGCGAACCGGACGTGGTCGAACTGGACCGACGGCGCCTTCGCCAGGGACGGCCCGGCACCGTTGCCGGCCGGCGCGCGCCGCTCGCCGAGCGGGCGGGCGTCCTCGCGGTCGCGGATCAGCGGCTTGAGGTCGAGCACCTCGAACACCCGGTCGAAGCTGACGAGCGCGGTCATCACGTCGACGTGGACGTTCGACAGCGCGGTCAGCGGCCCGTACATCCGGGTCAGCAGGGTGGCCAGGGCGACGAGCGTGCCGAGCTGGAGGGTGTCGCCGACGACCAGGAAGCCGCCGACGCCGTAGACCATGGCGGTGGCGAGCGCCGCGACCAGCGTGAGCGCGGTGAAGAACACCCGCCCGTACATGGCGGCGACGATCCCGATGTCGCGGACGCGCGCGGCGCGGCGGGAGAAGTTCTCCTCCTCCTCGGCGGGCCGCCCGTACAGCTTGGCGAGCATCGCGCCGGCGACGTTGAACCGCTCGGTCATCAGCGAGCCCATCTCGGCGTCCAGCACCATCTGCTCGCGGCTGATGCGCTGCAGGCGCTTGCCGACCCACTTGGCCGGCAGGATGAAGATCGGGAGCAGCAGCAGCGCGATCAGCGTCACCTGCCACGACAGGATCAGCATCGTGACCAGCACCAGGACCAAGCTGATCACGTTGGACACGACCGACGACAGGGTGGTGGTGAGGGCCCGCTGCGCGCCGATGACGTCGTTGTTGAGGCGGCTGACGAGCGAGCCCGTCTGCGCCCGCATGAAGAACGCGACCGGCTGCCGCTGGACGTGCGCGAAGACCTGGCTGCGCAGGTCGTAGATGAGTCCTTCGCCGATGCGCGCCGAGTACCAGCGCTGCGCGAGTCCGAGCACCGCCTCGACCAGCGCGAGCGCCGCGACGGCGACGGCGAGCCAGACCACGACGTCCTGCCTGCCGGGCACGATGCCGCTGTCGATGATCGACTTCAGCAGCAGCGGGTTCGCCACGACGATCACCGCGGCCAGCGAGTTCAGCGCGAGGAAGATCACCAGCTCGCGGACGTAGGGACGGGCGTACCCGGCGATCCGGCCGACCGTGCCGGGCTTGAGCTTCTGCTGGGTGACGGAGCTGTCCTTGCGGAAGGAGGCCATCACCTGCCAGCCGTTGCCCGGCATTCCCGGCATTCCCACATTTGCCTCCGGCGCCTCAACGTCATCGACGTAATCAAGTAAGCATCTCAGTATCCGGCCCCCACAACGCACTCCCGCCCGGCGGGCTTCCCGGCTCCGCTCACGGCGTAACCGGCTCTGGACAACCCGCCGCGCCGGTGCGACCGTGATCGCGTCCCAGGCTCACACCCCCCCCAGGAGCCCACAAGTGAGACGACGCCTTCCCGGCGGCGCCGGCGTGATCACCGTCACCGCCGCGCTGCTCGCCACGACCGCGCTTCCCGCCGCGGCGGACACCCCCGCGAAGGGCGCCGCGCACGTCACCGTGAAGAACGGCGAGACGCAGCCGGTGTTCTCCCGCGCCGACGCCGTCACCCAGACCGTCGACATCGAGACGACGGCCGACAGCGACCGCGACGGCGTGCGGGACCGCGTGCGGATGCGGATCATGCGTCCGAAGGAGACCGCCACCGCCGGCCTCAAGGTCCCGACGATCCTGGAGCCCAGCCCGTACTGGGCCGGGATCAACGACGTCCCCAACCACCCGGTCGACATCGGCGACGCGCGGGCGCGGTCGCTGACCAGTACGAAGCGAAACCTCGCCGAGTTCTTCCCCGGGTACTACGACAACTACTTCCTGCCGCGCGGGTACGCGGTCGCCGACCTCGACAGCATCGGGACGGGCGGCTCGACCGGCTGCCCCACGTCCGGGGACCGCAGCGAGCAGGCGGGTGCCAAGGCGGCGGTGGACTGGCTGAACGGCCGCGCCCGCGGCTGGACGCCGGACGGCGCGCCGGTGCGGGCGACCTGGTCGACGGGGAACGTCGGCATGATCGGCCAGTCCTACGACGGGACGCTGCCGAACATGGCCGCCGCCACCGGCGTCGACGGCCTGAAGGCCATCGTCCCAATCGCCGGGATCTCCAGCTGGTACGACTACTACCGCGCGGGCGGCGGCGTGGTCGCGCCCGGCGGCTACCAGGGCGAGGACCTGGACGTCCTGGCCAAGGCGGTGCTGACGCGGCAGAACCCGGCGGTCTGCGCCGGGATCATCGACGAGATCGAGGCGGCCCAGGACCGCGAGACCGGCGACTACTCCAAGGTGTGGGCCGAAAGGGACTACGTCGGGCAGGCGCGGAAGGTGCGCGCCGCCGTCATGGTCGTGCACGGTCTCAACGACTGGAACGTCAAGATCAAGAACTCGGTGCAGTGGTGGAACGCGCTCAAGGAGACGGGCGTGCCGCTCAAGCTGTGGCTGCACCAGGGCGACCACTCCACGCCGTTCGGCTGGCGGATCGAGGAGTGGCTGCGGCAGACGCTGCACTGGTTCGACCGGTACCTCTACGGCGTCCGCAACGGGATCGAGCGCGAGCCGCGCGTCGACGTCCAGCACGCGGACGGGACGTGGGAGACGGCGCGCGACTGGCCCGTCCCCGGCACCCGCACCGTCCCGCTCAGCCTGAACGCCGGGCCGTCCGGGCAGCCCGGCACCCTCGGGCTCCTGCCCCGGCCGGGTGAGCGCCAGACGTTCACGGACGCGGGCAAGACCCGCACCGCCGAGCAGCTCCTCGCCGGGGAGGAGCAGGCGGACCCGAACCGGCTCGCCTACCTGACCGGGCCGCTGCCGGGCGCCGTCCGGATCGACGGCATCCCGTCGGTCTCCCTGCGCGCCTCGCTCGACGGCCCGTCGCCGTACCTGACGGCGCTGCTGGTCGACTACGGCACCGACGCCCGCCCGACCGGCTCCCGCGCCTCCACCGACCAGCAGGTCTGCTACGGGGAGAGCGTGCCGGGCGACGCCGGCTGCATCTACCGGCAGGTGCTGCGGACCGAGACCGCCGACTACAAGATCATCACGCGGGGGTGGCTGGACGTCCGGAACCGGCACGACTTCAGCCGGACCGAGCCGATCAAGGCCGGGAAGGCGTACACGTTCCGGTGGGACCTCGAACCCACCGACTACACCGTGAAGGCCGGCCACCGGCTCGGCGTGATCCTGCTGTCGACCGACTACGACTACACGCTGCGCTACCCGGCCGGGACCGAGGTCGCGGTGCGGCCCGGCGCCGCGCGCGTGCTGCTGCCGCTGGCCCGCGGCGGCCGCGAGTCGCTGAGCTGAGGCCCGGGGCGGGCCGGAGCACCCGGCCCGCCCCTCCGGCTCACCTGCCGAACATCTCGCGGAGGCGGCCGATCTGCTCGCGGCGCTCCGCGGCGCACTGCTCCTCGAGGGTGTTGTCGGCGGCCTCCCACAGCAGCCGCTTGGTCGCCACGGCCGCGCCCGGGTTCACCGCCAGCAGCGCCGCGACCAGGTCGCGGACGGCGCCGTCCAGGCCGTCGCGCGGCACCACGATCTCGGCGAGCCCGAGCCGGGCGGCCTCCTCGGCGAGGACGGTCCGCGCCGTCAGGCACAGCTCCAGCGCCCGCCCGATCCCGACGATCTCCACCAGCGGCTTGGTGCCGGTCAGGTCGGGGACGAGCCCGAGCGCGGGCTCCTTCATGCAGAACTTGGCGTCGTCGGCCGCCACGCGGATGTCGCAGGCCAGCGCGAGCTGGAACCCGGCGCCGATGGCGTGACCGTGCACGGCCGCGACGGTGACGATGTCGGGGCGCCGCAGCCAGGTGTAGCCCTCCTGCAGCTCCGCGATGAAGCGGTCGGTGCCCTCGGCGTCGGCGCCGTCGGCGAAGCCCTCGCCGCCGCCGGAGAACATGCCGAGGTCGATGCCCGCCGAGAACGACGGGCCCGCGCCCCGCAGGACGACGACGCGGACGTCCGCGGGCAGGGTGCGCCCGATCGCGGCGAGGCCGCGCCACGTGTCGAACGTCATGGCGTTGCGCCGCTCGGGCCGGTCCAGCGTGACGGTCGCGACGGCGCCGTCCACCTCCAGGCGGAGGCCGGCCTTCTCCAGATCCGGCCCCTGCGGGTCCGCCTTCCCCGCCCCGGCGCCCGCCCTGGCCGTTTCCGGCCGTCCGGCCGTTGTCGCGTCCCCCACTGGTCTCCCTCTCGATGAGCGTGCCCCCGCCGCGCGGGCGGGAGCATGGCGGGCCCGCCCCGCCGTCCACGGGGCGGGACCCGCTCGCCCGGCCCGCCGCCGCGACCGAACCTTACTCGGTCGTTCGCGGCGCCGGACCGGGCGGTGCGCTCATCCCGGGGGCAGGTGTCCGGTCAGGACTTCTTGCCCCGGGTCGCGCCACCGCGACCGCGCAGGTTGACGCCGGACTCGGTCAGAATCCGGTGAATGAAACCGTACGAGCGGCCGGTGGCGGCTGCCAGGGCGCGGATGCTCTCGCCGGAGTCGTACCTCTTCTTCAGGTCCGCCGCCAGCTTGTCGCGCTCGGCACCGGTCACGCGGGTGCCCTTCTTAAGGGTCTCGGCCACGAGTACCTCCCGTAGTGATGTGGTGACCGCTGCGTTATCCCCCGCCATGATCAGTCATTCCCGGCTGTTCGGCTACCCACTCGGCCAGAAAAGATCTGCGGAAGTCACCTCGCAGGTCACGCGAGCGCCACCAGATCGGCAAACTCGTCACTCCAGATGTCTTCCACACCATCCGGCAGCAAAATCACTCTTTCCGGTGAGAGCGCCTCGACGGCCCCCTCGTCGTGCGTCACCAGGACGATGGCCCCGGCGAACGTTCGCAGGGCGGAGAGGATCTCCTCGCGGCTTGCCGGGTCGAGGTTGTTCGTGGGCTCGTCCAGCAGCAGGACGTTCGCGCTCGACACCACGAGCATCGCCAGCGCCAGCCGGGTCTTCTCGCCGCCGGACAGCACGCCCGCGGGCTTGTCGACGTCGTCGCCGGAGAACAGGAACGAGCCGAGGATCTTGCGGACCTCGACCGGCGCCATGCCGGGCGCGGCCGACTGCATGTTCTCCAGGACGGACCGGTCCACGTCCAGGGTCTCGTGCTCCTGCGCGTAGTAGCCGATCCGCAGGCCGTGACCGGCCACGACCGCGCCCGTGTCGGGCTTGTCGACCCCGCCCAGCAGGCGCAGCAGCGTGGTCTTGCCCGCGCCGTTCAGGCCGAGGACGACGACGCGGCTGCCCCGGTCGACGGCCAGGTCCACGTCGGTGAAAATCTCCAAAGATCCGTACGATTTCGACAAACCCTCCGCGGTGAGCGGAGTCTTCCCGCACGGGGCCGGGTCCGGAAAGCGAATCTTGGCCACCTTGTCGGCCTGCCGCTCGCCCTCGACGCCGGCGAGGAGCTGGCGCGCGCGGCGGTCCATCTGCTGGGCCGCCTTCGCCTTGGTGGCCTTGGCGCGCATCTTGTCGGCCTGCGACAGCAGCGCGGACGCCTGCCGGTGCGCGTTGGCCGACTCCCGCTTGCGGCGACGCTCGTCGGTCTCCCGCTGGTCGAGGTACTTCTTCCAGCCGACGTTGTAGATGTCGACCACGCTGCGGTTGGCGTCCAGGTGGAACACCCGGTTGACGACCGCGTCCAGCAGCTCCACGTCGTGGCTGATGACGACGAGGCCGCCCTGGTGGCCCTTCAGGAAGTCGCGGAGCCAGACGATCGAGTCGGCGTCCAGGTGGTTGGTCGGCTCGTCCAGCAGCAGGGTGTCGGCGCCGGAGAACAGGATGCGGGCCAGCTCCACGCGGCGCCGCTGCCCGCCCGACAGCGTCCCGAGGGGCTGGGTCATCACCCGGTCGGGCAGGCCGAGGCTGGAGGCGATCGACGCGGCCTCCGCCTCCGCGCTGTAGCCGCCCAGCACGTGCAGGCGCTCTTCGAGGCGCCCGTAGCGACGGACGGCCTTGTCGCGCTCGGCGCCCGTCGCGGTGGCCATGGCGTCCTCGGCGGCGCGCAGCTTGCGGATCACCTCGTCCAGCCCGCGGGCGGACAGGATCCGGTCGCGGGCCAGCTCGTCCAGGTCGACGTCGCGCGGGTCCTGCGGCAGGTAGCCGATCGTGCCGGACGACGTCACGGCGCCCTGCGCGGGCAGCGCCTCCCCGGCCAGCACCTTGGTGAGGGTGGTCTTGCCGGCGCCGTTGCGCCCGACGAAGCCGACGCGGTCGCCGGGGTTGACCCGGAACGTGGCGGCCTCGATGAGCAGCCGGGACCCGGCGCGCAGCTCGATGTCTTTCGCGATGATCACAGTGACAGGGCTCCCCTGACGGACGGCTCGGTGGACAGGCGCACGAAACGGCGCGCCGCGCGGCCGTCGTGGACCGTGGGCGCGCCGGAGCGGCCTGTCAGTTCGGGAGCGGAACCATTCCCCAAGTGTACGGGACCGCCGGGCGGGCCTCGCCGCTGCGAACGACGCCGTCCGGGGGCCGGAGGACGGTCGGCCGGTCCCGGCCATCGCGGTCCGGCGCGAGGGCGATGTGTGAACGCCGCGGCGGGGGCCACTATGAGGGTGGTGGCGTGCGGTGGGACCGGCAGCGGGGCCGGTGGTACCCGCGCGAAGGAGTGTGAGTCGGATGACGCAGGTCACGACCAACCCGCCGGACGGGACGCCGAACTGGCTCGACATCGGCGTCCCCGACATCGACCGGGCCAGGACGTTCTACGGGACGCTCCTCGGCTGGCAGTTCGAGGACACCGGCGCCGAGGGCGGCCACTACAACCTGTGCACGCTGCGCGGCGAGCCCGTCGCCGGGATGATGCGGAACCCCGACGACCAGCCCGACGAGTACTGGTGGAGCGTCTACTTCGCCGCCGACGACTGCGACGGGCTGGTCAAGCGCGCCACGGACGCGGGCGCGGAGGTCGTGGTCCCCGCCATGGACGTCATGGACCAGGGACGCATGGCGATCCTGAAGGACCCGCAGGGCGGCCAGTTCGGCCTCTGGCAGGGCCGCTCCCACCCCGGCTCCCGGATCGTCAACGACCCGGGGTCGTTCGTCTGGAACGAGCTGGTCACGCCCGACTCGGCGGCCTCCGGCGAGTTCTATCGGACCCTGTTCGGCTACGAGCTGGAGCCTGTGCCGGGCGGCATGGACTACCTCGTCCTGCGCCGCCCGGACGGGCGCTACGTCGGCGGCATCCTGGGCGGCTCCGGCGTCGTGGTCGGCGGCGGCTCCGCGGAGGTCACGTCCTGGACGACCTACTTCGCGGTGGACGACGCCGACGAGGCCGTCCGGAAGGTGCGGGCCGGCGGCGGCTCCGTCGACTCCGGGCCGGCCGACAGCCCGTACGGCCGGTCGGCCGCCGTCCGCGACCCGTTCGGGGTGCCGTTCCATGTGATGAAGCCGGCGCCCGAGCCCGCGTCGTGACCGGTCTCCGGGGCCCGGGCGCCCTGCGTCCCGGGCCCCGGGAGGTCAGCCCTGGCGCTCGGCCGCGAGCCGCTGGCCGATCGTCTGGTGGAGCCGCTGGAGCCCGGACGTGCCGACGAGCCCGATCTGGCCTTCGAGGTCGCGCAGCAGGACGTCCTCGTTCATGACGACCTCCGACGACTGCATCATCACGGTGCCCTGGCCGGTGAAGTCGAACTGGTGCTCCTCACCGGACTGGCCGCCGATCCCGAACACCATCCGGGCGGCGCCGAACGCCCCGCGCATGTAGGAGTGGTCGTAGTGGTGGCAGGGGGACGGGCAGTCGGCCCAGCCGAGCAGCGCCTGCGGGTCGACCCTGATCGGCGGCTCGACGAAGTGGACGGGCCCGTTGGAGGCCGCCACGAACCGCCCGGTGCCGATCAGCGTCAGGAAGCCGGGGATGATCGACTGCTTCAGCTCCAGGCCCGGCTCGAAGGCCAGGAGGTTCCCGGCCCGGACGGTGAGGTTGCCGTCCTCCAGGTCGAAGGAGTTGACGTCGAACCCGCGGTCGGCGAGGACGAGCTTGCCCTGCCCCTGCGCGACGATCCAGTCCTGCGCGTACAGCGGGGAGTTGAACGTGTGCGCGACGAGGGAGTCCAGCGGCCCCGCCGACAGCGCCTCGAACCTGATCTGCCCGTAGTAGGCGATCATCTTGCCCTTCTGCGCGAACCACTGCCCGTTGAGGTCGACGCTGAAGGCGTAGGGGTTGACGTTGTCGTTGGACGGGAGGGTGTACGGGTTCCAGGTCTGCGTGCCGAACGTGCTCACGGGTCAGATCTTCCTCTCGCTGGCCTGGACGTAGACGACGCCGGAGCCGCTCAGCTCCAGCTGGAAGCCCTCGCCGGAGCCGCGCCCGACCAGGTCGCGCAGCCCCATCGCCGCGGTCAGCTTGTTCTGCACCTGGCCGCGGTGGGCCACGTACGCCTGCGGGTCGACGTGGACGGGGCGCTGCGGCGTGATCGGCAGCTCCATCACGCCGCCGTGCGACAGCAGCGCGCACGCGCCGTGCCCGGTGAGCGTCGTGGTGAACAGGCCCTGCCCGGTGACGGCGCCGCGCACGATGCCGCGCACCCCGCCCTGCTCGCCCATGAACATCGTCCCGACCTGCAGGGTCGCGTCGTGGACGAGGAGCCGGTCGGCCTCGGCGTAGAGGGTGTCGGCGCCGTTCAGCTCGACGACGGTGACCTCCAGCCCGCCGTGCCCGAACATGACGCTGCCCTGCCCCGTCACGTGCATCATCGCGCTGTGCTCGCCGGCGACGGCGCGTCCGATCGCGCCGCCGACGCCGTGCCCGGCCGTGGTGGACGGGGCGAACGACACGGGCCCGGTGTAGGCCAGCATCGCGCCGCGCTTGCTGTAGACCTCCTGCCCCGGCCCGATCCGCACCTGGAGCATCTTGGAGTTGATCGACTGGTAACCGGGCATCAGATCTCCAGGATTCCGCCGCGCTCGGCCGGCTGGACGTAGACCAGCCCATGGCCCTGATACCGGAACTGCACGCTCTCCCCCGATCCCTGGCCGATCACCGTCCGCCAGTTGACGTCGGTGACCACGTCCTGCTGGAGCTGCCCGTGATGGCACACGTACGCGTGGGGGTCGACGCACAGCGGCGTCTGCGGCGTCACCTCCAGCGCGATGGCCGGTCCCTCGGACAGGACCGCGACCGTGCCGTGCCCCTCCACCTTCGTCGTCGCGAGGCCCTGGCCGGTGCCCATGCCCCGCAGCCCCACGAACTGCACGCCGGTCTGGAGGTTCCCGTCGAGGGCCAGCAGGCTCTCCGACTCCACGAACAGGGTGTCGCCGGTGAGCTGGACGAGGGTGACCTCGGTCGCCTCGCTCGCCAGGTAGACCGTCCCCTGCCCGCTGACCTCCATGAGGGTCATGCCCTCGCCGGCGATCCTCCGCTTGAGGGCGCCCCGCAGCCCCTCGCCACCCGTCATGCCCTGCCGCTTGAACGTCATCTGGCCCTCATAGGCGACCATGGATCCGTTCAGCGCCCTGACGGTCTCGCCGCCGAGGTCGACGGCGAGCATCTTCGAGCCGTTCAATCGAAATTGCGCCACGAAGCGAGAAGATACAGCCCGGCGCGTTGCCGGTCCCGCTCGCGCGCACATCGGGAAGGATGAGCACCATGTGGATCGCTCCCGAACGCCGCAGTCTCAGCCGGTGGGCCGTGCCAGGGCTCGTCCTGGGCGCCGGTGTGGTGGTCGGGGCCGTGCTGGCCGCCGATGGACGGTCCGGGACGGCCCTCGCCGCGCTGGCCGCGCTCGCCGGATACGCGGGCTACCTCGCCTACCGGCGCAACGAGCCGGCGCTGCCGGTCAGCGACGGGTTCGGCTCCGGCACGCGGGCCCGCGCGCACCTGCGCGCCGCCGCGATGACCGGGGACGTGCTGACCGTCGCGGTGGTCGGCGCGCTCGTCGTGCAGGCGCTGCGCGGCGCCGACATCACGGCCTACGCGTGGCTCGCGGCCGTCGCCGGCGCGACCTACCTGCTGTCCGCGCTGGCCGGCACCCGCAGCCTCTGAACCCGGCGCATCGCGGACCGGCCTCCCCGGTCCGCGCCAGGCCGTGCTGAGACCGTCCGTGCGGCGTCAGCGCGGGCCCGGCGCCTCCTTGTGCGGATCATGCCGGGAAAGTCCGGTGGCGGCCGTTTCCTGGGCGAGGATGGCGGCCTGGACGCGGCTCGCCAGCCCGAGCTTGCCGAGGATGCGGCTGACGTGCGTCTTGGTGGTCGTCTCCGCCATGTCGAGGCGGGCCGCGATCTGCTGGTTCGACAGGCCCTCGCCCAGGCACGCGAACACCTCGCGCTCGCGCGGGGTCAGCCCGTCCAGGCCGGGCGTCTCCGCCGGGGCCGCAGGACGGGACGCGAACGCGCCGATCAGCCGCCGGGTGACCCGCGGCGCGATGACGCCCTCCCCCGCCGCGACCGTCCGGACGGCCTCCACCAGCCGGTCGGCGTCCACGTCCTTGAGCAGGAAGCCGGCCGCGCCCGCGCGCAGGGCGCCGAACACGTACTCGTCCATGTCGAACGTGGTCAGGACCAGGACGTCGGCGATCCCAGCGATCTCCCGGGTGGCGCTGATGCCGTCCAGGCGGGGCATGCGGACGTCCATGAGCACGACGTCGGGGCGCAGCTCGCGGGCCAGCTCCACCGCCCGCGCGCCGTCCGCCGCCTCGCCCACGACCCGGACGTCCGGCGCGCCGCGCAGGATCAGGACCAGGCCCGCCCGCACCGCCGCCTGGTCGTCGGCCACCAGCACCTCGATCACGGCGCCGCCTCCGTGCGGTCGACGGGCAGCTCGGCGTGCACCCGCCAGCGGCCGCCGTCCGGTCCCGCGTCGAACTCCCCGGCGAGCATCGCCGCGCGCTCGCGCATCCCGACCAGGCCGCTGCCGGTGCCCGGCAGCCGGGCCCCGTCCCGGCCGAGCGGGCTGGACACGTCGATCACGAGCCGCGGGCCGTACTCGACCCGCACCTCGGCGCGGCCCGGCCCGGCGTGCTTGAGCGCGTTGGTCAGCGACTCCTGGACGATCCGGTACGCGGCCAGCTCCACCGCCGCGGGCAGCTCCGGCGGCTCCCCCACCAGCTCCAGGAAGGCCGACAGGTCGGACCTGCCGGTGTGCCGGACGAGCCGGTCCAGCTCGGCGAGCCGCGGCCGGGTCGCCGGGTCCTCGGCGGCGCCGTCGCGCAGCAGCCCGATCATCCGGCGCATCTCGGCCAGGCCCGCCACGCTGTTCTCCCGGATGACCTCCATGGCCCGCTCGATCTCGGCCCGGTCGAGGTCGGGCACCCGCAGCACCGCCGAGGAGTGCAGCGCCACCGCGCTGAGATGGTTGGCGATCACGTCGTGCAGCTCGCGGGCCATCCGGGCCCGCTCGGCGGTCACCGCGGCGCGCCGGTCCAACTCGGCCAGCCTGGCCACCTGCTCGGCCCGCTCGCGCTCCGCCTCGGCCCGCTCGCGCTCCGCCTCGGCGCGGCGCCGCTCCGCCTCGGCCCGGAAGCGGTGCTCGCGGACGGCCATCGCGGTCAGCACCGGCGCCACCCAGACGAGCCCGGCGACCGCGCCCGCCACCACGCCGACGGCGACGTCCCGCAGCCCGGTCCCGACACCGGCCGCCACCGCCAGCGACGCGAGCACCGTCGCGCCGAGCAGCCACTCCGCCGTCCGCCGCCGCCCGTACAGGCTCGCCGCGTACAGCGCGTCCCCGTAGATCATCGCCGTCGCGATGCTCGGCCCGAACGCCACGTCGGCGAGGTTGAACGGGGTCGCCAGCGCCAGCCCGGTCAGCGGCGCCGTCCGGCGCAGCAGCATCGCCGCGCACAGCCCGAGCAGCGGGACGAGCCGGACCCAGAACGGGAAGTCCCAGTCGTCGCTCCACGTCGAGTAGCCGTGCGCCGCGAGCATCAGCAGCCCGCCGGCCAGCGCCGCCGCGACGATCAGCGCGTCCTGGCGCGTGGTCGCCCGTCTGATCAGGTGCACCGGTCCATCACAGCATCCCGGCGCTCGTGCCTCGTCCGCCCGGGTGAGGAGCCCGCGTACATCCTTCGGACGACCCGCGAAACCCTCACCGCAGACGACGATCCGGCGCCCGGCCGCGCGCACGATGGAACACGTGCTCATCGCCGTCATCGCCGGCTGCGAGATCGGGTTCTGGATCGTCCTCGCCGCCGGCCTCGCCGCCCGCTACCCGCTGCGCCTGCGCCGCACCGGCGCCGCGCTCCTGCTGTGCGTCCCGCTGGTCGACCTGGTCCTGCTGGCCGCGACGGCGGTCGACCTGCGCGGCGGGGCGACCGCCGGCACCGGCCACGGCCTCGCCGCCGCCTACCTCGGCTATTCCGTCGCGTTCGGCCACAGCATGGTCCGCTGGGCCGACGAGCGCTTCGCGCACCGCTTCGCCGGGGGCCCGCCGCCCCGCGGCAAGCCGAAGTACGGCGGCGCCCGCACCCGCTACGAGTGGCGCGAGTTCGGCAAGGCGACCCTCGCGACCGCCATCGCCTGCGGCCTCCTCCTCGCGATGATCGTCCTGGTGGATGACCCCGGCCGCACCGAGGCCCTCTCCGCCTGGACGGCCCGCCTGGGCACCGTCCTGGCGATCTGGTCCATCTGGCCGATCAGCCACACCCTCTGGCCGGCGAAGCCGAAGGACCGCGAAGAAGACCGCGTACGGCGAGGGTGAGGCCCGGCGACGCGGACCCGTGATCTCGCCCGGGTCGGGGGTGCCGACACGGGCTCCCGCCGCCCGGTGCCCGTCCGGCCGAAGGCGAATCCCCCGCGGCGGCCCGGAGACGCGTAAGGCCGCGCCCCGGGCGGGGGCGCGGCCTCGTGGCGCGGAAGGTCAGACGTTGAAGCCGAGGGCGCGCAGCTGGTCGCGGCCGTCGTCGGTGATCTTGTCCGGGCCCCACGGCGGAAGCCAGACCCAGTTGATCTTGACGTCCTTGACGAGCCCCTCCAGGGCGCTGTGGGCCTGGTCCTCGATCACGTCGGTGAGGGGACAGGCAGCGCTGGTCAGGGTCATGTCGAGGGTGGCGATCTCGTCGTCGAGGTTGACGCCGTAGATCAGGCCGAGGTCGACGACGTTGATGCCGAGTTCGGGGTCGACGACGTCCTTCAGGGCCTCCAGGACCTCTTCCTCCTGGACGGTCGAGCCGGTCGCGGGCGTGTCGGTCATGATGCCTCTCCGAGTGCGCGTGCGGTCGCGTCCTTCCACGCCATCCAGGCGAGCAGGGCGCATTTGATCCTGGCGGGGTACTTGGAGACCCCGGCGAAGGCGACGGCGTCCTCCAGGACGTCCTCGTCCGGCTCGGTGTCCCGGCCGCGCGACTGCATCAGCGCCAGGAACTCCTCGCCGACGGCCATCGCCTCCTTCACGGACTTTCCGATGATCAGGTCGGACATCACCGAGGCGCTCGCCTGGCTGATCGAGCAGCCCATGGCGTCGTAGGAGACATCGGCGACCGTGGCGTCCTGGCCCTCGCCGTCCAGGTGGACGCGCAGCGTCACCTCGTCACCGCAGGTCGGATTGACGTGGTGCGCCTCGCCCTCGAACGGCTCCCGCAGCCCCTTGTGGAGGGGATTGCGGTAATGGTCCAGGATGACCTCCTGGTACATCGCCTCCAGCTGCATGTCGTCCCTTTCCAAGCCTTTCTCGCTACAACCGGCCCGTCGCTCAGTGTGTTCCGAAGAACTTCTGGGCGTGCCGCACCGCGTCGGCGAGCGCGTCCACGTCGGCGAGGGTGTTGTAGAGGTAGAACGTCGCGCGGGTGGTCGCCGGGATGCCGAAGCGCCGGCAGATCGGCCAGGCGCAGTGATGGCCGACGCGGACCTCGACGCCCAGGTCGTCCAGGACCTGGCCGACGTCGTGCGGGTGGATGTCCTCGACGGTGAACGACACGGCGCCGCCGCGCGCCTCGGTGGTGCCGGGGCCGATGATCCGGACGCCGGGGATCTCGCCGAGCCGCTCCAGCGAGTAGCCGACGAGGGCCTCCTCGTGGGCGTGGACGCGGTCCATGCCGATCTCGGTGAGGTAGTCGCACGCGGCGCCGAGCCCGATCGCCTGCGCGGTCATCGGCACGCCCGCCTCGAACCGCTGCGGCGGCGGCATGAACGTGCTCTCCTCCATGTGGACGACCTCGATCATGGAACCGCCGGTGATGAACGGCGGCATGGCCTCCAGCAGCTCGCCGCGCCCCCACAGGACGCCGATGCCGGTCGGGCCGAGCATCTTGTGCCCGGAGAAGGCGAGGAAGTCGGCCCCGAGCGCGGTCACGTCGACCGGCTGGTGCGGCACCGACTGCGCGGCGTCCAGCAGGACGAGCGCGCCGACGGCGTGGGCGCGCTCGACGATCCGCTCGACCGGCGGAACGGTCCCGAGCACGTTCGACTGGTGCGTCAGCGCGACGATCTTGGTGCGCTCGTTCACCAGGCCGTCGAGGTCGGCCAGGTCGAGGCGGCCCTCGTCGGTGATCCCGAACCAGCGCAGGGTGGCCCCGGTGCGGCGGCACAGCTGCTGCCACGGGACGAGGTTCGCGTGGTGCTCCATCTCGGTCACCACGACCTCGTCGCCGGGACCGACCGCGAACCGCTCGGCCTCCGGGCCGGCGGTCGCGGCGTTGCTCATCGCGTACGCGACGAGGTTGATGCCCTCGGTGGCGTTCTTGGTGAACACGATCTCGCCGGGCGTCGCGCCGATGAACCGGGCGATCGACGCGCGGGCGTTCTCGTAGGCCTCCGTCGCCTCCTCGGCGAGCAGGTGCGCGCCGCGGTGCGGGGCCGCGTTGTGCCGCTCGTAGAACTCCCGCTCGGCGTCCAGCACCCGGACGGGCTTCTGCGAGGTCGCCCCCGAGTCGAGGTACACCAGAGGACGCCCGCCGCGGACCGTGCGGCGCAGCAGCGGGAAGTCCTTCTTCAGCTCCTCGGGCAGCATGTTCATGCCCTGCCCCCGTGAGGGGTCGCCCCCCCACGCCCCCCGGTTCGCTTCGCTCATGCGGACGCGCCCGCCTTCGCGTACTTCTCGTAGCCCTCGTTCTCCAGCTCGTCGGCCAGCTCCGGGCCGCCCTCGGCGACGACGCGGCCGCCGGCGAAGACGTGCACGAAGTCGGGCTTCACGTAGCGCAGGATGCGGGTGTAGTGGGTGATGAGCAGGACGCCGGTGTCGCCGCCGGCGAACCGGTTCACGCCCTCGGAGACGACCTTGAGGGCGTCGACGTCGAGACCGGAGTCGGTCTCGTCCAGGATCGCGACCTTCGGCTTGAGCATCTCCAGCTGCAGGATCTCGTGCCGCTTCTTCTCACCACCGGAGAAGCCCTCGTTCAGGCTGCGCTGCGCGAACGCCGGGTCGATGGACAGATCGTCCATCGCCTGCTTCATCTCCTTGGAGAACTCGCGGAGCTTCGGGGCCTCGCCGCGGACGGCGGTCACGGCCGAGCGCAGGAAGTTGGAGACGGACACGCCCGGCACCTCGACGGGGTACTGCATCGCCAGGAACAGCCCGGCGCGGGCGCGCTCGTCGACCGACATGGCGAGGACGTCCTCGCCGTCCAGCGTGACGGCGCCGGACGTCACCTCGTACTTGGGGTGCCCGGCGACGGCGTAGGCCAGGGTGGACTTGCCGGAGCCGTTCGGCCCCATGAGCGCGTGGGTCTCGCCGGCCTGCACGGTCAGGTCGACCCCGCGCAGGATCTCCTTCGCCCCGTCGGAGCCGTCGCCGACGGAGACGTGGAGGTCGCGGATCTCTAGCGTGGCCATAGTGCGTGTAGTCCTTCGTCGTGGGGTCAGTCGCCGGTGAGCGAGACGTAGACGTCCCCGCCCTCGACCTTGACCTTGTAGGTGGCGACCGGCTGCGTGGCCGGCGGGTTGGTGGGCTTGCCGCTGCGCAGGTCGAAGCAGGACCCGTGCAGCCAGCACTCGATGGTGCCGTCGTAGATCTCGCCCTCGGACAGCGAGACCTCGGCGTGCGAGCAGATGTCGTTCACCGCGAACACGTCGTCGCCGCTGCGCGCGAGCGCGACCGGGGTGTCGTCGATCTCGACGCCGAGGGCCCCGCCGGCGGGGATCTCCTCCAGCGCGCACACCTTCACGTATCCCCCCTGGGGGGACGACCCCCCGGACCCCCCGGACTTCGCGGATGTGGTCATCGAGCCGCTCCCAGGTCCAGCTCTTCCTCGATCGCCTCGCGGACCTTGTCGCGGACCTCGGCGACCTCGATGCGCTCGACCAGCTGGCCGAGGAAGCCCCGGACCACCATGCGGCGCGCCTCGTCGAAGGTGATGCCGCGCGCCCGCAGGTAGAACAGGTGCTCGTCGTCCAGCCGCCCGGACGCCGAGGCGTGCCCGGCGCCGGCCACCTCGCCGGTGAGGATCTCCAGGTTCGGGACCGAGTCGACCCGCGTCCCGTCGGTGAGGACGAGGTTGCGGTTCAGCTCGTAGGTGTCGGTGCCCTCCGCCTCCGCGCGGATGATCACGTCGCCGATCCACACGGCGTGCGCGTCCTGGTCCTGCAGGGCGCCGCGGTAGTCGACGCGGCTGCGGCAGTGCGGGACGGTGTGGTCGACGAGGAGGCGGTGCTCCAGGTGCTGGCCGCCGTCGACGAAGTACACCCCGTACAGCTCGGCGTCGCCGCCCGGCTGGTCGTAGGCGACCGACGGCGAGATCCGCACGACGTCGCCGCCGAGCGAGATGTTGTGCGAGACGAAACGGGCGTCGCGGCCGAGCCTGGCGTGCTGGTGGGAGACGTGGACGGCGTCGTCCGCCCAGTCCTGCAGGCTGATCACCGAGAGGCGGGCGCCGTCGCCGACGACGAACTCGACGTTGTCGGCGTAGGTCGCCGAGCCGCGGTGCGTCAGCACGACGGTGGCCTCGGCGAACGGCTCCACCAGGACGGTGGTGTGGCCGTAGGCGGCGGCCGAGGCGTCCTCGCCGCGCAGCCGCAGGACGGTCGGCGCCGAGGCGACGGCCTCCTTCGGGACGGTCACGACCGTGGCCTCGGTGAAGGAGTTCCACGCCTGGGCGCTGACCCGGTCGGCGGGGACGTAGGACCTGCCGAGGCGCGGGTCCTCGCGCCCGACGGTCTCGACGGTCACCTCGGGGGCCGGCGCGACCTCGAGCAGGACCTTGCCGCCGTCCTCGGCGGTGCCCTTGTGCAGGCCGCGCAGGCGGCGCAGCGGGGTGAACCGCCACTCCTCCTCGCGGCCGGTCGGCACGTCGAAGTCGGCGACGTCGTAGGACGCCTTCTCGTGCAGCGTCGAGAGAGGCTTGGTGTCGAGCCCCATCAGCCGACGGCTCCTTCCATCTGCAGCTCGATGAGCCGGTTCAGCTCGAGGGCGTACTCCATCGGCAGCTCCCGCGCGATGGGCTCGACGAACCCGCGCACGATCATGGCCATCGCCTCGTCCTCGGTCATGCCGCGGCTCATCAGGTAGAACAGCTGCTGCTCCGACACCTTGGAGACGGTCGCCTCGTGGCCCATCTCGACGTCGTCCTCGCGGACGTCGACGTAGGGGTAGGTGTCGGACCGGCTGATCTGGTCGACGAGCAGCGCGTCGCACTTGACCGTCGACTTGCTGTGCTCGGCGCCCTCCTGGATCTGCACCAGCCCGCGGTAGGACGTGCGGCCCCCGCCGCGCGCCACCGACTTGGAGATGATGCTGGAGGAGGTGTTGGGCGCGGCGTGCACCATCTTGGCGCCGGCGTCCTGGTGCTGGTCCTCGCCCGCGAACGCGATCGACAGGGTCTCGCCCTTGGCGTGCTCGCCGAGCAGGTAGACCGCCGGGTACTTCATGGTGACCTTGGAGCCGATGTTGCCGTCGACCCACTCCATGGTGGCGCCCTCGTAGGCGACGGCGCGCTTGGTCACCAGGTTGTAGACGTTGTTGGACCAGTTCTGGATGGTCGTGTAGCGGACGCGGGCGTCCTTCTTCACGATGATCTCCACGACGGCCGAGTGCAGCGAGTCCGACTTGTAGATCGGGGCGGTACAGCCCTCGACGTAGTGGACGTAGGAGCCCTCGTCGGCGATGATCAGCGTCCGCTCGAACTGGCCCATGTTCTCGGTGTTGATCCGGAAGTAGGCCTGGAGCGGGATCTCCACGTGCACGCCCGGCGGCACGTAGATGAACGAGCCGCCCGACCACACCGACGTGTTGAGCGCGGCGAACTTGTTGTCGCCGACCGGGATCACTGAGGCGAAGTACTCCTGGAAGAGCTCCGGGTGCTCGCGCAGGCCGGTGTCGGTGTCGACGAAGATGACGCCCTTCTCCTCAAGGTCCTCACGGATCTTGTGGTAGACGACCTCCGACTCGTACTGCGCGGCGACGCCGGCGATCAGGCGCTGCTTCTCGGCCTCGGGGATGCCGAGCTTGTCGTAGGTGTTCTTGATGTCCTCGGGGAGCTCCTCCCAGGACGCGGCCTGCTGCTCGGTGGAGCGCACGAAGTACTTGATGTTGTCGAAGTCGATGTCCGACAGGTCGGAGCCCCAGGTGGGCATCGGCTTCTTGCCGAACAGCCGCAGCCCCTTCAGGCGCAGGTCGAGCATCCACTCGGGCTCGCTCTTCTTGCCCGAGATGTCGCGGACGACGTCCTCGTTCAGCCCGCGCTTCGCCGAGGCGCCGGCCTCGTCGGAGTCGGCCCAGCCGAACTTGTACCTGTCGAGCCCCTCTAGTTCAGGGTGGGCTGCCGTAGTCATAGAACAACTCCAGAGAGTGATTGCTTAGTCACGTCGCGATGGCCGAGCGACCGGCGGCACGGTATGCCGTCGCAGGACGTGGAGACTCCGCCGCCGGGCGGCCTGTGAAGCGTCAACCTCGGCCCCCCGGGTCGGACCCCCCGGCCTCGGCCGTTGGGTGGATGTCAGAGGGACGTCCCTCCGGACCGTCACCTCGGTCCCGGTCGACGCACAGGTCGGCCGGGCTGACGTGGGTGGTGCAGATCCCGTCGCCGTGGGCGATCGTGGCCAGCCGCTGGACGGGCGTGCCCAGCAGGCGGCTGAACGCCTCGGTCTCGGCCTCGCACAGCTGCGGGAACTCCGCGGCGACGTGCGCGACCGGGCAGTGGTGCTGGCAGAGCTGCTCGCCGCCGCCCGGCTGGGGCGCCTTCGCCGCGGCGGCCGCGTAGCCGTCGCCCGACAGGGCCTCGGCGAGCGAGCGGACGCGCTGCTGGGGCGGAGCGTCCTGCACGACGGGGCGGTAGCGCTGCTCCAGGTCGGCGATCTGCCGCCGGGCGAACTCGGCGACCGCGTGGTCGCCGGCCGTCTCGGCGAGGAACCGCAGCGCGCTGGTCGCCAGGTCGTCGTAGGCGTGCACGAAGGCGCTGCGCCCGGCGTCGGTGATGGCGAACCACTTGGCGGGGCGTCCCCGGCCGCGCCGGGTCTGCGGCACCCGCGCCTTGCGGACCTCGATCATGCCCTCGGCCAGCAGCGCGTCCAGGTGCCGGCGGATCGCGGCCGGCGTGAGGCCGACGCGCTCGCCCAGCGTGGACGCCGTGACCGGGCCGTGCTCGAGGATCAGCCGGGCCACCCGCGCGCGCGTGTCGCGCTCGGCGTGGCCGGGGCCGGACGGCACGCCGGAAGGCCGCGCGGCGGCGCCCCCGGTGGTCGTCTGATCCTCGCTCACGTATTTCACAACATCAGTGTGCCGTAATTACTTCCCCCGAAACACCGGAACGCCGATGTCGTAGCTCACGCAGGTAAGCCTTACCTAACCTGGGCTTTCTCGCCCACGGTCGGCGCGCTCGCCCCGCGCGGCAGGAGCAGCACCGGGCAGCGCGCGGCCCGGACGATCTTGCCGGAGGTCTCCCCGAGGAAGACCTTGCGCAGCGGCCCCTCGTGGCTGGACATGCAGGCGAGCACCTCGCCGTGCAGCATATCGACGGTGCCGAGCGTCTTGGCGATGTCGGTCCCGACGGCCGTGAGCCGCTCCACCGGCGTCCCGCCGCCGAAGAGCCCGGCGGCGTAGCGCAGGTCCTCCTCGGCCTGGGCGAGCTGGCGGTCCAGGACGCCGCCCGGGGCGCGGAACCGCGCCGTCAGGCCGGGCGGCCGCAGCACCAGGGTGAGCAGGCGCAGCTCCGCGTCCAGCCGCTCGGCGAGCGCGGCGGCGGCCGACAGCGGCCCGTCGCCGTCGCGGCGCCGCCAGTACGCGAGCGTCATCCGGGAGATCCGCCGCGGCGGATGCTCGGCGTAGCCGCGCGGGGCCAGCATGACCGGCACGGGCGATCCGTGCAGCAGCTGGTCGGCGGTGCTGCCGATGGCGACCCGGCCGCGCCGCCCGCGCGGCCCCGAGCCCGCCACGATCAGGTCGGCGCCCACGTCCCCGGCGACCTGGATGAGGCCGCGCCCGCTGCCCCGGTGGGCGTGCACGCGCAGGGCCACGTCCCGCTCCGGGACGCCCAGCTCCGCCAGCCGCGCCGCGGCCCCGGTGAGCGCCTCGTCCGCCTGGCCCCTGAGGTAGGCGACCCACTCGGCGTCCACGGCGCCCGGGCCTGGGGCGGGCCACGGCGGCGGATGGACGTGGACCGCCGTCAGCGGCGCCCCCATCGTCCGGGCCAGGAGGGCGGCCAGCGCGAGCGCGTCGTCGCCGCGCTCGTCGGGGGCGTAGCCGACCAGCACCCGCATCCCGTTGTCGTCGTTCCCCCGGTCGCCGCTCCCCTTCATCTCGTTCATGTCGTTCATGGCGTCCCCCTTCCCGCGGATCCGGCCGCCAGCCGCGAGTGGCGGCGGCCGTAGAGGAAGTAGGCGGCCAGCCCGACGGAGCACCAGAGCGCGAACACGACCCAGGTGACGCCGCCGAGGCCGACCATCAGGTACACGCAGAACCCGACGCCGAGCAGCGGCGTCACGGGGAACAGCGGGGTGCGGAAGCTGCGCGGCAGCTCGGGCCGGGTGCGGCGCAGGACGATGACGCCCACGTTGACCAGCGCGAACGCGAACAGCGTCCCGATGCTGGTGGCGTCCACGAGCCGGCCGAGCGGGATGACCGCGGCGAGGACCCCGATGAACACCGCCACGATGACGGTGTTGGCGACGGGGACGCGCCGGCCGGGGCTGACCTTCTGGAACACCTCCGGGACGAGGCCGTCGCGCGACATCGCGAACAGGATGCGGGTCTGCCCGTACATGACGGTCAGGACGACGCTGGCGATGGCGATCACGGCGCCGAGGGCGAGGATCATCGACGGCCAGGACCGCCCGGTCGCCACGTCCAGCACCTGGGCGAGGGACGCCTCCGCGCCGCTCAGATCGAACTGCCGCCAGTTCATCGCGGCGACGGCGGCGAGCCCGACCAGCACGTAGATCACGGTCACGATGACCAGCGACAGGATGATGGCGAGCGGCAGGTCGCGGCGGGGGTTCTTCGCCTCCTCGCCGGCCGTGGAGGCGGCGTCGAAGCCGATGTAGGAGAAGAACACCTTGCCGCCGGCGGCGCTGATCCCCGCCCAGCCCATGGGCGCGAACGGGCTGAGGTTCCCGGACCGGAACGCGGTGAAGGCGATGGCGCAGAAGAACAGCAGCACGGCGATCTTGAGGAACACCATGACCGTGTTGGCGGTGGCGCTCTCGGACGTTCCGCGCAGCAGCAGCAGCGTCGCGAACAGCACCACGACCACCGCGGGGACGTTGACGAGGCCGCCCTCGCCGGGCGGGTTGCTGATCGCCTCGGGGATCGTGAAGCCGAACGCCGAGTCGAGGAACGCGTTGAGGTAGGAGCCCCAGCCGACCGCGACGGCCGACACCGACACCGCGTACTCCAGGAGCAGGCACCACCCGCAGACCCACGCGACCAGCTCGCCGAGCGTCGCGTAGGCGTAGGAGTAGGACGAGCCGGAGACCGGGATCGTCCCGGCCAGCTCCGCGTACGACAGGGCGGAGAACAGCGCGGTCACGGCGGCGAGCACGAACGACAGGACGACGGCGGGGCCGGCGAGCGGCACCGCCTCGCCGAGGACCACGAAGATGCCGGTGCCGAGGGTCGCGCCGACGCTGAAGAACGTCAGCTGCAGCAGGCTCATCGTGCGCTTCAGCTCGCCGCCCTCGCCCTGTCCGCCCTCGGCGACGATCTGGTCGACCGGCTTGGTCCGCAGGAGGCTGCGCGCGAACCCGGTCCCCGCCGTCCCGGCGGTCACAGGGTGCTCTCCAGGGGCCAGGTGGCGTTGGGGGTGACGATCGTGCCGGCGGTGCCGGCGAGGATCTCCACGCACTGGTCGAGCAGCCCGATCGCGGCCATGTCGCCGGTTCGCTCGACGAAGCCGGACGCCGCCGCGACCTTGGGTCCCATCGACCCGGCGGGGAAGTCCTCGGCCCGCAGCTCGTGCGGGGTGGTGTGGGTGATCTCCTCCTGCTCGGGGGCGCCGAAGTTCCGCATCACGCGGGGGACGTCGGTGAGGATGAGCAGGGCGTCCGCGTCCATGCTCTCGGCCAGGACGGCCGCGGTGAGGTCCTTGTCGATCACCGCCTCGACGCCCTCCAGCCGCCCGACGTCGTTGCGGAACACCGGGATGCCGCCGCCGCCCGCGCACACGACGACCGTCCCGAGCCGGACCAGCTCCCTGATCAGCCGCGTCTCGATCACCCGCTGCGGGCGCGGGGACGGCACCACGCGGCGCCACGCCTCGCCGTCCTGGCGGATCGTCCAGCCGTACTCGCCGGCGAGCTTCTCGGCCTCCTCCCGGTCGTAGACCTGGCCGACGAACTTCGTCGGGTTCTCGAACGCCGGGTCGACCGCCGACACCAGCGTCTGGTTGATCATCGCCATCACCTGGCGGCCGGGCAGCGCGTTCTGCAGCGCCTGCAGCATCCAGTAGCCGATCATCCCCTGGGTCTCGGCGCCGATCGTGTCCAGCGGGTAGGGCCGGGTCAGGTTCGGGTCGTTGACGCTCTCCAGCGACAGCACCCCCACCTGCGGCCCGTTCCCGTGCGTGATGATCAGCTCGTGCTTCTCGGCGAGCGGCGCCAGCGACCGGACCGCCCGGTCGACGTTGTGGCGCTGCGGCTGGGCGTCGGGCGTATCGCCCCGTCTGACCAGCGCGTTCCCCCCGAGCGCGACGACCACGCGCATGCTGCCTCCCCCTCCCCCCTGCGGCGGGCCCCGCCCCGCTCAGCCGAGCGTCGCGACCATGACCGCCTTGATCGTGTGCATCCGGTTCTCGGCCTCGTCGAAGACGATGGAGGCGCCGGACTCGAACACCTCCTCGGTGACCTCCAGCGCCTCCAGGCCGGTCTTCCGGTAGATCTCCTCCCCCACTGCGGTCTCCCTGTTGTGGAAGGCCGGGAGGCAGTGCATGAACCGGGCGCCCGGATTGCCGGTCGCCCGCATGACCTCGGCGTTGACCTGGTACGGCGTGAGCAGCGCTATGCGCTCGTCCCACACCTCCTCCGGCTCGCCCATCGACACCCACACGTCGGTGATGACGAAGTCGGCGCCCCGCACGCCGTCGGCGACGTCCTCGGTAAGCGTGATCTCGGCCCCGGTCTCGGCCGCGACCGCCTCGGACGGCCGGACGACCGTCTCCTCGTCCGGCCAGAGGGCGCGCGGCGCGACGATGCGCACGTCCATGCCGAGGAGCGCGCCCGCGGCCACGTAGGAGTGGCCCATGTTGTTGCGCGCGTCACCCAGGTACGCGTACGCGACGTCCCGCAGGGGCTTGCCGCCGTGCTCGCGCA
Source organism: Actinomadura monticuli (assembly GCF_041463655.1). NCBI lineage: Bacteria > Bacillati > Actinomycetota > Actinomycetes > Streptosporangiales > Thermomonosporaceae > Actinomadura > Actinomadura monticuli. The sequence continues at coordinate 164,679 of NZ_JAXCEI010000001.1, forward strand.
TGGTGAGCATGTCGGCGAGCATCTGCGTGGGGTGCCACTCGTCGGTCAGGCCGTTCCACACGGGGACGCCCGCGTACTCGGCGAGTTCCTCGACGAGCCGCTGGCTGGAGCCCCGGTACTCGATGCCGTCGTACATCCGCCCCAGGACGCGCGCCGTGTCCTTCATCGACTCCTTGTGGCCGATCTGCGTCCCGCCCGGGCCGAGGTACGTCACGTGGGCGCCCTGGTCGTGCGCGGCGACCTCGAACGCGCAGCGCGTGCGGGTGGACGCCTTCTCGAAGACGAGCGCGATGTTCTTGCCGGTCAGGACGCGCGTCTCGGTGCCGCCGTACTTCGCGGCCTTCAGCTCGGCCGCGAGGTCGAGCAGGGACCCGAACTCCTCCGGGCGGAGGTCGAGTTCCCTGACGAGGCTGCGGCCGCGCAGGTCGAGCGCCATTTCCGGTCTCCCGAGGGTCGTGCCGAGGCTGGTGGACGTCAGGCGTCCCGGACGAGCGGGCAGGTCATGCAGCGGGGGCCGCCGCGGCCGCGGCCGAGCTCGCTGCCGCGGATGGTGATGACCTGGATCCCGTTCCGGCTCAGCTGGTTGTTGCTCGTCGCGTTGCGCTCGTAGGCGACGACGACGCCGGGCGCCACGGCCAGGACGTTCGCGCCGTCGTCCCACTGCTCGCGCTCGGCGGAGAAGACGTCCTGGGAAGGGGTGATGACCTTGACGGAGTCCAGGCCGAGGGCGGCGGCGATCGCCCGGTACATGTCCTCCGGCGGGTGATCGGTGATCTTCAGTTCCTTCTCGGTGTCGCCGGGCTCGACGGTGTGGGACGGCAGCGTGCCCAGGCCCTCGTAGGCGGTGAACACGCCGTGGTCGACCATCGTCATGACCGTGTCCAGGTGCATGAACGCCCGCTTCTGCGGCATCCGCAGCGCGACGATCCGGGTGCACGAGCCGGAGGCGAACAGCGACTGCGCGAGCATCTCCACGGCCTGCGGCTGCGTCCGCTCGCTCATCCCGACCAGCACCGCGCCGTTCCCGATGACCAGGACGTCGCCGCCCTCCAGCGTCGCCGGGGCCATCGCCGTCCCGGTGTTCCAGACGTGGAAGCCGCCCTCCTCCGGGCGACCGTAGCCGGCGGCGAACAGCGGATGCCAGCGGTAGACGGCCTCCATGTTCACCGTCTCGCGCATCCGCGCCTTCTTGCGCATCGTGTTGATCGAGACGCCGTCGTAGATCCAGCAGGACGTGTCGCGGGTGAACAGGTGGTTCGGCAGCGGCGGCAGGATGAACCCGTCCATGCCGACCGAGTGGAACGCGATCGACGCGGGCTCGGGCATCCGCTCCAGCATCTCCCGCTTGGTGATGCCGCCGATGAGGAACGAGCTCAGCTCCTGCACGTCCATGGCGTCGAAGCAGTTGCGGATCGCGTCGGTGGCCAGCGGGCCGAACCAGTGCGGGTCGACGACGGCGTCCAGGATGTGCTTGCGCGCCTCCGGGATCCCGACGGTCTCGCCCAGCAGGTCGATCAGCAGGTGCGTGCGGACGCCCTCGGCGCGCAGGACGTCCTCGAACTCCTTGTGCTCCTCCACCGCGCGCCGCACCCACAGCACGTCGTCGAAGAGCAGCCCGGCCGCGTTGGACGGGGTGAGCCGCTTCAGCGACAGCTCCGGCCGGTGCAGCAGCACCTCCCGGAGCCGGCCGGCCTCCGAATCGACGTGGAACGGCATCCCCCACCTCCTCGGGGCCCGGCCACGGTGCCGCTCGACCCCAGGTCACCGGGGACGGCCCGGCGACAGGCCGTCAATTCCCCGAGGCCGGGCGGTGAAACTGGACCGGCGCCCGCCCGGAGGCTTTGCCGGACCTTCACCCGCCGCACCGGCGGGACCCGGCGCGGAGCCGTCCGGAACCGGACCTAAACTCGTCGGCATGACACCCCCCGGAGGCGGCGGCCGAGACAGCGCGGTCGAGCTGCACTCGCTCGTGAAGCGCTACGGCTCCGCGACGGCCGTGGACGGCCTGTCGTTCCGCGCCGCCCGGGGCGCCGTCACCGCGCTGCTCGGGCCGAACGGCGCGGGCAAGACGACCACGATCGAGATCTGCGAGGGCTTCCGGCGGGCCGACGCGGGGACCGTCCGGGTCCTCGGCCTCGACCCGGCCGCCGACGGCCGGTCGCTGAAGCCGAGGGTGGGCGTGATGCCGCAGTCCGGCGGCGTCCCCGGGACGGCCCGCGCCGGCGAGTTCCTGAACCTCGTCGCCTCGTTCCACTCCGCGCCGCTCGACACGTCCGCCCTGCTGGAGCGGCTCGGCCTCACCGAGCACGCCCGCACCCCGTTCCGGCGCATGTCGGGCGGGCAGCAGCAGCGGCTCTCCCTCGCCGTCGCCGTGGTCGGGCGCCCCGAGCTGGTCTTCCTCGACGAGCCCACGACCGGGCTCGACCCGCAGGCCAGGCACGCCACCTGGGAGCTGATCGAGGAGCTGCGCGCCGCCGGGGTGTCGGTGGTCCTCACCACCCACAACATGGAGGAGGCCGAGCGCCTCTCCGACCGCGTCGTCATCGTCGACCATGGCCGGGTCGTGGCCGACGGCGCGCCCGAGGAGCTGACCGGCGCCGAGCGGCAGCTGCGGTTCCGCGCCCGGCCCGGCCTCGGCCTGGAGGAGCTGCTGTCGGCGCTGCCCGCGGGGAGCGCCGCCAAGGAGTCGCCCGCCGGGCACTACCTGATCGAGGCGGACGTGCGGCCCGAGCTGCTCGCCACCGTCACCGCCTGGTGCGCCTCGCACGGCGTCATGACCGAGGACCTGCGGATCGAGCGCCGCACCCTGGAGGACGTCTTCCTCGAACTCACCGGACGGGAGCTGCGCTCGTGACCGCCACCCTGGACCTGTCCCCCGCGCCGGGGGCCGCGCCGCTGCCGCGGATGATCATGTCGCAGGCCGGCTACGAGTTCCGCGCCGTGCTGCGCAACGGCGAGCAGCTGCTGCTCACGCTGATCATCCCGGTGGTGCTGCTCGCGCTGTTCAGCGCCACGTCCCTGCTCGACCTCGGCTCCGGCCGCCGGGTCGACTTCCTCGCGCCGGGCGTCCTCGCGCTCGCGGTGATGTCCACGGCGTTCACCGGCCAGGCCATCGGGACCGGCTTCGAGCGGCGCTACGGCGTCCTCAAGCGGCTCGGCGCGACCCCGCTGCCGCGCGGGGGCCTTATCGCCGCCAAGACCGCCAGCGTCCTCGCCGTCGAGATCGTGCAGGCCGCGGTGATCTGCGCGGTGGCGTTCGGGCTCGGCTGGCGCCCGGACGGCGACCCGGGCTCCGTGCTCGTCCTGCTGCTGCTCGGCACCGCCGCGTTCTCCGGGTTCGGGCTGCTCATGGCCGGGACGCTGCGCGCCGAGGCCACCCTCGCCGCCGCGAACCTCGTCTACATCCTGCTGCTGGCCGTCGGCGGCGTGGTCTTCCCCCTGGACAAGTTCCCCGGCCCGGTGCGGGACGCGCTGGAGCTGCTGCCGATCTCGGCGCTCGCGGGCGGGCTGCGCGACGTCCTGCGGGACGGCGCCGTACTGCCCGCGCAGCCGCTGCTCGTCCTCGCGGTGTGGGCCGTCGCCGGCCTCGCCCTCGCCGCCCGGTTCTTCACATGGGAGTGACCTTTGGCCCTCGCTGAGGCGCCCGGCTCGTTCGGCGGCGCGAGCCGCGCGCCCGGCCGCATCCGCACGCTGTCGCCGGCGTCGGTGCCGCCGCCGGCGCTGATCCTGCTCGGCATCGTGTCCGTGCAGGTCGGCGCGGGCCTGGCCAAGCATTTGTTCGAGCGGATGCCGCCGACCGCGGTCGTGTCGATCCGGCTGCTGGCCTCGGCGCTGGTGCTGGGGTTCCTGGCCCGCAAGGCGCTGCGGACCGTGCTGCGCGACCACTCCTGGACGAGCCTCGCCGTCGTCGCCGGCTACGGGGTCTCCCTCGCCGGGATGAACTTCGCGTTCTACCAGTCGCTGTCGCGGATCCCGCTGGGCGTGGCGGTGACGATCGAGTTCCTCGGCCCGCTGTCGGTCGCCATCGCCGGCTCCCGCCGCCCGCGCGACGCCCTGTGGGTCGTGCTCGCGGGCGCGGGGGTGGTCCTGCTCGCCAGAGGCGGCGGCGACGCGGACGTCCTCGGCATCGTGTTCGCGCTGCTCGCCGCGGTCGGCTGGGCATCCTACATCCTGCTCACGGCCGCCACCGGGCGGCGCATCCCCGGCACCACCGGGCTGGCCCTGGCCAGCATCATCGGAACGCTGGTCATGCTGCCGGGCGGCATCGCGACCGGTGTCGCCGCGGACGGCGCCGCCCTCCTCGACCCGGCGCTGCTGGCCATCGGGCTCGGCGTCGGCCTGCTGTCCTCGGTGATCCCGTACTCGCTGGAGCTGGAGGCGCTGCGGCGCGTGCCCGCCCGCGTCTTCGGGATCCTGATGAGCCTGGAGCCCGCCGTCGCCGCGCTCGTGGGCGTCGTCGTGCTCGGCGAGATCCTCAGCGGGCGCCAGTGGGTCGCGATCGGCTGCGTCATCGTCGCGTGCGCGGGGGCCACGCGGGGGCAGAAGGAGCCGCCGGCGGCGCCCGAGGCGTGAGTGGCGGGCGCGTGTGGCAGCGTGGAAGGATCGGCGCGTACGGGTCGTCCAGCGTGGGGAGAGGAGCCGCCGTGATCGGCCGGACCGAGGACCAGGGGATCCCGCCCGAGTTCTTCGAGGCGGGGTCGGCGTCGTTCGTCGACTTCCTGCGCCTGCACTCGCCCGAGCTGCTGCCGATCAACCGGGTGCCGGAGGGGGACGCCCCCGAGCTGCCGCACGGGACGACCGTCCTGGCGCTGACGTTCCCGGGCGGCGTCATGATGGCCGGTGACCGGCGCGCCACACAGGGCAACCGCATCGCCTACCGGGAGCTCGACAAGGTGCAGCGCGCCGACGAGTACTCCGCCGTCGCCTTCGCGGGGACGGTCGGGCTGGCGCTGGAGATGGTCCGGCTGTTCCAGGTCGAGCTGGAGCACTACGAGAAGATGGAGACCGTCCCGCTGTCGCTGCCGGGCAAGGCCCGCAGGCTGGGCGCGGTCATCCAGGCCAACCTCGCGCAGGCGCTGCAGGGGCTCGCGGTCGTCCCGCTGTTCACCGGCCTCGACCCCGACTCCGGCGAGGGACGGATCTACACCTACGACATCACCGGCGCCCCGCAGGAGGCCCGCGACTTCCACGCCGACGGGTCGGGCTCCCCGTACGCGATCGGCGCGCTGAAGAAGCTCTACCGGCACGACCTGTCCCTGGAGGACGCCGCCACCGTCTGCGTACAGGCCCTCTACGACGCGGCCGACGACGACACCGCCACCGGCGGGCCCGACCCGTCGCGGCGCATCTACCCGACGATCGCGGTCGTCACCGCGGACGGCTACCGGCGGCTGCCCGGGGACGAGGTGGCCGCGATCGCCGACGAGGTCGTGCGCGCCCGCATGGACAACCCCGGCGGGCCGGTCGCGCCCCTGCGCTGATCATGGGGAATGTCGTACCCGGCTCCTAGACTCGGCGTATGGCACGGGCGAACGACGAGGCTGCGGCCCTCATCCAGGAACTGGCCGACCTGCTGTCCATCACCGGCGGCGACGGCTTCAAGGTCAGGGCGTACGAGAAGGCCGCGCGGGCGATCGCCGGGTACCCCGACGACATCGCCGGGCTCGACCTGGCCGGGCTGCGCAGGATCCCGACCGTCGGCGAGGCGATCGCCAAGAAGGTCCTCGACTACACCACCACCGGCACGATCCGGCAGGTGGAGGAGCTGCGCACCCAGATACCGGCCGGGGTCCGCGCGCTCACCGCCATCCCGACGCTGGGCCCGAAGAAGGCCCTCGCCGTCTACGAGGAGCTCGGCATCTCCTCGGTGGACGAGCTGGCCGCCGCCATCAAGGAGGGCCGGCTGCGCGGCCTCAAGGGCTTCGGCGCCAAGACCGAGGAGAACATCCTCCGCGGCATCGAGCTGATGCGGAGCTCCGGCGAGCGCGTCCTGGTCGACGCCGCCGCGGGCGTCGCCGACGAGATCGTCGCGGCCCTCTCGAAGCTCCCGCAGGTGGAGCGCTGCGCCCACGCGGGCTCGCTGCGGCGGATGCGCGAGACGATCGGCGACGTGGACGTCCTCGCCGCCTCCCGCGACCCGCGTCCGATCATGGAGGCGTTCACCGCGCTGCCACTGGTCGCGGAGGTCATCGCGGGCGGCGCCAAGAAGACCTCGATCCGCACCGGCAAGGGGCTCCAGGTCGACCTGCGCGTCGTCCCGCCGGAGTCGTGGGGCGCGGCGCTGCAGTACTTCACCGGCTCGCAGGCGCACAACATCCGCACCCGCGAGATCGCCGTCAAGGCGGGCCTGAAGCTGTCGGAGTACGGCCTGTTCGACGCCGGGAGCGACGAGCTGATCGTGTCGGAGACCGAGGAGGAGGTCTACGAGCGCCTCGGCCTTCCCTGGGTCCACCCGACCCTCCGCGAGGACACCGGCGAGATCGAGGCCGCCCGCAGGGGCGCGCTGCCCCGCCTCGTCACCGTCGACGACCTGCGCGGCGACCTGCACAGCCACACCGACCTGACCGACGGCGTCGCCTCCCTGGCCGACATGGTCGACGCCGCGCGCGCCCGCGGCCTGGAGTACTACGCGATCACCGACCACGCGCCGAACCTCGTGATGCAGCGCATGACGGACGAGAAGATGCTCGCCCAGCGCGCCGAGGTCGCCGAACTGCAGAAGAGCCACCCCGGCCTCGTCCTGCTCCACGGCACCGAACTCAACATCGACCCCGACGGGAACGTCGACTGGGACGCCGACTTCCTGTCCGGCTTCGACGTGTGCGTCGCGTCGGTCCACTCGCACTTCACCCAGGACCAGGACGCCATGACCCGCCGCCTCGTCCGCGCCTGCGAGAACCCCCACGTGCACGTCATCGGCCACCCCACCGCCCGCAGCATCGGCCGCCGCCCGCCGGTGGACGCCGACTGGGACGAGGTGTTCCGCACCGCCGCCCGCACCGGCACCGCGATGGAGATCGACTCGTTCCCCGACCGGCTCGACCTGCCCGCCGACCTGGTCCGCCGGGCGAAGCGGTTCGGCGTGAAGTTCTCCATCGACACCGACGCGCACTCCCTGGGCCACCACCGCAACATCCGCTACGGCGTCGGCACCGCCCAGCGCGGCTGGCTGACACCCGACGACGTCATCAACACCTGGCCGCTCGACCGCCTCCGCGACTTCCTGCGCAAGCGCTGAGCCGTCGTCAGGCGGGCTGCGGGGCCTCGGCCTGCGCGACGGCCGGGGCCGGCGCCTCCGCGGGCACGGGGCCGCGGTCGCGGAGGGCGAAGAAGAGGCGGAACGCGGCGATCCACATCAGCACCGCGCCGAGCATGTGCAGCAGCACCAGCCCGGCCGGGACGCCGAGGAAGTACTGGGTGTAGCCGATCGCGCCCTGCACGACGATCAGCCCGGCCAGCTCCAGCGCGCGGCGGCGCGCGGCGGCCGGGCCGCCGGAGCGGTAGAGGGCCGCGATGACGGCCGCGGTCAGGGCGATGGTGAGCCACGCCAGCTCGCCGTGGATGCGGGCGACCTCGGTGATGTCGAAGCCGTAGCGGCGGGACTCGGCGTCCCCCGCGTGCGGGCCGGTGCCGGTGACGACGGTGCCCGCGACGAGGACGGCGGCGCAGGAGGCCAGCAGCACGGCGGCGAGGCCGCGCGTCCAGGGCCCGGCGAGCGGGCGCGGCGGCGCGTCGCCCTCCCCCGCGCGGACCCACAGCGCCACGCAGAAGACGAGCAGCGCGGGCGAGACGAGGAAGTGCAGCGACACGGCCGCCGGGTGCAGCTTGGTGAGGACGACGATGCCGCCGATGACGGCCTGCGCGACCACGCTCATCGGCTGCGCCAGCGCCCACCACACCAGCGACGTGCGGCGCGGGCGCAGCCGCAGCGCCGCGACGAACACCAGGAGGCCGATGCCCAGCACCAGAAAGGTGATCAGCCGGTTGCCGAACTCGATCGACATGTTCAGCACATGGTGCTCGGGGTTGTGGGTGGGGACGAGGCTGTCGCCGGTGCAGCGCGGCCAGTCGGGGCAGCCGAGCCCGGACTTGGTGACGCGGACGGCGCCGCCGCTGACGACGATCAGCACGTTGCCGAGGACGCCGAGGAGCGCGAGCAGCCGCAGCGACCCCGGGGTCGGACGCCACACGGCGTTCCACGTCCGAATCGGGAGGGTAGACGACTGTCGCTCTGCCACGGCACCAATCGTATGGCCGGGTCGCCGTGGCCTTGACCCGCCCCCCGGTTACGTCCCGCAGGCGTCGGGCGCGTGCTGATCGGGGTGCCTTGCTGATCGGGCGCGGGTCGGGCGCGGGTCGGGTCCCGGGCCGGTCACCTTCCGTACGGGTCGGGCGGCCGGGGCGGCAGGAACCCCGACGGGCCCTGCGCGGCCCACGGCGGGCCGGCCGGCCAGTTCGCCCCCGGCCGCGGCGGCGTGCGCAGGAACGCCTGCCTGGCGAGGGACATCAGCTCCAGCAGCGAGTCGCGGCGGGTGACGAACCAGCGCTCCTCGGCCACCCCCCGGTCGGCGCGCTTGTGCAGCAGCGCCAGCTCGGTCGCGGCCAGCTGGTAGTCGGTCATGGCGCGGCCCGCGGCCGGGCCGCCCACGGACCGGGCCCATCGGCGGGCGGCCCGGCGGGACGGGATGGAGCGCAGCATCCGCACGTCCTGCGGCGTCACCAGGCCCGTCCCGGCGTACATCGGCAGGTAGGTCTCGATGCGGCGGACGGTGCCGCGCCGCTCGACGAACACGATGACGATCAGCGTGACGAGGACGCAGAAGTCCAGCAGGTAGACGATGCCGAGGCCGGCCAGGCCGAACGCGCCCGCGGCGCCGTTCCACAGGCCGTGCAGGATCATCGCGCCGAGCAGGCCAGCGAGCGGCGCGGCGATCTGGCCGCGCCGGTGGGTGGCGGCGTAGGCGACGCCGAGCCCGGTCATGGACGTGAACAGCGGGTGGCTGAGCGGCGCGATGAGGCCGCGCAGGATGAACACCGCCTGGAGCTGCTGTGCGCCGCCGTCCTCGAACGCCCGCATGTAGTAGGTGATGTTCTCCATCATGGCGAAGCCGAGGCCGACCATGGCGGCGTAGATGATGCCGTCGGCGAAGCCGTCGATCTCGTTGCGGCGGAACCACAGCAGGCCGAACAGGACGGCGCCCTTCAGCGTCTCCTCGATGACGGGCGCGCCGAAGGTGGCGCTGACGAAGTGGCCCTCGGTCTCGCCGAAGATGGGCACGGTCACGTACAGCAGCCCGGCCGTGTTGAGGACGAGCGCGCCGAGCACGGCGATGCCGGCGCCCCACATGAACGAGAACGCGAGGGCGCGCGGCGGCTCGGGCTCCAGCCGGTCGAGGGTGAGCGCGAGGGCGATCAGCACCGGGATCGGGAGGATGGCGAGCAGCACGCCGACCCAGAAGCCCGCCCCGCCGAACGCGGCGTCGGCGCCGAACGCGACCAGGATGCAGAGCCCGGAGACGGTCATGCCGACGATGAGGCCGACCGGGGGCCGGCCGGGAACCCGGCCCTCCAGCACCGCCTTCGGGTCCATGCGTGCCATGACGTGAGCGTAACGGCAGGTCGGGCGAAGCGCTAAGCCGGAAAGGTCACGGAACGTGATCGGACCTGGGGCGTCAGTGGAGAAGGGGGTCGACCGCCACGGCGGTGAACAGCAGCGCCAGGTACACGTTGGACAGGTGGAAGAAGCGCATCGGCCGCAGGTGGACGCCGGTGACGCCGGCGCGCACCGCCTTCAGCAGCCGGTGGCCCTCGGCGAGGAACACCAGGCCGAGCACGACCGCGACGGCGCCGTACACCGGGCTCATCCCGGCGACCGGCCACAGCGCCAGCGAGGCCGCGACCGTGGCGTAGGTGTAGGCGAGGCTCTCGGTGACGACGCGGCGCTCGGACGCGACGACCGGCAGCATCGGAACCTTGGCGACGGCGTAGTCCTCGCGGTAGCGCATCGCGAGCGTCCACGTGTGCGGCGGCGTCCACAGGAACACCACCATGAAGAGGACGAACGGCGTCCAGGCGACGGATCCGGTGATCGCGGCCCAGCCTATGAGGACGGGCATGCATCCGGCGATGCCGCCCCAGACGACGTTCTGCGAGGTGCGCCGCTTGAGCAGCAGCGAGTAGACGAAGACGTAGAACAGGATCGCGAACAGCGACCCGGCCGCGGCGACGGGGTTGACGGCCAGCAGGAACCCGGCCGTGGACAGCACGGCCAGCGTCACCCCGAAGATCAGGGCGCGGGCCGGGGTGACCTGGTGGCGGGCCAGCGGGCGGCGCCGGGTGCGGCGCATCTTGGCGTCGATGTCGCGGTCGATGTAGCAGTTGATCGCGTTGGCGGACCCCGCGGACATCGTCCCGAACGCCAGCGTCAGCAGCACCGTGGACAGCGGCGGGACGCCGCCGGCCGCCAGGAACATCACCGGGATGGTGGTGATCAGCAGCAGCTCGATGACGCGCGGCTTCGTCAGCGCCACGTAGGCACGGACGCTCGCGCCCACCGTCCGGCGGGCGGCGCTTTCGGCGGGGTTCGGCACGAGGGCCGGCACGAGCGTCGGCTCTTCAAGCTCGATCCCGCGCTTGTTACTGAGCACCGTCACAATCGGGTCCACGTCCAACTAGGGATGAGAAATCGGTCCACCTCGGCGGTGCCCCCGCGTTTCCGGGCCGGCCTCGGGTTGGGTGCGACTTCGGCTTGGTCTGGTTGCCGCGGCCGCTGGCCGTCAGCCGCGCAATCACTGTAGTCCGCCCCCTCCGGAGGTCGCGCACCGGGTCACCGGACGCGCCGGACGGTGACCGTCCGGGCCCCGGTCCGCGTCCCGGATCACCCCCGGGATCACCCGTGCGGGGGGTTAATCGACGAGGCGTCCGGGCAAGGGTGTTCGAAGGCGCCAGGAGCGGCCCGGGCCCCCGACCGCGGTGTCGCGCGGCGCTTCTCCGCCGCCTGCGGCCACCCTCCCGCGCGATAGGCTCGCCAGGGGCGCGGCATGATCTTCGCCCGCCGCGGACCGGGCGGCGGCACGGGGCAGGGGAAGCTGTGGCGCCCGACATCACAAGGTGACACATACAACCGGTTCGAGAGGAGCCTGGCGTTCCGTGAGCAGGGACAACAGCACGTTTGAGTGGTCCGACCAGGACCGGCGCGCGGTGGACGTGATCCGCGCCCTCGCCATGGACGCGGTCGAGGAGGCCGGCTCCGGTCACCCCGGGACGGCGATGAGCCTCGCGCCCGCCGCCTACCTTCTGTTCCAGCGCTTCCTCCGGCACGACCCTACGGACCCGAACTGGGCCGGCCGGGACAGGTTCGTGCTCTCCTGCGGCCACTCCAGCCTGACCCTCTACATCCAGCTGTACCTGTCGGGCTACCCGATGACGCTGGACGACCTGAAGGCGCTGCGCAAGTGGGGCAGCCTCACCCCGGGCCACCCCGAGCACGGGCACACCGCCGGGGTGGAGACGACCACCGGGCCGCTGGGGCAGGGCATCGCGAACGCGGTCGGGATGGCGATGGCGGCCCGCCGCGAGCGCGGCCTGTTCGACCCCGACGCGGCGCAGGGCGAGTCCCCCTTCGACCACATGGTCTGGGCGTTCGCGTCGGACGGCGACATCGAGGAGGGCATCAGCCACGAGGCGTCCGCGCTGGCGGCCCACCAGCGGCTCGGCAACCTGGTGCTGCTCTACGACGACAACAAGATCTCCATCGAGGACGACACCGCGATCGCGCTGTCGGAGGACGTGCGCGCCCGGTACGCCGCCTACGGCTGGGACGTCCACCACGTCGACTGGACCGAGGACGGCGACTACGAGGAGAACGTGGCCGCGCTCGCGGCGGCGTTCGCGGCGGCGAAGGCGGAGACGTCCCGGCCGTCGTTCATCGCGCTGCGCACGATCATCGGCTGGCCCGCCCCGAACAAGAAGAACACCGGCAAGATCCACGGCTCGGCGCTCGGCGCCGACGAGGTCGCCGCGACCAAGCGGATCCTCGGCATGGACCCGGCGGAGACGTTCCACGTGCCCGAGGACGTCCTGGCGCACGCCCGCGAGGTGTGCGCGCGGGGCCGCGACGACCACGCCGAATGGACCAAGTCGTTCGACGCGTGGCGGTCGGCGAACCCGGAGCGGGCCGCCGAGTACGACCGGATCTCCGCGCGCACGCCGCCCCCCGGCTGGGAGAATGCGCTGCCGGCGTTCGAGGCGGGCAAGGACATCGCGACCCGCGCCGCGTCCGGTGAGATCCTCGCGGCCCTGGCGCCCGTGCTGCCGGAGCTGTGGGGCGGCTCGGCCGACCTGGCCGAGAGCAACAACACGACGATGAAGGGCGAGCCGTCCTTCATCCCGGAGGAATTCCAGACCAAGGAGTTCCCCGGCCACCGCTACGGCCGCACGCTGCACTTCGGCGTCCGCGAGCACGCCATGGGCGCGATCTGCAACGGCATCGCGCTGCACGGCGGCACCCGCCCGTACGGCGGCACGTTCCTGATCTTCAGCGACTACATGCGCCCGGCCGTGCGGCTGGCGGCGCTGATGAAGCTGCCGGTCACCTACGTGTGGACGCACGACTCGATCGGCCTCGGCGAGGACGGCCCGACGCACCAGCCCGTGGAGCACCTGTGGGCGCTGCGGGCGATCCCCGGCCTGGACGTGGTCCGGCCGGCGGACGCCAACGAGACGGCGGTCGCGTGGCGGACCGTCCTCGGGCACACCGACCGGCCGGCGGGCCTCGCGCTGACCCGGCAGAAGCTGCCGACGCTGGAGCGCGGCGGCGAGATCGCGTCCGCCGAGGGCACCGCGAAGGGCGGCTACGTGCTGGCCGACGCCGACGGCGGGCAGCCCGATGTGATCATCATCGCGACCGGCAGCGAGGTCCAGCTCGCGCTGGAGGCGCGCACGGCGCTGCAGGCCGAGGGGACCCCGACCCGGGTCGTGTCGATGCCGTGCGTCGAGTGGTTCGAGGCGCAGACCGACGCCTACCGGCAGGAGGTGCTGCCGCCCGGCGTCCGCGCCCGGGTGTCGGTCGAGGCGGGCGTCGCGCTCGGCTGGCGGAGCTACATCGGCGACGACGGCGAGTCGGTGAGCCTGGAGCATTTCGGCGCCTCCGCCGACTACAAGACGCTGTTCCTGCAGTTCGGGATCACCTCCGAGCGGGTCGTCGCGGCGGCGAAGGCCAGCCTGATCAAGGCCGGCGTGCACGGCGCCGGGCGCGGCGAGACCACCGGCAACTAGGAGAGGGCGATGAGCGACATTCTGAAGGAGCTCTCGGACGAGGGCGTGTCGATCTGGCTGGACGACATCAGCCGGGAGCGGCTGCGCACCGGCAACCTCGCCGAGCTCGTCAAGGACAGGCACGTCGTGGGCGTCACGTCCAACCCGACCATCTTCGCGAAGGCGCTGAGCAAGGGGAACGCCTACGACGACCAGGTCCGCGACCTGGCGCTGCTCGGCGTGGACGTCGAGGAGGCGTCCCGCGCGATCACGACCCACGACATCCGGTGGGGCTGCGACGTGCTGCGGCCGGTGTACGACCGGACGGACGGCGTGGACGGCCGCGTGTCGATCGAGGTCGACCCGCGCCTCGCCAAGGACACCGCCAAGACGGTCGCCGAGGCGCGGATGCTGTGGTGGCTGGTCGACCGGCCCAACCTGTTCATCAAGATCCCTGCGACGCCGGAGGGCCTGCCCGCGATCACCGAGACGCTGGCGCAGGGCATCAGCGTGAACGTGACGCTGATCTTCGCGCTGGAGCGCTACGGCGCGGTGATCGACGCGTTCTTCGCCGGGCTGGAGCGGGCGCGGGAGAACGGCCACGACCTGTCGAAGATCGCGTCGGTGGCGTCGTTCTTCGTCAGCCGGGTGGACACCGAGATCGACAAGCGCCTCGACAAGATCGGCTCGGACGCGGCGACGTCGCTGCGCTCGAAGGCGGGCCTGGCCAACGCCCGGCTCGCGTACGCGCTGTACGAGGAGAAGTTCGGCACCGGCCGGTGGAAGGCGCTGAAGGACGCCGGGGCCCGTCCCCAGCGGCCACTGTGGGCCTCGACCGGGGTGAAGGACCCGGACCTCAACGACACGCTGTACGTGGACGAGCTGGTCGCGCCGGGCACCGTCAACACGATGCCGGAGGCGACGCTGGTGGCCGAGGCCGACCACGGCCAGGTGCGCGGCGACACCGTCCGCGGCTCCTACGGCGACGCCCGCGCGCACATGGCGGCGCTCAAGGAGGTCGGCGTCGACTACGACGACGTGGTGCGGGTCCTGGAGGACGAGGGCGTGGAGAAGTTCGCGGCGTCGTGGAAGGGCATGCTCGACTCCATCACCGGCGAGCTGGAGTCCAAGAAGGCCGGCGCGTGACCTCGGTGGTGACCGCCGGGGGGATCTCGGTCACCATCCGCGGCGCGGTCGTCGACGAGAGCGAGACGGTCCTGGACCGTCTCGTCTCCGACGGCGTGCCCGGGTCGCTCACGTCCCGGAACGCCAAGCTGTGGGGGCCGGACGCGGCCCCGCTCGCCGCCCGCCGGCTCGGCTGGCTGGACCTGCCGGAGACCTCGCGGTCCCTGCGGGACCGGCTGGCCGGCCCGGCGGGCGCCGCCGCGGGGCTCGACCGGATCGTGCTGGCCGCCGCCGGGGGGGCGGCGCTGGCCGCCGAGGCGATCTGCCGCAAGGCGGGGGCGGAGCTGACCGTCCTCGACACCACCGACCCGCACGAGGTGTCGGGCGCCCTGTCCGGCGACCTGTCCCGGACGCTCGTGGTCGTGGCGGACGACGGCGTCGAGGCCGACTCGGTGCGCCGCGTGTTCGGGCGCGCGTTCTCCGAGGCCGGCCTGGGCGGCGCGGAGGCGGCGCACCGTTTCCTGGTGGTGGCGGACGAGGGCTCGGACCTCGCGCACGCCGCCGAGGAGGCCGGCCACCATCTCGTCCTGGCCGAGCCCGACGTCGGCGACCGGTTCGGCGCGCTCGGCGCCCGCTCGCTGGTGCCGGCGGCGCTCGCGGGCGTGGACGTGGACGCGCTGCTCGACGAGGCGACCGGGTTCGCGGCGACGCTGCGGCAGCCCTACGAGAACCCGGCGCTGGCGCTGGGCGCGGCGCTCGGCTCGTCGGCGCTCGGCGTCCGCGACAAGCTGGTGATCGCCGACCACGGCTCGGGCCTGGCCGGTCTCGCCGGGTGGGCGGAGCAGCTGGTCGCCGGGGCGATGGGCAAGGACGGCAGGGGCCTGCTGCCGGTCGTGGTGGAGAGCGCGGACGCGCCGGGCTTCGAGCTGGCCGACGACCTGCGCCGGGTGATCCTGGGCCGCCGCCCGGACGAGCCGGGCGCCGGGCGCGAGGCGGGGGTGAGCGTCGCCGGGCCGCTCGGCGCGCAGTTCCTGCTGTGGGAGTACGCGGTCGCGGTGGCGTCCCGGGTGACCGGGGTGAACCCGTTCGACGCGCCGGACGTCCGCGCGTCGCGGGAGAGCACGGAAGCGCTGCTGCGGTCGGAGGAGGGCGCGGCGCCGACGGTCGTGCGGCGCCCGCCGGAGCTGGTCGAGGACGCGGTCGAGGTGCACGCCCCGGAGGACGCGCTGCGCGGCGCGCGGACGCTCGGCGAGGCGCTGGAGACGATCCTCGCGGACGTCCCGGGCGGCGGCTACCTCGCGGTGCTCGCGTACCTGGACCGGTCCGGGGACGCGGCGGCGGCGGCGCTGCGACCGCTGCTGGCCGCGCGGGGCGGCAAGGTGCGCAGGCATCCGGCGCCGGTCACGTTCGGGTGGGGCCCGCGCTACCTGCACACCGCGGGCCAGTACCACAAGGGCGGGCCGCCGAACGGGGCGTTCCTGCAGATCACCGGAGCGGTCACCGGCGACGTGCCGGTGCCGGGCCGGCCCTACAGCCTGGGCGAGCTGCAGCTCGCGCAGGCGTTCGGCGATCTGCGGGTGCTGCGGGCGCTCGGCCGCCCGGCGGTCCGGCTGCACCTGCGCGACCGCGCCGCGGGCCTGGCGCAGCTGGCGGCGGCGCTCGCCTGACGGCGCCCGGACGCGGACCGGTCCGGACGCAGCGCGACCGGGCGGGTTCGAAATGCGACCAAAGAGATCATCGGAGATGGTCGCGAATGCCCGTTCTCTCCTGAAACGATGGGGGGCGGGAGGGAACGGTGTCCGGATTCGACGTATTGACGCGCGGTGACGTGCTGGACTCGGCGCTGCGGGCGAGGGACTACCTCGTGAGCTGCGGCGTCCCCGGCGCGCTGGCCGCGAAGGACCCGCGGCTGTGGGGGCGGCGCGCGGTAGACCACAGCCGGCTGGGCTGGCTCGACCTGCCGTTCGCCTCCCGCGGGCTGCTGAGCCAGGTGAACGGGCTGGTGGCGGAGGCCCGCTACTCGGGCCTCGACCACATCGTGCTGATCGGCGTCGGGGCGGAGAGCCTCGCCGCGCAGGCGGTCATGGAGGCGCACGCGCCCGCCCTCGCCGCCGCGGGCGGCCCGGCGGGCGCGGCCGGCTCCGAGCGGCGGCCGACCGGCGAGCTGACCGTGCTGGACGGCGGCGACACCGCCGCGCTGGCGTTCGCGATGGAGCGCCTCGACCGGACGCTCGTCGTGCTGGCCAGCAAGGCGGGCGTGTCGCTGGAGGGCGACGCCTACCGGCGGATCTTCGCCGAGGCGTTCCGCGAGCGGGGCCTGTCGGAGCGGGAGATCGCGGGCCGGTTCCTGGTCATCACCGACCACGGGAGCCCGCTGCACGACTTCGCCCGGCAGTGCGGCTACCGGATCGGGCTGACCGACCCCTACCTGCCGGGGCACTACGGCGCGCTGTCGGCGTACGGGCTCGTCCCGGCGGTGCTGGCGGGCGCGGACGCCGACCGGCTGCTGGACGAGGCGGCGTCGCTGGTGCCGTCGCTGTCCAAGGACGAGGACAATCCGGGGCTGCTGCTCGGCGCCGTCATCGGCGGCTGCGCGCAGCAGGAGCCGGGCGGCCTCGCCCGCGACAAGGTGCTGCTGCGCGAGCCCGGCGGGCCCGGCGCGCTGACCGCGTGGATCTCCCAGCTCCTCGCGGTCGGCACCGGCAAGCGGGGCCGCGGCGTGCTGGCGTTCGAGCCGCCCGGCGGGCGCGGCGACTTCCCCGACGTGCACGGCGTGTCGATCAACCCGCGGTCGGCGGCGCAGGACGACTCCGACACCTCGGTGTGGGCGCCGCTCGGCGCGCAGTTCCTACTGTGGGAGTACGCGACGGCGGTCGCCGGGTGGCTGCTCGGCGTGAACCCGTTCGAGGCGGGCAGCTCGGTCGTGCAGGAGTCGGAGGACGACGCGGCGACGCTGCTGCGCACCGCGTCGTCGGGCTCGCTGACGGCGGAGCGGCCGGTGTACGTCGAGGACGACATCGAGGTGCACGCCGACTTCCCGTGGCCGGCCGGCGCGGAGCTGCAGACCGTCCTCGGCGGGCTGGTCGCCTCGGTGCCCTCCGACGGCTACCTGTCGGTGATGACGTACCTGTCGGGCGACTTCTCCGGGCGGTACCTGGCGCCGTCGCTGGCCCGGGCGTCCGGGCGTCCCGTCGCCTACGGCCCCGGCCCCGGCTACCCGCACGCGACCGGCCCGGTGCACAAGGACGGGCCCGGCAACGGCGCGTTCCTCATCATCACCGGCGATCCGGCGCCGGGCGACGCGCTCGCGGCGCATCCCGTCCCCGGCCGGCCCTACAGCCTGGCGCAGCTGCGGCTGGCGCGGGCGCTGGGCGAGCTGCGGGCGCTGCGCGAACGCCGGTTGCCGGTGATCCGGCTGCATCTGCGCGACCCGGTCGAGGGCGCGGGCAGGCTCACCGAGGCGGTCCGGGCGGTGGCTGGGGCGCGCAGGCCGTGAGCTTCACCGCCGTCGTCTCGGGGGAGACGGCCATCACCGCGCGCGGCCCGCTCAAGGACGCCGCGGAGCGGATGCTCGGCCGGCTGTGGATCGACCAGGTGCCGGTCCGGCTCGCGTCGGAGGACCCGTCGCTGTGGCCGTCCGCCGCCACCGCCGGGGTGGAGGGCCGCCCGCTGTGCTGGCCCGGCCAGCCGGGCCCCGGCCGCGCGGTGCTGGACCGCGCCGAGGAGCTGCGCGCGCAGGCCCGCGCGGACGGGCTGACCGAGGTGGTGCTGCTCGGCGGCGGCGCCCCGGCCCGCGCCGCCGAGCTGATCGCCGCCGCGGACGGCGCGCCGCTCACCGTCCTGGACGGCCTGGACCCCGGCCCGCTGCTGCGGCTGCGCGACGACGGGGAGCGGCTCGCCCGGACGGTGATCGCAGTGACCGGCGACGATCCGGCCGCCGAGACGCTCCGCCTGGTGCTCACCGGGATGCTCGGGGACGCCGGCCTCTCCCCCGCCGAGGCCGCGCGGCGGTTCGTCACGGTCGCCGAGCCGCGCGCCGCGGCGGCCAAGCACGCCATCGAGGCGGGGCACGCGCTCGTGGAGGCCCCGGCGGCCACCGTGTTCGGCGCGCTGTCGCCGTACGCGCTGGTGCCCGCCGCGCTCGCCGGCGCGGGCGTCCGGACGCTGGTGCGCGAGGCGACCGCCGTGCTGCCCGCGCTGACCCGGCCGGAGAACAACCCGGGTCTCGTCCTCGGCGCCATCCTGGGCGGGGCCGCCCGCGCCGGCCGCCGCACCGCGGTGCTCGGCGGCTACCCGGCGGAGCTGCCCGGCATCGCCCGCTGGGCGGCGGCGCTGCTGGAGGAGGCGGCCGGCGGCCGGCTGGTCCCGGTCGTCCAGGACGGCGGGCTGCCGCTGGCGCCCGCCGGCGACCTGTTCCTGGTGACGTTCGGCGGGCGCCCGCACCAGGACGACGCCACCGTCGCCGGGCCGCTCGCCGCGCAGCTCGTGGTGTGGGAGTACGCCGCCGCCGTCGCCGCCTACCTGCTGGAGGCGGACCCGCTCGCGCCGTCCGTCCCGGCCGCCGCCATGACGCTGGACGACGGCGCCGGGGAGCCGCTGTTCGCCGACGGCGACCGCGGCCGGGCCGTCGAGGCGCACACCGCGGTGCCCGCGCTGCTCGGGGCGTCCGGGCTCACCGCGCTGCTGGACGGGCTGGTGGGCGGGATCGGGCCGGGCGGCCATCTGGACCTCGTCGCCTACCTGGATCCCGACGAGGCGCGCGGCCAGGGCCTGGAGGTGCGCCGGCTGGCCGCGCTGCTCGCCGCCCGCTGCGGCCGGCCGGTGCGGGCCTGCTGGGGCGGGCCGCCCCGCCGGGCCGGGAATGATCGATCCGGCGGTGGCGTATACCTCCTGGTGACCGGGAACGTCGTCCACGATGTGCCGGTCCCCCACCGGCACCACCGGCTGGGCATGCTGCAGCTCGCGCGGGCGCTCGGGGACGCCCGCGACGCGCGCGCGGCCGGCCGCCCGGTCGTGCGGCTGCACCTGCAGAACCGCTGGGCGGGCCTCGCCCGGCTGCTGGACTCCGCCAGAGGGGACCGATGAGCGCCCGTCCGTGAGTTGGGTCCCGCAAGACGAGTTGGGGCAGGATGCTTGCAGTAGTGAGACGAGAAGGCGCAGTCCGATCAGAGGGGGCCACGTGACCAACCCAGCCAATCCGCTCCGCGACCCGCGGGACAAGCGCCTGCCGCGGGTGGCGGGGCCGTGCGTGCTCGTGCTGTTCGGGGTCACCGGGGACCTGTCCCGCAAGAAGCTGCTGCCGGCGATCTACGACCTGGCGAACCGGGGGCTGCTGCCGCCGGGGTTCTCGCTGGTCGGCTTCGCGCGCCGCGACTGGGAGAACGAGGACTTCCGGCAGATCGCCTACGAGTCGGTCAAGGCGCACGCGCGGACCCCCTTCCGCGAGGACGTGTGGACGCACCTGTCGGAGGGCATGCACTTCGTCCCCGGCGAGTTCTCCGACCCGGGCGCGTTCGACGCGCTGTCGATGGCCGTCAAGGAGCTCGACGAGTGCCGCGGCACCGGCGGCAACTACGCCTTCTACCTGTCGATCCCCCCGAAGTTCTTCCCGCAGGTCGTCGAGCAGCTGCAGCGCAGCGGCCTCGCCGACCGCGAGGACGGCGCCTGGCGCCGGGTCGTGATCGAGAAGCCGTTCGGCCGCGATCTGAAGACCGCGCTGGAGCTGAACGACACCGTGCACCGCGTCTTCCCCGAGGAGTCGATCTTCCGGATCGACCACTACCTCGGCAAGGAGACGGTGCAGAACATCCTGGCG
Source organism: Actinomadura monticuli (assembly GCF_041463655.1). NCBI lineage: Bacteria > Bacillati > Actinomycetota > Actinomycetes > Streptosporangiales > Thermomonosporaceae > Actinomadura > Actinomadura monticuli. The sequence goes on from NZ_JAXCEI010000001.1 coordinate 184,873, forward strand.
CTGCGGTTCGCCAACACCATGTTCGAGCCGATCTGGAACCGCTCCTTCGTCGACCACGTGCAGATCACGATGGCGGAGGACATCGGGATCGGCGGCCGGGCCGGCTACTACGACGGCATAGGCGCGGCCCGCGACGTCATCCAGAACCACCTGCTGCAGCTGCTGGCGCTGACGGCGATGGAGGAGCCGACGTCGTTCCGGGCGGAGGCCGTCCGCGCCGAGAAGGCCAAGATCCTGTCCTCGGTGCGGGTGCCCGGCGACATCGCCCAGGCCACCGCGCGGGGGCAGTACGCGGCGGGCTGGCAGGGCGGCGTGAGCGTCCCCGGCTACCTGGAGGAGGACGGCATCCCCGCCGACTCCCGCACCGAGACCTACGCCGCGATCAAGCTGGAGATCCAGAACCGCCGCTGGGCGGGCGTCCCGTTCTACCTGCGCACCGGCAAGCGGCTCAGCCGCCGCGTGACCGAGGTCGCGATGGTGTTCCAGAAGGCGCCGCACCTGCCGTTCTCGGAGACCGACACCGAGGAGCTCGGGCAGAACGCGCTGGTGATGCGGGTGCAGCCGGACGAGGGCATCACCGTCCGGTTCGGCTCCAAGGTGCCCGGCACCTCGATGGAGATCCGCGACGTCAACATGGACTTCGCCTACGGCGAGTCGTTCACCGAGACCTCCCCCGAGGCCTACGAGCGGCTGCTGCTGGACGTGCTGATCGGCGACCCGCCGCTGTTCCCCCGGCAGGAGGAGGTCGAGCTGTCCTGGCGGATCCTCGACCCGATCACCGAGTACTGGGCCGGCCGCGGCGGCCTCGACCAGTACAAGTCCGGCGGCTACGGGCCCGACAGCGCCGACGAGCTGATGGCGCGGGACGGGCGCACCTGGAGGCGGCTCTGATGAACATCGATCTCACCGGGACCACCACCCGCAAGATCCAGGACGCGCTGACGCAGTCCCGGCACCTGATGGGCGGCCCGGCCGTCGGCATGGTGCTCACCCTCATCATCGTGACCGACGAGTCGGCGCAGTACGACGCGGTCCGCGCCGCGACGGAGGCGGCGCGCGAGCACCCGTGCCGGGTGCTGACCGTGATCTCCCGCGACCCGCGCGGCGGCTCCTCGCGGCTGGACGCCGAGATCCGGATGGGTGAGACCGGGCCGGGCGAGACCGTCCTGCTGCGCATGTACGGGCCGCTCGCCGAGCACGCCGACTCGGTGGTCGTCCCGCTGCTCATGCCCGACACGCCGGTCGTGACGTGGTGGCCGGGCGGCAAGGTGCCGAAGGCCCCCGCCAAGGACCCGCTGGGCGCGCTCGCGCAGCGCCGGGTGACCGACTCCTACGCCGCCCGCGACCGGCTCGGCACCCTCGCCCAGCTCGCGGAGGGGTACCGGCCGGGCGACACCGACTTCACCTGGACGCGGCTGACCTCGTGGCGGTCGCTGCTGGCGGCGGCGCTCGACCAGCACCACGACGAGATCGCGTCCGGCGAGGTGACGGCCGAGCCGGACAGCCCGAGCGCGGAGCTGCTGGCCGCGTGGCTGTCGGTCCGGCTGGGCGTGCCGATGGCGCGGACGGTCTCCGAGGGGCCGGGGATCACCGGCGTCCGGCTGACGACGACGTCCGGCGACATCGTGATCGACCGCCCGGACGGGCGGGTCGCGACGCTGTGCCGCCCGGGCCAGCCCGACCGGCAGGTGTCGCTGCTGCGCCGCCCGATGGCCGAGCTGCTGGCCGAGGAGCTGCGGCGGCTCGACCCCGACGAGGTGTACCGCGAGGCGGCGGCCCGGTTCGCCAAGGACCTCGCGCACGGGACGGCGAAGCCGGGCGTCGCGAGCGACCCGGTGTCGGCGACAGCGGAGGCCGCGAAGACCGAGCCGGCCCGGCGGCACGCGCGGGAGCGGCGGGACGACGCGGCCGGGGACGCGTGAGCGCCCCCGCGGTCCTGGTCCACCGCGACCAGGACCTGCTCGCCGAGGCCGCCGCGGCGCGGCTGGTGACCCGCGTCGCCGACGCCCAGGCGGCGCGCGGAACCGCGTCGGTCGTGCTGACCGGCGGGGGCGTCGGCACGGCGGTGCTGGCCGCGCTGGCCGCCGCCGGCGCCCGCGACGCCGTCGACTGGTCCCGCCTGGACGTGTGGTGGGGCGACGAGCGGTTCCGCCCGTCCGGGGACCCCGAGCGCAACGAGACCGGGGCGCGCGCGGCGCTGCTCGACCACGTCCCCGTCGACCCGGCGCGGGTGCACGCGATGCCCTCGTCCGACGGCCCGGACGGCGACGACCCGGAGGCCGCGGCGGAGCGGTACGCCGCCGCGTTGCGCGCCGCCGCCGCTCCGGGCGGCCCGGTCCCGGCGTTCGACGTGCTGATGCTCGGCGTCGGGCCGGACGCGCACGTCGCGTCGCTGTTCCCGGGCCTGCCGGCGCTGCGCGACGAGCGTCCGGTGGTGGCGGTGCACGACTCCCCCAAGCCGCCGCCGACGCGGATCTCGCTGACGTTCCCGTCGCTGCGCGCCGCGCGGGAGGTGTGGGTGCTCGCGGCCGGCGGGTCGAAGGCGGACGCCGTCCGGCTCGGGCTGGCGGCGGGCACGGACGTCGCGGAGGCGCCGGTCGCCGGCGCCCGCGGCCGGGAACGGACCCTGTTCCTGCTGGACAGGGCGGCCGCGTCGGGGCTGCCCGCCTGAGAGGGGACCGGCGAGTGCGCCAGGTTCCGCATGTCTCGCGCTGAACCGTGCATAACCTGAGCACGTGCATACCTTGTGCATGCCTTGAACGAGGGATGACCCGCAGTGCGGGCCGGGCAGGCGAGCGTGAGGAGTTCTCAGGTGCTCAAGGGTCGGACCGGGACGGCGAGCGCGGCGGTCGCCGGGGCGGTGCTTCTCGCCGTCGCGGGCTGCTCATCGGGCGGCGACGGCGACGGCAAGGGCGGGGACGGCGGCAAGGGCGGGGACGAGGTCGAGCTGGCCATCGCCCCCGCCACGGGGACCGGGCAGGCGGCCCCCGACCAGCCCGTCACCGTCACCGCGGACAACGGCAGGCTGACCAGCGTGACCCTCACCTACGGCAAGAAGAACGCCAAGGCGGAGGGCAGGCTCGCGGCGGACGGGAAGTCGTGGAAGTCGGCGTGGACGCTGCGCCCGTCCACGACGTACACGGTCACGGCGAAGGGGACCGGAGACGGCGGCGGGCAGGTCACCGCGACGTCGACGTTCACGACGCTGACGCCGCGCAAGAAGCTGACGTCCGGCATGTCGCCGCTGGACGGCGAGACCGTCGGGGTCGGCATGCCGGTGCAGCTGCTGCTGTCCCGGCCGGTCGCCACCAAGGCCGGGAAGATCGCGGTCGAGAAGGCACTCGAAGTCCGCATGTCGAAGCCGGTCGAGGGCGCCTGGTACTGGATCAGCGACAAGGAGGTCGACTTCCGGCCCCGCGATTACTGGCCGTCCGGGCAGAAGGTGAAGGTCATCGCGCACCTGGCGGGCCTGAAGGCCGGCGAGGGCATGTACGGGATGACGGACCGCAGCGCGAGCTTCACCGTCGGCCCCCGGCACATCACCACGATCGACGCCGAGAAGCACCGCGCCACGGTGACGAACGGCGGCGAGACCGTGCGGACGATGAAGGTCAGCCTCGGCAAGCCGGGCCACGACAGCTACAGCGGGACGATGATCGCGCAGGAGAAGAACGCGCACATCGTCATGGACTCGGCGACGACCGGCGACCCCGGCGAGTACCGGATCCCGACGAAGTGGAACGTCCGCCTCACCTACAGCGGGACGTTCGTCCACTCGGCGCCGTGGTCGACCGACGCGCAGGGCAACGACAACGTCAGCCACGGGTGCGTGAACGCCTCCCCGTCCGACGCGAAGTGGTTCTACGACTTCACGAACCGCGGCGACGTCGTCAAGGTGACCGGCACGTCCCGGCGGCTCCAGTTCGGGAACGGGCCGACGCCGTGGGCGAAGTCGTGGGACGGCTGGCTGGCGGGCAGCGCGACCGGCAGGCCGGTCACCGGCCTCCCGCTCACGTAACGCCGATCACGGGGCCCCGCCCGTGTGCGCGACGCGATCAAGGGGCAGACTTGATGCCATGCAGAAGCTCTCGTTGGACGCACAGGTCCGTGACCATCTGAAGCGCGCCGCGGCCGGCTCGACCGGGCGCAGCGCCGACACCGTCTACGGCGGGCATGAGCGCGTCCTGCGCCAGACGCTGGTGGCCCTGACGGCGGGCACGTCGCTGGCGGAGCACGAGAGCCCCGGCGAGGCGACGATCTACGTCCTGCACGGGCGGGTCCGGCTGCTGGCCGGGGAGCACGCGTGGGACGGGATGAGCGGCGACATGCTGATCGTGCCGGAGGCGCGGCACAGCCTGGAGGCGCTGGAGGACGCGGCGGTCCTGCTCACGGTCGCCAAGACCGGCGTCGCCAAGACCGGCTGAGCGCGGGTTCAGCCGCGGCGCAGGTGGGTGAGGCAGGCTCCGGGCTCGGCGAAGGGCTCCAGCCGGTCGGCCTCGATCGGCGCGTCCAGTTCCTTCAGCGCCCCCTGCATGAGCCCGAGGTGGACGTCGCAGACGAGCGGCCCGTACTCCTCGGCCAGTTCCAGGAACGGGCAGTGCCGCAGCCGGATGAGATCGCCGTCGGGCCGGGGCGCGAAGTCCAGGTCGTCCAGCAGGGCGGTGAGCCGGCCCGCGGCCTCCTCGCCGGTCAGCCGCTGGAACGGCGGTGGCCGGTCGACGAGGTAGCGGCCCCATTCGCGGCCCGCCCGCGCGGCGTTCTCGCGGGCGGCGGGCCCGTCGGAGGCCAGCCGGCTGAGCAGGATCTGGGCGAGCAGGCGGTAGCCGCGGGCGCCGCCGCGATCCATGCCGGGGCGCGGCGTGTAGACGGTGCGGGGGCGGCCGGGGCCGGAGGGCTGCTCGGCGGTGCGGTCGACGGCGCCCTCGGCGGTCAGGGCGTCCAGGTGGAACCGCGCGGTGTTGGCGTGCACGCCGAGTCTCTCGGCGACCTCGGCGACGCCGAGCGGGGAGCCCGCGTCGCGCAGGATGTCGAGGACCTCCCGGCGGCGGGAGCGTTCGGTGGTCATGCGGGTCACCCCTCCCCCGCCGGCGGCAGCGCCGCGATCAGCGGGTGGTCGCGGTCGAGCGCGCCGAGCTTGGTGGCCCCGCCCGGGGCGCCGAGGTCGTCGAAGAACTCGGCGTTCGCCTGCGTGTAGGCCTTCCAGCGGTCCGGCAGGTCGTCCTCGTAGTAGATCGCCTCGACCGGGCACACCGGCTCGCACGCGCCGCAGTCGACGCATTCGTCGGGGTGGATGTAGAGGGCGCGCGCGCCCTCGTAGATGCAGTCGACCGGGCACTCGTCGACGCACGCCCGGTCCTTGACGTCGACGCACGGCTCGGCGATCACATAGGTCACGGCTCGCTCCTCACACCCGCACGGCACCTCCGCACATTTCTTACAATTCTACATGTAATTATAAGCGAACCGGTAGAGGGGTGCCCGCCGCCCGGCCGCGCGGTTCCGCGAGGATCTCACGAACGGGGGTTGCGGCGGGGAATCGATCGGGGCCGCCGTCGAGTCCCGCCCCTCCAGGGACGCGCGGGATCCCGCGCGGCCCGCGGCCTTCCGCGTGCCGACCAAAGTCGATGCCCCGTCTACCTGCGGCCACTGGCGGGCGCGGACGGCGCGGCTACCGTTGGGCGGGTGGACCTCTTTCGGCGCTCGTGGCGCGAATGGCTCGGCGACGTGGGCCTGACCGCCGCCGCGGGCGCGCTCGGCACCCTGCTCCTGCTGGGGACGGAGGAGGACCCGCCTCCCGACGTGACGATCGTGGTCCCGCGCGATCTCGCGATCGGCGCGGTCTGGCTGGTCTTCCTGCTGCTGTTCCGGCGCCGGTGCCCGGCGGCCGTCGCGGTGACGATGATGTTCGCCCAGTGGACGGCGACGTCGGCGCTGGGCACGGCCGCGATCGCCGTGTATTCGCTGGCGATGCTGCGGTCCTGGCGGACGGTGCTGCCGATCGCGGGCGCGAACATGGCGCTCATCGTCACGCTGTTCTGGATCACCTCGACCTGGCACCAGTTCCGGCAGGGCACGGTCGTCTTCGTGCTGCTCTACGCGGTGCTGATCACGGCGGGCATGCTGGTCAGGTCGCGGCGGCAGCTGATCGCCTCGATGGACGAGCGGGCCCGCGCCGCCGAGACCGAGCAGCGGCTGCGGGTCGAGGAGGCGCGGCTGCTGGAGCGCGAGCGCATCGCCCGCGAGATGCACGACGTCCTCGCGCACCGCATCTCGCTGCTGGCCGTCCACGCGGGGGCGCTGGAGTTCCGCCCGGACGCGCCCGCCGACCAGCGCGAGGCCGCCGGGATCATCCGGCGGAGCGCCTACGAGGCGATGGAGGACCTGCGCGAGGTGATCGGCGTGCTGCGCGACGACGCGCCGGGCGGCGACCCGGAGCGCCCGCAGCCGACGCTCGCCGACGTCTCCGCGCTCGTGCAGGAGTCGCGGCGGGCCGGGGGGCGCATCACGCTGGAGGAGAACGTCCCCGACCTCGGCCGGGTCCCGGCCCGCGTCGGGCGGCACGCGTACCGGATCGTCCAGGAGGGGCTGACCAACGCCCGCAAGCACGCCCCGGGCGCCGAGGTCACGGTGTCCCTGGACGCCGGGGCGGAACTGGGCGTCGAGATCGTCAACCGGCTGCCGCCCGGCCCGCCCGCGGCGCCGCTGCCGGGCTCCGGCGCGGGCCTCGTCGGGCTCGCCGAGCGGGTCGCGCTGCTCGGCGGGACGCTGGAGCACGGCCGCACCGGCGACGGCCGGTTCCGGCTGCGCGCCCGCCTGCCGCTGGAGACCGCGCATGCCCGCGAGACCGGCGGGAAGGGTGAGGTGCATGGCAGCGAACTCCTCTGAGCGGCCCGTGCTGGAAGAACTCGACCGCGCCGAATGCCTGCGCCTCATCGCGGGCGGCGTGATCGGCCGCGTCGCGTTCGACGACGGCGAGGGGCCGACGGTCATCCCGGTGAACTACGCCGTCGACGGCGACGCCGTGATCTTCCGGACGTCGGTGTCCGGCCGGCTGAACCGCAGCCTGCTGACGTCCGTGGTCGGCGGGGAGGTCCGGGCGGCGTTCCAGGTCGACCGGTTCGACGAGGCCGACCACGCCGGCTGGAGCGTGCTGCTGCGCGGCGGCGCCCATCCGCTGTCGGAGGAGGAGATCGAGAAGGCCGCGCGGGTCGAGGCATGGCCCGGCGGCGACCGCGAGGCGTGGTTCCGGCTGTCGGCCATGGAGGTCAGCGGCCGCCGCCTGCACCGGCCCTGACCGGCCCTAGGCTGGCCGGATGGAGTCCTCCCCCGTCCGCGTGCTGATCGTGGACGACGACGCGCTCGTCCGCGCCGGCCTGTCGATGATGCTGGCGAACGCCGACGACCTGGAGGTGGTCGCAGACGTCGCGGACGGCGCCGAGGTCGTCGCCGCCGTGAACCAGCACCGCCCCGACGTCGTCCTGATGGACGTCCGGATGCCCCGGCTGGACGGGCTCGCCGCGACCGAGCTGCTGCGCTCCCGCCGCGAGCCGCCCGAGATCATCATCCTGACGACGTTCGACACCGACGACCACATCCTGCGGGCGATGCGGGCGGGCGCGAGCGGCTTCCTGCTGAAGCACACCCCGCCGCCGGAGATCATCCGCGCGATCCGGCAGGTCGCGGCGGGCGAGCCGATGCTGTCGCCGGCGGTGCTGCGCAAGATGATGTCCTACCTGGCCGAGAGCGGCGCCGACCCGCGCCGCGACCGCGCCCGCGAGCTGCTGGCCCGGCTGAGCGACGGGGAGCGGGCCGTCGCCTCGCTCGTCGGGCGCGGCCGGACCAACAGCGAGATCGGCCGGGAGCTGTCGCTGAGCGTCGCCACCGTGAAGGCCTACGTGTCGCGGCTGCTCACGAAGCTGGACCTGAACAACAGGGTGCAGGTCGCCCTCCTCGTCCACGACGCCGCCCTCGACGACCGGCCCTAGTCCTTCGGCCCGCGCGGAACCAGCGGGACGTGCCGCAGGAGCAGCGCGGCGGCCAGGCCCACGGCGAGGACGGGCAGCGCGGTGACGAACAGGGTAGAGAACGCGTCCGCGAACGCCGCCGCGACGCCGTCGCGGACGGGTCCGGGCAGGGTGGCGAGGACTTCCGGGCGGACGGCGTCGGCGAACGCGGGGACCCGCCCGTCCGGGACGCGCCGGACGACCTCCTCGGCGAACCGGCCGGCCACGATGGCGCCGAAGACGGCCATCCCGGCGGCGGTGCCGAGCATCCGGGTGGCGAACACGCCCGCGCTGGCGGCGCCCAGGTCGCGGGGCGGCGCGGCGTTCTGCGCGATCAGCATGACGACCTGCTGGGACAGTCCGGCCCCGAATCCGAGGACGGCCATGTAGCACCCGGCGGTGAGCAGGCCGGTGCGGGCGTCCATGGTGGCCAGCAGCGCCACGCCCGCCGCGCTGATCGCCATGCTCGCGGCGGGGAGCCGGTGGTAGCGGCCGGTCCGGTGGATGTACTGGCCGGCGCCCATCGAGGCGGCCAGCAGGGCGGCCATCATGGGCAGGAGCAGCAGGCCCGACCGGGTGGCGTCCACTCCCCCGACGACCTGGAAGAACATCGGCAGGTAGGTGGCGAGGCCGAAGCCGGTGGCGCCGCCCACGGCCGCGACCGCGCAGGCGACGGCGAACGACCGGTCGCGGAACAGCCGCGGCGGGATGACGGGTTCGGCGGCCGTCCGCTCGGCGAGCACCCACGCCGTGAACAGGACCGCCGCGCCCGCCCCGAGCGCGAGGACGACCGGCGCGTCCCACGCGTACCGGGTCCCGGCCCAGCTGGTGAACAGCGTGAAGCAGGTGACCGCCGCGCCGAGCAGGACGATGCCGAGGTAGTCGATCCGCGGCCGGTCCCGCGGCGCGGGCAGGCGCAGGAACAGCACGGTCGTGGCCGTGGCGGCGAGGCCGAGCGGCAGGTTGAGGTAGAACGCCCACCGCCATGAGGCGTGGTCGGTGAGGAACCCGCCAGCCAGCGGCCCGGCGATGCTGGAGACCGCGAAGACCAGCGTCGAGTAGCCCTGGTACTTGGCGCGCTCCCGGGGCTCGAACAGGTCGCCGGCCAGCGCGAACATCGAGCTCATCAGGCAGCCGGCGGCGGCGCCCTGCACCACCCGGAAGACGATCAGCAGGTCCATGGTGGGCGCCGCGCCGCACGCCGCCGACCCGGCCAGGAACCCGGCGAGCCCGGTCAGCAGGACGGGGCGGCGCCCGAACAGGTCGCCGAGGCGCCCCGACAGCGGGACGGTGACGCTGGTGGCCAGCACGTACGCCGTGGACACCCAGGCGAGCCGGTCGAGCCCGCCGAGGTCCCCGACGATCGTCGGCAGCGCGGTGCCGAGCACCGTCGCGTCCAGCGAGGACATGAGGCCGGCGAGCATCAGCCCGCCGAACACCCAGAGCCGCTCGCGGCGGCTCATCGGCACGGTCGTCGCGCCCATGCGCACCTCCCATATGTATGCTTAGGGCAACTAGATGCTAAGAGCATGTAGATGAGATGCGCAAGCCGATTAGACTGGCCGGCATGGACGAGGGGGCACTGGACTCGGTCGAGCGGAGCATGGTCCGGCTGCGCCGGGGCATGTCGCGGCAGCGGCTCGGCAAGGCCGCGATCCGGGACCACAACCTCCCCGTCGACGTGCGGGTCCTGCACGTCGTGGACGTCGTCGACGAGGGCCCCGACCGTCCCGGCGAGGAGATGAGCGTCGGCGTGGTCGCCGCCCGGCTCGGCGTGGACGCCTCGCGCGGCAGCCGCATCGTCGCCGAGGCCGTCAAGTCCGGCTACGTCCGGCGCGTCGCGTCCCAGGAGGACGGCCGCCGCATCCACCTGGAGCTCACCGACGCCGGCCGCGCCGTCGTGGAGGCCACCCGCCGCACCCGGCAGGAGCACTTCGCCAAGGCCATGAGCGGCTGGACGGACGAGGAGCGCGCCGAGTTCGCCCGCCTCCTCGCCCGCTTCGTCCACACCTACGAGGACTGACCCCGCCCGTCCGGCAGGTCATCCTCGGGTTGCGGGTGAGCGCCCGCCGCCTCCACCCCAGGTTGCGGGTCCGGCCCGCGAGGTTGGGCCGTGCGGCGGACAGCGCGGACGGGGCCTCCCGTCTAGGCTGGTCGCATGGGTGGTCGTCGCGTCCTCCGGGTGCGGCACGGCCGGTTCCGGGACGCGGCCCTCGCCGGCGGCGTACTGCTGGTCGTGGCCGCCGGAAGCCTGAACTCGTTCATCGGCGCCGCCCCCGAGCCGCGGGGCGTCAAGGCCGCGGGCTGGGCGCTGATCGTCCTCACCTGCGGCGCGCTGTACCTCTCCCGCCGGATGCCGGCCGCCGTCGCCTCCCTCGCGCTCGTGGCCACCGGCACGTACTACGTCATCACCGTCAACGACGGCGCGCTGATGATCGCGCTGATCGTGGCGCTGTACAGGGTCGCGGCCCACGGCAGGCTCCAGGCGGCCGTCGCCCTCGGCGCCGTCACCGTGATCGGCACCGGCGCCGGGACGCTGCTCGGCAACGACGACGTCAACGCGGTCGCCCTGTTCATGCTGACCGGGTGGATCGTGGCGGTGGTCGCGCTCGGCCGGGTCCGGCACGGCCGCCTCGCCTACCTGCGGGAGGCCGAGCGCCGCGCCGCCGGCGAGGAGCGGCTGCGCATCGCCCGCGAGCTGCACGACGTCGTCGGGCACCATCTCTCGCTCATCAACGTCCAGGCGGGGACGGCGCTGCACCGCTTCCACCGGGACCCGGCGCAGGGCGAGGCCGCCCTCGCCGCCGTCAAGCAGTCGAGCCGGGAGGCGCTGCGCGACCTCCGCGCGACGCTCGGGGTCCTGCGGCAGGCCGACGAGGAGGCGCCGACCGCGCCGCCTCCCGGCCTGGACGGCATCGGGGAGCTGATCGGGTCGGCGCGGTCGGCGGGGCTGACCGTGCACGGACGCGTCGCGGCGGCGGACGCGCCCACCGAGGTGGGGCTCGCCGCGTACCGGATCGTCCAGGAGTCGCTCACGAACGTGTCGCGGCACGCCGCCGCGGCGAAGGTCACCGTCAGCGTGCAGCACGGTGCGGGAGAGCTGCTGATCGAGGTCGCCGACGACGGCCCGGGGCAGGCGCAGGGCGCGGGCGCGCCCGGAAGCGGGGTGGACGGCATGCGCGAGCGGGCCCGCGCGCTCGGCGGCGAGCTGACGGCGGGCCCCGGACCGGACGGCGGCTTCCTCGTCCGGGCGCGGCTGCCGTACCGGAACGGAGCGTCCAGCCGATGATCGAGGTCCTGCTGGCCGACGACCAGGGCCTGGTCCGGGCCGGGTTCCGCTCCATCCTCGACGACGAGGACGACATCACGGTCACCGGCGAGGCCGCCGACGGCGAGCGGGCCGTGGCCGCCTGCCGCGAGCTGCGCCCGCACGTGGCGCTGCTGGACGTGCGGATGCCCCGGATGGACGGCCTGGAGGCCGCCCGCCGCATCACCGCCGACCCGCGCCTCGACGGCGTCCGGGTCGTCATCCTGACCACGTTCGACCTGGACGAGTACGTGTACGGCGCGCTGCGCGCCGGCGCCACCGGCTTCCTGCTGAAGGACACCGAGCCGGCCGAGCTGATCCACGCCGTCCGGGTCGCGGCGCGCGGCGACGCGCTGATCACGCCGTCCGTCACCCGGCGGCTCATCGGCGAGTTCGCCGGGCGCGTCGAGGCGCCCGTCCCCGGCCCCCGGCTGAAGGCCCTCACCGAGCGGGAGCGCGAGGTCATGCTCCTGGTCGCCGCCGGGCAGAGCAACGACGAGATCGCCGCCCGGCTCGTACTGAGCCCCGCCACCGTCAAGTCGCACGTCAGCCGCATCATGGCGAAGGTGGGCGCGCGGGACCGCGCCCAGCTGGTCGTCCTCGCCTACGAGTCGGGCATGGTCAACCCCCGCTGGATGCGACCCGGGACGTAGCCGGCCGGGCCGTCCCGCAACCTGCGGGGTGCCCCGGATGCGATCCAGGGGCCGATGCCGGACGGCATGCCGCACGCCGACGCTGGGGGCATGAATCTTCCCGGCGCCCTCATCGGGTTCCTGGTCGGCGGAGCCGCGGGCTTCCTGCTGACCGAGACGGTGGGCGCGTTCTTCACCTTCGTCATCGACCGGACGCTCGACGTCGACGGCACCCCCGTGCTGCTCGCCGCCTTCATCGCCGTGCCGATCCTGACCGCCGTGCTCGGCGCCGCCGTCGGCGCCCGCTTCCAGAACCGAGGTTGACGTGCCCACTCCCTCCTCCGGCCGGTTCGGCCGCCTGGCCGCCTGGTCGCAGCGCCATCGCTGGACCGCCCTCCTGCTGTGGGTCGCCGTCGTCGCGGCGATCACGGCCGGCTCGCAGGCCGCCGGAAGCGCCTACCACAACGACTTCTCACTGCCCGGCACCGACGCCCAGGCCGCCGCCGACCTGATGACCGAGCACGGCTCCCGGCAGGCGGGCGCCACCGTCCAGATCGTGGCGGAGGACGCGCGGGGACTCGCCGGCGACCGGCCGGTCATCGCGCCGATGCTCGCGAAGGTGCGCGGGCTCCCCTCCGTCGCGGACGTCGGCGAGCTGTCGGTGTCGGAGTCCGGCACCATCGGGTACGCCACCGTGACCCTCGACGCCACCGCGCAGGACGTCCCCAGGGAGCACGTCACCGAGATCATCGAGACCGCGCGGGCCGCCGCCGGGGACGGGCTGCGCATCGAGCTCGGCGGCGACCCGGTGCGCGGCGCCGAGGAGGGCGGGGGCGGCGCGGCCGAGGGCGCGGGAATGCTCGCGGCCCTGGTGATCCTCGTGCTGCTGTTCGGCTCCGTCGTCGCCGCCGCGCTCCCCCTCGGCACCGCCCTGTTCGCGGTCGGCGGCGCGGTCGGGCTGATCGCGCTGGCCTCGCACGTCTTCACCGTCGCCGACTTCACCCCGCCGATCATGATGCTGATCGGCCTCGGCGTGGGCGTCGACTACGCGCTGCTGATCTTCTACCGCTACCGGCAGGAGCTGCGGGACGGCGCCGACCCGGCCACCGCCACCCGGCGGGCCCTCGACGCCGCCGGGCGCACCGTCTTCTTCGCCGGCTGCACCGTCATCATCGCCCTGCTCGGCCTGATCGCGCTCGGTCTCGGCTCCCTGCAGGGGGTGGCGCTGGCCGTGGCGCTGACCGTGCTGGTCACGATGGCGGCGTCCCTGACCCTGCTGCCGGCGCTGCTGGGCGTCTTCGGCGCGCGGATCCGGCGCCAGGTGCTCAAGCGGGCGGCGAAGGCCCGCACGGGTGAGGGCCGCTGGCACCGGCTGGCGTCGGCCGTCCAGCGCCGTCCCGTCCCGGCGCTGCTGGCGGCCGCCGTCGCGCTGCTCGCCCTGTCGGCGCCCGCGCTGACCATGCGGCTCGGCTTCGCCGACGCGGGCAACGACGCGCCGTCCAGCACCGGCCGGCAGGCGTACGACCTTCTCGCGGAGGGCTTCGGCCCCGGGTTCAACGGGCCGCTCATCGTCGTGGCCAAGGGCGACGCCGGACCGCTGCGCACGGCCCTCGTCCAGACCGAGGGGATCGCCGCCGCGACGCCGCCGTTCCCGTCCCGGGACGGCGCGGTGTCGGCCGTCATCGCCTACCCGGCCACCGCGCCGCAGGACGAGGCGACCACCGACCTCGTCCACGAGCTGCGCGACGACGTGCTGCCGTCCCTCTCGGCCCGCACCGGCGTCGACTACCTGGTCGGCGGCCCGACCGCCGCCACCCAGGACTTCTCCGACGCCGTCTCGGCGCGCATGCCCCTGTTCGTCGCCCTCGTCGTGGGCATGTCGGCCCTGCTGCTGATGGTCGTGTTCCGCTCGGTGCTGATCCCGGTCAAGGCCGCCCTGCTCAACCTGCTGTCGATCTCCGCCGCGCTCGGCGCGATCACCCTGGTGTTCCAGGACGGCCGGTTCGGCGCGCAGAGCGGCCCCATCGAGGCGTTCATCCCCGTCATGATCTTCGCGATCGTGTTCGGCCTCTCCATGGACTACGAGGTCTTCCTCGTCTCCCGCATCCACGAGGAATGGGAGCGCACGCGGGACCCGTCGCTCGCCGTCCGCGAGGGCCTGGCCGCCACCGGCAGGGTCATCACGGCCGCCGCCGCCATCATGATCGTCGTGTTCGCGGCGTTCGTCCTGAGCCCCGACCGCATGCTCCAGCAGTTCGGCCTGGGCCTGGCGGTGGCCGTCCTCCTGGACGCCGTGGTGATCCGCTGCCTGATCGTCCCGGCGGTCATGCAGCTGCTCGGCCGCCACGCCTGGTGGCTCCCCGCGCCCCTGGCCAGGCGCCTCCCGAAGGTGGCCCTGGAGCGTCCTGAAGCGACCCCCGGCGACCCGCTCGGAGTCGGCGCGGCCGACCGGTGATCAGCCGACGCGGCGGCGCAGGAGGCAGAACTCGTTGCCCTCCGGGTCCTGCAGGACGACCCAGCTCTCCTCCCCCGTCTGCCCGACGTCCGCGTGCCGCGCCCCGAGGGCCAGCAGCCGCTCGAGCTCGGCGTCCTGGTCCCGGTCGGTGGCGTTGACGTCGAAATGCAGCGGCAGCTTGCCCGCCTTGGCATCCGTGCTGCGGCCGAGGACGATCGTCGGCTGGAGCCCGCCGAACCCCTCGCGGGGCCCGATCTCGATGCCCTCCTCGTCCTCGTCGAGCACCACGAAGTCCAGGACCTCGCACCAGAACCCGGCGAGCACCTCCGGGTCCCGGCAATCGATCACCAGTTCCGTGATCCGGCACGCCATCCGGCCACCTCCTCGCTGTTGCCGCCCAGGGCACTCCGATGTCCCCGGACGTTCCCAACCTAGGGGCATGATCGCGCCGGGGTTGACTCCGCCCGAGTGGGCGCTGCCCCGGGCCACGCCGCCGCCGCCGGAGCGGCGGTAGGGCGTGACCCGGGCGAGGTGAACGCAGGCCGGTCACCGGCTGGTGAGACGGACTACCGGGTACTCGCGGTCGGACTTGCTCTGGTACTTCGCGATGCGGGGCTGGGCTTCGGCGATGCGCTGCCATGCCCGCTCGCGGTCGGCGCCTTCGAGGCGGTGCGGCGTCACCGGTACTGGTTCCTCGCCGGGCAGTTCGATCAGCGCCCGGTCGGGGTTCGCCATCAGGTTGTCGAACCAGTCCGGGTTGCGGGTACCGCCGCCCGACGCGACGATCAGCCGCGAATCCCCCTCGTCGGGGAACCACGCGACGGGCGTCTCCCGCGGCTGCCCGCTCCGGCTGCCCGCCGTGTTCAGGATCAGCACGTCCATGCCCATGAACGTGCCGCGCCCCCGCCGGACCTTCCGGTTCATGCGGGCGTTCATACGGTGCTGCATCCACCGGGAGAACGCCCCGGGCGTGCCGGGCCTGCGGCCTCCCCCCTGTTTCTCGGCCATCGGACTACCCCCGCACCTCGTTGATGCGGACCATGTTGCCCGCGGGGTCGCGGAAGGCGCAGTCGCGGACGCCGTACGGCTGCTCGGTCGGCTCCTGGACGACCTCGGCGTCGCGTGCCTGCACGCGCTCGAAGACGCCGTCGAGGTCCGGTGTGGCCAGGACGATGATGCCGTAGGTGCCCTTGGCCATCATCTCGGTGATCACGCGCCGCTCCTCGTCGGTGACGCCGGGGTCGGCGAACGGCGGGGTCAGGACGATGGACGTGCCCGGCTGCCCGGCGGGGCCGACGGTGATCCAGCGCATCGTGCCCTTGCCGACGTCGTTGCGGACCTCGAAGCCGAGGGTGTCGCGGTAGAAGGCGAGTGACGCCTCCGGGTCCTCGTGCGGGAGAAAGGCGGTGTGAATGGTGATGTCCATGCCCATCACGCTAGGCGCGGCCCGCTGACCGGCGCTTCTTGATTCCTGACCGGTTGGGTCACCTCTTCCCCTGCACACCGCACGCGCGTCAGCCGAGCACGTCCTCGGGGTGGCCGACGCCGGAGATCCCCCACCATGGAAGCGCCCTGTCTCGCCGTCGCGACCGACACGCTGCGGCGGCCTGCGGCGGAGGCGCTCGCCGTGCCCCTACGCCGACCGCACGCTTTCGGCCATGCGTGACTTCACAGGTCGAACGCACCACGCTTGGCCTCGGTCAGGAAAACACACCACTCACTCTGCGCGAACGCCAGCACCGGCCCGGACGGATTCTTGGAGTCTCGCGCGAGGACATCCGCCGTCTTCCCCTGCGCGGCAACCTCCACACAGTTGGTGCCGTCCGTAGTGCTGTAGCTGCTCTTGCGCCACGGCAAACCCTCAATTTGGTGGATGCTCATAGATCGCACGCTATCCGCTCGACAAGTGCCCGTGAATCCTCTTTCGTCAGGGCGAGGGAGGCCAGCACCTCATGGACCCGCTCGTAGTACGAGACGTCCGCGAGGTTATCGATGAACCAGCTGCGCACGAGGCCGTGGACGGCGACAACCTTCACCGGGTCGTCCAGCCCGATGTCCAGGATGGAGAATGTTCCGTCCAGCCCTGGGTGACCGCCAGTGGCAAGGGGCAGAATCAAGGATGATCACCCATGAGACCGGGGAACTGCGGCTTCTCGCCGTCCTGACATTGCCCGGTGTGGATCGTTCTGTCCGGCATGCCCGGCGGTTTCTGCGGGACACGCTCGTCCCCGAGCACGTGGAGACCGGCGACGAATTGCTGGACGACATGGCGCTCGTCGTGGACGAGTTCGCCGCCAATTGCATCGCGCACACCGCGTCGGGACGGGGCGGGAAGTTCCACATCGCGCTGTGGGCGGGAGAGGGCGTGCTCCGCGCCGAGGTGACCGACGAGGGCGCGCGTGGAGCACGGCCTCTGCTGCGGGACGCGGCGGACGGCGAGAGCGGGCGCGGCCTGCAGATCGTCGCCGCGCTCGCGTCCCGCTGGGGTCACCGCCCCGACGGCCCCCGCACCACCGTGTGGGCCGAGTTCCCGAGTCCCGCCGGTCGTCCTAGAGCGTCTTGACGAACCGCGCCGTACGCCTGCGGCCGGCACCGCGCTCTGCGGGTCCGCGAGCCAGTACTTGACTCGGGCCGTCACCTCGTCCACCGATGCGGGGTACCCCAATGGCGACCGCCATGACGGCCGGTCTCAGACGCTGCGCAGGACGGAGACGACGACGCCCAGGACGACCGCGTCATCGCCGTCGATGACGTCGTAGGCCGGGTTGCGGGGTTCGAGGAGGACGTGGCCGTCGCGGCGGCGGAAGACCTTGACGGTGGCCTCGCCGTCGATCATCGCGGCGACGATCTGGCCGGAATGCGCCTCGGGCTGCTGCCGGACCACCACGAGGTCGCCGTCGCAGATCGCGGCCTCGATCATCGAGTCGCCGCGGACGCGGAGGGCGAAGACCGTGCCGCGCCCCGTCAGCCCGGCGGGCAGCGACAGGATGTCTTCGACATGCTCCTCGGCCGAGATGGGCGCGCCGGCGGCGATGTCGCCGACGACGGGCACGACCACCGAATCGTCGGCGGCCTCCGACGCGGGGCGGTCGTGGAGGAACGCCCGCACGTCGATCGGCCGGGTCACCGAGGCGCCGCGGCGCAGGAACCCCTTGTCCTCCAGGCTCGCCAGGTGCCGGGACACCGACGACGCGGAGCGCAGGCCGACGGCGTCGCCGATCTGGCGCGCGCTCGGCGCGTACCCGTACCGGACGGCCCAGTCCCGGATGGCGACCAGGATCCGCTGCTGGCGCGCAGGCAGAACCGAGGCGTCCAGCCCCTCGAACCCGTCAAGATCGTAATCGCTGGTCACCCGGGAAAGCATAGGGCCCGCCCCGCGCGACGGAGGCCCGAGCGGGGCGCGCGGGGGTACGGTCACCCGATGAGTCACGGTTCGCGCCGGTACCGCTACGTGGGCCCCCCGGAGATCCTCGCCGCGGTGCGGCCGGACGCCGAAGGGACTCCGATCGGATCGCCGGAGGATCTGGCCTCCTGGCTGGCCCCGATGGACCGGGCCGCGCTGCGGCATCCCGGCGGGTTCACCGGGCCCGTCGTCTTCCGGCGCTGCCCCCGCTGCCACGAGCGCAACCTGGTCAAGGACGACGATTTCACCTGCGCCGTCTGCGACGCGGAGCTTCCGCGCACCTGGAACTTCGACGCCGCCCCGTCGCGCGGAGAGTGAGCGCCCCCGGGTCGGGCGACCTGTCCGGGGAACCCTCACCAGGGCTTGACGCTGCACTTTCAACCGCATGGTTTACAACGGGGTGGCGTCCGGCCTACGATGGTTTCAACCAAGAAGTTGAAACAGGAGGGCCGATGACCGCGGACGCGCTGTCCCAGGTCTTCGCGGCGCTCGCGGATCCGACCCGGCGCGACATGGTGGCGCGGCTCTCGGAGGGCGACGCGACCGTGAGCCGGCTGGCGGAGCCGTACGCGATGAGCCTGCAGGCCGTCTACAAGCACCTGCGGGTGCTGGAGGACGCCGGGCTCGTCAGCCGCCCGCCGGGGCCGCAGCCGCGTCCGGTGCGCCTGGAGGTGGAGGCCCTCGACCTGATGGACACCTGGATAGAACGCCACCGGGCCCGCGTCGAGCGGCGCTACCGCCGGCTCGACGCCGTCCTGGCCGACATGGAGGAGGACGAGCATGCACAAGATCACAGAGACGGTCATCGAGGCCGACCCGAAGCTGCCGGTCATCCGGATGGCGCGTGACTTCGCGGCGACGCCCGAGCAGCTGATGCGCGCGCACACCGACCCCGAGCTGTTCGCGAAGTGGGTGGGGCCCGACGGCCTGACCACCCGGATCGAGCACTGGGACGCCCGTTCCGGCGGCAGCTGGCGATACGTGGCGGCGCAGGGCGACGCCGAGTTCGGGTTCCACGGCTCCTTCCACGAGGTGGCGCCGGGCCGCATCGTGCAGACCTTCACGTTCGAGGGCGAGCCCGAGGGGGTCGCGCTGGAGACGCTGTGGTTCGACGACCTCGGCGACGGGCGCACCCGGCTGCGGGCGCAGTCGCTCGTCGACAGCTTCGAGGGCCGCGACGCCTGGCTGCGCAGCGGCATGGAGACCGGCGTCAACGAGGGCTACGCCAAGCTGGAGAGGATGATCGCCGATGGCGCTGTCTGAGCGTCCGGCCGAACGGCACCGGGAGGTCGCCGGGCTGTTCACCGACCGGGTCCGCGGCGCCTCGTCCTGGGACGCGCCGTCCCCGGTCGACGGCTGGGCCGCCCGCGACGTCGTGCGGCACCTGACCGAGTGGTTCCCCGGCTTCCTGTCCGCCGGCGCCGGCATCGACCTGCCGCGCGGGCCGTCGGTGGACGAGGACCCGGTCGCCGCCTGGCAGGTCCACTGCGACGGCGTCCAGGCCGTCCTGGACGACCCGGGGACGGCGGACCGGAAACTCACCAACCCGCACATCGGCAGCCTCCCCCTGGACACCGCGATCGACCGGTTCTACACCGCCGACGTGTTCATGCACACGTGGGACCTCGCCAAGGCCACCGGCCAGGACGCGCGGCTCGACCCCGCCTTCTGCGCCGAACTCCTCGGCGGGATGGAGGCGATGGAGGAGGTCCTCCGGTCGTCCGGCCAGTACGGGCCCCGCGTCGACGTGCCCGGTGACGCGGACGTCCAGACCCGGCTGCTGGGCTTCATCGGCCGGGACCCGTTCTGGCCGGGGCGGTGACGTCCCGGCGTCAGGCGGC
Source organism: Actinomadura monticuli (assembly GCF_041463655.1). NCBI lineage: Bacteria > Bacillati > Actinomycetota > Actinomycetes > Streptosporangiales > Thermomonosporaceae > Actinomadura > Actinomadura monticuli. The sequence continues at coordinate 204,514 of NZ_JAXCEI010000001.1, forward strand.
GATCGGGGTCAGGAAGATCCAGACGTGGCCGGACGGGTCGCGGAGCATGGACTGCCGCGCGCCGTAGGGCATGTCCGCCGGGGCCGACAGCAGTTCGGCCCCGGCCGCCGCGGCGCGGGCGGTCAGGGCGTCGACGTCCGGGACGTAGACGTGCAGGAGCACGGACGTCCCCGCTTCGCCCGGAGGTCCGAACGGGCCCTCGGCGTCACCGAGCATGAGCGTGGACCCCTGGACGCTGATCTCGGCATGGACGATGCGCCCGTCGTCCCCGTCGAGCCGGAACAGTTCGGAGGCGCCGAACGCCTCGGTGTAGAACTTGATCGCTTCGGCGGCACCGTCGATCATGATGTGCGGGATGACCGAGTACCTGTAGTGCTCCGGGATGTCCATGCGCTCCACGCTAGGTAGCCGCCGTCCCCCCGCGCATCGGGCCGCGGCCCCTCTCGTCTGCGACGAAAGGCCTAGGTCCGTGCCGTGAGGACGGCGCACAGCGCGTCCAGGGCGGGCCGGTAGGCGGCGCCCCGCGGGGTGCTGTATCCGACGACGAGGCCCTGCGGGCGGCCGGCCGGGTCCTGCCAGTGGTCGCGGAGCGGCATGAGCGCGAGGCCGGCGGACGCGGCGCGCCGCATGACCTCGTCCTCGTCCGGCCCGCCGGGCGGGAGCAGGACGAGGGCGTGCAGCCCGGCCGCGACGCCCTGCACGCGGACGTGCGGGGCGCGGGCGCGCAACGTCTCGACCAGCAGGTCGCGGCGGCGCCGGTAGCGGAGCCTGGACGCGCGGACATGCCGGTCGTAGGCGTGCGTGCCGATCAGGTCGGCGAGGACGAGCTGCCCGAGCGACTGCGTGTGGGCGTCGGCGAGCCGCTTGGCCTCGGCGACGGGCTCGACGAGGTGGGCGGGCAGGACGAGCCAGGCGAGGCGCAGCGCCGGGGCGAGGGTCTTGGACGCGGTGCCGCCGTACACGACGTGGTCGGGGGCCATCCCCTGGAGGGCGCCGACGGGCTGCCGGTCGTAGCGGAACTCGCCGTCGTAGTCGTCCTCGATGATCGTGCCGCCGGTGTCGCGGGCCCAGGCGGCGAACGCGCGGCGGCGTTCCGGGTGGAGGGTCGCGCCGGACGGGTACTGGTGCGCCGGGGTGAGCACGGCCGCGGCGGCGTGGCCGGGCGCCTCGGGGCGGGCGCCCCTGCCGTCCACCGGCAGGGGGACGATCCCGGTCCCCGCGCGCTCGACGATGGCGCGGTGGAAGAAGTGGCCCGGTTCCTCCATCGCGAACGGCCCGGCGAGCACCCCGGCCAGCAGCCCGAGAGACTGCGCGTACCCGGAGGCGACCACGATCCGCTCGGGGTCGGCGTGAACGCCCCGGGCCCGTCCGAGATAGCCGGAGAGGGCCGCGCGCAGTTCGGGACGGCCGCGCGGGTCGCCGAGGGCGTGCACGTCCGGCGGCGCCCCCGCGAGGACGCGGCGGGTCGAGCGCAGCCAGGCCGCCGAGGGGAAGGTGCTCAGGTCCGGGAGTCCCGGCCGCAGGTCGTGCCGGGGCGCCTCGGGGGCGTCCGGGACGCGCGGCCAGGCCGCCGGCGCCGGGGCGAGGGCCGGCGCGACCCGGGTCCCGGAGCCGGGGACGGCGATGAGGTGGCCCTCGGCGGCCAGCTGGTCGTAGGCGGCGCTGACCGTCCCGCGCGCGAAGCCGAGCTCGGCGGACAGGGCGCGGGTCGAGGGGAGCGCCGTGCCCGGGGCGAGGCGTCCGGTGGCGATGGCGGCGCGGAGGGCGCGCTCCAGACCCGCCCGGCGCCCGCCGGACGGGTCGACGTCCAGGTGCAGGTCGACGGAAGTGGCCCAATCCTTCGGCATGCCACCGGATCTTAATCTTGGTCCGGTGCCCGCCTAGATTCACGGGCATGCTTGTTTTCGCGCATCTCAGCGACACCCACCTCGACCTGGGCGACCGGAGCGCCGAACGCGCGGCGCGGGTCATGGACCACCTCAACGGCCTGCCGCTGGACGCCGTCCTCGTCACCGGGGACATCGCCGACCACGGCGAGCCCGCCGAGTACGAGCAGGCCCGCAAGCTGCTGGCCTCGCCGCATCCGGTGCTGCTGTGCCCCGGCAACCACGACGTGCGGGGTCCGTTCCGGGAGGTCCTGCTGGACGAGCCGCCGCACGGCAACCCGGTCAACCGCGCTCACAGGATCGCGGGCGCCACGTTCGTGATGTGCGACTCGACCGTCCCCGGCAAGGACCACGGGTTCCTCGACGACGACACGATCGGCTGGCTCGACCGGCAGCTCGCCGACGACCCCGGCGGGCCGGCGTTCGTGTGCTTCCACCATCCGCCCGTGCCGCAGGGCATCCCGTACGTGGACGGGATCCGGCAGTTCGGCGAGGAGCGCCTGGCCGAGGTCATCGAGCGGCATCCGCGGGTCGTGGCCGTGCTGTGCGGGCACAACCACACGGCGGCGGCCACGACCTTCGCGGGACGGCCCCTGCTCGTCGCGCCCGGGGTCGTCTCGACGCTCGTCTTCCCCTGGCAGGGCGGCGACGTCGCCGACCACGGCGCTCCCCCGGGCGCGGCGCTCCACGTCCTGCACGACGACGGCCGTCTGACGACGCACTACCGCACCTTCTAGGTGCACCGGGTGCGTTGACCTGCGGCGTGTTGTTGGTATGAGCGCGCCGGAAGCAACAACACGCCGCAGATCAACGGCGTGGTGACCCGGCGGGCGCACTAGCGGTGCGTCGTCCAGGTGCGGGTGATCTCCTCGGCCGCGTCGCGGACGAGGGTCCGGTAGCGGTCGACGGCCTCCGGGGTGAAGCGGTGCCGGGGCCCGCACACGCTGATCGACCCGTGGACCTCGCCGTCCGGGCCGAAGAGCGGCGCGGCGACCGAGCCCGCGTCGGCCTGCCGCTCGCCCAGGGAGAGGGCGACGCCCTCCTCGGCGGTCTCGGCGAGCCGGGCGCGGAGCGCGGCCTCGTCGGTGACGGTCCGGTCGGTCAGCGCGGCCCGGGGGCGGGCCAGCACCGACTCGCGGCGCGCCGCCGGCAGGAACGCGAGGATCACCCGGCCCGAGGAGCCCGCGTGCAGCGGGAACCGCCGGCCGACCTCGACCGTCATCTTGACCTCGCGGGGGCTCTCGAACTGGTCGAGGTAGACCCGCTCGTCCCCGGCGAGGCCGGACAGCGTCGTCGTCTCGCCGGTCTCGTCCCGCAGCCGCCGCAGCACGGGCGCGGCGGCGGTGCGGACGTTGAAGCGCCGCAGCGCGCTGACGCCGAGGGCGACGGCGGCGGGGCCGAGCCGGTAGCCGGCCGTGCCCGCCTCCAGCATCTCGCGGGACACCAGCGACTGCAGGATGCGGTACACGACGGCCTTGGAGATGCCGAGCTCGCGGCTGATGGCGGTGACGCCGAGGTGCTCGGGCCCGCCGGCGAACAGCAGCAGCACGTCGGCGACGCGCCCCGCCGCCTCGGTGCCGCCCGCGGGCGGGGCGGCGGTCTGGCCGGTCACCGGACGATCCTAGGCAACGGGCTCACCGGCCGCGGCGCAGGTAGCGGCCGACGGGGTCGCCGGTGATCGCGCCGTCCCGGTACACGTGGTTGCCGCGGACGAACGTGTCGGTGACGCGGGCCGTCATCGCGAACCCCTCGAAGGGCGTGTACTCCTGCGCCGACTCGGAGTCGGCGGCGCGGACCGTCCAGGACGCGTCGGGGTCGACCAGGGCGATGTCGGCGTCGTACCCCTCGGCGATGGCGCCCTTCTTGAGCAGGCCGTAGCGGCGGGCCGGGTTCCAGGACGTCAGCCGGGCGACGCGCTGGAGCGGCAGGCCGCGCTTGAGGCCCTCGCCGACGAGTCCCGGCAGCAGGTACTCGGCGCCGCCGAACCCCGACTTGGCGAGGAAGACGTCCTCACGGTCGGCGCCGAACTTCATCTCGTCCCGGCAGCAGGCGTGGTCGCTGACGACCCAGTCGACCTCCCCGGCGAGGACATGCCGCCACAGCGCCTCGACGTCGGAGCGGTCGCGCAGCGGCGGGTTGACCTTGCCGCCGAGGCCGTGCGCGGTGTCGACGTCCGCGAGGAGGTGCCCGATGGTGACCTCGCGGCGGAAGTCGATGTGCGGGAACGCGCCCGCCATGGTCAGCGCGGCCGACAGCGCCTTCTCCGACGACAGGTGCAGCAGGTTGATGTTCGGCAGGCCCGTCTCGTGCGCCAGGTAGGACGCGATCGTGACGGCGAGGCCCTCCGAGTGCGGCGGGCGGGACGCGCTGTAGGCGCGCAGGCCCGACAGCGACCGGTCCTGCTCGACGATCCTGGTGTAGGCGGTCATGATCTCGGCGGTCTCGCAGTGCAGCGACAGCGAGATGTGCGGGGCGTACTCGGCGAGCCGCTCGCGGGCCCCCTGGACGCCGCGCATGACGAACTCGAAGTGGGCGACGTCGTAGCGCTCGTCCGGGGGCGTCATGAGGAACTCGCTCTGGCCGGACGAGCGGCCGTGCAGCCCGTGGCTCCCGTAGAACATGAAGATCTTGAAGGACGTGACGCCGTGCTCCTCGACGAGGTACGGGATCTCGTTGATGTGCTCGGCCATCATCGGCGCCAGGTGGAACCCGTAGTCGACGTAGGCGTTGCCCCGCGCGGCGCTCAGCACCTCGGGGAAGAACTCGCGGTAGGGCCCGCCCTTGTTCAGGTAGTACTGGCCGGTCCGCATGTAGGTCAGGGATGTCGTGACGCCGCCCTGCGCACTGGCGCGGCTCTCGGTCCGGGTGTCGGTCGCCAGCTCGTTGTAGATGCCCCAGTGCTGGTGGGCGTCGACCACGCCGGGGAAGGCGAGCCGCCCGCCCCCGTCGACCACGGTGGCGGCGTCGTCGTCGGGCAGGCCGGGCGCGACGCGGACGATCGTGCCGTCGTTGACGGCGACGTCCAGGGGTTCCGGCCCGGTGCCCTCGGGGGCGTCGGGACGGACCACCCGCACGTTCTTCAGCAGCAGCTCGGTAGTCGCCATGGGACATCTCCTCAGTTCTCGCGGGTGGTCCTCACTCGGGCGACGGCGCCGGCCCCCGGGCGGGCATTCGCCCCTCCCGCCCCGTCCGTCCGGTGATCGTTCCGCTAAGAGGAACATCGGGTCACTGATGCGCCATGGTGGCACTCGTCATGCCGATCGGTCAACATCTGGGAAAACTTGACCCAGCTCGACGAGCAGTGCCACCTTGAGAGTCCCGGGGCGCCCGCGCGAACCGGCCGAGCTGTCCACTATCGTTTCTTTTAGCGGAACGATCGTCCGTGAAGGCGGTACCGTCCCATGACCGACGCGCTGTCCGGCATCCGGGTCCTCGACGCGGCCACGCTGTTCGCCGGCCCGCTCGCCGCGACGCTGCTCGGCGACTACGGGGCCGAGGTCATCAAGATCGAGCACCCGAGGGGCGACCCGGTGCGCAGCCACGGCGCCCAGCGCGACGGCGTCGGGCTCTGGTGGAAGATGCTCGGCCGCAACAAGAAGGCGATCACGCTCTACCTCGGCTCGCCCGAGGGGCAGGAGCTGTTCCGCCGCCTGGCCGCCGACGCCGACGTGGTGATCGAGAACTTCCGGCCCGGGACGCTGGAGCGCTGGGGGCTCGGCTACGACGTGCTGAAGGAGATCAACCCCGGGCTCGTCCTCGCCCGGGTCACCGGGTTCGGGCAGACCGGCCCGTACGCCCGGCGCCCCGGGTTCGGGACGCTCGCCGAGGCGATGAGCGGGTTCGCCGCGATCACCGGGGAGCCGGACGGCCCGCCGACCCTGCCGCCGTTCGGCCTCGCCGACGGGATCGCCGCGCTGACCACCGCGTTCGCGGTCATGACCGCGCTGCGGGCGCGGGCGGCGACCGGCGAGGGGCAGGTGGTCGACCTCGCCATCGTCGAGCCGATCCTGACCCTGCTCGGCCCGCAGATCATCGCCTACGACCAGCTCGGCGAACTCCAGGCCCGCACCGGGAACCGGTCGCACAACAACGCGCCGCGCAACACCTACCGCACCCGCGACGGCGGCTGGGTCGCGATCTCCACCAGCGCCCAGTCGATCGCCGAGCGGGTGATGCGGCTGGTCGGCCGGCCCGAGCTGATCGACGAGCCCTGGTTCGCGACCGGCGCCGAGCGCGCGAAGCACGCCGACGTGCTGGACGAGGCCGTCGGGTCGTGGATCGCCGCGCGCGACCGCGGCGAGGTCGTCAAGGCGTTCGAGGAGGCGCAGGCCGCGGTCGCGCCCGTCTACACCGCCGCCGACGTCATGGCCGACCCGCAGTTCGAGGCCCTCGGCACCATCGCGACCGTCCCCGACGACGAACTGGGGCCGGTGAAGATGCAGAACGTCCTGTTCCGGCTGTCGCGGACGCCGGGGCGGATCGAGTCGGCGGGGCCGCCGCTCGGCGCGCACACCGCCGAGATCCTCGCCCGCTACGGGGTCGACGAGGCCGGGCTGGCCGAGCTGCGCGGCAAGGGCGTGATCAGGTGACGCCCCGCTCCTGGCTGTACGTGCCGGGTGACCGGCCCGACCGGTTCGGCAAGGCGCTGGACTCCGGCGCCGACGCGGTGATCCTCGACCTGGAGGACGCCGTCGCGCCGTCCGCCAAGCAGGACGCGCGCCGCAACGTCCTGGACGCGCTGGCCGCCGGTCGGCCCGCCCACGTGCGGATCAACGCCCCGGCCACCCCCGACGGCGCCGACGACATCGCGCTGCTGGCGAACGCGCCGGACGCGCTCGCCGGGGTCCGGGTCCCCAAATGCGAGGACCCGGACGAGCTGCGCCGTGTCGCCGACGCGCTCGGCGTTCCGGTGTTCCCCGTCCTGGAGTCGGCCCTCGGGGTGGAGAACGCCCTGCTGCTCGCGACGGCGCACCCGCTGGTCGCCGGGATCTCGCTCGGCGAGGCCGACCTCGCCGCCGACCTGCGGGCGGGCGGCGACGCGCTGGCGTGGCCCCGGTCCCGGGTCGTGGTGGCCGCCCGCGCCGCCGGGCTCCCGTCCCCGCCGCAGAGCGTGTGGACCGCCGTCCGCGACCTGGACGGGCTGCGCGCCGACACCCTCGCGGGACGGCGGGCCGGGTTCTTCGGCCGGTCGGTGATCCATCCCGCGCAGATTCCGGTCGTCCACGAGGCGTGCGTCCCCGATCCGGACGACGTCGCGTGGGCGCGCGACCTCATGGACCGGCTCGCCGAGCAGGGCGAGGCGGCATGGATCGACTCCGCCGGGCACTTCGTGGACAAGGCCGTCGTCGAGCGCGCCGCCTGGCTGCTCGACGCCGCCGCGTCCGCCGAGTCCGCCGCCCGGCCCGTCCAGGAAGGCCACTGATGAACTCTCGGGATCCGCTGCTCGCGGCCGTCGCCGGCGGGGTCCGGCTGATCGAGCTGGGCCAGCCGTTCTTCACCGGCATGCCCTGCTCCCCCAACCACCCCGGCTTCCGGATGACGCTGATCCGGCGGCACGGCGACATGGAGCGCCCGGACGGCGGGTCCGCCGCCAACGAGATCATCGTGACCGGCGGGCACGTCGGCACGCACATCGACGCGCTCTCCCACGTCAGCCACAACGGCGAGCTGCACGGCGGGATCTCCGCCGCCGAGGCGCAGCGCGGGGGCGCCTTCAGCCGGCACGGCGCCGAGAACCTCCCGGGCCTGCTGCGCCGCGGTGTGCTGCTGGACGTGGCGGCCGTCCACGGGGTTGCGACGCTGCCGCCCGGCTACGGCGTGACCGCCGAGGACCTCCAGCTCGCCGCCGAGCGCGCGGGCGCGGAACCGGGCGAGGGCGACGTGGCGCTGATCCGCACCGGCTGGTCCCGCAACTTCGGCGACGCGACCGCCTACCTCGGCAAGGAGACGGGCGTCCCCGGCGCGACCCCGTCCGCCGCGCACTGGCTGGCCGCACGCGGGATCGTCGCGACGGGCGCCGACACGACCGCCTACGAGCAGATCCCGGAGGGGGCCGGGCACGCCGTCCTGCCCGTGCACCGGATCCTGCTGGTCGAGTCGGGCATCTTCATCCTGGAGCACCTGGACCTGGAGGCCCTGGCCGAGGCCGGACCGCACGAGTTCGTGTTCGTGCTGGCCCCGCTGCGGATCAAGGGCGGCACCGGCTCCCCCGTCCGCCCGCTCGCGGCGGTGACGGCATGACGCCCGTCCAGCGGTTCGCCGCCCTCGCCGCGTCCGCCGCCTCGCACGGGCTGCCGGCGGAGCTGCGCGAGGACGCCGCCCGCCGCGTCCTGGACGTCCTGGGCAACAGCCTGGCCGCGACCGCGGAGCCGCCCGCCCGCGCCGTCGGGGCGCTCACCGCCGAATGGGGCGGCGAGGGCCGCGCCACCGCGATCGGCACCGGGACGCGCCTGCCGGAGCCGAGCGCCGCGCTGCTGAACGGGACGCTCGCCCACTCGCTCGACTTCGACGACACGCACCTGCCGTCCGTCCTGCACCCGTCGGCGTCGGTGGTGCCCGCCGCGCTGGCCGTGGCGGAGGCCCGTGGCGCGACCGGGGCCCGGCTGCTGGACGCCGTCGGGGTCGGGATCGAGATCACCGTGCGGCTCGGCATGGCCGGCTACGACCGCGAGCTCGGGAACTCGGTGTTCTTCGAGCGCGGGCAGCACGCCACGGCGATCTGCGGGACGGTCGGCGCCGCCGCGTCCGCCGCCATGCTGTCCGGCCTGGACGCCGCCGGCATCGCGGACGCCATGGGCATCGCCGCCAGCATGGGCTCGGGCATCCTGGAGGCCAACCGCACGGGCGGGACGGTCAAGCGGATCCACTGCGGCTGGGCCGCGCACGCCGCCGTCACCGCCGCCGGGCTCGCCCGGACCGGGATCACCGGCCCGCCGACCGTCCTCGAAGGGCGCTTCGGGTTCCTCCAGGCGTTCTGCGGCGACCAGGTCGACCTGGACGCCCTCACCTCCGGCCTCGGCGAGCACTGGGAACTGCCCGGCATCTTCTTCAAGCCGTACCCGTGCAACCACTTCACGCACGCCGGGATCGACGCGGCGCTGCGGCTGCGCGCCCGCGGCCTGGACCCCGCGGACGCCGAGTCGATCGAACTGGGCGCGCCGACGCCCGTGCTGCGGACCATCGGCGAGCCGCACGAGGACAAGATCCGGCCGAAGTCGGGGTACCACGCCGCGTTCTCCGGCCCCTACACGGTCGCCGCGGCCCTGCTCGGCGGCGGCGGCCTCGGCGTCTTCCACGAGGACTTCACCGACGCGGCCGCCGCCGACCCCGACCGGCTGGCGCTGGCGGCGAAGGTCCGCTGCGTCCCCGACGCCCGCTGCGACGAGATCTTCCCGCACCAGTTCCCGGCCGTCCTGCGCGTCCGCACCCGCGGCGGCGCGCTGCTGGAGGAGCGGGTGGACGCCAACCGGGGCGGGCCCGGCAACCCGCTCTCGGCCCGCGAGCTGGCGACGAAGTTCCGGCTGAACGCCGCCCGCCGCGTCCCGGAGTCCCGGGCCGAGGAGATCACGGCCCACGCCTACGGCCTCGCCGGCCTGGAGGACCTGGGTGCGCTGACGTCCCTGCTCCTGGGCTAGTTTCGGGTGCCATGAGGCATCTCGGCATCCTGGCCCACAGCGCGGAAGGCGCCGCGCTCTGCTTCCGGACCTTCTGCCAGGAAGGCTTCCGCGAGCTGGGCCCCGACGACCATCCGGACGTGACGCTCGACCTGATCGCGCTGGCGCGCAGCATGCCCGCCTGGGACGCCGGCGACCACGACTCGATCAGGGTGACGCTGGCCGAGAGCGCGCGGCGGCTCGCGGCGGCGGGCGCCGGCTTCTTCGTCTGCCCCGACAACACCGCCCACCTGGCCCTGGAACGTCCCGGCGACGACCTGCCGCTGCCGGGCCTGCACATCGCCGACGTGGTCGCCGGCCGGGCCGCCCGCGACGGCCGGACCCGCGTCGGCGTGCTCGGCACCCGCTACACCATGGACGGCCCCGTCTACCCGCGCGAGCTGGCCGCGCGCGGGATCGCCGCCGAGGTGCCCGGGCCCGCCGACCGCGAGACCGTCGACCGGATCATCTTCGACGAGCTGGTCAACGGCGTCTTCACCGAGGAGTCGCGCCGCGAGTACGTCCGGATCATCGAGCGGCTCGCCGAGCGCGGCTGCGACGCCGTCGCGCTCGTGTGCACCGAGATCCCGCTCCTGGTCACGCCCGACGTGTCGCCCCTGCCCACGCTCGACTCGACGCGGCTGCTGGCCCGCGCCGCGTTCGACGTCGCCGTGGGCCGCGCCCCCCTCCCCACCTGGCACGGCGGACACTTCGACCGGGAGTGAAACGTACCGTCCCTATGTTCGAGGCATGCAGAAGACAGAGACGGTCATCGACCGGTACGCCGACGGCGGCCGTGCCCCGGCGCCGGCCAGGCGCCGGGGCTCGCCGCGGGTGCGGTCGAGGCGGTCGTGCACGGAGGGGAGGGCGTCCGGTGAGCTTCCACGATCTTCACCACGGTGACCGCCCGCTGGTCCTGCCCAACGCGTGGGACTTCGCCAGCGGCGCCGCGCTCGCGCAGGCGGGCCAGCGCGAGGGTCTCGGCCCGCGTGTCGCCGGTCAACGTCCTCTACCTGCCGGGCAAGACCGGGTATCCGCGGCTGGAGCGGCTCGGCGTGCACCGGATCAGCACCGGCTCGCTGCCGTTCCGCAAGGCGCTGCAGGCCGCCGTCGCGGCGGCCCTCGGCGTCACCGGCGAGGACGGTGACCGGCCCGCGCCCTCCTACGGTGACGTCCAGCGGCTCGTCAGTGGCCGGTGATCCGGTCGGCGAGCCGCGCCAGGGCCGACGTGCCCGCAGCCCCCGTGGCCGACTCGCGCGCGTCGGCGGCCCGGTAGAGCGCGTACATGGCGTGGACGCCGAGCCAGCGCAGCGGCTCCGGCTCCCAGCGGCGTACGCCGCGGTCCACCCACGGCAGCGCGGTCAGCGCGGTGTCCTCGCCCAGAACGAGGTCGCGGAGCGTCCGGCCGGCGAGGTTGGCCGCCGCGACGCCGTGCCCGGTGTACCCGCCCGCGTGGCCGAGCCCCGCCGCACGGTCGAGGACCACGGTCGAACACCAGTCGCGGGGCACGCCGAGGACGCCCGACCAGGCGTGGTCGACCTGTGCCTCGTCGGCGACGGCGGGGAACATCGCGGTCAGCATCGTCCAGAGGGCACCGACGGTGCCGGGGTCGGTGCGGCCGCCGTCGTCGACGCGGGAGCCGTAGCGGTACGGGCGGCCCCGGCCGCCGAACGCGATCCGGTCGTCGGCGGTGCGCTGCGCGTACATGTAGTAGTGCGCCATGTCGCCGAGCAGCTCGCGGCGCTCCCAGCCGATCGACTTCCACGTCACCGCCGGCAGCGGCGTCGTGACGATCATCGAGCTGTTCATCGGGAGCCAGTCGCGGCGGTGGCCGGGCATGCCGGCGGTGAAGCCCTCGGTGGCACGCAGCACGTACCCGGCGGTGACCGTGCCGTACGGGGTGACGGCGGACGCCGCGCCGCCGCGCCGCGGGTTGATCCGGACTACCGGCGTCCCCTCGTAGATCCGCACGCCGAGCCCCCGGACGACCGCGGCGAGGCCGCGCGCGAGGGCGGCCGGCTGGACGCGGGCGCAGTGCGGGCTCCACGCCGCGCCGGTCGCGCCCTCGACGCGGAGCCGGTCGTCCCGCTCGGTGGCGGGCAGCGGCACGAGGTCGTCGTCCGCCCAGCCCCAGCGGCGCGCCTCGTCGACCATGGCGGCGAGCCGGGCGCGCTGCGCGGCGTTGCGGGCGACGTGCAGCACGCCGCCCTTCACGAGGTCCGCGTCGATGCCCTCCTCGGCGGCGACGCGGACGACCTCGTCCACCGCCCCGAACATGGCGCGCTGCAGCGCGATCGCGGCGGGGCGGCCGTGCCGGGCGGCGTACCGCTGCCGGTCCCCGGCGATCTCGCCCAGCACCCAGCCGCCGTTGCGGCCGGACGCGCCGAACCCCGCGAACTCCCGCTCCAGCACGACGATCCGCAGGTCGGGGCGGGCGCGCTTGAGGTAGTAGGCCGTCCAGAGGCCGGTGTAGCCGGCGCCGACGACGCAGACGTCCGCCGTGCGGGGGCCCGGCAGGCGCGGTCCGGGGCCGGGGCGCCCGCCGGCCCGGTACCAGAAGGACACGCCGCCGTTGACGAATCCGGGCGCGAGCGGCGCTCTGCCCGAGGAGGGACTCATGCGCACATACTGCTGTATTCCGCAGCAAGAGCAACAGGTGGCAACGGATTCTATGGGATCGCGTCGACTATTCGACGGGATCCGACCCAGCGGGAGCGGTCCGCCGCGTAGTAGGCGGCGCCGTCGGGGCCCGCCGGGCCGTCCCGCCACCGCCGCATCCCGAGCTGGAGCGCGATCTCCGCCGACGCCGCGTTGGCCATGTCGATCTCGGCGGTGATCCGGTGCACGCCGACCACGCCGAACGCGTAGTCGAGCACCGCGCGGGACGCCTCGGCGGCGAGGCCCCTCCCCCAGTGGTCCGGCTCCAGGCTGTAAAGGATCTCGACGTCCACGCCGTGGCCGAGCGGCCCCTCGTGGTGGCTGAGCCCGGCGACGCCGATCAGCGGGTCCCCGGGCGCGGCGCCGGCGGCGCCGGCGCCGTCGATCCCGCCGGACCAGCGGACCGGGCGCAGCGCCCACAGCCCGTAGCCCTCCGTCGCGAAGTCCCGCTCGCTCGCCTCGATGATCTCACTGACCTGGACGGGCGTGACCATCCGGTCGTCGAAGAGGTGGCGCCGCACGAGCGGCCCCGTCCAGTGCGTCAGCAGCGCGCGGTGGTCGCGCATCGACACCGGGTGCAGCACGAGCCGCACCGTGCGCAGGACCTCATCCATCCCCGGCCCCGCCCGTGCCCGGCGCCGCCGGGTCGTCCGCGGGCCACTCGGGCGCGTCCTCGCCGTCCGGGACGCCCACCCGGAACACGCGCAGCTGCAGCGCGAGCGCCTTGTAGTAGCCGACGAGCGTCACCAGCTCGACGAGGGCGGCGCGGCCGAGCGTCGCGACCGCCTCGGTGAACACGGCGTCGGCGAGGTCGCCCTCGGCGGCGAGCTGCCGGGCCGCCTCCAGCACGACGCGCTCGCGGACGTCGCCGAACATGGGCGCGCGGCCCTCCCGCAGCGCGTCCATCTCCGCGTCGGTGAGCCCGTGCCGGCGGCCGATCCGCTCGTGCGCGTACCACTCGTAGTCGGACCGGACGTGCGCGGCGACGACCAGCGTGGCGATCTCCCGCTCGCGCTTGGTGAACGCCGTCCGGAACCGCAGCGCGACGCCGAGGTCCTGGAGCGGCAGCCCGACGGACGGGCTGTACAGCATGGCGTTGAAGGGGCCGTGCAGCCGCCCGATGTCGTCGGCCATGCCGAACGGCGGGGTGCGGCCGGCGGCGCGGGGGCCACCCGTCACCGCCTCGTACACGGCTCGCTGCTCGTCGCTGAGCGAACCGGGGAGCAGCAGCGGCAGCCGGGTCGAGGACGGGCCGCGCCGCGGTCGATCGTTGACGTCCTCACCGCTCACGGGGTCGATCACTTACCGCACGCTAGGCGGTCGGCGCGGACGGCTCAACCCCCGGTCCGGAATGTGAAACCACCGGCACACGGTGACGTAGCGGTCGCGTAACACGGGTCGGCCAGCCTTGCGGGCGACCCCACCGGGCGCACACGGCGCCCGGCCCCCCGGAGGGAACGTTCCATGCCGCTGTTCCGCATCCGCACCGAGATCGAGGACAGGCCCGGACGCCTGGCCCTGCTCACCGCCGCGCTGGGCCGGCGGGGCGCCAACATCCTCGGCCTGTCCGTCCAGATGGACGCCGAAGGGGTCGTGGACGAGTTCATCGTCGACGTCCCGCACGGCGGCCCCGGCGCCCGGGAGCTCGCCGAGACGCTGGGCGCGGCGGGCGGGGCCCGCACCTCCGTCCTTCCCGCGCGCCCGCACGAGCTGGTGGACGAGCCGACCCGCGCCCTCCTGCTGGCGTCCCGGCTGCGGTCCGAGCCGCACGCCCTGCCCGGGGTCCTCGCCGAGCTGCTGCGCGCCGACGAGGCGGGCTGGGCCGAACCCGGCGTGCCCGAGCCGGACCGCTGCGTCCTCCTCGTCCCGGCGAGCGGCCGCCGCGTGCGGCTGCGCAGGTACGGGCTGCCGTTCACCGCGACGGAGGCGGCGCGGGCGGACGCCCTGGTGCGGACCGCGCTGCCCGCCGCGCCGCGCCGTCCCTCCCGCCGCCGGATGACGCTCCGCGACGGCACGCAGGTCGTCGTCCGGCCGATCGAGCCGCGCGACGCGGACGCCGTCCGCGCGCTGCACGAGCGCTGCTCCCTCGACAGCCGCAGGATGCGCTACTTCAGCTCGAAGCCGTACCCGACGCAACGGGTGTTCGAAGGATTCTGCGACCCGGCGCGCGGCCTGACGCTGGTCGCCGAGGGCGCGGACGGGTCGCTGCTCGCGATGGCGCACCTCGTCCACGTCATCGATCCGGGCGTCGCGGAGGTGGCGTTCCTGGTCGAGGACGCCTGGCAGGGCCGCGGTCTCGGGCGCGGCCTCGCCGAGCTGATCCTGGCGGTGGCGCACGACCGCGGCCTGGTGGAGCTGCGCGCGACGGTGCTCACCGCCAACACGCGGATCCGGCGGCTGCTCGGCTCGCTCGGCGGCCGGGCGCGGCACACCGAGGACGCCGCGATCCTGGAGATCAGGCTGCGGCCCGGCGCCCGTCCCGGCGGCGCGGAGGCGCTGGCAGGATGGCCGGGTGAGCGGCATCTATGACGACCCCGGGGCCTACGAGCTGGCCTGCTCGTTCCGCGACGTGGCCGCCGAGGCCGACGTCCTGCTCGGCTGGTGCGCCGAGCACGGCCTGAAGCCCGCGACGGTGCTGGAACTGGCCGCCGGGCCGGCCGAGCACGCCCGCGAGTTCGGGCGCCGCGGCCTCGCGGCGACGGCGCTCGACCTGAACCCGGCGATGTGCGCCTACGCCGCCCGCCCCGGCGCGCGGATCGAGGTCGTCCAGGACGACATGACCCGGTTCGACCTCGGCCGCCGGTTCGACCTCGTCGTCACGATGCTCGACTCGACGTCCCACCTCATGACGCTGGACGCGTTCGTCGCGCACCTGCGCCGCGTCGCCGCGCACCTGTCCCCCGGCGGCCTCTACATCGTGGAGATGTCGCACCCCCGCGACCGGCTGGGCGGCGAGCCCAGCGTCAGCACCGGCTGGACGGTCGAGCGCGGCGGCGTCCGGGCGAGCGTGCGGTGGGGCGAGCCGTCCGACCGGCTCGACCCGGTCACCCAGATCGCCGACGACCACGTCACGATGACGATCACGGAGGGGGACGCCACGCGGGTGATCCGCGACGTCGTCCCCTACCGCTTCTGGACCGCCACCGAGCTGGACGCCGCGCTCCGCCTCGCCGGCGGCCTCGGCGTCGTCGCCCGGTACGGCGACTTCGGGACCGGCGAGGACGCCGTGGCCCTCACCGACCCCGAGGCCTGGCGCATGATCACCGTTCTGCGCGGCGCCTAGCGCGGCGTCGCCCAGCCCGGCATCGGGTAGGACGCCAGCAGTTCCCGGATCTCCCCGGCGACCCGCTCGACGACCGTCCCGTCGTTGCCGGCGGCGGCCTGCACGACCTCGTCGATCCACGCCGCCACCTGCGGCATCTGCCCCTCGGCGAGGCCGCGGGTGGTGATCGCGGCGGTGCCGAGCCGCAGCCCGGACGGGTCGAACGGCTTGCGCGGGTCGAACGGGACGGCGTTGTAGTTCAGCTCGATCCCCGCGCGGTCGAGGGCCTGCGCGGCGGGCTTGCCCGCGACGCCCTTGTTCGTCAGGTCGATCAGGATGAGGTGGTTGTCGGTGCCGCCGGAGATCAGGTCGTAGCCGCGGTCGGCCAGCGCGGCGGCCAGCACCTTCGCGTTCGCGACGACCTGCCGCGCGTACCGGGCGAAGCCCGGCTCCGCCGCCTCCCGCAGCGCGACCGCGATCGCGGCGGTCGTGTGGTTGTGCGGGCCGCCCTGCAGGCCCGGGAACACCGCCTTGTCGATCGCCTTCGCGTGCTCGGCCGTCGACATGACCATCGCGCCGCGCGGGCCGCGCAGCGTCTTGTGCGTGGTCGTGGAGATCACGTCGGCGTGCCCCACCGGGGACGGGTGCGCGCCGCCCGCGATCAGCCCCGCGATGTGCGCGACGTCGGCGGCGAGCACCGCGCCCGCCTCGCGGGCGATCTCCGCGAACGCCGGGAAGTCGATCGTCCGCGGGATGGCGGTGCCGCCGCACCAGATGAGCTTCGGCCGCTCCTTCAGCGCCAGGTCGCGGACCTGGTCCATGTCGACGCGGCCGGTGTCGGCGCGCACGTCGTAGCGGACGGGGCGGAACCACGTGCCGGTGGCCGACACCGACCAGCCGTGCGTGAGGTGCCCGCCCATCGGCAGCGACAGGCCCATCACCGGGTCGCCGGGCTCCAGGAACGCCATGTAGACGGCGAGGTTCGCGGGCGACCCCGAGTACGGCTGGACGTTGGCGTGCTCGACGCCGAAGAGCTCCTTCGCCCGCCCGATCGCCAGCAGCTCGATCGGGTCGACGTTCTGCTGCCCCTCGTAGTACCGCTTGCCGGCGTAGCCCTCGGAGTACTTGTTCGTCAGCACCGACCCGGTGGCCTCCAGGACCGCCGGGGACACGTAGTTCTCGGACGCGATCAGCCGGATCTTCTCGTACTGGCGGCGGGCCTCCGCCTCCACCAGCCCGGCGATCTCCGGGTCGCTGCTCTGCAGATGGGGTACGGGCGGTTCGTGCATCGTGAGCCTCCGCGCTGCTCGCGCCGGGACTTCGGGCGCCCCGGCGAAGGGGACCCGTACACCCAGGCGCGCGGCGTGCGGACTAGTTTCGCTCCCCGGTGGTCGTCTCCACCTTGACTGCGCCAGTCACGTGATCGCCATCATATCGGGCCGGCCGCGCCCGTGCCGGGACGGAGACGACGAACAGCCCGCCCAGCAGGAGCAGCGATCCCGCCGCGACGGGGAGCGAGAGGCGCTCGCCGAGGACCGCGATGGCGAGACCCGACGCCACCAGCGGCTCGGCGAGGCTGAGCGTCCCGGCGGCGGCCGCCGTCACCCCGCCGAGGCCGGTGACGAAGAACATGTACGCGGCCGCGGTCGCCGCGATCCCGAGCCAGCCGACCAGCAGCGCCGAGCGCGGCGCGGCGAGGGCGGGCAGTTCCGCGAGCGTCCAGGGCAGCAGTGCCGCTCCCCCGGCCAGCAGCGTGACCGACACGGCCGCGGCCATGCCCGCGTCCCGTCCCGTGAGGACCTTGGCGGACACGGTGTAGACGCCGAAGCACGTCCCGCCGGCGAGGCTCAGCAGGATGCCCACCGGGTCGACGCCGACGGTGGACCCGGGCAGCATCAGCAGCGCGACGCCGCCGATCGCGGCCGCCGTCCCGGCCCACCACCTGCGGCTCAGCCGGGTCCCGAGGACGAGCCGCTCGCACAGCCCGGTCGAGACCGGCGCCAGGCCGAACACCACGGCGGTCGCGACGGCGGCGCCGGTGCGGTCGACGGCGCTGAAGAACGCCGCCTGGAACGTCCCGGTCGCGGCGGAGGCCGCCAGCAGCGGCGGCCACGTGCGCCGCCCGAGCGTCACGAACGCGCGCCGGTTCGCCACGAGCGCGAGCAAGGCCAGGATCAGCCCGCCGGACAGGATCCGCGCCCCGCCGACCGCGACCGGCCCGGCGGCGGGGGCGGCCAGCACCTGCGCGGGCCCGACGGACCCCCAGAGCACCCCGGCAGCGAGCACCAGCATCGATCCGGAGGCATTGCTTCGTCGGTCCATGCGTCGGACGCTAGAAGAAGATGCGGCCCATCTGTTCAGCAGCCGTCGTTCGTTCGACCCAGAGGGCTGCGGCCGTCACACGTTCGTTCTGATCGTGGCGAAGGGGCAGCCCGGCGCAGGACGTTCGGGACTACCGCCTGTCCGGCGATGGAAGTTCGGACTGCTCCACCGCCTGGACGTGGTCGTAGACGACCGTGGTGCGGACGTCCACGAACTCCTTGCGCCGCGCCAGCCGGTCGAGCACGAAGTCGCGCAGGTACGCGGTGCTCGGCACCGCGACGTGGACGAGCAGATCCTCGTTGCCCGTCACCACGAACACCCCGACGGTCTCGGGCATCGCGGCCATGCCGTCCCGGGCCGACTCGATCGCCTCCCGCGACTGCGGCCGGATCCGGATCGAGATCAGCGCCTGCACCCCGCGGCCGAGGCGCTCGAAGTCGACCGCCGCGTGGAATCCGGTGACGACTCCCCGGGACCGCAGTGCCCGCGTCCGCTCCAGGGCCGTGGACGGCGCGATCCCCACCGCCTCGGCCAGCTCCCGGTTCGTCTGCCGCCCGTCCCGCTGCAACCGCCGCAGGATCGCCTGGTCGACCGCGTCCACCCGTCGCCTCCGAATCGTCCGCCGGTGCCGAACTCCCGCGCGCGAACCACGCCCGCGAGCCTCATATCCCGAAGAATATTCGACGGGAGGCGGTCCCTGCTCGTGGCGGCGCTTCCGCGGGGGCTCAGGCCCGGCGCCTGGACGCCTCATGGAGGGACAAAGCCGGAGATAGCCAGCACGGTGCTGGTGTCCACCGACGACCGCCTCTGCGCCCCCGACCGCTGACGCCGCGTCCCCGCCCCCGAAACGGCGTGCGGCCCGGTCCCCTTCGCAGGGGCCGGGCCGCACGGATGCCTGTGCGGAGGGCGGCTCAGCGGGCCGCGGCCTCCATGGCCTTCTTGACGGCGGCGCGCTTCTGGCGGAGCTTGGCGAGCGCCTCCTCGAGGATGGCCTCGCCGTCCTCGTCGCTGCGGCGCTCCTTCACGTAGGCCAGGTGCGTCTTGTACGGCTCGGTCTTCGGCGGCGCCGGGGGGTTCTCGGAGTCCTGACCGGCGGGGAACCCGCAGCGCGGGCAGTCCCACGTCTCGGGGACCGCGACGTCCGTCGCGAAGCTGGGGCGGGTCTCGTGCCGGTTGGCACAGTAGAAGGTCACCCAGACGCGGGGGGCGGCGTCGCCGCGCTCCGCCTCTCCCATCGGACCGGCCCCGACACGGCTGCCCCGAATCGCGTTGCCACTACCCACGGATAACTCCTCGCTCGGTGTTCCGCCGCCGCCCGTGACCTCCTGGGGCGGCGCGGTGATCGCATGTGTCAGACGGGTGGCTCAGCCGACGCCCTTGTGCTTGAACAGCAGCCCCAGCACGACGATGGACGCGAACCACAGCACCCCGACGCCGACGGTCAGCCGGTCGAGGTTGCGCTCGACCACGGACGACCCGCCCAGGGACGACGAGACGCCGCCGCCGAACATGTCCGACAGCCCGCCGCCCTTGCCCTTGTGCATCAGGACGAGGACCACCATCAGCAGGCTCGTGACGATGAGCACGATGGACGATGCGATGATCACGATTCTTCAACGCCTTTGTCTGTAGGTCGGGACGGAGGGTCGGGCCGGGCGGTTTACCCGTCAGCTACGAAGGGTACGACGAACTACCCGCTGGTTCGGCAAGAACCCCCAGTTCAAACTGAATTGATCAGTTTTGATCAGACGGGGAGCTCCCGGTACCGGCAGATTTTGACGAACTCTCCCGGGTCCAGGCTGGCGCCGCCGACCAGGGCGCCGTCCACGTCGTCCTGCGCCATCAGCTTGGCGACGTTGCCGCCCTTGACCGAACCGCCGTACAGGATACGCACCTCGTCGGCCACCCCGCCGTCGTACAGCTCGGCGATTCGCGTCCTGATCTCGGCGCACACCTCCTGCGCGTCCTGCGGGGTGGCGACCTCGCCGGTGCCGATGGCCCAGACCGGCTCGTAGGCGATCACGGTGCGGCGCGCCTGCTCGGCGGTGATCTTCTCCAGCCCGCCGTCGAGCTGGGTGAGGCAGTGCCGGACGTGCTCGCCCGCCTTGCGGACCTCCAGGCCCTCGCCCACGCACAGGATCGGGGTGAGGTCGGCGGCGAGCGCCGCCCGCGCCTTGGCGTTGACGACGGCGTCGTCCTCCGCGTGGTACTGGCGGCGCTCGGAGTGCCCCACCACGGCGTAGGTGCAGCCGAGCTTCGCCAGCATCGCGGCGGAGATCTCGCCGGTGTAGGCGCCGGAGGCGTGCTGGGAGACGTCCTGCGCGCCGTACTGGATCCCGAGCCGGTCGGCGTCGATCAGCGTCTGCACGGAGCGGATCGCGGTGAACGGCGGGATCACCGCAACGTCGACGGCGTCGTAGTCGGGCTCCTTGAGCGCGAACGCCATCTTCTGGACGAGCGCGATCGCCTCGAGGTGGTTGTTGTTCATCTTCCAGTTGCCGGCCATCAGCGGCTTACGGGAAGGGGTAGCGGGGGCCATCGGTCAGTCCTCCAGAGCCTGCAGGCCGGGCAGCGTCTTGCCTTCGAGGTATTCGAGGCTGGCGCCGCCGCCGGTCGAGATGTGCGAGAAGGCGGCCTCGTCGAAGCCGAGCTGCCGGACGGCCGCGGCCGAGTCGCCGCCGCCGACCACGGTGAACGCGCCCGAGTCGATGAGGCCCTGCGCGACGGCGCGCGTGCCGTGCGAGTACGGCTCCATCTCGAACACGCCCATGGGGCCGTTCCAGAACACCGTCCGGGCGTCGGCGAGGCGCGCGGCGAACAGCTTGCCGGACTCGGGGCCGATGTCGAGGCCGAGCCGGTCGGCCGGGATCGCGCCGGCGGCGACCACGGCGTGGTCGGCGTCGGCCGCGAACGCGGTGGCCGCGACGATGTCGACGGGCAGCACGAACTCGACGCCGGCCTCCTCGGCCCGCCGCAGGTAGTCGCGGACGGTGCCGAGCTGGTCCTCCTCCAGGAGGCTCTTGCCGACCTCGTGGCCCTGCGCCTTGAGGAAGGTGAACACCATGCCGCCGCCGATCAGGATGCGGTCGGCCTTGCCGAGCAGGTTGTCGATGACGCCGAGCTTGTCGGACACCTTGGACCCGCCGAGCGCGACCGCGTAGGGGCGCTCGACGTCCTCGGTGAGCCGCTTCAGCACCTCGACCTCGGCGGCGATCAGCCCGCCGGCCGCGTGCGGGAGCCGCCGCGGCACGTCGTAGACGGAGGCGTGCTTGCGGTGGACCGCGCCGAACCCGTCGCCGACGTAGACCTCGGCGAGGGCGGCCAGCCGGTCGGCGAGCGCGCCGCGCTCGGCGTCGTCCTTGCTGGTCTCGCCCGGCTCGAAGCGCAGGTTCTCCAGCAGCGCGACGCCGCCGTCCGCGAGGCCCTCGGCGGTGGCGCGGGCGGAGTCGCCCACGACGTCGGACGCGAACGCCACGTCCGCGCCGAGCAGCTCGCCGAGCCGCCGGGCGACCGGCGCCAGCGAGAACTCGGGCTTGACCTCGCCCTTGGGACGGCCGAGGTGGGCGCAGACGATGACCTTGGCGCCCTTGGCGCGCAGCGCCTCGATCGTCGGGAGGCTGGCCCGGATCCGCCCGTCGTCGGTGATGGCGCCGTCCCGCAGCGGGACGTTCAAGTCCGCGCGGACGAGCACCCGCCTTCCGGCGACGTCGAGATCGTCAATGGTGCGCATCGGGATGCGATGTCCTTCCCTGCACGGCCGCGCCGTGGCCGCGCGCCCATCCTGGGCGCGGCGGCCACGGCGGAGACGGCTTGTCGAACGGTCGGGGTCAGGGTTCGTCCGGGGGCGGCCCCCAGACCCCCGGCTCCGCCCGAACGGCGATCAGAGCTGCGAGCCGACGAGCTTGACGAGGTCCACGAGGCGGTTGGAGTAGCCCCACTCGTTGTCGTACCAGCCGACGACCTTCACCTGGTCGCCGATGACCTTGGTCAGCCCGGAGTCGAAGATGCAGGACGCCGGGTCGGTGACGATGTCGCTGGAGACGATCGGGTCGTCGGTGTAGGTGAGGTAGCCCTTCAGCGCGCCGCTCTCGGCGGCGGCCTTGAACGCCGCGTTGACCTCCTCGACCGTGACCTCGCGGGACACGTTGACGGTCAGGTCGGTGGCGGAGCCGGTCGGCACCGGGACGCGCAGCGCGTAGCCGTCCAGCTTGCCCTTCAGCTCGGGCAGCACGAGGCCGATCGCCTTGGCGGCGCCGGTGGAGGTCGGCACGACGTTCAGCGCGGCGGCGCGGGCGCGGCGCAGGTCCTTGTGCGGCGCGTCCTGCAGGTTCTGGTCCTGCGTGTAGGCGTGGATCGTCGTCATCAGGCCCTTCTCGATGACGAAGTTGTCGTGCAGCACCTTCGCCAGCGGGGCCAGGCAGTTGGTGGTGCAGGACGCGTTGGAGATCACCGTGTGCGCCGCGGGGTCGTACTTGTCGTCGTTGACGCCCAGCACGAGGGTGACGTCCTCGTTCTTGGCCGGCGCCGAGATGATCACCTTCTTGGCGCCGTTGTCGGCGTGCACCTTGGCCTTGGTGGCGTCGGTGAAGAAACCGGTGGACTCCACGACGACGTCCGCGCCGACGTCGCTCCACTTCAGGTTGGCGGGGTCGCGCTCGGCGAACGCCTTGATCGCCTTGCCGCCCACGACGATCTCGTCGGCGGTCGCGCGCACGTCCTCGGGGAAACGGCCGAGGATGCTGTCGTACTTGAGCAACTGGGCGAGCGTGGCGTTGTCGGTCAGGTCGTTGACCGCCACGATCTCGATGTCGGCCCCGCTCGCCTTCACAGCGCGGTAGAAGTTGCGGCCGATCCGGCCGAACCCGTTGATGCCTACTCGGATGGTCACGGAACGGCTCTCCCTCACGTCGTATCGCCCGGCTCGGGCCGGACTGTTAACTGCGGTGGACCCGGGGTCCTCCCCGCTCTCGACCCTATCCAATGACTCGCGGGTAGCCCGACACCGGCGGTGTGGGTTTTCACGGGTGAGACGGGCGTCCCCCGGCCGGGGGATTCCTCCGCTTGTACCCCAGCTCACGGCATTCGTCGATCATCACTACACTCGCCGTCCATGTGGCGCGGCATGTCTGTCCTGGTGATCGGTGCTTTGCTCGCGTGCGTGCCGGTGCCCGCCGCGGGCGCCGCGGGCGCCGTGCTGGAGCGTGCGAAGCCGGTGAGCCGCATCGACCACCTCATCGCGGAACTGCGCCGCGACCCCGTCTACGTGACCGATCACGCACCGCGTGCGCTGCCGGCGGACGCGGCCGGGCGGATCAAGAAGGCCGTCGCCCGGCTCGGCGTCCCCGCCTACGTCGCGGTGACGCCGACGGTGCTCGCCGACGGCTACGGGACGGAGGACCTCGTCCCGCTGCTGCACGACGACCTCGGCCGCCCGGGCGTCTACATCGTCGCGGACCCGACGAGCCCGTCGTTCACGGCCGTCCAGTACGGCGGCGCCACGCTCCCGGTGAAGGACGCGATGTGGGCCACGGCGTCGGAACTGCCGTCCGACGCGGGCGCGGTCGCGATGGTCGAGCGGTTCGTGGAGATCGTCCTGTCCGGCCGCGCCAAGGAGCGGCGGGAGGCCGGCGGGCCGCGGCCGAAGTCGAAGACGCGCATCGCCCTGGACGCCCACGACCGGTCGGAACGGGCCGCGAGCCGGGCCGAATGGCGTGCTTTCGCCACCGGTACCGCGCTCAGCGGCGGCGCGCTCCTCCTCCTCCTGCTCCTCTTGGCGTCCTACCGGAACCGGAGGCGGAAGGCACGGGCCGGAAAGACGCGGAGCAAGGCCAGGCCGGTTTCCGCGGCGGGCGGAAGGAAGCGCCGGTGAACGCCATCGCCCGGATTCTCGTCCTCACGGCCGTCGCCGTCGTCGCACCGCTGCTCGCGGCGGCGCCCGCGGCCGCGAGCGAGCCGGTCCCCGCCTACGCGCAGCACAGGCTGGAACGCGTCGCGGCGGCGCTCGCCGAGGACCCCCTCTTCGTCGACCCCGACATGGCCTCGGCGCTGGACGAGGCCGGACGCGCTCGCGTCCGGGAGGCGATGCGGTCGGCGGCGGCCGTGCTCGGCACGCCCGTCTACGTGGTGGTGATCCCCAACAAGTCGGAGTCGGAGAGCCAGGGCAGGGACGACGTGTTCCTGCACTGGCTCCACGACAGGCTCCGGCGCGACGGCCTCTACGTGCTCGTCAACTCGTCCTCCTGGTTCGAGGAGAAGGCGTTCGGCGTGCCGCGCCGGCTGTACTCCATCGAGGACGACACCGCGGACCGGCCCGCCGACACCGAGAACCGGTTCGCCGACCTCGCCGACCGGCTGTCCGCCCGGCTGCGGGTCATCCGGGACGCCCGGTCCGGGCCCCCGGACACCCCCCGCCTCTACAGCACGCCCGACCCGTTCGGGCAGGAGGACCGGCTGCGGCCGGCCGAGGCCGAGACCAGGGCCCCCTTCCTCACCGGCCTGCTGCTCGCCGGCCCGGTCGCCGGCCTCACCCTGTACGGCGCGGGCGTGGGCGCCGCAGCGTACCGGCGGCGGCGCCGCGAGCCCCGCCCGGTCCCCGCCATCGCCACCGTGGAGGCCCGCCCGGGTGCGCCCGCCGAGCCGTCCATGAAGTGGCTGCGCCGCATGGGCCGCCGGGAACTGGACCGGCTGCGCGCCCTACTGCCCAAGAGCACCGGGAACCCGGGCCGCGAGTACGCGGTGTCCGCCTATGACGTCGCGCAGATCCTCTACGACGACGCGGGCGACGATCCCGGCAGGTCCCTCGACCTCGTCGGCACGATCGTCCTGGCCCGGCTGGGACGGGCGGCCCTCGTCCACAAGACCGAGAGGCCCCCGGCGCCCTGCTACGTCAACCCGCTGCACGGCACGTCGACGCAGAACCGGAAGCTGCGGCTGGGCACGGCGGGCCCCAGGCGGCGCCGCGTCTGCGCGGCGTGCGGAGGCCGCGGCACGGCGGAGCTGGCGGCGCGGGAGCTGAAGGTCCCCGGCCCGGACGGGCCGCGCCCCCACCACACCATCGCCGGGGTCTGGAAGGACACCGCCTTCGGGGCCGACGGCGATCTGATCCGGCGCATCCAGGAGTATCTCGGTGTCGAGTGAACCATCCCCCGGCGATCGGCTGGCCGCGGCGCTGCGGCGCTCCCCCATCTACGTCGACCCGTCCCTCGCCTCCGCGCTGCCCGAGGCGGACCGCGCACGGCTCAGCGCCAAGTTCCGCGGATTCCCCGTCCCCGTCTTCGTCGTCCTCGTCCCGCTGGTCAAGGGCGGAACCTGGAGCGACGACGACCAGCTGGCGACGGTCGTGCACGCGAAGCTCGGCAGGGACGGCGTCTACATCACGTTCAGCGACATCGGCGACGACCTGCGGGCGAAGGAGTTCGGCGGCGACCACCAGGCCCGCTACGCCGCCTGGGCTGTGGCCTTCGACCGCTCCATGGACGACGCGTCGCTCGCGGCCCGCCTCGACCGCATCGCCGACCTCATGCTGTCGGGCAACGCGAAGAAGGAGTACGACCGCCAGTCGGCGCTGATCCAGAAGCGCGCCCAGGAACGCCGCTCGGAGTCGGAGCCGGAGGAGGACCCGTCGTCCGGCGGCTCCTCGGCCGTGCCGCTCACTCTCGGCGCCGCGGGCGTCGCGGCCGCCGCCGGACTCGGCGGCCTCCTCCTGTGGCGGCGCCGCCGCATGGCGTCGGCGCACCGCGCGGGCAGCGCGCTGCTCCTGCCCAGGACGGTCTTCTCCACGGCGAAGCGCGCCAGCGAGGACCAGCTCCGCGAGCAGACGTCCCGCGAGGTCATCGCCTTCGGCGAGCTCCTCGACACCACCGACGTGCCCGTCTCCGGGGAGCGCGCCGGCGACCTGATGACCAGGGCGCTGGACGCCTACCAGGCGGCCTCCAAGACGCTGGACCGGGCACGCGGCGTCCCGGACCTGGCGGGCGTCCTGGTCCTGCTCGACCAGGGCCACGACGCGCTCGCGTCCGCGCGGGCCGTCGCCGCGGGCGAGCCGGAGATCCCGCCGAGCCCGCTCTGCTTCTTCAACCCGCTGCACGGCGACGCGGCCACCAGGATCGAATGGCGCCCCATCGGCTCCCGCCGCCGCCTGCGCGTCCACGCCTGCCGCGACTGCGCCCGCGCCGCCCGCGCGAAGGAGACCCCCGACATCCTCATGGACCGCCGTGACGGCCGCGACGTCCCCTATTTCGAGGCCGACCCGTCCGAGAGCGTCTGGGCCGAAACCGGCTACGGCCACCTCCGCGACGACCTGATCCACCGAGTCCTCAGAGGCGACCTGAACCCCAAATAACCCGGGGAACACGCCCCCTCTTGGACCGCAACAGCGGCGCGAGGATCGCCTGCGTCGCAACGGGGGATTGGGGGGTCGCGCCCCCCAGTGAATTACGGCGCGAGCATGTCGGCGGTCAGGTTGGCGTCGGTGCCGGGGATGCCCTGGTCGCCGGCGCGTTTGTCGGCCATGGCGAGGAGGCGGCGGATGCGGCCGGCGATGGCGTCCTTGGTGAGGGGCGGGTCGGCGAGCTGGCCGAGTTCCTCCAGGGACGCCTGCTTGTGCTCCAGGCGGAGGCGGCCGGCGTTGACGAGGTGCTCGGGGGCGTCGTCGCCGAGGATCTCCAGGGCGCGGGCGACGCGGGCGCCGGCGGCGACGGCGGCGCGGGCGGAGCGGCGGAGGTTGGCGTCGTCGAAGTTGGCGAGCCGGTTGGCGGTGGCGCGGACTTCGCGGCGCATGCGGCGCTCTTCCCAGGCGAGGACGCTGTCGTGCGCGCCGAGCCGGGTGAGGAGGGCGCTGATCGCGTCGCCGTCGCGGACGACGACGCGGTCGACGCCGCGGACCTCGCGGGCCTTGGCGTGGATCTTGAGGCGGCGGGCGGCGCCGACGAGGGCGAGCGCGGCCTCGGGGCCGGGGCAGGTCACTTCGAGGGACATGGACCGGCCGGGCTCGGTGAGCGAGCCGTGCGCGAGGAACGCGCCGCGCCAGGCCGACTCGGCGTCGCAGGCCGCCCCCGCGACCACGTGCCGGGGCAGGCCGCGGACGGGCCGGCCGTTGCCGTCGATGAGGCCGGTCTGCCGGGCGAGCGACTCGCCGTCCCGGAAGACGCGGACGACGTAGCGGTTGCCCTTGCGCAGTCCGCTCGGCGCGAGCACGACGACCTCGGAGGTGTGTCCGAACACCTCCGCGATGTCCTTGATCAGGCGCCGTGCCGCGACCCCGGTGTCGATCTCGGCCTCGATCACGATTCGCCCGCTGACCAGGTGCAGGCCGCCCGCGAACCGCAGCAGCGTCGAGACCTCGGCTTTGCGGCAGCACGGCTTCATGACCGTGAGCCTGCTCAGCTCGTCCTTGACCACACCGGTCATCGCCATCTGATGAACCCTCCCCCTATCGGACTCCCAGCAGTGTGGCCGATTTCGGCCCCGCGGGTCGTCACTCGCTGAAGATCTGTACGAAGGCTTGGGCCAGCCGGGCGGGTTCATGACGCGGCGAGCCGTCGTCGGCGGCGACGTCGGCGAGGACGAGGCGCCCGCCGAGGGCTTGGACGGCCTTGTCGAGCGCGGCCGGGTCGTCCACCACGTCGCGGTCGGCGACGACGACGTCGACGCGCAGGTCCGGGGCGTGCGCCTGCAGGACCTCCAGGTGGGTCTGCGGTGAGAAGTCGTCGGTCTCGCCGGGTTGCGGCGCGAGGTTCAGCGCGACGACGCGGCGGGCGCGGGCGGTGGTGAGGGCGCGGGCCAGCGCGGGCACTTTGAGGTGCGGCAGGACGCTGGTGAACCAGGAGCCGGGGCCGAACACGATCCAGTCGGCGTCGTCGACGGCGTCGAGGGCCTCCTGGCAGGCGGGCGGGTCGGCGGGGACGAGCGACACGCCGAGCACCCCGCCGGGCGTCTTCGCGCACGCCACCTGCCCTTTGACATGGGTGATCTCGTCGGGGCGGGCCGGGTCGGCGCCGCGCACCTCGGCGACGATGTCGAGGGGGACGGCCGCCATCGGGAGGACGCGGCCGTGCGCGCCGAGCAGCCGGCCGACCCAGTCGAGCCCGGCGACGGTGGAGCCGGACGCGTCGGCGCCGCCGAGCAGTTCCCACAGAGCGACGATGAGGAGGTTGCCGACGGCGTGGTCCTTCAGGTCGCCTTCGCTGCGGAACCGGTGCTGGACGACGTCGCGCCAGGTCTGGCCCCATTCGTCGTCGCCGCAGAGGGCGGCGAGCGCCATCCGCAGGTCGCCGGGCGGCAGCACGCCGAGTTCGCGGCGGAGCCGGCCGCTGGAGCCGCCGTCGTCGGCGACGGTGACGATCGCGGTCAGCCGGTCGGTGACGCGGCGGAGCGCCGACAGCGAGGCGTAGAGGCCGTGGCCGCCGCCGAGCGCGACGACCTTCGGACCCGCGTCCGGGCCAGGGGACTTCACCGTGCCGTTTCTCTCCTCGTCCGGGAGCCGCGGGCGGTCATTCGCGGCCGAGGTCGCGGTGGGCGACCTGCACGTCGATGCCCGCGTCCCGCAGCCGGGCGGAGATCTGTTCCGCCATGGCCACACTACGGTGTTTTCCGCCGGTGCATCCGACGGCGAGCGTGACGTAGTGCTTGCCCTCGCGCTCGTACCCGTCGGCGAGCAGACGCAGGACCTCGGCGTAGGCGTCCAGGAACTCCTTGGCGCCGCGCTGCCCGAGGACGTAGTCGCGGACGGCGGTGTCGCGGCCCGTCTTCGGCCGCAGTTCCGGCACCCAGTGCGGGTTCGGCAGGAAGCGGCAGTCGACGACGAGGTCGGCGTCGACCGGCAGGCCGTACTTGTAGCCGAACGACACGACGGTGGCGCGGAGGCTGGACTCGCCGGTGTCGTTGCCGAAGAACCCGATGATCTTGTTGCGCAGCTCGTGCACGTTGAGGCCGCTGGTGTCGATCACGAGGTCGGCCTCGGCGCGCACCTCGCGGACCAGCTCCCGCTCGCGGGCGATGCCGTCCACCAGGCGGCCGTCGCCCTGCAGCGGGTGCGGGCGCCGGACGCTCTCGAAGCGGCGCACCAGGTCGGCGTCGCTCGCCTCCAGGAACACGACCCGCGGGTGGACGCCGCGCGCCTCCAGCTCGGCGATCGAGGAGTGCAGGTCCTCGGTGAAGGCGCGGCTGCGCACGTCGACGACGACGGCGATGCGGGGCACCGCGTCCTTCACCCGGCCGCCGAGGTCGGCCATCGTGGCGAGCAGCCCCGGCGGCAGGTTGTCGACCACGAACCAGTCGAGGTCCTCCAGGGACTTGGCCGCGGTGCTGCGGCCCGCCCCGGACATGCCGGTGACGATCACGATGTCCGGGATCTTGGTCTCGCTGGTCATGCCCGTCTCCCCCTGTGCTCCCCGTCGCCGGCGCCCCCGCCGGCGCTCTCGCCTCCGCCGCCCGGGACGGCGCCGCCGTGCAGCGCCGCGACGATGCTCTCCGCGCTGCGCATGCCGATCCCCGGGACCTCGGCGACCTGCTCGGGCGTCGCGTCCTTCAGCCGCTTCAGCGAGCCGAAGTGCTTCAGCAGCGCCGCGCGCCGCGCCGGGCCCAGACCCGGAACGTTATCGAGTTCGCTGGCCGTCATGGACTTGGACCGCCGCTGCCGGTGGAAGGTGATGGCGAACCGGTGCGCCTCGTCGCGTACCCGCTGGACGAGGAACATGCCCTCGCTGTTGCGCGGCAGGATGACGGGATCGCCCTCGCCGGGGAGCCACAGCTCCTCCAGCCGCTTGGCGATGCCGCAGACGGCGATGTCGTCGACGCCCAGCTCGTCGAGGGCGCGCTGGGCGGCGGCGACCTGCGGCGGGCCGCCGTCGACGATCACCAGGTTGGGCGGGTAGGCGAACTTGCGCGGCCTGCCGGTCTCCGGGTCGATCGGCTGGTGCGCGCCCTCCTCCTCGGGGTCCCCCAACGTGTCGAGCTCGCCCAGCTTCTCGCTCTCGGCGAGGTAGCGGCGGAACCGGCGGAGGATCACCTCGTGGATGGAGCGGACGTCGTCCTGCCCCTCGACGGCCTTGATCGTGAACCGGCGGTACTCGCCCTTGCGGGCCAGCCCGTCCTCGAACACGACCATGGAGGCGACCACGTTGGTGCCCTGCAGGTTCGAGACGTCGTAGCACTCGATGCGCAGCGGCGCCTCGTCGAGGCCGAGGGCGTCCTGGATCTCCTGGAGCGCCCGGCTGCGGGTGGTGAGGTCGGACGCGCGGCGCGTCTTGTGCTGCTTCAGCGCCTCGTGGGCGTTGCGCGCGACCGTCTCCAGCAGGGCCTTCTTGTCGCCGCGCCGCGGAACGCGCAGCCGGACCGGCCCGTCGCGCTGCTCCGACAGCAGCTCGGTCATCGCGTCCTCGTCGGGCGGCAGCGCCGGGACGAGGACCTCGCGCGGCACCGACTCGCTCTCGCTGTAGGTCTGGATGAGGAAGTTCTCGACGAGGTCGCTCGTGGTGACCTCCTCGACCTTGTCGACCACCCAGCCGCGCTGCCCGCGGATGCGGCCGCCGCGCACGTAGAACACCTGGACGGCCGCCTCCAGCTCGTCCTCGGCGAAGGCGATCATGTCGCAGTCGGTGCTGTCGGGCAGGACGACGGCCTGCTTCTCCAGGGCGCGCTCCAGCGCGCGGACGTCGTCGCGGAGCCGGGCGGCGCGCTCGTACTCCTGGGACGCGGCGGCCTCGCGCATGTCGCGTTCGAGGCGCTTGATGAACCGGGTCGTGTTGCCCGCCATGAAGTCGCAGAAGTCCTCGGCGAGCAGGCGGTGCTCCTCCGGGGAGACGCGGCCGACGCACGGCGCGGAGCACTTGCCGATGTAGCCGAGCAGGCAGGGGCGGTCGAGCTGGTGCTGGCGCTTGAACACGCCGGCGCTGCACGTCCGGACGGGGAACACGCGCAGCAACTGGTCGACCGTCTCGCGGATCGCCCACGCGTGGGAGTACGGCCCGAAGTAGCGGACGCCCTTGCGCTTCGCACCCCGCATCACCATCACCCTCGGGAAGTCCTCGTTCAGGGTGACGGCGAGATACGGATAGGACTTGTCGTCGCGGTAGCGGACGTTGAACCGCGGGTCGAACTCCTTGATCCAGGAGTATTCGAGCTGGAGGGCCTCGACCTCGGTGCCGACGACCGTCCAGTCGACCCGGGAGGCGGTCTGCACCATCGTCTGCGTGCGGGGGTGCAGCGAGGAGAAGTCGGCGAAGTAGGAGTTCAGCCGCGAGCGCAGGCTCTTCGCCTTGCCCACGTAGATGACCCGGCCGTGCTCGTCGCGGAATCGATACACCCCGGGGGACTCCGGGATCGAGCCCGGAGCGGGTCGGTAGGTCGCCGGATCTGCCACGCTCAGAAGCCTAGTGGGCGCCGCCGACACGCCGGGCTCCGCGCGCGGCCCGCGCGGCCCGCGCGGCCAGCCCGGGCGCGCGGAGCCCGGCGCGGGTGACATAGATCTCCCGTTCGCGGCCGGATGACCGCAAAGAGAAGGGAAAGGGAAGGTCGGACGGAGGTTTCCGACCGGCCGAGGGGGTCGTTGCACACATGTCCGCGTTCTGGGCATGGGCCGTTCTGGCGGCCGTCGTCGCCACGTCCGTGATCGGCGTCGAGGGAGGGCGGCGGCTGCTCGCCGGCCGGCTGTCGCACCGCTGGCCGGGGGCGGGCCGGGTCGCCCGCCGCTGCGCCGCGCCCGCGTTCGCGTTCGCGGCGGTGGTCAGCACCAACGCCGCGATGCCCTACCACCTGCTGCACGGCCAGGTGGACGGCGTCGTCCGGCACGCGCTGCGGATCGCCGCCATCGGCGCCACCACCTGGCTGGTGCTGCGCATCGCCTACGCGCTGAGCGATCCGCCGCTGGCCCGGCTGATGAACATCGAGGGCGAGCGCAACCGGCGGGCCAGGCGCGCCCGCACGCAGATGTTGCTGCTGCGCCGGATCGCGGCCGTGCTGATCGTGATCCTCGCGGTGGGCGCCGCGCTGTTCACCTTCCCGGGCGTCCGGGCGGTCGGCGC
Source organism: Actinomadura monticuli (assembly GCF_041463655.1). Lineage (NCBI taxonomy): Bacteria > Bacillati > Actinomycetota > Actinomycetes > Streptosporangiales > Thermomonosporaceae > Actinomadura > Actinomadura monticuli. The sequence continues at coordinate 236,315 of NZ_JAXCEI010000001.1, forward strand.
CGGGGTGCTGGCCTCGGCGGGCGTCGCCGGGCTGGTCGTCGGGATCGCGGCCCGGCCCACGCTCGGCAACCTGCTCGCCGGGCTGCAGCTGGCGTTCAGCGACGCGCTCCGCCTGGACGACATCGTGGTCACCCAGGACATCTGGGGACGGGTCGAGGAGCTGACGCTGTCGTACGTGGTGCTGCGGCTCTGGGACGACCGGCGGATGATCTTCCCGGTGTCGCACTTCACCGAGCAGCCGTTCGAGAACTGGACCCGGCACTCCAGCCGCCTCCTCGGCTCGGTGGAGCTGCACGTGGACTGGACGGTCCCGGTCGAGGAGCTGCGCGCCGAGCTGTACTCCGCGCTCCAGGACAATCCGCTGTGGGACCGCCGCGAGTGGATCCTGCAGCTCGTGGAGACCCGGCCGAACGGGCTGGTCACGCTGCGCGCGCTGATGAGCGCCGCCGACTCGGCGAGCACCTGGGACCTGCGCTGCGACATCCGGGAGCACCTCGTCGCCTACGTCCGCGACCACTACCCGGAGGCGCTCCCCCGCTTCCGGGTGGGCGCCGAACCCGTCGCCGACGGCGCGGCGCCGCGCGCGGACGCGCCGGCCCCGGACGGCCCGGCCCCGGACGCGGACCTCGGCCCGCAGACGTCGGGCGGCGCCTCCGCCGGCGTGAACGCGCCCGAGGACCCCGACGGCGACCGGGCCGACCCGCACGCGGACGGCCCGCGCGCGGACGGCGCGGCGCGGCCGACGTCGCTCAGGCGAGCATGATCTTGTCGCCTTGGACGGTGACCTTCTTCGTCTTCAGCGGCTTGTCCGCGGGCGGGTTCACCACCGAGCCGTCGGCGATGTCGAACTTGCTGCCGTGGCACGGGCAGTTGATCGTCCCGCCCGACACCGAGCCCACGCTGCAGCCGCGGTGCGTGCACGCCGCGGAGAACGCCGTGAACCGGCCCTGCCGCGGCTGGCAGACGACGACCTCGGCGTCCTCGAAGACCTTGCCGCCGCCGACCGGGATCTCACCGGCGGACGCGAGGGCGGCGCCGGCTCCGGCGTCCCGACCGCCGGATTCGGCGCCCGTCCCGGAGCCGCCGGACTCCTCGCCGTCCCCGGACCCGCCGCACGCGGCCGCCAGCCCGGCCACGCCCGCGAGACCCGCGCCGACGAGCAGCCCTCTGCGGCTGCTCACCTTCCCGGCGTCCTGCTCCGTTCCCTCCGCCTGCGACTTGGACCCCTGTGCCATGCTCGCCCCTCCGGTGACATCTCTCGATTCCGCCATCACCCGGAAGCACGGATGCGCGGGCGAAGTGGTTCAAACCCGAACCAAATCACCCAGGGGACGCTCGTCGGTCAGGTGACGACGATGCCGCCGTTCTCGACCCGCACCGGGTACTCCTTGAGCGGCTTGTCCGCCGGCCCCCGCGCCACCGATCCGTCGGCGATCTTGAACTCGCTGCCGTGGCACGGGCAGTGGATCATCCCGTTCCGGACGCTGCCCACCGTGCAGCCCTGGTGGGTGCACACCGCTGTGAACGCCTTGAACGAGCCCTGGCTCGGCTGCGTGACCACGACCTTGTCGTCCCCGTAGATCTTGCCGCCGCCGACCGGGACGTCCGCAGCCTTCGCGATCTGCTTGCCCTTGAGGTCCTCGGCGGACTTCTCCCCGCCGCCGGAGGCGCATCCGGCGAGCGCCGCGGCCCCGACGGCCCCGGCCCCGCCGTACAGCACCGCGCGGCGCCCGATCGACCCGGCGCCGGCGGCCCCACCCGTCATGTTCTCTCCCATGGGTCCCATCTTCGTGCACGTCACGCCATGTCCCGAACCGACCCCTGCGGCTCGTGCGCGACCGCTGCGGCTCGGCCTTCCGCGTCGGCGACGCCCGAGCCGGATGGCCGGCTCCGCCGGTCGGGAGACCGGCCGCGCCGTCAGAGGATCTTCTTGAGGAACTGGCCGGTGTGGCTGGCCTCGACGCGGGCCACGTCCTCGGGGGTGCCGGTGGCGACGACGGTGCCGCCGCGCGAGCCGCCCTCGGGGCCCATGTCGATGATCCAGTCGGCCGTCTTGATGACGTCCAGGTTGTGCTCGATGATGATCACCGTGTTGCCCTTGTCGACCAGGCCGTTCAGGACGCCGAGGAGCTTGCGGATGTCCTCGAAGTGCAGGCCGGTGGTCGGCTCGTCCAGCACGTAGATGGTGCGGCCGGTGGAGCGCTTCTGCAGCTCGGACGCCAGCTTGACGCGCTGCGCCTCGCCGCCGGACAGCGTCGGGGCGGGCTGGCCCAGCCGGACGTAGCCGAGGCCGACGTCGTTCAGCGTCTTCAGGTGCCGGTGGATGGCCTTGATCGGCTCGAAGAACTCGGTGGCCTGCTCGATCGGCATGTCGAGCACCTCGGAGATCGTCTTGCCCTTGTAGTGGACCTCCAGGGTCTCCCGGTTGTAGCGGGCGCCGTGGCAGACCTCGCACGGGACGTAGACGTCCGGCAGGAAGTTCATCTCGATCTTGATGGTGCCGTCGCCGGAGCAGTTCTCGCAGCGGCCGCCCTTGACGTTGAAGGAGAACCGGCCCGGCTGGTAGCCGCGCACCTTCGCCTCGGTGGTCTGCGCGAACAGCTTGCGGATGTGGTCGAAGACGCCGGTGTAGGTCGCCGGGTTGGAGCGCGGGGTGCGCCCGATCGGCGACTGGTCGACGTGCACGACCTTGTCGAGCTGGTCGACGCCGTTGACCCGCCGGTGCTTGCCGGGGACGGTCCTCGCCCCGTTCAGCTTCTTCGCCAGCGAGTTGTAGAGGATGTCGTTGACCAGCGTCGACTTGCCCGACCCGGACACGCCGGTGACGGCGGTGAGGACGCCGAGCGGGAACGCCACGTCGACGTCGCGCAGGTTGTTCTGCTGCGCGCCCTTGACGGTGACCTCGCGGCCCTTCGTGCGCGGCCGGCGGATCTGCGGGACGGCGATCTCGCGGCGCCCGTCCAGGTAGGCGCCGGTCAGCGAGCGCTCGGACTTCTTCAGGTCCTCGACGGTGCCGGACACGACGATCTCGCCGCCGTGCTCGCCCGCGCGGGGGCCGATGTCGACGATCCAGTCGGCGGCGGCGATGGTGTCCTCGTCGTGCTCGACGACGATCAGCGTGTTGCCCATGTCGCGGAGCCGGAGCAGCGTCTCCAGCAGCCGGTGGTTGTCGCGCTGGTGCAGGCCGATGGACGGCTCGTCCAGCACGTAGAGGACGCCGACGAGGCCGGAGCCGATCTGCGTCGCGAGCCGGATGCGCTGCGCCTCCCCGCCGGCGAGCGTCGCGGACGCCCGGTCGAGGGTCAGGTAGTCGAGGCCGACGTCGAGCAGGAACCCGAGCCGGGCGTTGATCTCCTTGAGGACGCGCTCGGCGATGTGCGTCTCGCGCTCGTTCAGCTCCATGGCGAGGAGGAACTTCGCGGCCTCGCCGATCGGCAGCGCGGCCACCTCGGCGATCGACATCCCGCCCATGGTGACGGCCAGCACGACCGGCTTGAGCCGGGCGCCGTCGCACGTCGGGCAGGGGATCTCGCGCATGTAGCCCTCGAACCGCTCCCGGCTGGAGTCGCTCTCGGACTCGGCGTGCCGCCGCTGGATGTAGGGGATCACGCCCTCGTAGGCCGTGTAGTACGACCTCGTCCGGCCGTAGCGGTTCTTGTACCGCACGTGGACCTGGGTCTCGTGCCCGTTGAGGACGGCCTTGCGCGCCTTCGCCGGCAGCTTGGCCCACGGGGTGTTGAGGTCGAACCCCATGGCGTCGCCGAGCGCGGACAGCAGCCGCAGGAAGTAGTCGCTGACGTGCCCGTTGGACCAGGGCTGGATGGCGCCCTCGCCCAGGGTGAGCTCATCGTCCGGGACGACGAGCTCGGGGTCGACCTCCATGCGGGTGCCCAGGCCGGTGCAGTCGGGGCAGGCCCCGTAGGGCGAGTTGAACGAGAACGACCTCGGCTCGAGCTCCTCGAACGACAGGTCGTCGTAGGGGCAGTAGAGGTGCTCGGAGTACATCCGGGTGCGGTTCTCGTCGCCCTCGTCGAGGTCGACGAAGTCGAGGACGATCGTGCCGCCCGCGAGCCCGAGCGCGGTCTCCACCGAGTCGGCGAGCCGCTGGCGGGCGGAGTCCTTCACGGAGAGCCGGTCGACCACGACGGAGATGTCGTGCTTCTCCTGCTTCTTCAGCTTGGGCGGCTCGTCCAGGCGCACCGTCCGCCCGTCCACGAGCGCCCGCGAGTAGCCCTTGGACTGCAGCTCGCGGAACAGCTCCAGATACTCTCCCTTGCGCCCGCGGATCACCGGCGCGAGCACCTGGAACCGCGTGCCGGGCTCCAGCTCCAGCACCCGGTCGACGATCTGCTGCGGCGCCTGCCGGCTGATCGGCCGGCCGCACTCGGGGCAGTGCGGGTGCCCGATCCGCGCGTAGAGCAGCCGCAGGTAGTCGTACACCTCGGTGATCGTCCCGACCGTCGACCGCGGGTTCTTGCTGGTCGACTTCTGGTCGATCGACACCGCCGGGGACAGCCCCTCGATGAAGTCGACGTCGGGCTTGTCCATCTGGCCGAGGAACTGCCGGGCGTACGCCGACAGCGACTCCACGTACCGGCGCTGGCCCTCCGCGAAGATCGTGTCGAACGCCAGGCTGGACTTCCCGGAACCCGACAGACCGGTGAACACGATCATGGAGTCCCGCGGGAGGTCGAGCGAGACGTCCTTCAGGTTGTGCTCGCGTGCTCCACGCACGATGAGTCGGTCATGCACGGTGTTGATCCGGTTCCTCTTCTGGGCGCGGCGGTGGGGAGAGACACGTCGGTCTCAGGCTAGCCACGGGGTACGACAGAATCCCCCGACTCTGTAACGGCGACGGCCGCCGCCGCATTTCATGAAGCTACCCGCCCGGCCCGAGCGGTCCGAACGGCACTTCCGCACCGTACACGTGTTCGAACGCCCCCCGCCACCGCAACACCCGACCCCGCCCGCCCCGGGGACCGCGCACCCCACCCCACCTGGGACGGAGGGCCGCGGCGGAGGCGCTCGGACGAATCACCCGTCGTCCAGGGCGTAGCCGAGGTAGCGCTCGGCGGAGCGCCGGACGGCGTCCTTGCCGTCGGTGTAGACGATCTTCCTCCACCAGGCGCCGTAGACGCGGTCGAAGTCGTAGGGCTCCAGCAGGCGCAAGGCGCGGCGGATCGTCCGGGGACGCTCCGGGATGAGGTTCGGGTAGCTGTACATGAAGCTCACCCAGTCGCGGTCGTTGACCACCTGCAGGATGTCGCCGGAGAACAGCGCGCGGCCGTCGCGCCAGTGCAGGACCTGGCCGCCGTCGAAGTGGACGCCAGCGTTGACCAGCGTGAGGCCGTCCGCCAGCTCGTGGGCGTCGCCCTCCCAGAAGACGACCGCGTCGTCCGGTCGGGCCACCCAGCGGCGGTCGGCCTGGTGGATGTAGACGGGCGCGTCGAACGCGTGCGCCCACTCGATCATCGAGCCGTAGAAGTGCGGGTGGCTGATGGCGATCGCGGAGACACCGCCGAGTTCGGCGACCTGCCGGACGAGGTCGTCGTCGATGTGGGTGACCATGTCCCACAGGACGTTGCCGGACGGGGCCCGCAGCAGCAGGGCGCGCTGCCCGATGGCGGTGGACGGCTCGGTGCCGATCCCGACGACGTCCGGGCCCTCCTCGGCGACCCGGCCCCGGTGGCCGGCGCGCAGCTCCTCCAGGGACGTCCATCTCTGCCCGTCCCAGCCGACGTACTGGCGCTCGTCCTCGCAGATCGGGCAGTCGGGGCGCGGCCCGGCGTACTGGACGCCGCAGGTCGTGCAGATCGGAAGATCCATGATCACCATTGTCTGGCACGGGACCGGCGGGTGCGACAGGATGGAGGCTCTTCTTCGGCTGAGGAGGGTCATGGACGGGGTCATCCACTGGCGGGCCGTGCTCGACGAGCTGGACACGGGCACCGAGCGCCTCATCGGGACTCTGGGCGGGCTCACCGAGCCCGACCTGCGCGGACCGTCGGCGCTGCCGGGGTGGAGCCGCGGACACGTCGCCACCCACATCGCCCGCAACGCCGACTCCCTGTGGAACCTGCTCGAATGGGCGCGGACCGGGGTGGAGATCCCGCAGTACCCGAGCCTGGACAAGCGCAACGCCGACCTCGACGCGGGCGCCGGCCGGAGCGGCGCCGAGCTGATCGCGGACGTCCGCGCCACCGCAGAGCGGTTCGCCGCGCAGGCCCGCGCGCTCTCCGAGGACGCCTGGAACGCTCCCGTGAAGGCGATGCAGGGCTGGCCGCACCCCGCCTGGTACACGGTGTTCCGCCGGTGGAACGAGGTCGAGGCGCACCACGCCGACCTCGCCGCGGGGTACGGGCCCGCCGACTGGCCCGAGCCGTACGTCCGGTGGTCGTCGGCGGCGACGCTCACCGGCCTGGCGGCGCTCCCGGAGGGGCGGCGCGGCGAGCTGGCCGGGTACCGGATCACCGCGACCGACTCCGGCGAGTCCGCCGCGCCGGGCTGGACGGCGGGCGGCCCCGAGGCGTCCGGTTCGGCGCGGGCGCTGCTCGGCTGGCTGAGCGGCCGCACCGACGGGTCCGGCGTGCACGTCCGCCCGGACGCCCCGCTCCCGGCGCCCCCGCCCTGGCCGTACGAGCCGTCGGGCTTCTAAGCCGTCCTCGCCCGAGGAGGCGGCGCCGGCGAGGGCGTCAGTCGTCGCCGGCGAGCCTGCGCAGAGCCTCGGCGGACCGGACGACGATCGCGTTGCGGGCGACGGTCAGGCCGTCGCGGAGCGGCTCGGCGGCGAGGATCTGCGCGACCTTCCGGCGCCCCATCCCGGCCCAGCGGCCGAGGTCCTGCTGGGAGATCGGCACCTGGACGTGGACGCCCTCCACCGGCGCGCCGTCCGGCCGCTCCTCCTTCACGGGCGTGCCGAACCGTTCGGCCAGGCGCAGCAGGCGGCCCGCGAGGCGGCGCCCGGGGTCGTCGGGGAAGTGGGCGACGCGCAGCTCGTTGGAGTCGCGCAGCCGCTCGGCGAGGACGGCGGCGACGGCCCACACCGTCCCCGGGTGGGCGTCCAGGACGCCGCGGAACCGGGCGGCGGGCAGCACGAGCGCCTCCACCCGGGTCATCGCCTCGGCGTTGGCGTGCCGGATCCCGCCGTCGGCGGCCTCCACCTCGCCGACCAGGTCCCCCGGCCCGAGCACGTCGAGGATGGCGATCTGGCCGTCCCGGTCCACCCAGATCTTCACGGCGCCGGTGCGCAGCACGAAGACCTGCGACGCGCGGGTGTGCTCGCGCATCAGGAACGCGCCCGGCCGGATCACCACCGGGGCGGCGGACGCGCGCAGCGCCTCCCGGACGCGCGGGCCCAGCGCGTCCCAGAACCGGGTGCCCGCCATCTCTCCTCCCCACCGGACCCGGCCCGGCCGGGGGCCGGGGCCACGCCCCTCGTGATCACATGTCGGGGCCCAGGGAACGCGGCGCTGCGCCGATGGACTACCCCCATCCTCCAGTCCCGCCCGCCGCGAGACAATCGGCGGATCGCCGCGGGCGGCCCTCGTCACATGTCGAGGGACCTTTCCGATTCCAGCAGGTTGTCGAGGGCGCGGACGCGGCGCAGGCAGTCGGCCGCCGCGGCCCGGTCGCCGAGCGCGAGATGGGAGTCGCCCAGCAGCCGCAGCGCCTGCCGGAGCCCCCGCTGGTCGTCCATGTCGCGGCGGATGGCGATCTCGGCGTTGACGTGCTCCACCGCGCGGGCGTGCTTGCCGAGCAGCTGGGACGCGCGGGCCATCGAGTGCAGCGCGTGCGCCTGCTCGCGGGCGGCGCCCAGCTCGGCGGCGAGGTCCAGGGCGCGCATGCCGGTCTCCAGCGCGTCGTCGGCGCGGCCGAGGTCGAGGTGGATGGCGGCGAGGTGGACCAGTCCGGTGGCCTCGCTGTGCCGGTCGCCGACCTCGCCGAGGAAGCGCAGCGCCTCCAGTTCCTCCGTCAGCGCCTCCTCGGGGCGGCCCGCGCGGCGCAGCACGGCGGCGAGGGTGTCCAGCCCGACGCCGAGGCCGTACCAGTCGCCGCCCGACCTGCGCAGGTGCAGCGCCTGCCGGGCCGCGCGCTCGGCCTCCTCGGGCAGCCCGAGCCAGGAGTAGGTGCGGGCGAGGCTGCCCAGCGTCCCGGCCATGCCGCCCCGCGCGCCGAGCCGGGACCACAGGTCGAGGGCCTCCAGGCCGAGGACGAACGCCTCCTGCGGGCGGCCGAGGCGGCGCATCACGACCGACAGGTGCTCCAGGTCGTGGGCCTCGCCGTGCTGGTCGCCGATCTCGCGGCGGATCTCCACCGACCGCAGCAGGTGCTCGCGCGCCTCCCGGTACCGGCCGAGCCGCCAGTGGACGATCCCGATCTGCGCGAGCGCCTCGGACTCGCCGTGCCGGTCGCTGGTGTCGCGGTGCAGCCGCAGCGCCTGCCCGCAGTAGGTGAACGCCTCGGCGAACTTCGTCGCCTCGCACATCAGCATCCCGAGCGTGGTCAGCGCGCGCGCCTCTCCGTGGCGTCCGCCCAGGGCGCGGTAGGTGCGCAGGGCCTGCTCGGCGTCCTGCTGGGCCATGCCGCGCAGGCCGAGCGCGGCGTTCATCCGCGCGAGCTCGGTCAGGGCCTCGGCGGCGCCGTGCATGTCGGCGAGCTCCTGCCGGATGGACAGCGCCTCCAGCGCGTGCGTGACCGCCTCGTGCACGTTGCCCTGCCGCCGGTGCACGCCGGCGAGGGTGAGCAGCGTCTCGGCCGTGCCCGCCTGGTCGTCGATCCGGCGCCGGACGGCGAGCGCCGTGGCGGCGTGCTCCAGCGCCGTCTCGTAGTCGCCGAGGCCGAGGTGGGCGCGGGCGAGCGTGCTGCGGCTCTTGGCCACTCCGGCGTCGTCCCCCAGCTCCTCGTGGATGTCCAGGGACCGCCGCGCGTGGTCGATCGCCGTCAGGTAGCGGCCGAGGACGACGTGGACGTCGGCGAGCGTGGCGAGGGTGACGGCCTCCCCGTACCGGTCGGGCGGGTCGACGGCCCGGAACCCGCGCCGCGCGTCCTCCCCGTAGCCGATGGCCTGGACCGAGCCGCCCTGCTCGAAGTGCGCCATCGCGAGGTTGTGCAGCATCACGGCCGCCGCGGCCCAGTCCTCCTCGGCGCGGGCCGCGTGCAGGCCCGCCTGCTGGACGGCGATGTTGTCCTCGCTGTAGCGGCGGAACTCCTGGAAGTCGAACAGCGCGTCGGCGAGCTCCCAGCAGGTGCGGTGCAGGCCGAGCCGGGCGGCCTGGTGGACGGCGGCGACCAGGTTGCGCCGCTCGGCCTCGAACCAGGCGAGCCCGGCCGCGCGCTCGGCCGCCGAGGGGCGTCCGCGCGCCCCGTCCCGGCCGGCCGGGCCGCGGTGCGCGGTGGGCCGGGGCCGGTTGGGCAGCGCGGCGCCCGACGCGCGGGCCTCGGCGAGGTACCCGGCGAGCAGGCGCCGCTGCGCCGCGTGCAGCTCGCCGTCGGAGTCCTCCCTGAGCCCGCGCTCGCGGGCGAACTCGCGCAGCAGGTCGTGCATCCGGTAGCGGCCGGGGGCGGCGTCGTGCACGAGGTACGCCTGCCGGAGCCCCTCCAGGCATTCGCGCGCCTCGTCGGCCGTCCGGTCCTGGAGGGCGGCGAGGGCGGCGGGCGTGAAGTCGGGGCCGGCGACGAGCGCGAGCCTGCGGAACGCCTCCCGCTGGTCCCGGCGCAGGCCGCGGTAGGCGACGTCGAACGTCGGGTCGACGACCGCGCTCAGCCCCGGCGCGGGCGTCCCGGGCGCGGCGGCGCCGGGCGCGTCGCGGGCGGCCAGCTCGCGGACGGTCCCGGCGATCGACTCGTCCGGGTTCTCGGCCAGCCGGCCGGCGATGACGCCGAGGGCGAGGGGCAGGTGGCCGCACTCGCGGGCCAGCCGCACGACGGCCTTGTGCTCGTCCCGGACGCGGGCGTCCCCCGGCCCGAGGACGTTGGAGATGAGGTCGACGGCCTCCTGCGTCGCCATCTCCCGCAGCTCCAGGGTCCGGACGTCGGCGCCTTCGAGCAGCGCGGGCAGCCGCCGCCGGCTCGTCACGACGACCAGCCCGGACGCGACCGCCGCCAGCAGCGGCCGCACCTGCTCGGGCTGGACGGCGTTGTCGAGGATCAGCAGCATCCGGCGGTCGCGCAGCAGCGAGACGCACTGCGCCGCCAGCTCGTCCTCGGTGCGCGGCAGCTGGTCGCCGGGCACGCCCGCCGCGCGCAGCACCTGCCCCATCGCCTCCGCCGGGGTGGCCGGGCTGCGGGTCGTGCCGCGCAGGTCGGCGAACAGGGCGCCGTCCGGGAACCGGTCGGCGACGCGGTGCGCCCAGTGCAGCGCCAGCGTCGTCTTGCCCACGCCGGCCATGCCCTGGACGATCACCGCACGCGGCCACACGGACTGGCCGACCAGCAGGTCCAGCTTGCTGAGGCTCACCGCGCGCCCCGCGAAGAACGGGTTGTCGGCGGGGAGACGCGCGCCGGGCGGCCGGCCGCCCGGCGGGTCCAGGCGCACCGGCTCGCGGGTCGCGATCCCGGCGTCCCCCGCCGTTTCGGCGGTCTCGGCCGGGCGGGCGGGCTCGGCGTCGGCGGCCGGCCACTCGTCCCCCCACGGGCTCGCGGCGCGGCGCAGCCGCTCGACGTCCAGCACGGTGAGGGGGCGGGCCCGCTGGTGGAGGATGCCCTTGGCCCGCCACGACCGGAACCACCGCACCAGCGTCTCGCGGGAGATCCCCGCCCAGTTCGCCAGCTCGGCCTGGCTGAGCTTCAGCGGGATCCGCGTCCCGCCCCCGGCGCCGGGCTCGCCGAACCGGTGCGCCAGCTCCAGCAGGTGGTAGGCGAGGCGCTGCGGGTGGTCGGCCGCCCGCACCGCGTGCCGGCGTCCGCCGAACGTGACGCCCTCCGAGATCGCGTGCATCATCGCCTCGGCGACCTGCGGGCTCGCGGCGAGGAGGCTGCGGAACTTGGCGCGGTCCACCCGCAGCGCCGCGACGTGGTCGAGCGCGGCGACGGTGCCGCGCTGCGGGTGCCCCCACGGGGCGAGGAACCCGACCAGGTCGCCCGCCCCGAACAGATCGATGATCGACTCGTCGCCGTCGCTGGAGTCGACGAACTCCTTGGCGACCGCGTTGCTCGCCGCGCGCGGCGACGCCTTGAACACCACGTACACGGCGGGGGCCACCGACCCCTGGTGGCACAGCATCCCGCCGGGCGGGATGTCGGTGCGCCGGCCCATGGCGCGCAGGGCCTGCCGGTCGGTGGCGGCGAGCCGGTCCCAGAAGCTGCCCGGCCGGACGTCGGGGACGTGGTCGGCCAGTGCGGGATCGGTCGGTACGGGGTCGATCAATCCGGTCATCCTCCCGCCATCGCCGCCGCCAGCGTCCAGAAGAGGAACAGGACGGAGGTCGCCACGGCCCACGCGACGGACTGCCAGGACAGCTCGCCGCAGCGGTGCGCCGCCGACAGCAGCCTCCGCAGCTCCGCGTCGCGGACCCGGTCGTCCAGCGCGAGCGCCGACCCGAACGGCGTCCACGGCACGCCCGGGTCGACCGGCGAGCCGGTCCGGCCGCGCACCTCGCCGAGCACCGCCACCAGTGTGCGGCGCGACCGGACGGCGTAGCCGGCCGAGACCGCGAACGCTCCGGCCGGCACCGGCAGCAGCGCCAGCGCCGGGAGGCCGGGCGGGCCGGCCGCCAGCCGGGAGACGGTCCCGGCCAGCACGAGGGCGAGGAACACCGCGGCGATGGCGGAGTCCCTGCCGCAGAGCCGGACCAGCGTGCAGGCGTGCCCGAGGAGGTCCTCCGGCTTCTCCCTGTCCGGTCCGGGACGGAATGCGGTCACCAACGCTTCACCGTCCTCACGGGTCGAACCTGATCTTCCAGTTCCCATGCTGCGGTGGCAAGGCGGGATTGTCCGTCCGCGTGCGCACGGTTGGGCTGCGTCCGGTGACTCATTCGCGCCGCGGCCGTGGTTCACCGGCGCCGCGCGATGATGGAGGATGGTCTAGCCTGCGTACGACCGACGGGGAGGACCCATGACCTACACCGGGAACGTCGAGACCGGCGGACGCCCCGACGTCCGGGAGCTGCCCGGGCTGACGATCACGAAGGTGGCGGTCGGCCCGTACGACAACAACGCCTACCTGCTGCGCTGCGCCGCGACCGGCGAGCAGCTGCTCGTCGACGCGGCCAACGAGGCGCCCCGGCTGCTGGAGCTGGTCGGCGACGGGCCCCTCACCCGCGTCGTCACCACGCACCGCCACCAGGACCACTGGATGGCGCTGAGCGAGGTGGTGCGCGCCACCGGCGCCCCGGTCGCCGCCCACCCGCGCGACGTCGAGGCGCTGCCGGAGCCGGTCGCCGAGCCCGTCGAGCACGGCGACACCGTCCGGTTCGGGCGGGTGTCCCTGGACGTCATCCACCTGCGCGGCCACACGCCCGGCTCGATCGCGCTGCTGTACGACGCCGGCGGCGAGCTCGCCGACCGGCCGCACCTGTTCACCGGCGACAGCCTCTTCCCGGGCGGCGTCGGCAACACGTGGGGCGACCCGACCCGCTTCAAGCAGCTCCTCGCCGACGTCGAGGAGCGCGTCTTCGACCGCCTGCCCGACGCCACCTGGTTCTACCCCGGCCACGGCAAGGACTCGACCCTCGGCCGCGAGCGCCCCTCGCTCCCGGAGTGGCGCGAACGGGGCTGGTGACTCCGCGGCCCGAGGCGGAACAAGCGGTGGGGGGTGTTCGTTGGCCCCTTCACCACCGGGCCGAACCCAGGAGACGACCATCCACGAAGTCCACGAGGTGGATCCGGAACCCGCCCTGCGCTACCCGGCGGGCTCGCTGGTGCTGGTCGCCGGGCTGCCGGGGGCGGGCAAGAGCACGCTGCTCGACCGGCTCTACGGGCTGCGGGGCGACGAGACGGCGCCGGTGCCCGCCGGCGGCGCGCTGGTGATCGACTCCCGGCAGTCCCGCAACTGGTGGGCGCGGTTCCTGCGTCCCCTCCCCGTGCGGCTGCGCACCCCGCTCGTCCACGCCACCCACGTGTGGCGCATCGGCCGGGCGATCCTCACCGGGCACGGGGTCGTCGCGCACACCCGCGGCACCTGGCCGCACATCCTGCACCTGTTCGCCTGGCTGGCGCGCCGGCGCGGCGGGCGGCTGCACCTGATCCTCATCGACGTCGCCCCCGAGACCGCGCGGGCCGGCCAGTTCGCCCGCGGCCGCGTCGTCACGTCCACCACGTTCAACCGCCACTGCCGCCGCTGGCGCCCCCTCATCGACCGCGCCCGCGGCGGCGGCCCCCTGCCGCCCGCCGCCGGCGTCACGGTCCTCGACCGCGACGCCGCCGACAAGCTCCAGGCCATCCGCTTCACCTGAGCGCGGCGAACCAGCGGACGATCCGGGCGGTGCCCGCGACGTTGGAGCCGAGATGGCGGGAGCCGCCGTAGAGCGTGTCGCCCACGTCGACGACCGGGACGTCCACGCCGCGCCGCCGGAGCCAGGTGGCGCAGTGGTCGGTGTTGGCGGTCGCGGCCTGCTCGTCGCCCGCCGTCTTGTAGAGGCGGACGGGGACGCGGGGCGTCCAGGCGGCGCAGACCTCCGCGTCCACGCGCAGGGCCTCGGCGAAGGTGCCGGACGGGTGGCGCAGCGTCTCGAAGCCGCGTGGGGTGAGGAGTTCACCGAGCGTGTCCGGCAGGCCCTTGAGCATGACGGGCCCGGGTGTGGTGCCGTCGAAGTAGCCTTCGACGCGGCCCGCGTACTCTCCTCCTGGAACACCTCCCGAGGGGTCGCGTAGATGCCGCCATGGACGCGGTTCCAGGCCGTGAGCAGATACGAGGCGTAGGCGACGGACATCTTCTCGTCCAGCTCCCCGCGCAGCAGCGCCGGCAGCTCGGCGCCCCGGAAGTCGTAGGCGCCGCTGATCGGGGCGACCGCGCGAAGCCGGAACCGGCGGTCGGCGCCGTCCTGGAGAGCCCGGGCGAGGCCGAGGGCGGACGAGGCGCCCTGCGAGAAGCCGGTGGCGAAGACCCGGCCGTCCAGGACGCGCCCCCTGCGGGGCGCGAAGTCGCGGGCGGCCCGGAGCATGTCCAGTGACGCCGTCGTCTCGGACGGGACGTCCTTCCACTCCCGCCGTCCGGACGCGCATCCCGCACACGGGTGATCTCTCCCCTCGTACTCGTGGGGGTGTCCGCCCGGACGGCAGGGCGCGGGCAGGTCGGGACGGGCTGTACCAGGGCCGGGATATATAGGGTCGGGAGGAGAGCGAGACGAGGAGAGGCGGCAGTATGGCGCAGCAGGTACGCGGGGTCGTCGCACCGGGCAAGGGCCAGCCCGTGCGGATCGAGACGATCAACGTCCCGGACCCGGGTCCGGGCGAGGCGGTCGTCGATGTCCAGGCGTGCGGGGTCTGCCACACCGACCTGCACTACCGCGAGGGCGGGATCAACGACGAGTTCCCGTTCCTGCTCGGGCACGAGGCGGCCGGGGTCGTCGAGTCCGTCGGCGACGGCGTGACCGAGGTGGCGCCGGGCGACTTCGTCGTCCTGAACTGGCGGGCGGTGTGCGGGCAGTGCCGGGCCTGCCTGCGGGGGCGTCCCTGGTACTGCTTCGACACCCACAACGCCGCGCGGAAGATGACGCTGGAGGACGGCACCGAGCTGTCCCCCGCGCTCGGCATCGGCGCCTTCGCCGACAAGACGCTGGTGCACGCGGGGCAGTGCACGAAGGTCGACCCGGCGGCGAAGCCCGAGGTGGCGGGGCTGCTCGGGTGCGGCGTGATGGCCGGGCTCGGCGCGGCGATCAACACCGGCCGGGTCGGGCGGGGCGACTCGGTCGCGGTCATCGGCTGCGGCGGGGTGGGCGCGGCGGCGGTGCTCGGCGCGCGGCTCGCCGGCGCGGCGCGCATCATCGCGGTGGACCTGGACGAGCGGAAGCTGACCACCGCGTCCGCGCTCGGCGCCACGCACACCGTCAACGGCCGGGAGAAGGACGTCGTCGAGACCGTGCGCGAGCTGACCGGCGGGTTCGGCGCCGACGTGGTCGTGGACGCGGTCGGCCGCCCGGAGACCTACGAGCAGGCGTTCTACGCGCGCGACCTCGCGGGGACCGTGGTGCTCGTCGGGGTCCCCACGCCGGAGATGAGGCTGGAGCTGCCGCTGCTGGACGTCTTCGGGCGCGGCGGGTCGCTCAAGTCGTCCTGGTACGGCGACTGCCTGCCCTCGCGCGACTTCCCGATGCTCATCGACCTCTACCTGCAGGGCCGCCTGGACCTCGACGCGTTCGTGTCCGAGACGATCGGGCTGGGCGACGTGGAGGCGGCGTTCGAGAAGATGCACCACGGCGACGTGCTGCGCTCGGTCGTGATGCTCTGATGGCCGCGGACGCGCCGCGGGCGCGCATCGACCACGTCGTCACCTCCGGGACGTTCTCCCTCGACGGCGGCACGTGGGAGGTCGACAACAACGTCTGGATCGTCGGCGACGACGCCGAGGCGATCGTCATCGACGCCGCGCACGACGCCGACGCGATCGCGGCGGCGGTCGGCGACCGGCGCCTCGTGGCGATCGTGTCCACGCACGGGCACGACGACCACATCGACGCGGCGCCCGCGTTGAAGGCGCGCACGGGCGCGCCGATCCTGCTGCACCCGGACGACCTCATGCTGTGGAAGCAGAGGCACCCGGACCTCAGCCCCGACGGCGACCTCGCCGACGGCCAGGTCATCACGGTGGCGGGCACCGGGCTGACCGTCCTGCACACGCCGGGCCACAGCCCCGGCGCGGTCTGCCTGCACGCGCCCGCGCTGGGCACGGTGTTCTCCGGCGACACGCTGTTCAGCGGCGGGCCGGGCGCGACCGGCCGGTCGTTCTCCGACTTCCCGACGATCATCACCTCGATCCGGGAGCGGCTGCTGACGCTGCCGCCGGAGACGACCGTCCGCACCGGGCACGGCGACTCCACCACGATCGGCGCCGAGGCGCCGCATCTGGCCGAGTGGATGGCCCGCGGGCACTGACCCGGCTAGTGTCCCCCGTGTCGGACAGGCGTGTCGGACAGGCGTGGCGGGCAGGCGTGGCGGGCAGGCGTCCGGGGCCGGGAGGGTGCGATGCGACGGGGGGCGCCGCTGGCCCTGCTGCTGTGCGGGGCGCTGGCGGGGTGCGGGCAGAGCGCCGAGGGGGCGGCGGGACGGGTCCCGCCGCCGGCGGCGCCGGCCCCCGCCGCGACCGCGTCGGCCGCGTCGACCGCGCCGGCGCCGGCGCTGACGGGCTCCCCGTTGCTCGGACGGGCCGGCGGGTGGCGCGTCACCACCTACTACACGGCGCGCGAAAGCCTCTACGACGGTGAGCGCAAGGCGGTCCGGGGGTGCGAGACGTTCCACTGCTCGCACGGGAAGTCTCCGCTCGGGGCGTATCCGGCCGACTTCCTCAAGGTCGTCCAGATGGAGGGCAGCGGGCGCATCACCGAGGGGCCGCGGCGGGGCCGGTACCTGAACTGGTCGCACAGCGTCGGCTTCTGGCTGGACGACACGACGCGCGACTCGCGGGGGCGTCCGCTGCGGCCGTGGGCGTCGGCGGCGGCCGACAAGTCCGTCCTGGCGCGGGGCCGGCGGTTCGCGATCGTCGGGTGCGGCAAGGACGGCAACGGCCGCCCCGTCCAGGGCGAGGTGTGCGCGGTGTTCCGGAAGGCCCGCTGGACGGTCACCGATCTGTTCCGTCCCGGCTACGGGGGCGAGAACCACGCCGACGTCTATATCGGCGAGGAGCAGGGCTCGCGCCTCTCGGAGTCGCCGTTCTACACGACGCTGAAGGGCGCCACCCTCGGCCCGTCCTAGGAGGGGACGCGCTCGGACGGGCGCGGCGACGCGAGCCGGGTGGCCCGCGTCCGGCCCCGGAGCGTGACCTCCTCGCCGAGCGACCACCGCGCGGCCTCCTCGGGGTCGGCCTGCGCGACGAGGGAGCCCGAGGCGAGGACCCGCTCCTCGGTGCCCTTGGCCATGTCGGTGAGGCGGGCGGCCTCGTTCACCGGGTCGCCGATCACGGTGTACTCGAAGCGCTCCTCGGCGCCGATGTGCCCGGCGACCGCCTCGCCCGCCGAGACGCCGACCGCCGCCGCCAGTTCGGGGACGTCCTCGCGCAGCCGGCGGGCCAGCTCGCGGGCCGCGGCGAGCGCGCGGCCGGGCGCGCCGTCCAGCGGGAGCGGCGCGCCGAAGATCGCGAGCGCGGCGTCGCCCTCGAACTTGTTGATCCAGCCGCCGTGCGCGCCGACGACCTCGACGACGACGGCGAAGAAGTCGTTCAGCAGCCGGACGACCGCGGCGGGCGGCCGGTCGGCGGCGAGCCGGGTGGAGCCGATGATGTCCACGAAGATCACCGCGACCTCCCGCAGCTCGCCGCCGAGGTCGATGCCGCGCTCGACGGCGACGCGCGCGACGTCCGCGCCGACCTGCCGGCCGAACAGGTCGCGGAGCCGCTCGTGCTCGCGCAGCCCGGCCGCCATGTGGTTGAACCCGGCCTGCAGCAGCCCGACCTCGCTGGCGTCGTAGACGGGGACCTCGACGTCCAGGTCGCCGCGCTGCACGCGGGCGAGGCCGAGCCGCACCGACTCGACCGGGTCGGCGATGGCGCGGGCGGCGGTGTAGGTGACGCCGAGCCCGACGAGGAGCGCGATGCCGCCGAGCGCGAGCACCGCGACGGCGAAGTCCCGCACGGTGATCCGGGCGATGACGAACGAGCCGATGGCGAGGGTGATCAGGCCGAGGATCGGGACGGCGGTGCCGAGGCCCCAGGCGAGCACGGAGCGGGCGACGACGCCGGGCAGGCCGGTGCGGCTCGGCAGCTCGCTGCGCATCGCGGTGGTCACCGCGCGGCGCAGCAGCCGCTCGGTCAGCAGGTAGACGATCGTGCAGGTGGTGAGGCCGCCGAGCAGGCTGGTCAGGCCGAGCTTGACGGCGAGCAGCCCGGAGAACGGGGCGTTGATGACGACCCAGCCGACCGTCCCGATGCCCCACAGCGTCAGGTGCAGGGCCATCAGCCGCAGCGGCCCGTACAGCAGCAGGGCGCGCTCGTGCCGGTCGGGCTCGTCGTGCCGCTCGACGAGGCGCCGGACGCGGCGGAAGAACCGCTCGCCGAGCAGCAGGCCGACGGGCACGGCCGCGGACACGTAGGCGGTGAAGACGACCAGGTTGATGAGCTGGAGCCGGTCGGAGACGTGCCCGACCGGGTCGGGGACGACGACCGCGAACACCAGGACGACGAGGGCGCCGCCGAGGTTGGCGAGCCCGGTGGCGATCGTGACGAGGATGCGGGCGCGGCGGGCGATCCGCGCGCGCGAGTCGCCGGGCGCGCCGTCGATCAGCCGCCACAGGAGGCCGAGCCGGTTCCGCCTGGGCCGTGGCGCAGGCGTCGCCTTTTCGGTCTCCATGAGCGTGCAGATTAGCCGGTCAAATCCCGCAAAACCCGACAGCAGGCGCGCGTTCTCGGCGAGGGATTGCTCACTCAGGTGCGAATCGGGTCCAGCAGGCGGTGCGGTGACCGCAGCACCAGGCTGACCGGGTCGGTGCGCCGCCGCACCCCCGGCCCGGCGTGGATCTCCAGCTCCTCCGGACGGACGTGGCGCCCGCAGCCGGAGCACGTCCCGTCCGGGCCGACCCGGGTGCCGCAGGCCACGTGGACGAAGACGCGGCACGCCTCGGCGGCCAGGTGGTCCTCGGCCCAGCGGGCGAGCGTGTGCACGACGGGCCACAGCTCCTTGCCCATGTCCGTCAGCAGGTAGTCGTGGCCCTCCTTGACCAGGACCCCGGTCTCGACGAGCGACTGCAGGCGCGCCGACAGCACCGCCCGCGGGATGTCCAGGTGGACGAGGAAGTCGCTGAACCGGCGCACGCCGTAGAAGGCGTCCCTGATGATCAGCAGCGTCCAGCGCTCCCCCACGACCTCCAGCGCGCGGGCCAGCGAGCAGTCCTGCGCCGCGTAGTCCTTGCCGAGTGCCATGCGCCCCACATTACCCGCCGGGGAGTTCAATGATTGAACCAGGCGTGCTACCGTCGGCTCATTCTAGTTCGTTCACTGAACTTGACGGGAGAGCACATGACGACCCTGGCCGCACCGCGCGCGGCGCGCCGCGCGTCCGGCCCGCCCGCCGCGCTGGCGCTGCCGGCCGCCGCGACCCTGCTGGCCCTCATGAACTACTGCGCGCCGGCGGCGACGCTCGCCGACACCGCCCGCGGCCTGCACGCCGGGGCGACCGCGCAGATCTGGCTGATGAGCTCCATCAGCCTGGGCCTGTCGGCGGCGCTGCTCGCGGCCGGCGGGCTCGCCGACGACCACGGCCGCAAGCGGATGTTCGTCCTCGGGGCGGCGGCGCTCGCCGTCTCCAGCGTGGCGTGCGCCCTCGCCCCCAACGCCCCGGTGTTCGTCGCGGGCCGGATCGCGCAGGGCGCCGCCAGCGCCGCGCTGCTGGTCACCGGGCTCGGCATCGTCGGCGCGTCGTTCGAGGGCCCGCGCCGGGCGCGGGCGACCGGCGCGTGGGGCGCGATGGTCGGCCTCGGCATCGCGCTCGGCCCGATCGGCGCGGCCGGGCTGACCGTGCTCGGCGGGTGGCGGCTCTGGTACTGGGCGACGGTCGCCGCGTCCGCCGTGCTCGCCGCCGCGGCCGCCCGCACGCTGGCGGAGTCGCGGGCCGAGCGGCCGCGCGGCGTGGACGTCCCGGGCCTCGCCACCATGAGCCTGGGCGTCGCGGCGCTCGTCGCGGCGATCACCTGGGGCCGCACGGGCTGGACGTCCCCGGCCGTCCTCGCGCTGTTCGCGGTCGCGGCCGTCCTGCTCGCCGCGTTCGCGCTGGTCGAGTCGCGGCGCCGGGACCCCCTGGTCGACCTCGCGCTGTTCCGGCGGCCCGCGTTCCTGCTGTCGGTGACGGGCGCACTCGTCACCGGGCTCGCCGTGATCGGCGTCATGACCTACCTGGCGACGATGATGAGCCTGGTCATGGGCCTGTCGCCGGTCGAGGCGGCGCTCGTCCTCGCGATCTGGTCCGCGCTGTCGTTCGCCGTCGCGCTGCAGGCGCACCGGCTCCCGGCGCGGCTGCCCGTCCGGCGGCTGCTGGCCGCCGGGTTCGCGCTCGCCGCCGTCAGCGAGTTCGCGATGGCGGACCTGGCCCCGGACGCGCACTGGTGGCGCCTCGCCCCCGGCCTCGCCGTCGCCGGCGTCGCGAGCGGCCTCACCAACGCGATGCTCGCCCGGCTGGCCGTGGAGAGCGTCCCCGCGGACCGGGCGAGCATGGGCGCCGGCGCCAACAACACCGCCCGCTACATCGGGGCGTCGCTCGGGGTGGCGGTCGTCGGCGCCGTCGCGACCGGCTCCGGGCACGACCCGTCCGCGCTGGCCCGCGGCACCAACACCGCCATGGTCGTCTCCGCGGTCGCCGCCCTCGCCTACGCCGCCCTCGCCCTGGTCATCCGCGACCGCCGGCCCGCGTCCGGCTAGGCCAGCTCCTCGACGAAGGCGGCGAGCTGCGTCAGGTTGCGGCACTCGAACATGGGGAGCAGCTCGCCGTAGCGGGACGCGGCGGAGTCACCGGTGTCCCACCGGTCGCGCGGCTCGGGGTTGAGCCAGTACGCGTGCCGGGCGCGGTCCACCATCGAGCGCACGATCGGCAGCGACAGCTCCCCGTAGTTGGAGCGCGCGTCGCCGAGGATCAGCAGGGACGTCCTGGACGTGACGGCGTCCCGGTACCTGTCGTCGAACACCTTGATCGCGTGGCCGTAGTTGGAGCGGCCGGTGATCCAGACGAGGTCGGCCTCGGCGGCGAGGCGCGCCATCGCGTCCACCACGTCGGTGCCGGGCGCGAAGTACTTGGTGATCTCGTCGGTGGCGTCGATGAACGCGAACGCGCGGACCTTGCTGAACTGCTCGCGCAGCGCGAACGTCAGCAGCAGGGTGAAGTGCGCGAACGCCGACACCGAGTCGCTGGCGTCGCACAGCACGACCAGTTCCGGCTTGTGCGGGCGGCGCGGCCGGTGGTGCGTGGTGAGCGGCACTCCCCCGCTGGCGAGGGACGCGCGCACCGTCCGGCGGAAGTCGAGCCGCCCGCGGCGGCCGTGCCGCTGCCGCTGCACCAGGCGGGACGCCAGCTTGCGGGCCAGCGGGTACACCTCGCGGCGCAGCGCCTCCATCTCGGCCCGGCTCGCGCTCGCGAAGTCCAGCCGCTCCAGCGGCGGCCGGACGGCGATGCGGGCGGTCCGCTCGACGCCGGTGTCCTCGGCGATGCGGCGCCGCACCTCGCCGGCGACCAGGTCCTGGAAGCGGGCGATGCGGTCGCGGAACGTCCGGCGCGCGACCCGCTCGGCCATCCCGCCGCGCTCCTGCCCGCCGAGGACGGCGTTGAGCAGCCGCGCCATCAGCGTCTCCGGCGACAGCGCGGTCAGGACGCCGGAGGAGAACCACGACTCCTGCCCGGGCGTCTGCCCGTACTCGGCGACGGCCGTCCGGGCGAACTGCCGCAGGCCCGCGTCGTCGCCGGAGAGCAGCAGCTCCGCCAGCTCGCCGCGGCGGTCCTGGACCCGCGGATCCAGCGCGGGCGGGACCGGGCGCCCGTCGTCGCCGAGCGTCCGCGCGCCGCGCCCGGCCGGCGCGCCCGCGCCGGCCCCGACCGCGGCCGGGAACCACAGGTCGAAGAGCGTGTCGAAGGTCGGGCGGTGCTGGGGCCGCTTGACGACCGTCGCGGCGTAGGCGGCGCGCAGCGACTCGCGGTCGAGCAGGTCGATCGCCTGCAGGGCGCGGACCGCGTCCAGGCCCTCGGCGACCGACACCGGCAGCCCCGCCCTGCGCAGCTCGGCGACGAACCCGGTGTGCCGGTCGACGAGGGACGCCATCTCAGCCCCGCAGCCCCAGTTCCCTCGCCGCGCGCTCCTGGTCGGAGACGTGCTTGAGGACGACGCCGAGGGTCCGCGCGACGGCGGCCTCGTCCAGGTCGTCCAGGCCGAGCGCGAGCAGCGTGCGCGCCCAGTCGACCGTCTCCGCGATGGACGGCGCCTTCTTGATCTCCAGGTCGCGCAGCGTCCCCACCGTGCGGACGAGCTGCTCGGCCAGCTCCGCCTCGATCCCCGGCACCTGCGCGAGGACGATGTCGCGTTCCCGCTCGGGCGCCGGGTAGTTCAGGTGCAGGTAGAGGCAGCGGCGCTTGAGCGCCTCCGACAGCTCCCGCGCCGCGTTCGAGGTGATGAGGACGAACGGGCGCCGGACCGCGCTCACCGTCCCGAGCTCGGGGATCGTCACCTGGAAGTCCGACAGGACCTCCAGCAGCATGCCCTCCACCTCGACGTCGGCCTTGTCGGCCTCGTCGATCAGCAGGACGGTCGGGTCCGCGCGCCGGATCGCGGCCAGCAGCGGCCGCTCCAGCAGGAACTCCTCCGAGAAGATGTCGTCGTGGGTCTCCTGCCAGGCCCGGTCCGCCGGGGCCGCCTGGATGGCGAGGAGCTGCTTCTTGTAGTTGAACTCGTAGAGGGCGCGGGCCTCGTCCAGCCCCTCGTAGCACTGCAGCCGGATCAGCTCCGCGCCGGTCGCCGCCGCGACGGCCTTCGCCAGCTCCGTCTTGCCGACCCCGGCCGGGCCCTCGACGAGCAGCGGCTTCCCGAGCGCCTGCGCGAGGTACACGGTCGTGGCGATCGCCTCGTCCGCGAGGTAGCTGACCTCGGCCAGCCTGGCCTCGACGTCCGCCGGCGAGGCGAACATTCCGTCGGTCATCCGTTGCCCTTCTTCGCGCCCCGCTTCGAGACGACCTTCTTGTACTTCTGGTTGGTACCGGCGAAGACGAGCGTGTTCGCGTTCTCCAGGCTGACGCCCCAGTAGGACGCGGTCCGGGGGTCGCCGCCCCGCCACGAGAAGCGGAACTTGCCGCCGCCCTCGGGGATCGCCGACCCGCTCCACAGCTTCTGCCCGCCCCGCACCCACACTCCGCCGCCGTCGGCGGCGAACTGGAAGTAGTCCTCGGCGGTGCCGACCCAGCGCCCGACGAGCGGCTTGACGTCGGCCGGCCGCACCGCCGGCAGCGGCGCCAGCGTCGTGGCCGGCGCGGACGGATCGGCGCCCGCGGCGTCCCCCTTCTCCCCCCCGCCGCACCCGGCCAGCGCGAGCACGGCGACGGCGCAGGCGCCGACGACCATCGAACGGGCCACGAAGACCTCCGGGGGGATCTGGGGCGAAAGCCGCAGTGTATTCCGGTTGCTACCTGCGGCGTACTCGGCGGTTCGCACCTCGGGGTGACGCGGGCGGGCGGGCCGGCTGCCTATAACGGAGCCATGACCACCCCACGACTGCCCCGCGAGGACCTCACGGCGGCGCTGGCCGCCCGGCGCGAGCTCGGGCCCGACTACGACGACGCCTTCATCGAGACGGTCGTGGACCGCATCGAGGAGGCCCTCGACGCCCGCACCGCCGCCGCGCCGCGGTCCCGGCGCCGTCCGGCGCCCGAGCCGCGCCGCGGCGGCGAGTACACCGCCGCGCCACGCGATCACAGCCTGGCCATGGCGGTGCTGTCGCTGCTGGCCGCGATCCCGCTGAGCGCGATCGCCGTCGTCAACGCCGGCCTGCCCGGCCTGCTGCTCGCCCTCGCCGGCATCGTGCTGGTGAACCTCACCTACACGTTCCGGCCGCGCCCGTAGCGGCTACTTGCCGGGCTCCGGGTCGCGGGGCAGCCCGAGGAGGCGCTCGCCGATGATGTTCAGCTGGACCTCCGTCGTGCCGCCGTAGATGGTCATCGCGCGGCTGAACAGCATGGCGCGGGCGACGATGCCGCTCTCGGTCATGGGGACCTCGGTGGCGGCGGCCGTGCCCTGCGCGGCCCAGCAGTAGTCGGCGACGTCCTGGTTGAACTGGACGCCGAGGAGCTTGCGGACGCTGGCCTCCGCGCCCGGCTCCACGCCGTTCAGCTGCTTCAGGGTCGTGCGCAGGCCGAGCAGGTCGATGGACTGGCCCTGCGCGACGAGCTTGCCGACCTCGGCGGCGGCGACGGCGTCCAGGTCCCGGCCCTGGAAGAACTTCAGCAGCTCCGGGACGCCCATGCCGAGGCCGCCGCCGGTGGACAGCGACACCCGCTCGTTGGACAGCGTGTTCCGCGCGACCTGCCAGCCGCGGTTCACCTCGCCGACGACGCGGTCGTCCGGGACGAAGACGCCGTCCAGGAAAACCTCGTTGAACAGCGCCTCGCCGGTCAGCTCGCGCAGCGGGCGCACGTCCACGCCCGCCGCCTTCATGTCGACGAGGAAGTAGGTGATGCCGTCGTGCTTGGCGGCGTCGGGGTCGGTGCGGGCGATGCAGAAGCCCCACTGGGCGTGCTGGGCGAGGGACGTCCAGATCTTCTGCCCGGTGAGCTTCCAGCCGCCCTCGACGCGCTCCGCCTTCATCGACAGGGACGCGAGGTCGGAGCCGGCGCCCGGCTCGGAGAACAGCTGGCACCAGACGATCTCGCCGCGCAGCGTCGGGCGGAGGAAGCGCTCCTTCTGCTCGTCCGACCCGTACCGGACGAGGGACGGCACCAGCCAGGCGCCGATCCCCAGGTTCGGGGCCTTGACCTTGGCGGCCTTCAGCTCCTGCTGGATGAGGATCTGCTCGACCGGCCCGGCCTCGCGGCCCCACGGCTTCGGGAAGTGCGGGACGGTCCAGCCCTCGTCGCCCATACGGGCGGCCCTGTCCTCGGCCGCGGCCAGCTCGGCGACCTCCGCGCGGATCCGCTCGCGCAGCGGCTGGGCGTCGGCGTCGAGTTCGAGGACGACCTCGCGGCGGCCCCCCTCCAGCGCCTGCTTCGCGATCTTGGCGGCCCAGCCCTTGGACGGGCCGAGCAGCGACCGGAGCGTGAGGGCGCGGCGCAGGTACACGTGCGCGTCGTGCTCCCAGGTGAAGCCGATGCCGCCGAGGATCTGGATGGCGTCGCGGGCGGTCTGCACGCCCGCGTCCAGCGCGATGACGGCGGAGACCGCGGCGGCGAACTCGGCCTCGTCGGTGCCCTCGTCCATGGCGCGGGCGGCGTCCCAGGCGGCGGCACGGGCCTGCTCCAGCGCGATCAGGCTGCGCGCGGCCTTGTGCTTGACGCCCTGGAACTGCCCGATCGGGCGGCCGAACTGCTCGCGGACCTTGGCGTACTCGGCCGCGGTCTCGACCAGCCGGCCGGCGAGGCCGGCGGCCTCGGCGCCGAACAGCGCGGCGGCGATGTCGGTGACGCGGCCGGCGGTGAGCCCGTCCGCGACCCGGTCGGCGGCGACCGGCACCCCGGACGCCTCGACGGCGGCGACGCGGCGGACCCGGTCCAGGCTCGCGACGGGGGTGACGGTGAGGTCGGCGGCGTCGACGGCGACCCACTGCTCGCCGTCGTCGGCCGCGACCGGCAGGACGATCACGTCGGCGAGCGCGGCGCCGAGCACCGTCCCGGACGTGCCGGACACGACCAGGGAGCCGCCGTCGCGGCGGCCGGTCA
The DNA here is from genome assembly GCF_041463655.1 of Actinomadura monticuli. NCBI lineage: Bacteria > Bacillati > Actinomycetota > Actinomycetes > Streptosporangiales > Thermomonosporaceae > Actinomadura > Actinomadura monticuli. The sequence goes on from NZ_JAXCEI010000001.1 coordinate 261,793, forward strand.
GCGCGCCGTCCAGCGCGACGGCGGCGGTCTTCGACCCGTCGGCGAGCGCGGGCAGCAGCTCCGCGCGCAGCTTGGCGTTGCTGGACGCGTCGATGACCGCGCTCGCGAGGACGGTCGGCAGGAACGGGCCGGGCGCGGCGGCGCGGCCCAGTTCCTCCAGCACGACCGACAGCTCCAGCAGGCCGTAGCCCTGCCCGCCGTGCTCCTCGTCCAGGTGCAGGCCCAGCAGGCCCTGCTCCGCCAGGGCGGGCCAGAACCCGGGCCTGGTCTCCTCGTCCGCGTCCAGGGCGGCTCGGACGGCCGTCGCCGGGATGTTGCGCTCGGCGAAGCCGCGCACCGAATCGGCGAGCGCCTCGTGCTCCTCGGTCAGCCCGATGGCCATGCGTAACCCTCTCTCAGACCTTTTGACCGAGATTCTAGAACAGGATTCGGGTCTGTGGGGAGTGCCGCGGGTCTCAGCTCTCGCGTGTCGCCGCGGCGTCCGGCTCGTCCGCCCCGGCTTCGCGGAGCGGCTCGCGCAGCCCCTTGCCCTCCGGCCGCCGCCCCGCGGCGAGACTCGCCACGGTGGTGGCCGTGAGGGTGCCCGCGATGACCGCGAGGGACAGCCAGATCGGGATCTCCGGCGCCCACGCGACACCGTACTCGTGCAGCGCGTGGAAGATCAGCTTGACCCCGATGAAGCCGAGGATGAACGCCAGCCCGTGCGCGAGGTAGACCAGCCGGTCGGTGAGGCCGCCGATCAGGAAGTACAGCTGGACGAGGCCCATCAGCGCGAACGCGTTGGCCGTGAAGACCAGGTACGGCTCGGTGGTCAGCCCGAAGATCGCGGGGATGGAGTCCAGCGCGAACAGCACGTCGGTCGAGCCGATCGCGATCATCACGATGGCCATCGGCGTCATCAGCCGGCGGCCGCCCGCCCGCGTGGTGAACCGGCTGCCCTCGTACTCGTCGGAGGTGGGGATGACGCGCTTGGCCCACCGCAGCAGGCGGTTCTCCTTGAACTCCTCCTCGTCGCCGCCGCGCACCAGGCCGACCGCGGTCCAGATGAGGAACGCGCCGAAGAGGAAGAAGACCCACGTGAAGGTCGAGATCGCCGCGGCGCCGACCGCGATGAAGATTCCGCGCAGCAGCAGCGCGATCACGATGCCCGCCATCAGCACGGTGTGCTGCGCCTGCTTCGGCACGGCGAACCGCGTGAGGATCACCATGAAGACGAAGAGGTTGTCGACGCTCAGGCTCTTCTCGGTGACGAACCCGCCGAAGTACTCGCCGGCGTACCGGCCGCCGGCGAAGAGCCAGACGCCGACGCCGAACAGCGCGGCGAGGCCGATGTAGATCGCCGACCAGAACGCGGCCCTGCGGGTCGTGAACTCCCGCGTGTCGTTCCTGTGGATCAGGAACAGGTCGGCGGCGATGACGGCGAGGATTCCTGCGATGGTCAGGCCCCACACCATGGGTGAGACGGACACGTGAACACCTCCAGCGGACACGAACGAGCGCTGGAGGTCTCTCCCGCCCTGAACACCGAGCGTGCGGGCCGCGGAACCCGGGCCGGTACGGACCGACCGTATTGACGAGAACCGCGCGCGGGGATACTCCCCTCCACTTGCCTACTTGAACGCGGGCGGCGCCGGAGGCGTTCCAGGTTCACCGGATTTCTTCGGCCCGGTTCCGAACCCTGTCCCCGGTTGGCCCGTCTAAGGCCCGGCGATGCCTCAGCGGCGGGTGTCGGTCAGCTCCCGGTACATGCTCGCGAGCTGGTCGACGGCGTCCGCCTCGTCCGGCAGCAGCGCCGCCCGCTCGGCGGCGGCCGAACCGAGCCGCGCGGCGAGCGACGGGTCGTCCAGGACGCGGCTCACCGCGCGCTCCAGCGCCTCCCCGTCGCCCGGCGGCACCAGCAGCGCCGCGTCGCTCTCCGGCCCATGCAGCAGCGACCCGCCCGCGGGCCGCTCCGCCGCGCCGACCATGCCGGGGATGCCGCCGACGCGGGTGGCGACCAGCGGCCGTCCGGCCCGCAGGATCTCCTGGACGACCAGCGGCTGCCCCTCCCACACGCTCGGCACGACCGCCACGTCGCAGGCGGCCAGCAGCCCCGGGACGTCGGAGCGGCGGCCGAGCAGCCGGACGGGCAGGTCCTCCGCCTCGATCCGGGCGAGCAGGCCGGCTTCGAGGGGGCCGTCGCCGGCGAGGGCGACGAGCGGCGGCGGGGTGCGCGCCGCCCACACCGCGGCGGCGTCCAGCAGCGTGGGCAGGCCCTTCTGCTCGGCGAGCCGCGCCACGGTGAGGATCAGCGGCCGCTCCCCCACGCCCAGCTCGGCCCGCAGGTCGGCGCGGACGGCCGGGCCCGGCTGCGTCCGCGGCGCCGGGGCCGGGACGACCGCGTGGCCCACCGACCGGGCGCCGAGCGACCGCATCCTCTCCTCCAGGTCGGGCGAGACGCCGAGGACCCGGGTGGCGCCGCGCGCCACGACGCGTTCCAGCGCCCCGTACACGGCGGCCGTCCGCCCGCCCGTGATGACGGCGTTGTGCAGGGTGACGACGAGCGGCGGGCCGCCCCGCGAGAACCGCAGCGGCCCCGGCGCGACCCGCGCCCCCGCCGCCACGGCGAGCGCCCCCGCCCGCAGCCCGTGGGCGTGCACGACGTCGGCGCCGCGCAGCAGCGCGCGCAGCCGCCGCACCGCCTTGGCGTCGTTCACCGGGCGGGGCCGGTCGGCGAGGTCCACCTCGGCGAACCGCGCGCCGGTGCCGCTGAAGCCGAACTGCTCCTCGGTCGCGGCGGGCCCGCACACGAGCACGCGGGCGCCGCGTCCGGCGAGGCCCGCCGCGACGGACCGGACGTGCCGTCCGACGCCGCCCGCGCTGGTGCCGAGGACGATCGCGACGCGCAGCCCGTCCAGGTCCCGGTCGTCAGCCATTGCGTGTCACCTTCCGGGTGAGGACGGCGCGCAGGTCACGGCCGTCGATCAGGAACGCGAGGATCAGGAACACCGCGCCGGCGGCCAGCGCGGCCAGCGCACCCGTCCCGACGTTGCGCAGCTCGCCGGCCGGGCCGGTGCCGCCCGGGCCGAGCAGCGCGGCGACCCCGTATCCGGCGGCGCCGCCCGCCGCGCCGCCCAGCAGCCCGGCCGCCAGCGCGCGCGGGAGCCCCCGCGCGGACGCCGCCCCCCGGGCCCGGACGAGCGTGCCCAGCAGCAGCACGCCCGCGACGGTCATCCCCACCGCGTTGCCGATGCCGAGGGCCGCGACGACCCACTGCCGGTCGACCGACAGCACCAGCGCGACGTCGGCGACCATCACGACCGCCCAGCCGGCGACGACCGCCGCGGCCCCCATCCGGCCCCGGTGGCAGGCGAACAGGACGCGGCCGAGATGGGCGACGAGCCCGTAGCCGAGCAAGCCCGGCGCGAACGCGAGCACCGCGCGCGACAGCACCTCCTGCTGGTCGGGATGGCCGGGGTTGAACACCGCCGCGACCGGCACCGCGACGGCGGCCAGCGCGGCGGCGCCCGCGCACGACACCAGGATCACCGCGCGGGTCGTGGACGCGGTGACCTGGTCGAACCGGTCCTGCTCCCCCGCACTGATCCGCGCCGACAGCAGCGGGAACGCGCTCGTCGCGATCGGCACCGCCAGGATCGCCCACGGCAGCAGGTAGATCGCCCACGCGTACTGGTAGTTGGCGAGCGCGCCGCCCGTGCCCTCGTAGCTGAGCCGGACGACCAGCAGCGCCGACAGCTGCTGCGCCGCGACGGTGGCGAGGCCCGCGACCGCGAGCCGCCGGACCCGCCGCGCCACGCCGTCCGGGAAGCGCAGCGTGGGACGCAGCCGCAGCTTCAGCCGCCACGCCGCGATCCCCGCGGTCGCCGCCATCGCGACGCCGCCGAGCGTCGTCCCGACCGACAGGGTCAGCTCCGCGTCCAGCGGCAGGCCCGCGAGGTCGTTCTCGTGGCCCCGGCCGAGCGGCGCGTAGGCGACGTAGGCGCCGATCACCACCAGGCTCGACATCAGCGGCGCGAGCGCGGGCGCGACGAACCTGCGGTGCGACTGCAGCAGCCCGTACAGGACGACCGCCATCCCGTACATGACCATCTGCGCCGACATGATCGCGAGCATGCTGGAGCCGACGTCCACGATGTCGCCGCGCGAGCAGCCCGTGAGGTCGCCGCCGACCAGCACCTCCATGATCGGGCGGGAGCCGAGCGCCATCAGCGCCGACAGCGGCACCATCAGCACGACGATCCAGGTGAGCAGCGCCGACCCGATCCTGCGGACCTGCTCGCGGTCGCCGCGCTCGGCGGGCCCGGCCAGCACCGGCACGACCATGCTGGCGAGCGCGCCGCCCGCGACGATCTCGTAGACGATGCTGGGGAACTGCGTCGAGGTGAAGTACGCCTGGCTCAGGCAGGACGTCGTGACCGTCTGCGAGAAGGCGTAGGTGCGCCCGAACCCGGCGAGCCGCGACAGGACCGTGATGACCGCGATGACGACGGCGGCCCCCGCGAGGCCGCCGGCCAGCCGGCGCGCCGCCGGGGAGCGCGAGGACGGGGAGGACGTTTCGGGAGGGGTCACGCTCGTGGACGTTCCGCGGAGGCCGTCCGGTGCACCTAGGCGGGGCCCGCGGCGACGCCGTTGCCCGCCGGACCGGCTTGCGGCGGGACGGACGGCGGGCGGAACGCGTCCTCCGTCACCGGCTTCTCCGCCGGCGCGGGGACGGCCGCCGGGCGGCGCCCCAGCATGTCGATGCGGTTCAGCACCGGGTTGCCCGCGATGACCTTGGTGAAGCTGACGACCTCGCTGGCGGCGTTCAGCCCGGCGACCCCGGCCAGCACGGCGAGCCGCGGCCCCCGCCCGAGCCGGGTCGCGGCGAGGCCGAGCAGCGCGCCGAGCGCGTTGGCGCCGGTGTCGCCCAGCATGGCCCGCTCGCCGAGGTCCTCGGGGAGCAGCGCGGCGGCGGCGCCGAGCGGCGCCGCGACGACGGCGGAGCCCGACCGGGTGAGCGCCAGCGGGGCGCCGGTGATGAGGCCGACCTTGACCGCCCGCCCGGGACGCAGGTCGAACAGGTTCATCAGGTTCGCGGACCCGGCGATGAGCGCGCCGTTGACGAGGGCGTCGAACGCGCGCCCCGTCCGGGACGGGGCGGGCGACCCGGCGACCGCGGCGGCGGCCAGCCCGGTCGCGCCGATGCCGAGGATCTTCACCGCGCCGCTGGTGACCTCGCCGCGGGCGAGCGCCGTCAGGTGGCCCTTGAAGCCGCGGGACGCGCCGGACCCCGCCAGGTCGTCGTACCCGCCGAGGACGCCGGAGCCGGCGCCGGCGAGCAGCGCGGCGGCGCGCATCCGGCCGGCGGCGCCGGGGGCGAGCAGCCCGGCCGCGGCGGCGCCCGCGACGAACGCGGGGCCCTCCAGCAGCGTCACCGGCTCGCCGCGGTGGTTGGTGCGGCCCCAGACGTCCTCGCCCGGCAGGCCGTTCAGCCCGGGCGGCCGGCGGGTCAGCGCGGCGTACGCGGCGCGCGCCGCCGCGGCGCCGAGGCCCATCCCGGCCGCGAGCCGCACGCCGCTGGCGATGCGTCGTTTCATCAGGTCACCCGTTCTTCCCCGCCGGGGGCGCGGGCGAGGGCAGGTAGCCGCTCACGCCGGCGCCCGTCCCGTACTGCCCGGACTTGCCGCCGATCTCCTTCTGCAGCGCCAGGATCGTCACGACCTGCCCGGACGCGGTGTCCACCACATCGACGGTGGAGACCGAGTCCGCGGCGTCGGCGTCGCGCAGCGCCGCGATCAGCCCGCCCTCCTGCGCGGAGGTCGGCGGGCCACCGACGACGGTACCGCGCCCGGCGCCGTCGAGTGCGGCGGCCAGCGAGATCAGTGCCTTGTTGGCCTCGTCGCCGCCGTCGTAGGCGTACGGGGCGGCGGGCGCGACCATGACGGCGAGCGTCGCGTGCTGGCCGGGCTTTCCGCTGGTGGTGACGTACCCGGCCGCCTTGAAGCCGTTGAGGACGGCGCCGCCGACGGCGTCCTCGCGGCCGGACCTCGCCGGGTCCTTGGTGACGAGGGCGTTCGCCAGCACGGCGCCCGCCTTGTCGTAGGCGCTCGCGTCGGCGGGGAACTCGACGCCGTCGCCCTTCAGCTGCGTGGACAGCTCGTCGACGGTCGTGCGCTGGTCGGCGTCCAGGAGCTTCTTCTGGATCGTGACGCGCCCGGTGACGGCGGCGCCCGCGTTCTTCGCCAGCTCGCTGACCTGCTCGATGCCGTCGTCGCCGGCGCCGGGCGTCTCGACGAGCACCACCGACTGGCCCTTCAGCCGGTTCTGGACGATCTGCGGCGCCAGCACCTTGGTGAACTGCTCCTGGCCGTTCACCCGGTGCTGCAGGTCGCGCTGCGCCAGCCGGGCCTGCTGGGCGGTCTTGGCCGCCGAGTTGGCCTGCTGGCGCAGGGTGTCGCTCACCGAGTCCGACAGCGTGGTGGAGCCCAGCACGATGCCGAGCGCCAGCGCGAGGAAGATCGCGACGATGGAGACGAGATGGTAACGGAAATCGATCACGTGAAGAGTCCGGTCAGCCAGAAGACGAAGGCGTGCCAGCGGTCGGCGAGCAGGGGACTGATGACGTCCCCCGCCGGGGACATGGCGACGGCGGTGACGATGGCGATGAACGCGCCGAGGACGAGGAACAGCAGCGACCAGGTGGAGATCCGGCTGCGGTAGAGCCTGCTGACGCCCTTGGCGTCGACGAGCTTGCTGCCCACCCGGAGCCGGGTGAGGAACGTGCTGGCCATGCCCGCGCGGCCCTTGTCGAGGAACTCGACCATGTTCGCGTGCGTGCCGACCGCGACGATCAGGGTCGCGCCCTTGTCGTCGGCGAGCAGCATCGCGATGTCCTCGCTGGTGGCGGTGGCCGGGAACACGACGGCCTCCCGCCCGAGCTCGTGGACGCGCTTGAGGCCGGGCGCGCGGCCGTCCCGGTAGGCGTGCACGACGATCTCGGCGCCGCAGGTGAGCGCGTCGTCGGACACCGAGTCCATGTCGCCGACGATCATGTCGGGCCGGTAGCCGGCCTCCAGCAGCGCGTCGGCGCCGCCGTCCACCCCGATCAGGACCGGGCGGTACTCGCGGATGTAGGGCCGCAGGGTCGCGATGTCCTCGCGGTAGTGGTAGCCGCGGACGACGATCAGCGCGTGCCTGCCGTTGATCCTGGTGGTGACGTCCGGGACGCCGACGCCGTCGATGAGCAGGTCGCGCTCGCGCTTGACGTACTCCATCGTGTTGGCGACGAACGCCTCCAGCTGGGACGCGAGCCCCGCCTTGGCCTCGGTCAGCGCCGTCTCGACGGACTCGTCCGTCTGCTCGGTGCCCTTGGCGACGACGTCCTCGCCGCGGAACACGGCGGGCCCCTCGACACGGGCCTGGTCGCCCTCGTGCAGCTTGGTGAAGATCTCCGGGCCGACGTCGTCCACCAGCGGGATGCCGGCCTCGACCAGGATCTGCGGGCCGAGGTTCGGGTAGCGGCCCGAGATGCTCGGCGCGACGTTCACGACGGCGCCGACCTCGCACGACACCAGCGCCTCGGCGCTGACGCGGTCGAGGTCGACATGGTCGATCACCGCGATCTCGCCGGGCTGCAGCCGCTTGGTCAGGTCCTTGGTGCGGCGGTCGAGCCGGACCGTGGCGCTGACCCCGGACCGGCCGTCCTCGCGGCCGCGGCCGAGCGTGAGCACCCGGCGGGGCAGCTTCCGGGACGGCCGGACGCCCCGCTCGGCGCCGGACTCGGTGGTGGGTGACGGGTCGTTCATCACCGACCATCCTGCCAGAGCGCGGGAGCCGACGCCGGAAAGCGCGACCGTCCAGGCGCGTCCACTCGCGTACCCTCTGTGACGATCGGCCTGGTCACCGTTCGTCGGCGGCCATGGCGAGGAGCTCCTCGGCGTGGGCGCGGCCGAGCTCGGAGTCCTCCAGGCCGGCGAGCATCCGCGACAGCTCGCGGACGCGGCCCTCCCGGTCCAGGGCGGTGACGCCGCTGCTGGTCACGGTGCCGTCGTCGGACTTCTCCACCAGCAGGTGCTGGTCGGCGAACGCCGCGACCTGCGGCAGGTGCGTGACGACGATCACCTGCGCGTTGCGGGCCAGCCGCGCCAGCCGGCGCCCGATCTCCACCGCGGCCTTGCCGCCGACGCCCGCGTCGACCTCGTCGAACACGAACGTCGGGACGGGGTCGGCGCCCGCGAACACGACCTCGATGGCGAGCATCACCCGGGACAGCTCGCCGCCGGACGCGCCCTTGTGCAGGGGCAGCGGCGGCGACCCCGGGTGCGGCGCGAGCCGGACCTCGACCTCGTCGACGCCGTGCGGCCCGTACTCGCCGGTCGGGTTCACGGTGACCGCGACGCGGGCGTGCGGCATGGCGAGGGCCGTCAGCTCCTCGGTGACGGCCCCGGAGAAGCGCTCGGCGGCGCGGGTGCGGACCGCGGTCAGCTCCGCCGCCTCGGCGGTGAGCCGCTCGGTCAGCTCGGCGTGCTCGGCGCGCAGCTCCTCGATGCGGTCGTCGTCGCCCTCCAGCTCGGTGAGGCGGGCGGCGGACGTCCGCGCCCATTCCAGGACCGCGGCGGCCGTCCCCTCGGTGCCGCCGTACTTGCGGGTCAGCGCGGTCAGCTCGGCCCGCCGCTCCTGGACGGCCGCGAGCCGCGCCGGGTCGGCGTCCACCGACTCGGCGTAGGACGCGAGGTCGGTGCCGACGTCGGAGACGAGGTAGCCGGCCTCGGCGAGCCGGTCGGCGAGCGCCGCCAGCTCCGGGTCGTGGTCGCGGACGGCGTCCAGGGCGTTGCGGGCCTGGCCGAGCAGGCTCGTGACGTTCGCCGCCTCGAACGCGGCGGCGGGGTCGCCGAGCAGCGCCTCGTGCGCGGTGTCGGCGGCGCCGCGCAGCGCGTCGGCGTGGCCGAGGCGCTCCTCCTCGCCGGCGAGGCCGACGTCCTCGCCGTCCTTCGGGTCGACCTTCTCGATCTCCTCCAGGCCGAAGCGGAGCACGTCGGCCTCCTGGGACCGCTCGCGCGCCCGCGTCGTCAGCTCCTCCAGCAGCGCGCCGACCTGGCGGTGCCGCTGGTACGCCTTGGTGTAGGCGCGCATCGGCTTGGTCAGCGCGCCGCCCGCGTACCGGTCGAGCGCGGCGCGCTGCCGCCCGGCCTGCAGCAGCCGCTGCTGGTCGGACTGGCCGTGCACGGCGACCAGGTCGTCAGCCAGGTTGATCAGGACGTTGACCGGGACGGACCGGCCGCCGAGGAACGCCCGGGAGCGGCCCTCCGCCGACACCGAGCGGCTGATGATCAGCGCTCCGTCGTCCAGCTCGCCGCCGGACTCCTCGACCCGCTCCACGACCCGGCCGCCCGGATCGACGACGATCCGGCCCTCGACCGTGGCGCGGCCCGCGCCCGGCCTGACCCGCTGCGGGTCGGCGCGGCCGCCGAACAGCAGCCCGAGGCTGGTGACCACCATGGTCTTGCCCGCCCCGGTCTCCCCGGTCACCACGTTGAATCCCGGCGACAGATCGAGCACGGCCTCGTCGATCACCCCGAGGCCCTGGATCCGCACCTCATCGACCATCGGACGCACCGGCGTCACAACCCTCCGCAAACAGATCCCCGATCAGCGCCTGTGGAGATTATCTCCTCTGCCCGCCGGACGCCTCCCCGTCCGATCCGCCGGGGAGCCGCTCGGGCACGATTCCCGGTCCCGTTCCCGGCCCCGGGGGGCCGGCCACGCCGCCGGCCGCCGGAGCGTCCCCGACCTGCGAGTCCCCGAGCGGCGGGGACGGCCGGGACGGCTGCCTGACCCGCCCCCGCCAGCCCGTCACGGGCAGCCCGAACTTGGTGACCAGCCGGTCGGTGAACGGGGTGAGGTGCAGCCGCGCGAGCCGCACCGGCTCCGCGCCGCGGCGCACCTCCACCCGCGCGCCCGGCGGCAGGTCGAGCGTGCGGCGCCCGTCGCACCACAGGACGGCGCGGGGCGTGTCCGGCAGCACCTCGACGGCCACCGACGAGCGCGGCGACACCACCAGCGGGCGGGCGAACAGCGAGTGCGCGCTGATCGGCACGACCAGCATCGCCTCCACCTCCGGCCACACCACCGGTCCGCCGGCGGAGAACGCGTAGGCGGTGGAGCCGGTCGGTGTGGCGCACACCACCCCGTCGCAGCCCCAGTTGGACAGCGGTCGGCCGTCGATCTCGGCGACGACCTCCAGCATCCGCTCCCGCTCGGCCTTCTCGATGCTCGCCTCGTTCAGCGCCCAGGTCGTGCCCAGGACCGTGCCGTTGCGGCGGGCGGTGACGTCCACGGTCATCCGCTCCTCGACGTCGTAGCGGCGGTCGCAGACCCGGTCGACGGTGGCGGCGAGGTCCTCCCGCTCGGCCTCGGCGAGGAAACCGACGTGGCCGAGGTTGACGCCCAGCAGCGGCGTGCCGGACGTGCGGGTCAGGTCGGCGGCGCGCAGCAGCGTCCCGTCGCCGCCGAGGACCATGACGACCTCGGCGTCGTCGGCCGCCGCCGCGTTGCTCGGCATCACCTGCACGCCCGCGCAGCCGATCGTCCCTGCCTCGTCGTCCAGGACCCGGACGCCGATCCCCGCCTCGCCGAGCCGCTCGATGACCAGCTGCGCGCTGCGGACGGCCTCCGGCCGCCCGGTGTGCGTCACGACCAGCACCGACCTTCTGCTCATGCTCCCGCCCCACTCCCCGACGCGCTCCGGCGTGCGTTCGTCTGGACGAACGTCCCTCGTGCGGACGTTCCCGTCTCGGACGTCCTCTGTACGTTCCGGGGACCCCGTCCGTTCGCGGGCCGGCCGATCATCGCGGGCCCTCCTCGATCGCCTTCGCCAGGCCGCCCTCGTCCAGCGGCGGGGCGCCGGCGCGCAGCCACAGGAAGTACTCCACGTTGCCCGACGGGCCCGGCAGCGGGCTCGCCGCCACCCCGAGCACGCCGAGGCCGAGCGTCGCGGCGTGCCGGGCGACGCCCCGCACGGCGTCGGCGCGCAGCTCCGGGTCGCGGACGACGCCGCCCGCGCCGACCCGGTCCTTGCCGACCTCGAACTGCGGCTTCACCATGACCGCGTAGTCGGCGCCGGGCGCGACGCACCTCTGCACGGGCCCGAGGACGAGCTTGAGGGAGATGAACGACAGGTCGCCGACGACCAGGTCGGGCGGCGGGTCGCCGAGCGTTCCCGGCTCCAGCTCGCGGATGTTGACCCGCTCCATGACGGTGACCCGGTCGTCGGTGCGCAGCGACCAGGCGATCTGGCCGTAGCCGACGTCGACCGCGTACACGCGGGCCGCGCCCGCGCGCAGCAGGACGTCGGTGAACCCGCCGGTGGAGGCGCCCGCGTCCAGGCAGGAGCGCCCCTTCACCTCCAGGCCCGCGAACGCCTTGAGCGCGCCCGCGAGCTTGTGCCCGCCGCGCGAGACGTACTCGGGCCCCTCGGCGGCCTCCTCGACGACGATCGCGGCCCCGGCCTCGACCTGCGTCGCGGCCTTGGCCGCCTTCTGCCCGCCGACCCGCACCCGGCCGTCGGTGATGAGCTGCCCGGCGTGCTCGCGCGAGCGCGCCAGCCTCCGCCGGACGAGCTCGGCGTCGAGCCTGCGCCTGGCGCTCACCGGGGGCGGAGGGCGTCGGGGAAGGCGGGACGGGGCGCCTGGGGCGGCGGGGACGGCTCGTCCTGCCCGGCGGACGCGAGCAGCTCCTGGAGCCCGCGGTGGACGTCCTCGTAGAGTTCCACGTGCTCGGAGACCGGCCGCCCGCCGAGTTCGGCGAGGCGCGCGACGGCGGCGTCCACGCGCGGATCGCCGGTCGGGCCGGGCAGGGACGCCGCCGGGAAATCCGGCTCTGCGGCCTCCGGCTCCTCCGGCTCCTCCGCCGGCCGCGGCGGCTGCGGCGCGTCCTGCGACGCATCGTGCGGCGCGTCGTGCGCGGCCGGGGACCCCGGCGTCCCCGCGGCCTCGTCGGACATCACGTTTACCTCCCAACGGTCCGGAGCGCCCGCGACGAGTCGCCTCCGGCTCATCCAGAACGCTACCGTCCCTGGACGACATCGTTGCCGGACGAACGGGGAACGGCCTGACCATGGCGAACGAGGAGGACTGCCGTGCGGCACTGGAGCGCGTCGCGGCGCGCCTGGCGGAGGTGGACGGCGACCGGCTCGCCGAGCACGTCGTCGAGCGGACGATCAGCTGCCGCGTCCGGGACCTCGGGCTCGCCTACCGCACCCGGCTCCACCGGGGCGGCCTCGACCCGTTCGAGCCCGACGCCGACCCGGGGGCGGCGCAGGTGCGCCTCACCGTGGACAGCGACGACCTCGTCGCCATGGCGCACGACGAGCTGAACCCGGCCAAGGCGTGGGCCGCCGGCCGCGTCAAGATCGAGGCGAGCATCTTCGACCTGCTGCGGCTCCGCAAGCTCCTCTAGAACGGCAGGTTCTCCAGGGCGCCGGCGAGCGCCTCCCGGGGCGGCGGCTCGTCGCTCTCCCAGGCGGCGGACGCGAGGGCGCGCAGGCCGTCGTAGGGGTCGCCGGAGCCGGTCACGGTGAACGCACCGCCGTCGCGCCGGGCCGTCCAGCCGCCGCAGGCGTGCCCGCCGTCCGCCCGGACGATCTCCGGATGCGGGACGAGCAGCCCGCTCAGGTCGGGGGCCAGGTAGCTGGGCCGCCGGTTCGGCGGGGCGGTGAGGGCCTGCATGTGGTCGGTGACGCCGGTGAAGACCAGGAGGCTGTCGGCGCCGCCGTTCCAGGCGCCCTCGATGTCGGTGTCGAGCCGGTCGCCGACCACGAGGGGGCGCCGCGCGCCGGTGCGCAGGACCGACTCCTGGTGCAGGGGGCGCTCGGGCTTGCCGGTGACGATCGGCTCGACGCCGGTCGCCGCGCTGATCACGCGCAGCAGGGCGCCGTTGCCGGGGTGCGGCGGGCCCTCGCCGCCGGGGATGGTCAGGTCGCCGTTGGAGCCGACGAACAGGGCGCCCATGGCGACGGCCTGCGCCCCCTCCGACAGCGCCCCGTAGCCGAGGTCGGGGTGGTAGCCCTGCGCGACGGCGGCCGGCCGTCCCGCCGCGGTCGACACCGGGCGCAGGCCCCGCGCGTACAGGGCGTGCCGCAGCCCCATGCCGCCCACGACGAGCACCTCCGACCCGGCGGGCAGCCGCTCGGCGAGCAGCCGCGCCGCGGCCTGCGCGGAGGTGACGACGTCGGCGGCCTCGGCCGGGACGCCGACCTCGGTGAGCAGCGCCGCGACGGCGGACGGGGTCCGGGAGGCGTTGTTGGTCACGAACGCGAGCCGCTGCCCGGCCGCGCGCGCCTTGGCGAGCGACTCCGCCGCCGCCGGGACGGGCCTGCGGCCGACGTAGACGACCCCGTCGAGGTCGAGCAGGGCGACGTCGTACGCCTCGCTCAGGGGACGGTCGCTGCCTTTCATCGCGCTCCTCATGCCTGCGATCGTACGGGGGTTATTACCGGCGGGTAAGGAACGGGTCAGCGCCGGGCCGCGAGGGTGGCCCTGGCCTGCCGCAACGCCGTCGTGTAGTCCTTGTTCTCCGGGCGCATCGCGGCGGCGAGCGCGAACTGCTCGACGGCGCCCTCGAAGTCGCCGAGCCGGCTCAGCGCCAGCCCGAGCCCGAACCGCGCGTAGTCCTCGGCGGGCTCCTCCTCGACGATGGCGCGGAAGCTCTCGGCCGCCGCGCCGAACTGCCGGGCGCCGAACTGGGCGCGGCCGAGCGCCTCCCGGATGCTGTGCGACGCCGGCTCGGCCTCCGCCGCCCTGGCCAGCAGCTGCAACGCGGCGGCGGCGCTGCCCGCCCGCAGCAGCTCCAGGCCCCGCGTGTACCACTCGTAGACCCCGCCGCCCGGCGAGGCGGGATCCTCGCCGCGGGCGCCCCGCCCGTCCCCTGGGGAATCCTCCGGCCCTCCCGGCCCTTGACCATTCATATGGACCTCCCCTCGGATCACTACGACCGTACCCGCCGGGGCGCGGGACGCCCCGCGGTGAATACCATGCCCACCGTGGACGACGACCTCTCCTCCGGACTCGCGCCGGAGGAGTTCAGCGCCCGGATCTTCGGGACGGCGGGGCCGCGCACCGGCGCCGGCCTGGCGCTGTCCCCGTTCCGGGGCGTCCGGTTCGTCCCCGAGGTGGCCGGCGACCCGGCGGCGGTGACCATGCCGCCGTACGACCTGATCGACGAGGCGGCTGCGCTGCGGCTGCTGGCCGGCGGCGGGCACAACATCGTCCGGCTCAACCTGCCGCGCGCCGCCGGGGAGAGCTACCGCGCGGCGGGCGACCGGCTGCGCCGCTGGCTGGACGAGGGCGCCCTCGCCGTCGACCCCGAACCGGCCCTCTACGTCTACGAGGCGGCCCGCGGCGGGACCGTCCTGCAGCGCGGCCTGATCGGCGGGCTGGGCCTGCGCGCGGAGGCCGACGGGGTCGTGCTGCCGCACGAGAACGTCTTCCCCGGCCCGGTCCGCGACCGGCTCGCGCTGATGACGGCCGCGAACGCCAACCTGGAGCCGATCTTCCTGGTGTACGAGGGCGGCGGCGACGCGGCCCGGATCGTCGACGACGCCGCCTCCCGGCCTCCGCTGACCGAGTTCGACGCGGACGACGGGCTGACGCACCGGCTGTGGCGCATCACCGACCCCGGCGCGCACGCGCGGGTCGCCGCCGACCTCCGCGGCAAGCAGGCCCTCATCGCCGACGGCCACCACCGCTACGCGACCTACCGCGCCCTGCAGGCGCGCCACCACGCCGCCGGCGACGGCCCCGGGCCCTGGGACCAGGGCCTGGCGCTCCTGGTCGACTCCACGCGCTACCCGCCGCACCTGGGCGCCATCCACCGGGTCCTGCCCGGCCTCCGCCCGCAGGACGCCGTGGACCGCGCCCGCACGGCCTTCCACGTCGGCGATTTCCCGGACGAAGCGTCCGCCATCGACGCGCTCGCCGGTGCGAACAGTCCCGCGTTCCTTCTCGGCGGGGGCGACTCCCTCCATCTCCTCACGGCACCCGATGCGGCGGCGCTCGCCCGCTGCATGCCGTCCGAGCACTCTCCGCGCTGGCGCGCGCTCGACACCGCCGTCCTGGACCACCTGCTCATCGGCGACCTGTGGCAAATCCCGGAGAACGAGACCGCCATCGAGGTGGTGCACGACGACCCGTCCGCCGCCATCGCCCGCGCCCGGCGCACGGGCGGCACCGCGGTCGTCCTCAACCCCCTGAGGGTCGAGGACGTGCTCGCCGTCGCGGGCGGCGGCGAACGCGTCCCGCGCAAGTCGACCTCGTTCGGGCCGAAGCCCCGCACGGGCCTCGTCCTGCGTCTCCTCGACCCGGACGCGTCCGGGAGGCCATGATCGGAGGATGGACACCACGACCACGATCACACCGCTCGGCGGGGACGTCTACGAGATCGACACCAGGATGGCCGGCTACAGCGGCATCACCGCCGGATACCTGATCCTTTCCGACCGGCCATGCCTGGTGGAGCCCGGCACGTCCGGTTCCGCGCCCGTGGTGCGGGCCGCGCTCGGGGAGCTCGGCGTCGGGCCCGACGATCTGGCGACCGTGGTGGTGACCCACATCCACCTCGACCACGCGGGCGGCGTCGGCGACATCGCGGAGACGTACCCGCAGGCCGAGGTCGTCGTCCACGAGAAGGGCGCGCGGCACCTCGCCGACCCTTCGCGGCTCATGCGCAGTGCCCGCATGGTGTACGGGGACAGCCTCGACACCCTGTTCGGCGAGCTGAAGCCCACGGACGCGGCCCGGATCCTCGCCGTCGAGGACACCGGCGTCGTCGACCTCGGCGGCGGCCGGCGGCTGGAGTCGCACTACTCCCCCGGCCACGCCAAGCATCACGTCGGACTCATGGACTCCCACACCGGCGACCTGTACGTGGGCGACGCCGCCGGCATCTACATCCCGGAGACGGCCGACGTGAAGCCCGCGACGCCGCCGCCGGACTTCCACCTCGCCACCGCGCTGGAATCCATCGGCAGGTTCCGGTCGCTGGGCCCGCAGCGGCTGCTGTTCGCCCACTACGGGCCCGTGACCGAGGTGGACGACACGCTCGAACGGTCCGCGGAGGAACTGCGCGTCTGGGTCGACGCCGTCCAGGACGCCAAGGACCAGGGCCTCGACCTCGACCACGCCGTCGCCATGGTCGTCGACCGGACCAGGAGCCGGTACGCCATCATGCGCGAGGACGTCGACCCCGGCCTGGTCGCCAGGTACGAGGTGCTGAACAGCGCCGAGAGCAACGTCGCCGGCATCATGCACGCGCTGGACCGGCACGCCTGAGCGGGGCCCGGTGCGTCCAGGGAGCACCGGGCGCGCGGGCTTCAGCGGCGGAACGGACCGGTGACCTCGAACGTGTAGCCGTCCGTCCCGGCGATGAAGCCGCTCTTGCCGCGCTGGGACGAGAAGTACAGGCGCGAACCGTCCGGGCTGAACGCGCAGCCGGTGATCTCCGACTCGTCGTGGCCGAGGACGCGCAGGAACGGCGTCACGATCCCGTCCGCGGTGATGAGGTTGATCTCCATGTTGTCGCCGTCCTCGGCGACGTAGAGCTCGCCGGACGCCGTGGCGGTCACCGCGTCGACGCCGTGCAGGGGCGCCTCACCGGAGGTGACGAGGTCGTCGTCGTAGGCGATGTCCAGCCGCTCGCCGGCCGCGTCATAGGCCCACACGCGGTTGTCGCCCTTGGTGGTGAAGTAGCAGACGCCGTGGGTGTAGTAGCACCCCTCGCCGCCGTCGAAGCGCATGGCGCCCCCCACCTGCTCGCGGGTCGGCGTCAGCCAGAACTCCGGACTGGGGACCTTCGCCCAGGTGACGGGGCCCGTCCCGGAGCCGACCAGGACTTCGAGCGTCCCGGACGACAGGTCGCCCCACGTCTTCGGCCGGAAACGGTAGAAGCAGCCGTCACCCTGGTCCTCGGTCAGGTAGACGACCTTGCGCTCCGGGTCGGACGCCGCCGCCTCGTGCTTGAACCGGCCCATCGCGGGCCGCGCCACCGCCGCCTTCTGCCCGCGCGGGTCGGTCTCGTAGACGAGGCCGAAGTCGTGCTCCTCGCACGACAGCCACGTGTTCCAGGGCGTCGCCCCGCCGGAGCAGTTGAGCGTGGTGCCGTTCAGGATCCGGTACGCGGACGTCACCTTCCCGGACGCGTCGAACCGCACGGCGGACACGCCGCCGACGACCGGGACCTCCGAGTTGCTGACGTAGATCCAGCCGTCCCCGTCGGGGAAGCAGGCGCCGCCGTCGGGCGCGGCGTGCCAGGTGTACCGCGTCCCCTCGACGCGCTGCATCGACCGCGCCACGACCCGGCTGGTGAACCCGCCCGGCAGCTGCACCCCGTTGCCGTCCGCCGCCAGCAGCGGGCCGTACGGGCTCGGGCCCGGCTGCGCGGGGCCGGCGGCGAGCGCCTGCTGCCACAGGGCGCCGGAGAACGCGGTCGTCCCGCCGGCGACGGCGGCGGCGCGCAGGAACGTGCGTCGGTTCAGGGGCATGAGTCTCCTCAAGGAGTCGATCACCGCCGGACGTGTCCGGCGGCCCCCCGAACGGCGCGGTTCCCGTGGAATATCCGGGAAACCTACTCGCCAGTCAAGTACCCGTGGTCAATCGCCTCGCGGCGGCCGCTCCTCGTTCTCCGGCCGTTCATCGTCCACCGGCTTCGGCTCCAGGAAGACCGCGGGAGCCTCCGGGGCGTCCTCGTCGGGCACGTCCCGCACCTCGGGCTCGGCGGGCTGGAACGCGATGTCCGTGGCCGCCGACATCGGCTCCGGTTCCGTCTCCGGCTCCTCGGCGCCCGCGTCCTCGTCGGCGGCGTCCTCGTCGGCCCCCTCAGTGGCGGCCGTGGTGTCATCGGCGTCGTCGGCCGTGTCGGCGTCGTCGTCCTCGGTGTCGAGGATGTGGAGACCTTCTAGCTCGGCGTAGCGTTCGGCGGCGTCGGTGTCGCCGTCGCGGTCGGCCGCGGCAGCGCGGGCGAACCAGTCGGCCGCCTCGTCTCCGCGGCCGGCCTCGACGAGCGCGTCCGCGTAGGCGTAGAACAGCCGCATCGACCACGGCCGGAGCCGCCGATCACGCAGCTCGGGGATCTGCAGCGTGACGACGGCCGCGTCGTACTGCCCCATGTCGCGGCGTACGCCCGACTCGACGATGCGCAGCTCGACGCGTCCCATCGGGTCGAGTTTCGCCGCCTCCGGCGACTTGATCACGTCGAGGGCCCGTTCGGGACGGCCGAGGCCGCGCTCGCAGTCGGCCATCACCGGCAGGTAGGAGTCGTCGCCGGCGCCGAGCCGCCGCGCGGCGCGCAGCTCGGCGAGCGCCTCCGCCCATTCGCCCGCGTGGTACGCCGCGATCCCGGCCGCCTCCCGGACGATCCCGACCCGGGACGCGAGCCGTCGCGCCGCCCTCGCGTGCTTGTACGCCTGCTCCGGCTCCTCCTCGGCCAGCCGTCCCGCCATCACGAGATGGCGCGCCACCTTGGCCGCCAGCTCCTTCGGCAGGGTGCGCAGCTCGACGCGCGCGTCGGCGTCCAGTTCCTCGCCGGTGACGTCGTCCGGCAGCAGCGGATCGTCGTGCCTCGGACGCTCCTGCTCTTCGGGCCGCGCCCGCCGGTCCTGGCGGTCGCGCGGCGGCCCGTAGGAGCGTCCGCCGTCCTGCGGTCCCTTCGGCCCGCGCGCCTTGAAGGGCCGGTCCCGGTCTCCCGGACGCCCTTCGCGCCTGCCCTCGAACCTGCGCCCGCCCGACCGCTCGTCGCGATCCTTGAACCGGCGCTCCCCTGGACCGCCCGGACGCCCGTCACGCCGAGGGCCGCCCCCGCCCTGCCCCTGGCGGGGCCCACGTGATCCGCTGAAGCGCCCTTCCCGGCGCTCCTCGCCCTGCCGCTCGAACCGACGCTCACCGGGCTTGCCCTGGCCACCACGTGGCCCGTCGAAACGACGCTCACCGGCCTCACTCCGGCCGCCGCGCGAACCCTCGAACCGTCCCTCGCCCGGTCTGCCCTGGCCACCGCGCGGCCCGTCGAAACGACGCTCTCCAGGCTTACCCTGACCACCGCGCGGCCCGTCAAAACGACGCTCACCAGGCTTACCCTGACCAGCGCGAGGCCCGTCAGAACGCCGCTCTCCCGGTCTGCCCTGACCGCCGCGCGGCCCGTCGAAACGACGCTCTCCCGGCCTGCCCTGACCGCCACGCGAACCCTCGAAGCGGCGCTCGCCCGGCCGCCCCCGACCGGCGCGCGGCCCGCCCTGACCACCACCGCGCGAGCCTTCGAAACGGCCTTCGCGACGGTCGTCCGAGCGTCCCTCACGGGAGTCGGTACGCCGATCATCCGAGCGCTTGGACGGCCGGCCTGGCTTCCGGTCATCACGCTTGCCGCGCGTATCCCGGTCCTTCCAGGAACCACCGGCGGGACGTCCTCGGCCGCCCTGCGGGCCACCCGCGCGAGGGGCGCCACCACGAGGCCCGCCACCCCGGCGGTCCCCGGAACCCGCCGGACCGCCTCGGGCGTTGCCCCCACCACGGGGCGGAGTGCTCCGTCGCCCGTTATCGCCCCGCCGCTCGCGGCCCTCGTCGCTGCGGCCGTCCTCTTCCGCGCTCATCACGTCCGTCACTGTTCTTGATGTGGTTCGTGGACACTTGCAGCCTACTTTGGCAGGGCCACTACATGCGTCGAGGGCCGCTCCGCAAAAACGGAGCGACCCTCGACCAATTCAAGTCCGGCGGTGTCCTACTCTCCCACACAGTCTCCCATGCAGTACCATCGGCGCTGAAGGGCTTAACTTCCGGGTTCGGGATGGGACCGGGTGTTTCCCCTTCGCCAAAACCACCGAACGTCTCAACGCACCACCCCACGCGGGGGCGGGCAAATCAACGTCCGAGCAACCAGGCTCGGTATCCAAATATTAAACTGCGGTGCCCAGGTTGTTTTCTGGGAACCACACAGGGACGCGAACAACACACAGCGATTCGAATTGAACGTTCAGTGTGTTCAAGCCACTCGGCCTATTAGTACCGGTCGACTCCACACGTTACCGCGCTTCCATCTCCGGCCTATCAACCCGGTCGTCTACCGGGGGCCTTACACCCACATGGAGTGGGAGAACTCATCTCGAGGAAGGCTTCCCGCTTAGATGCTTTCAGCGGTTATCCCGACCGAACGTAGCCAACCAGCCGTGCCCCTGGCGGGACAACTGGCACACCAGAGGTCCGTCCGTCCCGGTCCTCTCGTACTAGGGACAGACCCTCTCAATTCTCCTACGCGCGCAGCGGATAGGGACCGAACTGTCTCGCGACGTTCTAAACCCAGCTCGCGTGCCGCTTTAATGGGCGAACAGCCCAACCCTTGGGACCTACTCCAGCCCCAGGATGCGACGAGCCGACATCGAGGTGCCAAACCATCCCGTCGATATGGACTCTTGGGGAAGATCAGCCTGTTATCCCCGGGGTACCTTTTAGCCGTTGAGCGACACCACTTCCACACGTAGGTGCCGGATCACTAGGCCCTGCTTTCGCACCTGCTCGACACGTCCGTCTCACAGTCAAGCTCCCTTGTGCCCTTGCACTCGCCACCTGATTGCCAACCAGGCTGAGGGAACCTTTGGGCGCCTCCGTTACACTTTAGGAGGCAACCGCCCCAGTTAAACTACCCACCAGGCACTGTCCCCCACCCGGATACACGGGTGCGGGTTAGACGCTCAAAACGACCAGAGTGGTATTTCACCAACGACTCCACCGACACTGGCGTGCCGGCTTCACAGTCTCCCACCTATCCTACACAAGACGCTCCAAGCGCCAATGCCAAGCTGTAGTGAAGGTCCCGGGGTCTTTCCGTCCTGCTGCGCGAAACGAGCATCTTTACTCGTACTGCAATTTCGCCGGGCCTGTGGTTGAGACAGCGGGGAAGTCGTTACGCCATTCGTGCAGGTCGGAACTTACCCGACAAGGAATTTCGCTACCTTAGGATGGTTATAGTTACCACCGCCGTTTACCGGCGCTTAGATTCTCAGCTTCGACCCCCCGAAAGGAATCTAACCGGTCCTCTTAACGTTCCGGCACCGGGCAGGCGTCAGTCCGTATACAGCGTCTTACGACTTCGCACGGACCTGTGTTTTTAGTAAACAGTCGCTTCCCCCTGGCCTCTGCGACCCCACCCAGCTCCC
>NZ_JAXCEI010000001.1:283061-815713 GCF_041463655.1 Actinomadura monticuli
TACACTCGCTAGAGGCTTTTCTCGACAGCATGGGATCACTCACTTCACCTAAAACGGCTCGGCATCAGCTCTCAGGATATACAAGAGACGGATTTACCTATCTCTCTCCCTACAGCCTTACCCCGGGACAACCACCGCCCGGGCTGAGCTACCCTCCTGCGTCACCCCATCACTCACCTACTACCCCCTCGGGTCCCACGCTCCCCGCAACACAGGCCCGAAGGCCCACACCACGGATCGGGTGGTTAGCATCAGAGGGTTCAGCGTTGGCGCATACCAGCGGGTACGGGAATATCAACCCGTTGTCCATCGACTACGCCTGTCGGCCTCGCCTTAGGTCCCGACTTACCCTGGGCGGATTAGCCTGCCCCAGGAACCCTTGGTCATCCGGCGCACACGTTTCTCACGTGTGATTCGCTACTCATGCCTGCATTCTCACTCCCACAGCCTCCACCACTCGATCACTCGGCGGCTTCACCGGCTGCAGGACGCTCCCCTACCCATCCCGAACCTAGTTCGGAATGCCACGGCTTCGGCGGTGTGCTTGAGCCCCGCTACATTGTCGGCGCGGAATCACTTGACCAGTGAGCTATTACGCACTCTTTCAAGGATGGCTGCTTCTAAGCCAACCTCCTGGTTGTCAGAGCAACTCCACATCCTTTCCCACTTAGCACACGCTTAGGGGCCTTAGCCGATGATCTGGGCTGTTTCCCTCTCGACTACGAAGCTTATCCCCCGCAGTCTCACTGCCACGCTCTCACTTACCGGCATTCGGAGTTTGGCTGACGTCAGTAACCTTGTAGGGCCCATCAGCCATCCAGTAGCTCTACCTCCGGCAAGAAACACGCGACGCTGCACCTAAATGCATTTCGGGGAGAACCAGCTATCACGGAGTTTGATTGGCCTTTCACCCCTAACCACAGGTCATCCCCCAGGTTTTCAACCCTGGTGGGTTCGGGCCTCCACACCGTCTTACCGGCGCTTCACCCTGCCCATGGCTAGATCACCCCGCTTCGGGTCTACAGCATGCGACTAAAAACGCCCTATTCAGACTCGCTTTCGCTACGGCTACCCGCCACCGGTTAACCTCGCCACACACCATAACTCGCAGGCTCATTCTTCAAAAGGCACGCCATCACGAACAACACCCAAAGGCGCTGAGGACGCTCTGACGGCTTGTAGGCACACGGTTTCAGGTACTATTTCACGACCCCTCACCGGGGCACTTTTCACCATTCCCTCACGGTACTGATCCGCTATCGGTCACCAGGAAGTATTCAGCCTTACCACGTGGTCGTGGCAGATTCACACGGGATTTCACGGGCCCCGTGCTACTCGGGAACACACCCAAGAGACACCGCAATTTCGTCTACCGGACTCTCACCGTCTACGGTCGGCCTTCCCATGCCATTCGACTATCACGATGCTTTATAACTCTTCGGCCCAGCGGCAGCTGAACCAGGATGGTCCCACAACCCCGCACACGCAACGCCTGCCGGCTATCACACGCGCACGGTTTAGGCTCCTCCGCTTTCGCTCACCACTACTCACGGAATCACAATTGTTTTCTCTTCCTGCGGGTACTGAGATGTTTCACTTCCCCGCGTTCCCACCAACCTGCCTATACATTCAGCAGGCGGCGACACCCCATAACGGGTGCCAGGTTTCCCCATTCGGAAATCCCCGGATCAAAGTCTGGTTGCCGACTCCCCGAGGCATATCGCAGGCTCCCACGTCCTTCATCGGCTCCTGATGCCAAGGCATCCACCGTATGCCCTTAAAAACTTGAACACACAAAACGATCAAAACAAATCGCAGACAAGAACACGATCCAAAGACCGCATTCTCGCCAGAGATGCTCGCGTCCACTGTGCAGTTCTCAAAAAACAACCGGGCCCACCAGCACCGCCACACCCAAAACGAGTGAGGCGGTGTCCGGTCCCGCAGTCCGAGGCCACCAGGCATACGCCCGTTCCCTCAGGACCCAACAGCGTGTCCAACCTGCCAGCCGCCCGGAACTCGTCGTTCCCACTCCCCACAGAACCCGAAGACCCCAGGGGCGGTACTTACCGAGCCGCGCAACCGACAGACTGAATAACCAGTGCTCCACATCTATGAGCAGCCACCTGACGAACATTCGCCGTCAACAGCGGCCACCGACCACGACCCCCCACAAGTGAGGCGGCCTGGCCAGCTGTGCTCCTTAGAAAGGAGGTGATCCAGCCGCACCTTCCGGTACGGCTACCTTGTTACGACTTCGTCCCAATCGCCGGCCCCACCTTCGACCGCTCCCCCCATTACTGGTTGGGCCACGGGCTTCGGGTGTTGCCGACTTTCGTGACGTGACGGGCGGTGTGTACAAGGCCCGGGAACGTATTCACCGCAGCGTTGCTGATCTGCGATTACTAGCGACTCCGACTTCACGAAGTCGAGTTGCAGACTTCGATCCGAACTGAGACCGGCTTTAAGGGATTCGCTCCACCTCACGGTATCGCAGCCCTCTGTACCGGCCATTGTAGCATGTTTGCAGCCCAAGACATAAGGGGCATGATGACTTGACGTCATCCCCACCTTCCTCCGAGTTGACCCCGGCGGTCTCCCATGAGTCCCCACCCGAAGTGCTGGCAACATGGAACGAGGGTTGCGCTCGTTGCGGGACTTAACCCAACATCTCACGACACGAGCTGACGACAGCCATGCACCACCTGTCACCGGCCCAAAAAGGACCCCGCATCTCTGCGAGTTTTCCGGCGATGTCAAGCCTTGGTAAGGTTCTTCGCGTTGCGTCGAATTAAGCAACATGCTCCGCCGCTTGTGCGGGCCCCCGTCAATTCCTTTGAGTTTTAGCCTTGCGGCCGTACTCCCCAGGCGGGGCGCTTAATGCGTTAGCTACGGCGCGGAATCCGTGGAAGAACCCCACACCTAGCGCCCAACGTTTACGGCGTGGACTACCAGGGTATCTAATCCTGTTCGCTCCCCACGCTTTCGCTCCTCAGCGTCAGTACAGGCCCAGAGAACCGCCTTCGCCACCGGTGTTCCTCCCGATATCTGCGCATTTCACCGCTACACCGGGAATTCCATTCTCCCCTACCTGCCTCTAGTCTGCCCGTATCCACCGCAGACCCACGGTTAAGCCGTGGGCTTTCACGACAGACGCGACAAACCGCCTACGAGCTCTTTACGCCCAATAATTCCGGACAACGCTTGCGCCCTACGTATTACCGCGGCTGCTGGCACGTAGTTAGCCGGCGCTTCTTCTGCAGGTACCGTCACGTTAGCTTCGTCCCTGCTGAAAGAGGTTTACAACCCGAAGGCCGTCATCCCCCACGCGGCGTCGCTGCGTCAGGCTTCCGCCCATTGCGCAATATTCCCCACTGCTGCCTCCCGTAGGAGTCTGGGCCGTGTCTCAGTCCCAGTGTGACCGGTCGCCCTCTCAGGCCGGTTACCCGTCGTCGCCTTGGTAGGCCATCACCCCACCAACAAGCTGATAGGCCGCGAGCCCATCCCCAACCGAAAAACTTTCCACCAGCACTCCATGCGAAGGCCGGTCATATCCGGTATTAGACCCAGTTTCCCAGGCTTATCCCAGAGTCAGGGGCAGGTTGCTCACGTGTTACTCACCCGTTCGCCGCTCGAGTACCCCCGAAGGGGCCTTTCCGCTCGACTTGCATGTGTTAAGCACGCCGCCAGCGTTCGTCCTGAGCCAGGATCAAACTCTCCATTAAGGTCCGAAACGACCAACCAGGGGGCGAACCCCAGCCGGCCAAACCTCGAAGAAAATCCCAGCAAAAGCACGACTCCGAAGAGCCGCACATTGCCTCAAAGAAATCCCCACCAACCCCCCGAAAGAGGATGGCCACGGGGCGACCCGGCCAACAGACCGAGCCGATAAAGGCACTGGCTTTTAACACGCTGTTGAGTTCTCAAGAAACGGACACCCACCGCGCTGGATCCGCTTTCGCGTTTCCCGCTCCGGGGCGACTCGCCCTACTTTATCGGATTCCGCCGGCCTGTCAATTTCGACTTTCTCCGATAACGCCCGTCCAATGCCGCTTCCGCGGCACCTTCGAGGCGGTGCAGCTATTTCACCAGATCCGGCCCGATTGTCAAAACCGAGCCCTTTCCGACACCGCCAGCGCACAGCAGACACGGCAAAGCCGCATCGGCTGATTCGTTGATGGTTTCCCGCGGAGTCGGCCGCCGTGAGGCGTCCCGCACTCCCGTGGGGCGAAGTGAACAGTATGCCCACGAGGAAGGAACGTCAAACCGGCTCGCGGGAACGGAACGCATCCGGATCGGTCTGCCGACCGGTGGTGACTGGACGCGACCGGGACATGCCACCCGTTCTACCTCGGTCTTTGCCCGTTTCCGTCCCACTTCGACCGGTCGATCGGCGCAGTGCGGTCCGCGAATGTTTCTTTTCGGCAACGCCGCGTACACGCGGGAAACCTCACGGCTGGGCCAGGTAGCCGCCGACGAAAAGGACCGCCTCGGCGAGCACCCAGGCGAAGGCCGCCACGGTCAGCAGCGCGTCCAGCCGTTCGGGCCGGCGCCGGACGGTGTGGACGGCCCAAGCGGTGAGCGCGATGGCCGCGGCCAGGAGGGCGGCCGGGGACGAGAGCCTCACCGCGTCGTCGAAATCCGCGCCGCATCCCGGGTCGCGGCGTCCGTCCTCGCCGCAGAACGCGGCGTCGCCCCAGCCGCCGAGCGCGGAGAAGAACCAGAGTGCGGCCAGCGCGCAGTTCGCGATCGTCGGAATGGCCGGCGAGATCCGCCAGCTGTTCGCACGCCCCGGCATGGCCTGCACGCACGGAACGTACCTCGGCCCGCGTGAGCCGTGAAGGCCCAGTCGCGGGGCCGCGCCCCGGCCGCGGGTCAGGTGATCTCTTTGGCCTCGTGGAGGTTCATGTCCATGACGATGGCGGTCATGACGGCCATCGTCCGCAATGGCTCGGAGACGGGATCGGCGATCTCGACCGCGTACTTGTCCGCCGTTGTCAGCAGGTGCGTGGCGAGGCCCGCCCATTTCTTGCGCACGTGGGCCACCTTGCTGCCGTCCGCGTCCTTCACCGCGAAGTTGTTGCGCGGTACGTCGACGTCCACCGCTCCGATCAGGGTGCCGTCGTCGTCGTAGATGATGTACCGGCGTCCGACGCGTTCGGTGACGAACGACCCGATCCGCTCGCCGTCCGGCTTGAGGATCTCGGTGTATTCGCGCCCGCTCTCCTTGTCCACCATCAGGAGCGGCTCGCCGTCCGGTGTGGTCACCAGGACGGCGCGGGCGTCCAGGTTCGACTTGCCGGGGAAGAGGCCCCGCATCTCGGAACGGCCTTCGTCGTTCGTCTGCCCGGCGATCGCGAGGACGGTCCCGTCGCCGTCCATCACCTTGTACTGCGATTTCGCGAACGGGCCCCTGCGGGGCTGTTCGACCTTGAGCACCGGGGAGCTGAACACTTCGCTCACGTGTTCTTCCGCCTTCCCGACCCGGAACCGTGGGCCGCATCCGTGGACGTGGCGGCGCGGTGCGCGCGCCGTTCAAGCGGTGATCCTGCCCGGTTCGGGACGGAAGGGAAAGCGCCCCCGCGAACGCCCTGCACGTGCGGCCCTGCCCGCCCCTCGCACGACCTGCGGTTGTGCGGGACGGGCCGCCGGAACGGCGAGGAACATCTGGCGTCCGCGTCCGGTGCCGAGGCGAATCCGGCGCCGGACACGGTGCCGTGTCAGCCCAGCCGGGCGAGATCGGCCAGCAGTTCGGAGGCGGCGACGGCGTCGAAATCGTCCCCGGCGGCCGTGTGAAGCGGACTTCATGGAGCTTCTGCACGGACGCGGCACCTGGGGCGGCGGCCTCGATCCCGGGGCCGAACTCCACCACGACACCGGCGTGCCCGTCCCCGAGTCGGCGGACGATCGAGCGGTAGGCGCCGTTCACGACCGAGCCTCGCTCCCAGCCTCGTCCGAGCAGCCCGAGGATCGCGCCGGCCGGGAACGCGACGCCGTCGAACCGCTCCAGCCGCCCGTTCTCGCGCTCCGCCGCGGTGAGGACGCCCACGTGCCGTCCGAGCTGGGCGAACGGCTGGACGATCTCGTAGTCGGCGAACACCTCGGCCCACGCCGGGACGGCGTCGCCGAGCTCGACCGGGTGCGGCACGCCGATGCGGGCACCGTCCGGGAGCCGCACCGGACCGTCGTCGACGCCGGCGGGCGTGCGGTCCCCGGCGAGCCGGAACGCGGTGTCGCCGGCCGTCCAGACGAGGCGGCGGGCGATGTGCCACAGCAGCGGGTGCTCGACGAAGTAGCGCTCGAACTCGGCGGCGCTCCAACGGCGTCCGGTCACCATCGCGCTCTCGAGCCGCCGGATCTGGTCGCCGGCGATGGCGCGCACGTCCTTCTTCAGCGTGGAGAAGCGCTGGTAGGCGGCGGGTGCGAGCACGTCATCGTCCTTGGCGCCCGGCTTCGGGAGGGCCTTGCGGCGCCCGCCGGACTCGTCGGTCACGAACGGCTTCAGCTCCTCGTCGAACCCGACCGTGAAGCGGCGCGGGCCGTAGTCGAGGACGAGCGTCCCGGCGGCGTCCAACCCGAGGGCGGGGACGAGCCGGTCGGCGAGCTCGTCCGCGGTCAGGCCGCGCGCCCGCGCGGCCGCCGCCAGGCAGTCCGCGGCCAGGCGCCACCGGCCGGGGGCCTTCGCCTGCCGTCCGATGCGGTCGAGCTGGGCCAGCGCCGCGTCGGTGCCGATCCATCCCAGCACCTGCACGGCGTGCTTGTCGGTCCCGGGGGCCGGCCAGTGGCCCGACAGCAGCGTCCCGAGCCGCCGGACGGCGCCGTCGTCGGCCGTCCGGCACAACTGGTCGAGCACCCAGCCGCTGCGGGACGGGGTTCCGGCGGCCAGCCAGCGCTCGAAGATCGCCCGGCCGAACGCGGCCGACGACTCGCGGTCGCACCGGTCGAAGACCTCATCGAGGCCGGAATGCATCGTCAGCGGGCCGTTCCAGCTGAGTCCCGGGCTGAGGACGAGCGCGCCGATGAGGTTGTCCACCGCGTCGGGCGGCAGCACCCGGCCGTCCCGCAGGCGCACCTCCGGCAGGGTTCCCGGGTCCAGCCACGGTGTCTTCCGCGGCTTGACGGGCCTGGTCGCCGGTGCCTTGGGCGTGTCCCCGGAGAGGGCGTGCCGGACGGCCTCGGCGGCGGCGTCGCCGTACGGCCGGGCCGCCTCCACCACCGACCCGGCCCCGTGCGCGTCCGCGATGAGCGAGAGCGCAGCGCGGGCGCGGTCGCGGGGAACGCGCTGTTTGCCCAGCGCGTTCGGCACCAGGAACGGGACGGCCGCGACGCCGTGCCTGGCGAACCGGTCGCGGGCCTTGCCGTTCGCGGATTTCAGCCGGAGCCAGTCGGCCATCAGCAGGGCCGTCTCGGCGTCCAGGAAAGGCATGAGCGCCCAGCCGCAGTGGTGTTCCTTCGCGTTGGGGAAGACCACGTGGCGGGCGTCGAGTCCGAAACGCGCCGGCATCGCGCGCAGGATCGAGAAGTCGGAACCGCGGGTGAGAACGGGCCGCCAGTCGGCGAGCAGCGGCCGGGCGATCTCCTCGGGCGCAAGCCCGAACAGGGAGTTCACCGCCGGACCGTACGTGACGCGCCCCTGCTCGAACTCCCGGGCGACCCCGGCCCAGCCGTCCGCCTCGAAGACATGCCGCAGATCGCGGGTGAGGTAGGGCCTGTCGGGGAGGGACATCAGCCACTGCTCGCGTTCGCCCGGCTCCCACGCGAGGCTCCGCTCCACCGGCGGTTCGAGCCCGGGAACGAGCACGGCCCCGTCCTTCGCGGCCGCCGCGGCCTCCCGGTAGGCGCGGGCTTCCCGCTCCCACGGCGGGTCGACCAGCAGTCGGGGCAGTTCGTCGCTCATCCTGAACCTTCCGGATCCGGGGAAATTCAGGAGTCGGACGCAAACGTTCGAACGCCGGTTCATACGACCAAGAGGGGGCGGCCCCGTGGGACCGCCCCCTCTACATGCCCGTTCGGGCCGAGGACTCGCTCAGAAGTCCATGCCGCCCATGCCGCCGGACGGGTCGCCCGCCGGGGCCGGGTTCTTCTCCGGCTTCTCGGCGATGACGGCCTCGGTGGTCAGGAACAGCGCGGCGATCGACGAGGCGTTCTGCAGCGCGGACCGGGTCACCTTGGCCGGGTCGAGAATGCCCGACTCGAACATGTTGACGTAGTCGCCGGTGGCGGCGTTCAGGCCCTCACCCGGGGTAAGGTTGCGAACCCGCTCCACCACGACGCCGCCCTCGAGACCGGCGTTCACCGCGATCTGCTTCAGCGGCTCCTCCAGAGCGCGCTTGACGATGTTGGCACCGGTGGCCTCGTCGCCCGCGAGCTCCAGCTTGTCGAACGCCTTGGTGCCGGCCTGCAGCAGCGCCACGCCGCCGCCGGGGACGATGCCCTCCTCGACCGCGGCCTTGGCGTTGCGGACGGCGTCCTCGATGCGGTGCTTGCGCTCCTTGAGCTCGACCTCCGTCGCGGCGCCGGCCTTGATGACCGCGACACCGCCCGCGAGCTTGGCCAGGCGCTCCTGGAGCTTCTCGCGGTCGTAGTCGGAGTCGGTGTTGTCGATCTCGGTGCGGATCTGGTTGACCCGTCCCGCGATCTCGTTGGCGTCACCGGCGCCGTCCACGATGGTGGTCTCGTCCTTGGTGATGACGACCTTGCGGGCGCGGCCCAGCATGTCGGTCGTGGTGTTCTCCAGCTTGAGACCCACGTCCTCGCTGATGACCTGGCCGCCGGTCAGCGTGGCGATGTCGCCCAGCATGGCCTTGCGGCGGTCGCCGAAGCCCGGCGCCTTCACGGCCACGGACTTGAAGATCCCGCGGATCTTGTTGACGACCAGGGTGGCCAGGGCCTCGCCCTCGACGTCCTCCGCGATGATCAGCAGCGGCTTGCCGGACTGCATGACGCCCTCGAGGACGGGCAGCAGGTCCTTGTTGGCCGACGCCTTGCCCTGAACGATCAGGATGTACGGGTCCTCGAGGGTCGCCTCCATCCGCTCGGGGTCGGTCACGAAGTAGTGCGAGATGTAGCCCTTGTCGAAGCGCATCCCCTCGGTGAGCTCGAGCTCCAGACCGAAGGTCTGGCTCTCCTCGACCGTGATGACGCCTTCCTTGCCGACCTTGTCCATCGCCTCGGCGATCATCTCGCCGATCTGCGGGTCGCCCGCGGAGATGGACGCCGTCGAGGCGATCTGCTCCTTGGTCTCCACGTCCTTGGCGAGCTTGGACAGCTCCTCGCTGACCCGCTCGACCGCGGCCTCGATGCCGCGCTTCAGCGACATCGGGTTCGCGCCCGCCGCCACGTTGCGCAGACCCTCGCGCACGAGCGCCTGGGCCAGCACGGTGGCGGTGGTGGTGCCGTCACCCGCGACGTCGTCGGTCTTCTTGGCGACCTCCTTGACGAGCTCCGCGCCGATCTTCTCCCACGGGTCCTCGAGCTCGATCTCCTTGGCGATCGACACACCGTCGTTGGTGATCGTGGGGGCGCCCCACTTCTTCTCCAGCACGACGTTGCGACCCTTGGGACCAAGGGTCACCTTTACTGCATCGGCCAGCTGGTTCATGCCGCGCTCGAGACCGCGGCGGGCCTCCTCGTCGAACGCGATCATCTTTGCAGCCATAGGCTCCAGTCCTCCCGGAACAAGGTGGCTTAAAAGGATCGAGCCGACGCCCGCGACGGACGGCCCCCGCCGACGACTGCCATTCCGCCGCCGGACTGAGGCCTCATCGCCCCGACCCAGACTGTGAAGCTGTCACTCTCCACAGTAGAGTGCCAACCGTTTTTTAGCACTCTACCCTGCCGAGTGCAAGCGCCACACATCCTGACCAGGGGAAGGTTCATCTCCCTGTCCAGACCCATTCCCACCTGCGACGGAATCCCGTCAGAACCTCTCACCGGTGTGTCGCCGCACTCCACCCTGCGTGCCCGTCCACCGCCATCCGCGGAACCCGCGCACCGGGGCGAGGCAGGTTTCCGGGGTGGACACACACATCGGCCGCTCCGGACTCGCGTTCGTCGGGAGCGGCCGATGGGCTTGTTCTTGGGACTACCACCCTGGTGAAACCGAACTATTCGCGGATGCTCGGCGGGCTGCTACTGGGCGCCCATCTGGGCGGCGGTGGCACCCTCGACCTCGTCCTGCTCCGAGCCCTCGACCTCGTTGACGACGGTGTTGCCCTTGCCGCCCTTGAGGCTGGTGTTGATGTCGTCGACCTTGACCGACCCGTTCCCGACCTTCGGCGAGGCGTAGGGCGAGCCCGTCACGCTGCTGAAGTTCAGGTTGCCCGGGCCGGACTCGCCGACGAGCGTGTGGCCGTTGTGCCCGATGTTCGAGTGCTTCACCCACTGGGCGAACTTGACCTTGCCGTGGTGCCCGTCCTTGCCGTTCGCGACTCGCTGGTTGCTCTGCTGCGGAGCGGCCTCCTCCTGCTGCGCCGCCTCCTGCTGCGGAGCGGCTTCCTGCTGCGGAGCGGCTTCCTGCTGCGGAGCGGCTTCCTGCTGCGGAGCGGCCTGCTGCTGAGCCTCCTGCTGCTGGGCGGCCTCCTGCTGCGGAGCAGCCTCCTGCTGAGCGGCCTCCTGCTGCTGCGGAGCCTGCTGCTGCGCCTCCAGCGTGTTCTGCTGGACGCCCTCAGCGGACGCCTGCTCGGCCATGCCCTGCTCGGCGGCCTCCGCGGCCTCGCCCTGCTCGGCGGCCTCGGCGGTCTCGCCCTGCTCCGCGGCCTCGGCGGTCGCGGAGCTCTCGGCGGCGTCGGCGCCCTCGCCGGCGTCCTGCTCCGAGCCCTCGACCTCGTTGGCGACGGTGTTGCCCTTGCCGCCCTTGAGGCTGGTGTTGATGTCGTCGACCTTGATCGACTCGTTCCCGACCTTCGGCGAGGCGTGCGGCGAGCCGGTGACACTGCTGAAGTTCAGGTTACCCGGTCCGCTTTCGCTGACATAGGTAGGCCCGTAATGCCCGATGTTCGCCTTGTCGACGGCATAGATGTGAATGTCCGCCATCGCAGAAGGAGCCGCCAGTACGGCGGCTCCCATCGCGATGCCGGTGACCGTCACAGCTCGCGCGATTCGATTCATGCCCTTCCTTCCTGTGTGAACTGCCGGGACCCGACTGGGCACCCACGCCTCACTCTTCCAGGACAGAACTGACTGCAAACCAAAGAGCGGCGATAGGGCTCTACAAGATCAGGGCAGCGAATCGCATATTCACGTAATGGGATCGAGCGCTCTTTGCGGGTGACCAACAACATTTACGGACATTGGCATCCCGGGTGCACGATGCTTGAGCCCTGAGGTTCGGGGGTCGCCGTGGGACGGTCCACAGCCGGCCCGCAGTCACCGCCGAGCGGCTTTACCGACGGACGTCCAGTCGCCGAGGACGCCTGCGCCGAGCCGGAGCGCGGCCATGCCCGGCCGCGTCGGCGAGGATCACCGCCAGCCGGGGAGGGACGTTCTGAGCTGCGCGGACAGTCAGGAGGTCGAACATGTGGAGCCATGCCGGGCAACCGGCGAGGATGCGGAGGCCACCGAAGACGAGCCGCGCTGCGGCCGTCAGGGCCTCCGTGAATGGGAAGCCCGCCGACGACGATAACCGGCCCCACAAAACCGTCACCCGGCGGCGGAATCCTACAAAGCCCGGGTTTGGTCGGCTAGGGCGTCTACCACCTGCGCCACCGCTTCGACCAGGGCGTTGCCTTCCGGGTCACCGAAGACCGCCCACACTTCCCGGTCTTCCTCCTCGACGCCGGTGACGCCGGTGACGGCTGTCAGCGCTTCGGCGATGCGGCAGCGCAGTTCGGATTCGAGAGGTTCCGCGCGGGCGAATTCCATGACCGCGACGCCGACGCTCCACCACGGCCCGTCGCGATGCTTGGAGGCCGATACGCCGCGCAGTTCTGGCTCGTCCGTCTCACGCACCCACTCTTCCGCTATCCCCGAGTCGAGTGGACGAATCTGCCGGATGCCATCGCTCACACAAGGGAGGCTATTACCGGACGACCGTGAATTCCACCGGATCAGGCCGTTGCCTCCTCGGGGCAGACCTGAGGTGGATGGGGGGCGGGACGGCCACCGGACACCATGGCGTCATGTCATCGCGCGGACGGAAAGTGAGCCCTTTCTGGCGGGTCGCCGGAGGGCCGCTCGCGGTCGGCATATCGTGCCTGGTGGCGGCGGCGCTGGTCCTTCGGCTGCAGAGCCCGCCGCCGCCCAACTGCGACTTCAGTTGCGCGATGTCGAGCATCGGGTGGCCGGACTATCTGGCATTGATGCTGGTCGTCTGCGGGCTCGTGGCCTTCTGCGTGTTCGCCTTGATCTGCGTGGTGTTCTGGGTGACGGCGGTCGTCGATTCCCTTCGCGGCCGGTGACGCCACCAGGCTGTTCGGGCCGGGCTATCCGGGGAGAAGCGCGCGGGTGGCGGCCAGGCGTTCGCGGTGGTCGTCGATCCAGCCCTCGGCGACCTCGATGGTGAGTTCCACGGTCACGAGGTAGGCGTGGGAGTCGACCACGGCTACGGTCACGTGGTTGCCGTCCGTTTCGAGGTGGACCTCGGGGGCGCGCTGCCCTTCCCGCCATGACGCCGCGTCGGCGCCCTTGGCCAGGGAGTCGAGGACGTCCTCCCATTCCGCGAGGTCCGCGGAGGTCAGGCGGGTCTTGATGCCGCCGCTGACGAAATAGCTGCCGATCTCGATGACGCCGTTCAGGCCGCGATCGTCCTGGCCCGTGATGCGGAGGACGGCGCTGTTCCCGAGGTCGTCGGCGAGATGGATCGGTTCGACCGTGTCGTGCTCTGTCACCGCGCCATCGTAGGGCCGCCGGCCGGCCCGCGGGCCGGGGGGCGATCACCGGGCCCGGTCCCGGTGCAGTTCCGGGACCGGGCGGGTGGGTGTCAGCCGCCGGCCACCGCGGGGATGATGGAGATCTGGGCGCCGTCGGGGGTCGGGGTGTCGAGGCCGTCGGCGAACCGGACGTCCTCGTCGCCGACGTAGACGTTCACGAAGCGGCGGATCTTGCCGGCGTCGTCCAGGATGCGGGCGGAGATCCCGGAGTAGCTGGCCTCCAGGTCGGCGACGACGGCGCGCAGGGTCGTGCCCTCGGCCTTCACCTCGGACTCGCCGCCGGTGTAGGTCCGCAGGATCGTCGGGATGCGCACGGAAACGCTCATGGTGCTCCTTTTCTCAGGCGAGGCCGGCGGCGCGGAACGCCTCCAGGGAGGGGGCGATGTTCGCGGACGGCGCGACGACCGGGGCGACGGCGTCCAGCGTCTTCAGTCCGTCCCCCGAGTTGATGATCACGGTCTCGGCGGACGGGTCGAGGGTCCCGGCGTCGATCAGCTTGCGGAGCGTCGCGACGGTGACGCCGCCGGCGGTCTCGCCGAAGATGCCCTCGGTGCGGGCGAGGAGGCGGATGCCCTCGACGACCTCGGTGTCGGTGACGTCCTCGACGGCGCCGTTGGTGCGGCGGGCGACGTCCAGGACGTAGGGGCCGTCGGCGGGGTTGCCGATGGCGAGGGACTTGGCGATCGTGTCGGGCTTCACCGGGCGGACCACGTCGTGGCCGGCCTTGAACGCGGCGGAGACGGGGTCGCAGCCGGCGGCCTGGGCGCCGAACACGCGGTACGGCTTGTCCTCGACCAGGCCCAGCTTGATCAGCTCCTGGAACGCCTTGTCGATCTTGGTGAGCTGGGAGCCGGACGCGACGGGGACGACGATCTGGTCGGGCAGCCGCCAGCCGAGCTGCTCGGCGATCTCGTAGCCGAGCGTCTTGGAGCCCTCGGCGTAGTAGGGCCGGACGTTGACGTTGACGAACGCCCAGTCGTCCTGCTCGCCGGCGATCTCGGACGCGAGCCGGTTGACGTCGTCGTAGTTGCCGTCGACCGTCACGAACGTCCCGCCGTACACGGCCGTCGTGATGATCTTCTGCGATTCGAGGTCGGACGGGACGAACACCGCGCTGCGGATCCCGGCGCGGGCCGCCGCGGCGGCGACGGCGTTGGCGAGGTTGCCGGTGGACGGGCAGGCCAGCACCTTGAAGCCCAGCTCGCGGGCGGCGGCGAGCGCGACGGCGACGACGCGGTCCTTGAAGGAGTGGGTCGGGTTGCCGCTGTCGTCCTTCACCCACAGGCTCTGCAGGCCGAGGCTCTCCGCGAGGTTGTCGGCGCGGACGAGGCGGGTCAGGCCGGGCTCGGTGTTGGGCGTGTCCGCCACGTTGGACGGGACGGGCAGCAGCCCGCGGTAGCGCCAGATGTTGCGCGGCCCGGCCTCGATGGCGGCCCGGGTGACGCCCTGGAAGTCGTAGGAGATCTCCAGGGGGCCGAAACACTCCTCGCAGGCGTAGAAGGGCCCGAGGTCGCGGGTGGATCCGCATTCGCGGCAGACGAGCGCGGTCGCGGGTCCGAGGTCTGTGGCAGGCGTGAGTGCCATGAGGGCGAGGCCTTTCTCCCCATCTTCCCTGCGCCACCTTGGTCGCAGGCCGGAGTTGGCACCATCTCCCGGCCGGCCTCGCAGGATCGCGAGCGCGCCATAGCCGGGTGGTTGCCGGGGCTTCGCAGGGCCGGTCCCTCCACCCCTCTGGATGAGCGGTATTCAGTTGTCGAACCACGAGTGGTTTGAACTCGTATGCGTGACTTTACATGAACTGACCGGATGCCAGGCAGCCGCGTCCACCGAGTGAGACGGTACCCGGAGTGGTCTTGATCACGCGGGCGACTCCTTCCGGACGACGCGCTGGGTCGGGTCGAGGAACACGTGCCGGACGATCGGGAGCCGCTCCCGGAGCCGCCGGTCGATGTCCCCGGCGACGTCCTCGGCCTGGTCGGCGCTGATGTCGTCGGAGAAGTGGACCTTGGCGGCGACGAGCAGCTGCTCGGGGCCGAAGTGCATGGTGAGCAGCTCGTCCACGCCGGTCACTCCGGGGGATCGGAGGATCTCCGCGCGGATCTCGCGCTGCGCGGCGGGCTCGGCGGCGCGCCCGATCAGCAGCACCGTGCTCTCCCGGCCGATGAGGAAGGCGAGGCCGACCAGCAGCAGGCCGATGAGGACGGACGCGAGCCCGTCCCAGAAGTCCGACCCGGTGATCTGCCGCAGCACGAGCCCGCCGGCGGCGAGCGCGAGGCCGATCATCGCGGCGCTGTCCTCGAACAGCGCGGTCTTGAACGTCAGGTCGGGCGACCGGCGGACGTGCTCGACGAGGTCGTGCCCGGATTCGCGGGTCTCCTGCCGCGCCTGGTAGAAGGCGCGGATCCAGGACGCCCCCTCCAGCACCGCGCTGAGGGCGAGGACGGCGTAGGCGAGCCAGACCGCCGTCCCGGTGCCGCCGTGGCCGGTCATGGTCAGGATGCCCTCGAAGATCGAGAACCCGGCGCCCGCGACGAAGATGCCGAAGGCGGCGAGCAGCGACCAGACGTACCGCTCGTTGCCGTAGCCGAAGGGGTGGCGGCGGTCGGGGGGACGTTCGCTGCGCCGGAGCGAGGCGAACAGGAAGCTCTGGTTGAGGGTGTCGGCGATCGAGTGGGCGCTCTCGGCCAGCATCGCGCTGGAACCCGCCAGCAAGCCCGCGATCAGTTTCGTGATGGCGAGGATGAGGTTCGCCGCTCCCGCGACGAGCACGGTTTTCCTCGTCTCGGACCTGCTCATGGCGATCGGGTTACCCGACGCGCCTCCGGCTAACCGGCCGGATCCGGCCGGTTAGCCGGAGGCGGGGCCCTGCCGGAACGCGGTCGTGGCGGAAACCACGCGGGTCACTGTAGAGCGCCCCGGTCACAACTGAGACCCTGCCGGTATGAGCCAAGTGCTGGTGGCGTCCAACCGTGGCCCGGTGTCGTTCTCGCTGTCGGACGGCGGCGAGCTCACCATGCGGCGCGGTGGGGGCGGGCTGGTGTCGGGCCTGGCCGCCGTCACGGGCGCCCCACGCGACCCTGGGCCGCCCCGTCCTCCGGAGCCCGCGGTCGCCTCTTCGCCGTCCGGATCCGACCCGGACGTGCTGTGGGTGT
Source organism: Actinomadura monticuli (assembly GCF_041463655.1). Taxonomy (NCBI): domain Bacteria; kingdom Bacillati; phylum Actinomycetota; class Actinomycetes; order Streptosporangiales; family Thermomonosporaceae; genus Actinomadura; species Actinomadura monticuli. The sequence goes on from NZ_JAXCEI010000001.1 coordinate 299,083, forward strand.
GCGCGAGCCTCGGGGAGGCCGATCGGACGGCTGCCCGCCTTTCACCGGACGGCCGCATAGACCAGGCGGGCTACGACACCGGTGGCGCGGCGGTACGGATGCTGGACATCCCGGCGGCCACGTTTCACCGTGCGTACAACGCGGTGGCCAACTCGACGCTGTGGTTCGTCCACCACCTGTTGTACGACACCCCGCGCAGCCCGCATTTCGATGCTCGCGCACGGCGCGACTGGCAGTCCTACGAGGCGTACAACGCGGCCTTCGCCGACGCCCTCGCACGGGACGCGTCCCACGGCGCGAAGGCCGCGATCCAGGACTACCACCTGTCGCTGGCTCCGCGGATGCTCCGCGACCGGCGCCCGGACCTGAAGATCGTCCACTTCTCTCACACGCCCTGGGCGCCGCCCGAGTACTACAGGCTGCTGCCCGACGACATCGGCCGGCAGATCCTGCTGGGCATACTCGGCGCCGACCACGCCGGGTTCCTCACCGAGCGGTGGGCTTCGGCGTTCCTCGACTGCTGCGAACTCGTCCCGGGCGCGCGCGTCGACCGGACGGCCCGGACCGTCACCTGCTCGGGGCACACCACGCACGTGGGCGTCCACGGGCTCGGGGTCGACGAGGCGGCGCTGCGCAAGCGCGCCTCCCAGCCGGACGTCGCCGAACGGGCGCGCGCGCTGAGGGAGCAGGTGGGCGACCGCCAGCTCATCGTGCGGATCGACCGGACGGAACTGTCGAAGAACATCGTGCGCGGGCTCGCCGCCTACCGCGAGATGCTCGTCAACCATCCCGAGTGGCGCGGACGCGTGGTGCACCTGGCGTTCGCCTATCCGTCCCGCTACGACCTGCCCGAGTACCGCGAGTACACGGCGGCCGTCCAGCGGATGGCCGGGCAGATCGCCGACGAGTTCGGCACCGCCGACTGGGACCCGCTGATCCTGCAGGTGAACGACGACTATCCGCGGTCCCTCGCGGCCTACGGCCTGGCGGACGTCCTGCTGGTCAACCCCATCCGCGACGGCATGAACCTCGTCGCGAAGGAGGGGCCCGTCCTGTCGGAGGAGGGCTGCGCGCTGGTGCTGTCGCGGGAGGCGGGCGCGGCGTCCGAACTGTCCGAGGACGCGCTGATGGTCAACCCGTTCGACGTGTCGCAGACGGCGGAGACCCTGCACCAGGCCCTGCTGATGCCCCGCGCGGAGCGCGCCGCGCGCTGCGCCCGCCTGGCCGCCGCCGCGACGGCCCTCCCCCCGCAGCGCTGGTTCGCCGACCAGCTCGCCGCGCTCGGCTGAGCGGCCCCCGGCACGCTTCGGCCGGAAGGAGCACGTAAATGCGGCGTGCCGCCCTTCCCGGGCGATGAGGGCGGCACGCGGCAGGCTTCAGGTGGTGCTCGTGGACGCCGCGGCGGTCAGGCGGCAGTCGACCGGGTTCGGCTCGTGGCGCTGCTTCCAGCGCTCGCGCAGCGCGTCCTTGGCGTGCGCCATGCGGCGGTGGGCGCTGATCCGGGTAAAGTGGGCGAGCTGGGACGCGGGCGGCTTCGGCAGGCCGCTCGGCTCGTAGCCGTACTCGGCGAGCCGCTCGCCGAACGCGGCCTCCGCGAGGCTGATCTCCCAGGGGTCGAGCCGCTCGGCCCACGACCCGATGCGGCCCGTGTTGACGGCGTCGTGCGTCCGGCCGTGCCACCTCTTGCTGGACGGGACGGTCCGCCGCGCGAGGCCCTCGGGGCTCATCATCGCCGGGTCGAAGTCCTCGCCGAGGAACCCGCAGAGCCGCGTCAGCTCGTCGGCCGGGTCGGCGACGAGCCGCTCGTACTGCAGCTCGTAGTAGGTGTCGGGGCCGAGGCGCTGGGCGAGCCGGCGGCCCTGGTCGATCGTCTCGCGCCAGACGGACACGGCATGGTGGACGTCGCCGTCGTACCAGGGCATCTCCAGCAGCGAGGCGACGCAGTCGCGGCCGTCCCGGACGAGATGGACGAACTGCGCGTCCGGGAACATCCGCAGCAGCGCGCCCGCGTGCCGGGCGTAGCTCGGACGCTTGTCGCCCCAGCGCGCCTTCCCGTGCAGCCGCGCGTAGGCGCGGAAGACGGCGCCGATCGCGGAGCCGAGCGTGGGCGGCCCTGCGACGATCTCCTCGACGACCTCGGCGGCGTCCAGGCCGAGCTGCTTGACCTTGGTCGACCGGTCGCCGGTGATCCACTCCGCGAGCGCGCGCCTGTTCTTGCTCTCCGCGAGGTCACCGAACTCGCACCGTGCCGTATACGCGGGGAGGACGAACTTCGTCTCCCCAGGGATCGCGATGCGCGGATGCGAGTGCAGCATCAGCCGCAGCAGGGTCGTCCCCGAACGGGCGCAGCCGAGGACGAAGATCGGGCGGTCGTGGCGGGAGGCCGGTCCTGATGGCATGCACCGCATGCTGGTGCAGACGCCCTGGTCACAGCCCGCGTTCTTGACGCACTGTTACCGGCCGATGACCGACCTTTGACGGCTCGTCCGGTTCCGCCTCGGCGCTGACCGCGGGTGGGCGCGTCCGGCGCGCCCGGCGCGCCCGCCCGGCTCAGGTGTAGGACTCGCCCAGCGTCTGCCGTACCTGCTTGCGCGCCTCGTGGATCCGGGACTTGACCGTCCCGAGCGGCAGGTTGAGCTGCGCGGCGATCTCCGCGTACTCCAGCTGGGACACGTCGCGCAGGACGAGAGCCTGGATGAGGTCGGGCTTGCGGGCCTCCAGATCCTCCATGGCGTCCAGGATGTCGACCCGTGATCCGGCGATGACGCTGGTCCGGCGCGGGTCGGGACGCTGCTGCGGGAGCTCGCCCGCCTGCTCGACCGAGCGCCGCTTCAGCGACCGGTAGGTGGACCTCGCCGAGTTGGCGACGACGACGTGCAGCCAGGTGCTGAACCTCGACCGGCCCTCGAACCGGTGGATGTTCCGCGCGACCTGGAGCAGCGCGTCCTGGCATGCCTCTTCGGCGTCCTGCCGGCAGGGCAGGAACCGCGAACTGTGCCGCAGCACGTCCGGCTCGATCTTGCGGAGGAGTTCGTTGAGGGCGCCCTGGTCGCCCTGGGCGGCCTTCACCGCCAGCTCCTCGGTCCTCTCGTCGAATGCCATGCCGCCTCAATGCTCGTTCGCGGGGCCACCCCGTTTGCTGGGATGATACGGGAGTGTCCTTCCCACCATCTGTAGGCCGTTACCGAATCGATCGCGTCCTGGGTTCGGGGGCGTTCGCCTCTGTGTGGCTGGGGCACGACGACGCCCTGGAGTCGCAGGTCGCCATCAAGGTGCTGAACAGCAATCTGATCGACGATCTGGACGTGCGCAACCGCTTCCTGGAGGAGGCCCGGATCCTGCGCCGCGCCGATTCCGAGCGGCTCGTCCGGGTGCACGACATCGGGGAGCTCCCGGACGGCCGCCCGTACTTCGTCATGTCGTACGCCGACCGCGGGACGCTCGGCGACCGCATGCGCGAGCGGCCACTTCCGGTCAGCGAGGTGGTGGTGCTCGCCGAGCAGATCGCCTACGGCGTGGAGGTGATCAACACCCTCGGGGTGATCCACCGCGACCTCAAGCCGTCCAACGTGCTGTTCCAGTCGACGCCGGACGGCGGCGAGAAGCTGCTCATCGCCGACCTCGGGCTGGCCAAGGCGCTCGCGCACGCGTCCGGGGCGTTCACGCTGCCGGTCGGCACCCCCGGATACATGTCGCCCGAGCAGGCGCGCTTCGGCGGCGGGCTGGACGTCCGCGCCGACGTGTACGGGCTCGGCGCGCTGACGTACCACATGCTCACCGGGCGGGCCCCGGGCCCGGCGCCGGTCAAGTCGCCGCCGAGCGAGCTGCGCGAGGGGCTGCCCCCGGCGTTCGACCAGGTCATCATGCGGGCGCTGGAGGTGGAGCGGGAGAAGCGGTGGCCGACGGCGGAGGCGTTCGCGGAGGCGCTGTCCACGCTGCGGCCCACGACGGCGCCGCCCGCGCCCGTGCCCTCCCCCTCCCCCGCGGCCGGGGCCGGGGCCGGGCCCGGGGCGCAGCCGGCGCCCGTCCCGCGCATCGACGCGGACGCCACCGTCCAGGACTTCTACCGGGACGGCTCCCCGGCGCGCCCGCCGGCGCCGGGTCCCGGGCAGAACGCCGCGGCGGACCAGGACGGCGCGGCCGAGCTGCGGACGCGGTTCGACCAGCCCGCGGAGGACGACGTCCGCACGTCCGAGATGCACGTCCCGCCTCGTCCGCAGGGCGGCGGACAGGCGACGATCGTGGACGATCCGGGCGGGCGCGCCACCCCGTTCGGGCAGGCCGAGGGGCCCACGTCGCCGGACAATGACAACGACCGCACGGTCTCCTACCAGGGGCCGCCGCCGGGCGGCGACAACAAGACCGCGGTGTTCCCGACCCAGCCGCCGCCCCCGCAGGGCGGCGGAGGCCCTCCACAGCCGATGGGCGGCCCTGGGCAAGGCGGACCGGGCGGGCCCCCTGGACCGGGCGGGCCTCCTGGACCGGGCGCACCGGGCGGGCCTTATGGCGGCCCGCCGCCGCCCACGGGCTTCCAGGCCCCTCCCCCGGGGCCCGTCCAGGGTCAAGGCCGGGGGCCGGGCGGCAAGCAGGGCGGCCTGATGGGCCGGATCAGGGGCGGCGGCCCCGGCGGCGGCGCGCCCAAGAAGTTCGTCACGCCGCTCGTCATCACCGTCGTCGTGCTGGCGGTCGCGCTGGTCGGCGGCCTGGCGCTGGGCCTGCTGTTCTCCGGCGGCGACGGCAAGGGCAAGGACGGCGGGAAGACCCCCGCGGTCCCGAAGGACTTCGCCGCGGTCTCCGGCGCCGGGGGCAAGATCAAGACCGCGGTGCCCAAGGCGTGGCCGCTGGACCAGGAGCAGACGTGGACGCCGTCCGCGGTCGGGCTGAACGACGCCCAGCCGCGGCCGGTGCTGCGCGCGACCCCGGGCAAGGCCGCCTTCCTCGGTGACGGCAAGGGCGCGGGCGTCTTCATCGGCGTGACCACGGACGTCCGTCCCGGCCAGTTGCCGCCGCCCGGCGCTGCGAGCCACCCGCAGTGCACGAAGGCGGCGCCGGAGAACTACACGACGCCGGACGGCGCCCTCAGCGGCACGATCACCCGCTTCACCGCCTGCAAGACCGGCACGGTGTCGGTCACCGAGATCGGCCTGAAGGACAAGGCGGGCAAGTTCGGCCTGTGGATCCGGGTCAAGGAGACCGACGAGCGCGACGCCACCAAGGACATCCTCGACAACCTGAAGGTCACCGGCCCCTGACGCCGGGCCGCGCCGGAAGGCGCCCCATCCGCGCGCACACCGCGCCGGCCACCGCGGCCGGCGCGGTTTTTCGTGCTGCGCGACGACCCGTGAGCGGGGTCGTGAACACAGGTGTTGCATCGCGAGCTATTCCGATATATCGTTGATGCATCGCAACCGATCACTAGACAGGGAGACCGCGATGCACGACCAGATGCACGACCACACGATGAGAAGGCGCGGCGGAGGCCGAGGGCCCATGGAGCGCGGGCGGCGCGGTGACGCGTTCGGCCCGTGGGGACCCGGCGGTCCCGGTTCCGGGCCCGGCCCCGGAGGGTTCGGGCCCGGCCACCGCGGACGCGGCGGGCGCGGCCGGCGGACCCGGCGCGGCAACGTCAGGGCGGCGCTGCTGGCCCTGCTCGCCGAGCGCCCCATGCACGGCTACGAGATGATCCAGGAGCTGGACGGCCGCACCGGCGGCGTCTGGCGGCCGAGCCCCGGCTCGGTCTACCCGACCCTCCAGATGCTGGAGGACGAGGGCAAGGTCGGCAGCGAGGAGCAGGGCGGCAAGCGCCTGTTCTCGCTCACCGACGCGGGCCGCGAGGAGGCGGCGGCGCAAACCGTCGCACCCTGGGACGAGGTCACCGAGGCCGCGGGCGAGAACGTCCTGCGCGGACGTGAGGCCATCGGCCAGCTGATGGGAGCCCTTCAGCAGGTGATGGCGGTCGGCAGCGAGGCGCAGAAGGCGCGCGCGCTGGACGTCGTCAACGACGCCCGCCGCCGCCTCTACGGGATCCTCGCCGACGACCCCGAAGCCGAGTGAACGCCCCCGAACGGAACCGCCGTGGCCGGTCAGGCCACGGCGGTTTCGCGTTCAGCGCGGGAAGGGCGCCTGCTTGGCGAGCTGGTCGGCCATGTAGAGCTGCTTCCACACGTAGAGGCCCAGGTCCGTGCGCTTGATGCCCTGGTCGACGGGGACGTCCACCGTGGCGCGCACCAGGAACGCCGAACCCGGCGGCAGGTACTTGTCGCCGCCGTCCCCGGCGACCAGTTCGCCGCCCGCGAGCCGGCGCACGACCTGGCTCTTGGTCGGCGGGGTGCACATGTCCTCGGGGACGCCGGCCTGCGGCATGCAGCGGCCCCGCGCGTCCGGCGTGACGAGGTCCCGCTTGAGGAACACGTCGCCGGGGAAGTCGAGGAGGACCTTCTCGCCCGTCGGGTTGCTGAGGATGTACTCGATGTAGGCGAACGACGTCCCGGACGGCGGCGAGGACTGGGACGACGTGACCACGCCGTCGCTCACCCCGTCCGTCACCGCGGCGATCTTGTACTTGGACCCGTCGGCGGTGCCGACCGTGATCGGCGCACCGGCCTTGGGCAGGGCGCCGTCCGCACCCGGCTGCTGCTCGCCGCCCGCCGGCGCCGTACCCGTCCCGCCGCCGTCGTCGCCCGAGCCGGGTGTCAGCAGGAGGCCGATCGTGACGAGACCGGCCAGCACCAGGACGCCCGCCGCGACGAGCCCGCTGCGGCGTCCGGCGCGCCGGCGCTCCTGCCGTTCCCGCTCCCGTTCCCGCGGGCCGATCCGCACCTGCACGCCGCTCGTCTCCCGGACCCCCATCGGCCCGGTCGTGGACGAGCGCCCCTCGCGCCGCGAGTAGGCGTCCTGCGCCTCGGGCACTCCGGCCCACGCGGCGTCTCCGACCCGCGCACCGCCGAGCGGGCGGCCCGGCTCGGGCGGCGGGGAGGCGGGACGTCCCGGCCCGGTCGAGGCGCCGGGCACGCGGAGGGTCTGCGGCAGGCCCCCCGGCTGCGGGAGACCTCCCGATCGCGGGACGCCGGGTTCGGCGGGCGCCGGCGGCGGTGTGCCCCACGCGCTCGGCGGCGTCTCGGCGGCGGGCGGCGCCTGCACGATCGGACGCGTCGGCGCGCCCGGCGGCACGGGTGCGCCCGCGGGACGGACGGGCGTGCCCTCCCGGGGCGTCGCCTTGGGAAAACCGTGCGCGGGCGTGTTACTGATCCCGCCCGGACGGCGCGGGACTCTCGGTTCCGTGTCCACCGTCAAGCCTCCCCATGTCCTCGCGCGGCCGCCCCGTGGACCACACTTACCGCAATCGAGGATATTTTGGCGTAATTGGACCCTTAGTCCACACGCGCCCCCAGAGTCTCGCGAGATACGACAAATGAGGTCATGACTCTTGTCACACTCCGATAACCCGGGCGCCCCCGCCGCGCGGCTCAGGACGGGTGGTCCACCAGCACGCTCAGAAGGTCGACCACGCCGGCCGGCCCGTCGACCACCACGTCGGCCCGCTCGGCGAGCGCGGTGACCTCGGCGGAGCCGCTGCACACCAGCACGCCCGGCACGCCCTCCGCGCGCAGCGCCTCGACGGCGTCGAACGCGGCCAGGTCGCCGAGGTCGTCCCCCGCGAACAGCACGGCGGACGGGCGGGCGCCGAGGTCGTCGACGAACGCGCGCAGCGCCTGTCCCTTGTCCATGCCGGGCGGGCGCAGTTCGAGGACGAGGCGGCCCGGCTCCACGACCAGCCCGGTCCGCTCGGCGAGCGCCGCGAGGATGCCGCGCAGCCGTTCGAGCGCGACCTCCGGCTCGGCGCAGCGCCGCGTGTGCACGGCGAGCGCCTGCCCCTTGTCCTCGACGAAGGTCTCGGGCGGGGCGCCCGCCGCGGCGAGGACGCCGGGCAGTTTCGCGCGCGCCTCGGCGACGCCCGGCGGCGGCTCCGGCTCGGTCAGCACGCCGGACTCCCAGCGTTCGAGCCCGTACTGCCCGAGGACGACCAGCCCGTCGATGCCCGCGAGGCCGCCGTACTCGACGGCCACCGCGGCGGGACGTCCCGTGATGATCACCAGCCGGCCGACCAGCGGGGCCAGCCGCGCGAGGGCGGGGGCCGCGCCGGGATGGGCCCGGGCCGAGGCCGGATCCTCGACGATCGGCGCCAGCGTGCCGTCGAAGTCGAAGCCGAGCACGGCCCCGGCCGGGTTCTCGCGGATCGCGTCGAGGCCGCCGGCACCGGCGGCCGTCACAGAGCGGGGAGAAGTCACCTGACCCAGTGTGGTCAGATCACGGCCGGATGCCGAGTCGGCGCGCGGCGCGGCTGCGTTGCCGCTGTGTCCGCATCCGGCGGAGGCGCTTGACGAGCATCGGGTCGCACTCGAGCGCCTCGGGTCGGTCGATCAGGATGTTCAGGAGCTGGTAGTACCGCGTCGCCGACATGTCGAACAGCTCGCGGATGGCCTGCTCCTTGGCTCCGGCGTACTTCCACCACTGCCGCTCGAAGGCGAGGATCTGCCGTTCGCGCTCGGAGAGGTGGTCCGCCGGGAAGGCGGCGTCGTCGGCTCCGCCCTCCTCGTCGGGCACGCCGTCTTCGGTCAGGGGTCGCGGGGGTCGGCCATCGTCCATGCTTCCGTCCTGTGGGGGGACGTCACCGCGGGGGTCACCGGGGGCGTTCGCCGCTCGCATCAGGTCCCCTCTGTGGTTACTGATCCCGGGTCGTCCGGGTTCGGGCGGGTGCAATGCTACGCGTCCGGGCCGACAAGTTCCGGCGGTTCGACGGGAACGGGGACCGGTGGTTCAGTGCATCACATCGCGCTTCACCTGGGACTCTTTCGCGCCGTGTGTCTCATCGCGAACGGCTGTCCCGGTGGCCCCGAAAACATGCACACTACATGCGTTACAGTGGGGAGTTCCGCACGTCCGGCGTCCGACACGCGAACGGAGACCCTGCATGGCGACGGAGACCCCCGCCACGGGACGGACCGCCGAGCCGGACGCGCCGGTGCCGCCCGAACCGCACGCGGAGGCCGGATCGCCCACCGAGGCCGGATCGCACGCGGAGGCGGAGCCACCCGGAGATGCCGAGCCGCAGGGCGACCCCGCCCTCACCGACATCGGGACGGCGCTGTTCCATCTGCGCCGCGTCTGGGCCAAGCCCGACCTGATGAAGCGGATCCGCGCCCAGACCTCCGCCGGGCCGGACGGACGGCCGCTGCAACTGTCCAACCTCATGGTCGTCAACGCCGTCGCCGCCCTCACCGCGGTCGTCGCGACGGAGCGGCCCGAGCGCGGCGCCCGGCCCTGCGAGGTCACGGTCGGCGCCGTCGCGGAACGCCTGGAGATCGACCCGTCCACCGCGAGCCGGCTGGTCGGCCACGCCATCGACGCCGGGCTGGTGTCGCGCCGCCCGTCCCCGGTCGACGCGCGCCGCGCCAACCTCGGGCTGACCGAGGCCGGGCTGCGCGTCAAGCGGGTCGCCGACCGGTTCCGCCGCGCCTACCTCGACGCCCTCATGGCCGGCTGGACGGCGGACGAGCGCGCCGAGTTCGCCCGGCTCCTCACCCGGTTCGCCGACGCGGCCGCCCATGCGCCGGAGTACTCCGACGGCATCGGCCGGATCTTCGAAGAGGCCGCCGCCGACTGATCCACACACACCTCTCGCACCCCCGCACCCCGATCACCCCGCGCACGGCATCGGCCCCGCTCATGGCTCTGACCGGCGCCGGTGGCGGGCGCCGGTCAGAGGCCGCCGGGCAGTCCGGCACGGCCGGTCAGTCGGTGTTGAGGGTGGAGGTGCGCCTGAGGTACTCGTCCTCGTCGATCTCGCCGCGGGCGAAGCGCTCGGCCAGGACGGAGCGCGCCTTGGCGAGCGGGTCGCTCGCCGCGGCGGACGCGGTGCCGCTCGTGCGGCGGCGGATCAGGTAGAACACCGTCCCCAGGACGGCCAGCCAGAACAGGCCGAACGTGATGGGGAAGACCGGCCAGAAGGCGGGCGCGTCCCCGTCGCCCCAGCCGCCCGGGTGCATCGCCGCGGCCTGCGCCGCCAGTGTCGTCAACATGGTTCATCGACCCTTCCTGTGTGCGGATACGTCGATGCTCGGCGACGGGTCAGGGGGGCCGCATCGGCCGGCCGGAGGCACTCCCGCTACGCCCGGCGGAGTACCGCCGATCACCACCAGGGCGGCCGGTAGTCCTCGTCCTCGGCGGGGCGGGGGCCCCGCGAGCGGTCGCCGCGCGGCTCGTCGCCGGCCGGATCCGGCGGCTCGGCGGGCGGTTCGGCGCCGGCCGGGCCTGCGGGGCCGGACGTCGGGACGGCCGGGAACGCGCCCGTGGCCTCCTCGTCCAGCGGAGGTACGGGCGGGGGCGGCGCGTCGTGCGGCGGTTCCGGGGATACCACGGAGGGGGGAGCGGCCGTCTCCGGCTCGTCCGGCAGGCCGAGGGCGCCCCGGCGGAACGCCTCCCAGTCGTCGTCGTCGAGGGCGTCGTCCGCGGCGGCGACGTGCCGGCCGCTGGCGTGGTGCCCGTTGAGCAGGTCGTGCCCGTTGCCGGACGCGTGCCCGTTCGCGCCGTTGGACGTGAACTCGCCGGGGACGAACGGGCGCATCCCGTGCCGCATGCCCGGATGCTGCTTCGGCTCGATGGGCGGCGGCAGCGGCTCCTCGGCGGGGCCGGGGCCGGGGCCGGCGTCCGCGAACCAGGACGAGGGCTCCGCCGCGCCCTCGTCGGCGGGCTCGAACGGGCGGGCGTCGACCGGGTCGGGCGGGGTCTCCAGGGGCGGCCCCTGGTACGCCTGCGTGTTCTGCCAGAGCGGAACGTTGACCGGCGCGAAGCCCGCGTCGCCCCCGGAGGGGCCGGACCCCGCCGGGCCGGACGCCACGGAGGCGGGTTCGCGCGCCGCCGCGGGCGCCGCCGGCAGGCCGTAGTCGGGGACGGCGTCGCTCTCCTCGGCGTCCTCCTCCGGGCGGCGCCGCTGCCGCCAGCCGAGCACGACGCCGAGGACGACGAGCAGCCCCCCGCCGCCGAGGACGAGCGGGAGCAGGACGCCGGAGTCACGCTCGGGGGACTCCGCGGCCGGCGCGGGCGTGGGCGTGGCGGCCGGCGGCGGCGCCTGCACCGGCCCGCTGGAGGTCTTGTTGATCTGGTGCGCGGCGTACAGGGTGCGCAGGGCGTCGACCGTCCCGCGGCAGCCGGCCCAGCCGGTGGGGTGGCCGCGGCGGGCCGGGGAGCCCTGGATCAGCGCCTGCCTGACCTCGGCCGGGGTGAGCTTGGGGTAGCGGGACCGGACGAGCGCGGCGACCCCGGCGACCATCGCCGACGACGCGCTCGTGCCCGTCCCGATGACGTAGCCGTTGCTGGCGTCGGCGCTGACGATGTCGACGCCGGGCGCGCAGAGGGTGGCGCCGGAGCGCCGGTTGCTGTCCTTCCAGAGGCGCAGCCGGCTGTCGAGGGCGCCGACGGCGATCACGCCCGGGTACGCGGCCGGGAAGTTCTTGCGGTTGGCGCCGGACCCGTCGTTGCCGGCGGAGGCGATCAGCACGACGCCCTTGGCGAGCGCGTACTTGATCGCGCTCTCCTGCGACTGGGTGCCGTTGTAGAACTGGCGCCCGCCGCCGAGCGACATGTTGATGATGCCGGCGCCGTGGTCGACGGCGTAGCGGATGCCCTGGGCGACGGCGTCGTGCTCGCCGGTGCCGGTCTGCTGGCCGTTGTCGCGCCGCAGCGGGTCGTCGTTCTCCAGCGTGACGCGCACGGACAGGACGTTGCTGAGCGGCGCGACGCCCATCATCCCCTGCGCCAGCCCGGGGCCGTGCCCGTGCCCGGAGACGATGCTCGCCATGGACGTCCCGTGCAGGCCCCAGTAGCGGGTGCCGGGGCGCCGGACGCCGCCGGTGAGGTCCGGCCCGTCGACGACCTGGCCGGTGAGGTCGGGATGGTTCTTGTCGACGCCGGTGTCGAGGACGGCGACGGTCACGCCGCGCCCCTTGGAGTACTTCCACGCCTTCTGCGCGTGCAGGACCTTCAGGTGCCACTCGCGGGTGCGGATCTGGTCGGTCGGCGCGCCCACGAGCGCCCCGGCCGCCGCCCCGCGCACGGCCTGCTGCCGCGACGCCTCCCCGCCGGAGACCATCGCGGCCGGCACGGCCACGGCGGCGCCGAGCGTGAGGACGGTGAGGGCCGCGGTCGTCCGGGCGCCGAACCGGTGCGGGGTGCGGGCCGGTCGGGTACGCCCCGGACGGCGTCGACCGGCTTCGGACACGCCGCCGCACCTCCCTCCGGCACACCGCCGCGCTCCACGGCGGGTGACATTCTGCCACGCGAACCGCACCTCGCCCGGGCAGTCGGCACATTAGGGCACGGTCCCGGACAGTGTGGATCTTCCCTGCCGCTCTTCCCCGCCAGACGTTCTCTACTCATCGGTAACGGGGCGGGCGGCGGAATGTTAACCCGCTCACACCGGCGCGGGTCAGTGCGGGCCCCGCTCCGGTGTCAGTGCGAGCCCGCTCCGGTGAGCGCCCGGACGGAGAGGTCGTCGTAGCGTTCGGCGTCGGCCTCGTCGCGTCCGAGGAGGGTCCCGGCGACCGCGCACGCGAACCCGATCGGGATCGACACGAGGCCCGGGTTCTCCAGCGGGAACACGTGGAAGTCGACGCCGGCCGGGAACAGCGACAGGCTCTGGCCCGTCACCGGGTCGACCTTCCCGGACACGACGGGCGAGAAGAACACCAGCACCAGCGAGCCGGCCAGCCCGCCGTAGATCCCCGCGACGACCCCGGCCGAGTTGAACCGCCGCCAGAACAGCGACAGCACGATCGCCGGGACGTTCGCCGCCGCCGCCATCGCGAACGCCAGCGCGACCAGGAACGCGACGTTCAGGTTCCGCGCCACCACCGCGAGGACGATCGCCAGCGAGCCGACGAGGAACGACGCGAACCGCGCCACCGCCACCTCCTGCGACTCGCGCGGACGGCCGAACATGAGCACCTGGCCGAAGTAGTCGTGCGCGAGCGACGTCGACGACGCCAGCACGAGCCCCGACACGACCGCGAGGATCGTCGCGAACGCGACCGCGCCGATGAACGCGAGCAGGACGTCCCCGCCCAGGTGACCGCCGATGTGCTCGCCCACGGCCTGGGCGAGCTGCGGGGCGGCGGTGTTGCCGGACGGGTCCTGCGCGACGATCGCCTGCCGTCCGACCAGGGCCGCCGCGCCGAAGCCGAGCGCGAGCGTCATCAGGTAGAAGGCGCCGACGAGGCCGATCGCCCACGACACCGACGTCCGCGCGGCGCGCCCGTCCGGGACGGCGAAGAACCGGCTGACGATGTGCGGCAGGCCGGCGGTACCGAGCACCAGCGCGAGCGCGAGGCTGATGAAGTCGAGCTTGTTGACGATCGTCTGGTACGCGTCGCCGGAGACGTCCCGGCCGTACTGCTGGCCGGGGCGCAGGAACGCCTCGCCCTTGCCGCTCGCGTCGGCGGCCGAGCCGAGCAGCGCGCTGACGTCGAACCCGAAGCGGCCGAGCACCAGCGCGGTCAGCACGACCGCGCCCGCCATCAGCAGCACCGACTTGATGATCTGCACCCAGGTGGTCGCCTTCATCCCGCCGCATGCCACGTAGAAGATCATCAGCGCGCCCACGGCGACGATCGTGACCGTCCTCGCGGTGCCGGCGTCCATGCCGAGGAACCGCTCGCCGCGGTGGATGCCGAGCAGCAGCGACACCAGCGCCCCGGCCCCGACCATCTGGGCGAGCAGGTAGAACACCGACACCGTGACGGTGGACAGGGCCGCCGCGCGCCGCACCGGCGCCTGCCGCCGCACCCGCCGCGCCAGGACGTCCCCCATCGTGAACCGGCCGGCGTTGCGCATCATCTCGACCAGCAGCAGCGCGAGCAGCCACGCCACCAGGAAGCCGATCGAGTACAGGAACCCGTCGTAGCCGTTCAGCGCGATGATCCCGGCGATGCCGAGGAACGACGCGGCCGACATGTAGTCGCCGGCGAGCGCGACCCCGTTCTGCGCGCCGGAGAACGTCCGGCCGCCCGCGTAGAAGTCGTCGGCGCCCCGCGTGTTCGCCCGCGCCCAGATCGTGATGCCGAGCGTTAACAGGATGAACGCGACGAAGAGCCCGAAGGTGAGCGTTCCTCCGGTCACCGCAGCTCACCTGCCAGCGGGTCGAGCCGCCGCCGCGCGTAGGCCGCGTATCCGGCGGCGAGCGCGAACGTGGAGACGAACTGCAGCAGGCCGAGCAGCAGCGCGACGTTGACGTGCCCGGCGACCGGCCGCGCCATCAGCCCGCGGGCGAACGCCGACAGCCCGACATAAATGAAATACCACCCCAGGAAGACGGCGGTGAGCACCGCCGCCGCCCGCCGGAACCTCTTCCTGAGCAGGAGGAACCTCTCCTGCCCCGCCACCGGCGCAAGTCCGCCCACCATCTGGCCTCCCCATGACCCGACGTGACTCTCCGCATCGATTCGAGTGCACTATGAGATCAAAGATTCGGGCCGGGCAGGACCTGTTTGGCGAGATGCGGACGGGACGGTCTCGCGCGGGCCCTCCAGAGGATCAGGGTCGTGACATGACCAGTGTTTGCTGGCATGGTTGGGGCGTGAAGCGCGCACTGACCCGGCTGACCCTGTTCGCCGCCGCCGCGGCCGCGATCGCTGCCGCGTCCACGGCCGTACCGGCCGCCGCCCAGGTCTCGTCCCCCGCCGCCGCGCCCGCCCGGGCCGCGACCGGGGAGTGGCGCCAGGTCGGGCTGCCCTTCCTCTGGCCCAGCGCGGGCCTGATCGACGTCTCGGCGGCCGGTCCGTCCGATGTGTGGGTGGCCGGCCTGCAGGGCGCCTTCTGCATCCCGCAGATCGCCTCGTGGGGCTGCTACGCGAAGAGCGACGGCAACCCGGTCGTCCGCCGCTGGAACGGTTCCGGCTGGCAGGAGTACCCGCTGCCAGGCTGGAGCGGCAACGGCCTGATGACCGCGGTCGGCACCGCGGCGCCCGACGACGTCTGGGTGTCCTCGCTGGGCTACTACGAGCAGGAGAAGTACCTGGCCCACTTCGACGGCAGCGCCTTCACCGAGATCCAGCCGCCCATGCCGAACACCCCGTACAGGGTCTTCTCGGGAGCCGCCGGCACCTGGCTCTCGTCCGGCAGCGGCGTGTCGAGCCTCTACCGCTGGACCGGCGGCGGCTGGCAGGACGCCGAGGGCACCGGCCTCGGCTACGCCGTGGACGTGCGGGCGCGGACGGCCACCGACGCGTGGGCCGTGGGGAGGGGCGAAGACGGAAAAGCCGGCGCGGCCCACTGGGACGGCCAGTCCTGGCAGCCGGTCGGCTACCCGGCCGACGATCACACGCTGCACCGCGTCCTGCCGATCTCCGCGAACGACGTCTGGGTCTCCGTGGAGAACGCCTCATACGTGACCCACTGGGACGGCTCCGCCTGGTCGCAGGTCGACCTGCCGAGCGGGGTCGCGTCCGTCAAACTGGCCGTCGACGGCTCGGGGACCGTGTGGGCGGGCGGCTATGAGTTCGTCACGGTCAACGGCTACTCCAAGCGCAGGCCGGTCCTGCTGTCGCGCGTCGGCGGTACCTGGCGGCGCACGCCCGTGTCCATGCCGTGGGGCGCGGACGAGATGGAAGTGGCCGCACTGGCCACGGTTCCCGGGACGGGCGCCCTGTGGCTGGTGGGCAACTCCTCGACCGGTCCCGTCGTCCTCACGAAGGACTGACCCGGAGCACGGGACGGGCGGTCAGCGCGGGACGCGGCGGTGTCTCCGGCGCGCCTGGAAGCCGGCCACGAGGGCGACGCCGATCATCGCGAGGCCGACCTGGAAGACGAGCTCGATCCAGTCGATCCCGTTCGTGGTGGCCACACCGACCTTCTGCGCGATCGCCGTCCCGACGATCGCGGCGACGATGCCGACGATCACGGTCATGAGGACGCCGATCGGCTGACGGCCGGGCAGCAGCAGCCGGCCGAGCGCCCCGATGATCGCGCCGACGACGATCGCTGTGATGAGCCCCGTAATGTTCATGCCGTCCCTGTGCCCATTGGGGACGGCCTCTCACCTGGGCTGACGGTCTCCCATGGAGTCGAGGTCGCCGAAGGTCAGCGCCGGGCCGCCGAGCTCGCCCGGCCGGGCGGCGGCGGTGCGCAGACCGTCGATCAGCAGGTCGAGGTGCCGGTGCGCCAGTTCCTCCCCCATCTCCCGGGGCAGCGGGCCGGGCAGCGGGCGCGACAGGCGGACGAGCATCATCCCGACGTCGCCGTGGGTGACGTCCGGCCTCAGGTCGCCGTCGCTCTGCGCCTTGGCGACCAGGTCCTGCATGACGGTCACGCCGTCGGCACGGACCGCGGCTATCTCCTCGTCCTCGAACGGGATCTCCTCCAGGAGGACGGGGAAGACCGCGCCGATGCGGATGTCCAGGACGCGGTGCATGTAGCGGACGAGGGCGGCGAACGCGGTCGGCTCCTCGTCCCGCGCGCGCTTGACCTCATCCGTGGTGCGCTCTAGGGCGTCCAGAGCGACCGCCCTGGTGAGGGCCTCCCGGTCGGGGAACCGCCGGTAGAGCGTGGCGATGCCGGTGCCCGCACGCTTCGAGATCTCCTCCAGCGGGGCGCCCGGCCCCTGTTCGACGAAGACCTCTCCGGCGGCGGCGAGGATGCGCCTGCGGTTGTCGCGCGCGTCGGCCCGCAGCGGACGCTCCTTCGGCTTCTGCCCCATGGATCCGAGCCTAGCAAGCATGTGGAGGAACATCCTCCATTCCTTTTAATCACGAATCTTGACTATCAAGAACGTTGACCATAGCGTCCCGTCGAGGAAAGTTTCGCATCTAAGTGGAAAAAAATCCTCCAGTCAGTGCTACGGTGCGAATAAGTGGAGAGAGAACCTCCGGAAGGAGTCGCCATGAACGCCTCGACCGCCACCCGCACCGCCGGACCGCTGACCGTCGACGCCACCGGGCCGGCGGACGTCCGCGCCGCGATCCTCGCGTCCCGCGAGCGGGGCCTGCCGCTGACCGTCCAGGCCACCGGGCACGGCACCGTCGTCGCGCCGGACGAGGGGCTGCTGCTGAAGACGTCCCGCATGTCCGGCGTGCTCGTCGACCCGTCCCGCCGCGTCGCCCGCACCGGCGCCGGCACCCGCTGGAGCGACGTCATCGCCGCCGCCGCGCCGCTCGGGCTCGCCCCGCTGTCCGGCTCACACGCCTCCGTCGGCGTCACCGGCTACACGCTCGGCGGCGGCGTCGGCTGGCTGGCCCGCCGCCACGGGTTCGCCGCCGACCACCTGCTGCGCGCCCGGCTCGTCACCGCCGACGGCCGCCACCTGACCGCCGACGCCGACCACCACCCCGACCTGTTCTGGGCGCTGCGCGGCGGCGGCGGCAACTTCGGCGTCGTGACGTCGCTGGAGTTCCGGCTGCACCCGGTCACGTCGGTCTACGGCGGGGTCGCGCTCTTCCCGATCGAGCGGGCCACCGACGTCCTCACCCGATTCCGGGACGAGTCGGACATGCGTCCGGACTCCCTGTCGGTCTCGGTGGCGCTGACGAACCACCCCGAGCACGGCCGGGTCGTCGCCGTCCGCGCGGTCTACGCCGGTCCCGCCGAGGACGGGGCGCGGGCGCTGCGCTCACTGCGCCAGGCCGGCGGGACACCCCTCCACGACGACTTCCGGACGATGCCGTACGCCGGGACCGAGTCGCTGGGCGGCACCCCGCCGCGCCATTTCCACCTGCACGCGGATCTTCCCGACCCGCTGATCGCCGCGATGGTCGCGAGCGGCGCGTCCGGGATCGAGCTGAAGCACTGGGGCGGCGCGATGGCCCGTCCCGCACCGGACGCGGGCCCCGTCGGGCACCGGGACGTCCCCTTCTCGCTCACCGTCGACGGCTCCGACGCCGACGACGCCGCCCTCACGCCGTACGCGACCGGCGGCTCGTTCCTGAACTTCCTGCACGACCCGTCCCGCACGGCGACCGCCTACACCCCGGGCGACCACCGGCGGCTGCGCGAGGTCAAGCGCGCCTACGACCCGCAGAACGTGTTCCACCGCAACCACAACATCCAGCCCGCCTGAAAGTGCAAGGAATGCGAGGAAACCGCCATGACCACGCTCACCGCACCGGCCCCCGCGCAGGGGCTCGACCGCAGGCTCGTCACGCTCGGCGTCGTGGTGGTGCTCGGCGCCATCATGTCGATCATCGACGCGACCGCCGTCAACGTCGCCACCCGCACCCTCGCCGCGGACTTCGGCGCCTCGATCACGTCCGTCCAGTGGGTGCTGACCGGCTACATGCTGGGGCTCGCCGCCGTCATCCCCGTCACCGGCTGGGCCACCGAGCGGTTCGGGGCCCGCCGCGTCTGGATCACCGCGCTGCTGCTGTTCCTGGCCGGTTCCGCGCTCGCCGGCCTCGCCTGGTCCATGCCGTCCCTGATCGCCTTCCGGGTCGTGCAGGGGATCGGCGGCGGGATGATCATCCCGGTCGCGCAGACGATCCTCGCGCAGGCCGCCGGACCGTCCCGGATGGGACGCGTCATGGGCTTCATCGGGATGCCCATGCTGCTCGGCTCCGTCGCCGGACCGATCGTCGGCGGGCTGATCATCTCCACGGCCGGCTGGCGCTGGATCTTCCTCGCCAACCTGCCACTGGGCGTCATCGCCGTCGTCGCCGCGCTGCGCCTGCTGCCCCGCTCGGCCACCCGCCCCGCGTCACTGGACGTCCGGGGCCTGCTCCTCCTCTGCGGCGGAGTGACCCTGTTCGTCTACGCCACCACGGAGGCGGGACGTCCCGGAGGGCTCGACGACCCGCGCACCTGGACGATCGCCGGTGCCGCCGCGCTGCTGATCGCGCTGTACGTCCTGCACGCGCGGCGCGGCCCCGCGCTGATCGACATCGCCCTCTTCCGGAACCGCGGCTTCGCCGCCGCGGCCGTGACCAACGTCGTCGTCGCCGTCGCCCTGTTCGGCGTCCTCGTCCTGCTGCCGCTGTACTGGCAGGTCGTGCGCGGCCACGGCGCCCTCGCCACCGGCCTTCTCCTGACACCGCAGGCCCTGGGCGCCGCCGTCGCCATGCCGCTGGCCGGACGCCTCACCGACCGCCTCGGCGCCGGTGTCGTCGTCCCCACCGGCATCGTCCTCGGCCTCATCGGAACCGCCGCCTACACCCAGCTCAGCGCGGACACACCGGCCGTCCTGCTGGCCGTCGCCCTCTTCGTGCTCGGCCTCGGCCTGGGCGCGACGATCATGCCGTCGATGGCGGCCGCCTACCAGGCCCTGCCCCGCGAGGTCATCCCCCGCGCGACCAGCGCCATCAACACCCTCCAGCGGATGGGCGCGTCGGTCGGCACCACCGCGCTGGCCGTGATCCTGCAGCGCGAGATCACCGCCCGGACGCCCGGCCTGGCCGCCCTGGGCCCGCTCCCGGACGCGACCCGCACGGCCGTGGCGCCCGAACTGGCGACCGCCTTCGGCCACGCCTTCTGGATCGCGCTGGCCATAGCGGTCATCGCCCTGCTCCCGGCACTCCTGCTGCCCCGCGCCAAGGCGTGACCGCCACCGCGGCCCGGGCCCCGCGCGGGCTCGGGCCGCTACCTGCGGGAAACGCGCATGGGCACCGCCCCGGCAGGACGGTACGTGATCTCCGCCCGGCTCGGCACGGTCACCCCCGGCACCAGGTCCAGCCGATGAGTGCGGCTGATGGCCGCCAGCACGAGCGTCGTCTCCAGCATCGCGAACCCGGCGCCGACACAAATACGCCTCCCGCCCCCGAACGGCAGATACGCATACCGATGACGCTGCTGCTCCCCCATGAACCGCTCCGGCTGGAAACCCTCCGGATTGGGCCAGACATCCGCGTTCCGATGAATCAGATAAGGCGGGACGGCGATGGTCGCCCCCGCCGGAACCGGCACTCCCGCCACGTCATCGTCGCCGACGGCGTCGCGCTCGATCGTCCACGCGGGCGGATAAAGGCGCATCGCCTCCGACAGGACGGCCTTCGTCCACGGCAGCCGATCGACGTCCTCGGCCTTCGGCTTCCTGCCGCCGAGGACGCCGTCCACCTCGTCCTCCAGCCGCTCCCTTGCCGCCGGATACCGGGAGAGCAGCATCAGCGTCCACGCAAGCGAAGCCGCGGTCGTCTCGTGCCCGGCGAGCAGCAGCGTCAGGACCTCGTCCCGAAGCTCCTCCGCGTCGAGCTCTCCGCGCTCCTTGAGCAGATTCAGCAGCTCCCCGCCGTCCGCGCCCTCGACGACCCGCTGCACCATCGCGTCGAGATGCGCGAGCGCACCCCCGAGCCCCGGAACCCGCCGGTAGACCCCCCGTTTCGCCAGCACACCCGGCAGGAACGTCCCGATCACCGCACCCCGCTGGAGGGCCTCCAGCGCCCGCCCGGTCCGCCGCGCCTCCCCCGCGAGCCCACTCCCGAAAAGCGCCCGCCCGACGATGTCGAGCGTGAGCTTCCGCAACTCACCCGCCGCGTCGAGCGTCACCCCGTCCGGCCACCGTTCGACCCCCTCGACGGCCGCCTCCACCATCTGCGGCGCGAACCCGACGACGTGCCGCTGCGAGAACACCGGCTGCACCAGCCTCCGACGCCGCCGCCACGTGTCCCCCTCACTGGTCAGCAGCCCGTCCCCGAGAACCGCCCGCAACGGCCGATACGTGAACGCCTTGACGTAGTTGTCCTGGTTGGCCACCAGCACCCGCTCGGCATGCTCGGGCCGCGACAACAGAAAGAACGCCCGCTCCCGCCCGAACGGCACCCGCACCGCGTCCCCGTACCGCCGGGCGAGCCCGGAGTACGTCCCCATCGGATCCCGAGCCATCCGCCCCCACCACCGGACCGCCTCAACATTCCCCGGCCCGGCAACCCCCGAAGCACCCATGCCCTCACCGTAAATCCGGGAGTCACCTGCGGCCACCCGCGCCCGAATGTCGTCCGCATGCAGCCGCGGGCGCCCCGAGCCGGCGGGCTCGGGGCGACGGGCCGTGCGGGTTGACGGCTACGGCTTCTTGGTCTCCCAGTACTTCCAGCCCTCCTTGCTGGTCGGAATGTTGGCGAAGAAGGCGTCCAGGAACTGGTCCTTGCAGTTCCCGCGGGTGCGGTACTTCTCGAGCAGCACCCTGTAGCCGATCACGCGGTAGCGGATGTGCCCGTACCGCTTCTTGCTGATCGTGTGCTCGTACCAGTGCCCCACCGTCACGGTGTTGGTCCTGGTCGCGGACTTGGACACATTGGCCTTGACCGTGGCCCACACCGCCCCGATGGATGCCTCCGCGCCGGCCTCCAGCGTCGCGGACTTGGCCCACGAGCGGTCGACCTTTCCGGTGACCTTGCCGCCCTTGCCGTCCACGAAGTGCGTGCCAGGCACCCAGTAGTTGACCTGCTTCTTCGACTTGACCTTGTAGTAGACGTCGGGCGGGCAGCCCTTCGCCGCCTTGACCGGCGCGGCGGGCGACGCGGCATCGGCCACGGCCGGCGCGGCGCTCGTGACGAGCGCCGCCGCGGTGACCAGGCCGAGCCCGATCGCGTGGAACCGGGTCATCTGCACTCCTCTTGGTGTGTCCGACGCGGGAAAGCCGATGCGCTTTCCCGCCGCTTGCCGCAATGACGGGAATCCCCCTGTGCCGCCATCGCGGCCGGCGTCACGCATTCAAGTCGCCCTGATCATGAAGTTGCACCCATTCGAGCGTTCGGGATGGACCCGAACGCCGCCGCCCTGCCACACTCTGCGCGTGCACAAAGACGACGCCGAACCGGCCCTCACCTCGGTGACCACCGAGGAGCAGTTCGTCGTGGCGCTGCGCAGGCTCCGGGAACGCAGCGGCCTGACTTACAAGGAGATCGAACGGCGCACCACAGCCGAAGGCGGGCTCCCGCTGCCCGCGTCCACCCTCGCCACGGCCCTGCACCGCAACACCGTCCCCCGCCGCGAGATAGTGGCGACCCTCGTTCAGGTATGCGGTGCCGACGCGACCCCGTGGCTGGCGACCAGGGAACGCCTCCTCCACCCCATGCCGCCCGCCCCGCCCGCCCCGCCCGCCCCACCCGAAGACCCCCCGGCACCGCCGGACGACGCCGCCCCAGCGCGCCCCCGCCACCCTCGAACCAGAATCATCGCCGCGGCCCTGGCGGTGTGCGCGATCGCCATCGGCGTCGCCCTCACCCGTTCGTCCCACAGCTCGGACGACGCCTCCTCGCCCGCCCTCCCCGCATCGGGTTCGCCCCTCCAACTCGGGGGCCTCTGCCTCTCCGAGCGGCAGAACGACAAGACCGGGCTCATCTTCCTCGCGGACTGCGATCAGAGCTTCCCACCGCGCCACCTCACGCGGCACGGGACGTTCTGGCGCGTCACCACCCAGCACCCGGAGTTCGGCCCCGGCTGCATGGGAGTCGTCGACGCCTCGTTCAAGCCGGGCACGCCCCTGTCCGACGACACCTGCGACCGCACCCAACCCGACCGCTTCACCCTCCGGACCGTCCCCGGCGGGATCCAGCTACGCCCCCAAGACCGCGATCTCTGCGTCGGCGTGCGAGGAAGGCCCGCCCTCCGCGCCCCCGTGCTCCAACTCCCCTGCGACGACCGTGCCCCCGGCCAGCTCTTCACCATCCCCGCCCGCTAGATCGCCCCACCCCACCCCCGAGCGAGCGCCCGCCGAGTCGACTACGATGCGGGACGAGCCCGCCGGCGTAGCTCAATTGGCAGAGCATCTGTCTTGTAAACAGAAGGTTAGGGGTTCAAGTCCCCTCGCCGGCTCCCACGTCAAAGGCCCCCTCCAACGCCGGAGAGGGCCTCTTTGCTAACAGGTACGGCAGCGAAGTACAGCTACGTGGACGCCTCGCCGCTGTCGTCACCCGGACCCCACGTGTCTGCCGAGCCGCTTGAGCGCCGCACTGGTCTGCTCGCTCGAAACCTCGGTGTCGATCTCCCATGGTCGGGCTGATCTTGCTGTGCTGAAGAATCTGCCTTCTGCCGTGTCTCGCGGAGCTGGAGCGCCGCTGTGCAGAGGGAGGGCAGCGGTATGACGTTCGTGGAGCCGTCGGTCTTGGTCCGCTCCTTGTGGATCAGGCGGGAGCCGACGCGCTGTAGCTGCCGGCCGGGTGGACGACTTGCTTGTTAGCGCGCCTGCGCGCCACAAGCTCAATTTTCGTTCGGAGAGGGAGGGTGTTCGCCGAGGTCTTCCCAGTTGGACCAGTCACCGTCGCGGGCGACCTGCCAGAGATGCCACAGGTGATTGTCCGCGCCACGCACGAAGACTTCGATACGCCCATCCGCGGAATTGTGCGCGGCAGGATCACCAGCAACCATCAGCGGAGCACCGTCCGGAAGCGGACGATGCCTACTCAGATCCTCCCAATTAGACCAGTCACCGTCACGAGCGACCTGCCACACATGCCACAGATGACCGTCCGCACCACGAACGAACACCTCGATACGCCCATCCGCGGAATTATGCGCGGCAGGATCACCCGCGACCACCAGCGGAGCACCGCCCGGAAGCAGGCGATGCCCACTCAGATCCTCCCAATTAGACCAGTCACCATCACGAGCGACCTGCCACACATGCCACAGATGGCCGTCCGCACCACGAACGAACACTTCGATACGCCCATCCGCGGAATTATGCGCGGCAGGATCACCTGCAACAGTGAGCGGGCCGTCAACTGGAGCCGAGCGATATCCGCTCATGTCGTTCCAGTTGGACCAGTCGCCGTCCCGCACGAGCTGCCACAGGTGCCAAAGGCGATCGTCCGCGCCGCGCACGAAGAGCTCGATACGCCCATCCGCGGAATTGTGCGCGGCGGGATCACCGGCGACCGTCAGCGGGGCGCCGTTCGGAAGCGGACGGTGGCAGCTGAGATCCTGCCAGTTGGACCAGTTGCCGTCCCGGGCGACCTGCCACGCATGCCACAGATGACCGTCCGCACCGCGCACGAACACCTCGATACGCCCGTCGGCGGAATTATGTGCGGCTGGATCACCCGCAACCACCAGAGGGACGTCATCCGGAAGGGAGCGATACCCGCTCATATCGTCCCAGTTGGAAAAACCACCGTCCCGCACTACCTGCCACAGGTGCCAAAGATGATCGTCCGCGCCGCGCACGAAGAGCTCGATCCGGCCGTCCGCGGAATTATGCGCGGCCGATTCACCCGGCCCCAGAAGCAGGCCGGTCGGCATGAACAAGGTCGCTTTGGAGGAACCCGCGAAATGGTCGAGAATTTCGCTGACACCGGGCCGTGAATTCGGGTCTTTGGCCAGGCAGTCGCTGACCAGACCGGCGAGGTGGGGAGGCAGCCGGGTCAGGTCGGGGGCTTCGTGGACGATCCGGTGGATGATCGTCCCGGCCGGCCCGGTGCCGAAGGGGCCGTGTTCGGTTGCGGCGAATGCGAGTACCGCTCCCAGTGCGAACACGTCGCTGGGCGGCCCGACCTCTCGTCCGACCGCCTGTTCGGGAGACATGTACCCGGGAGTTCCGAGCGCGGTGGTGGAGGTGTGGGCGTCGTCCAGCGCACGCGAGATGCCGAAGTCGATGACGCGGGGACCGTCGGCCGCGAGGATGATGTTGCCGGGCTTGAGGTCACGGTGGACGAGTCCTTCGCGGTGGATCGCGGCGAGTCCCTCCGCGAGTCCCGCTCCCAGAGCGCTGAGCGCATCGTCGGGCAGCGGCCCATGTCCGCGGACGGCTTGTTCGAGCGACGGGCCCGGGATGAACGCCGTGGCCAACCACGGAGGGTGCGCATCGGTGTCGGCGTCGACCACCTGGGCGGTGTAGAAGCCGCCGACTCGCCGGGCCGCCTCCACCTCCCTGGTGAAGCGGCGCCGGAACCCGGGGTCGTCGGCCAGTTCGTGGCGCGCCACCTTGACCGCGACCGGCCGCCCGCCTGGGGATCGGCCGAGGAACACGAGCCCCATCCCGCCTCCGCCGAGCCTCCCCTCCAGCCGGTATGGGCCCAGCATGCCCGGATCGCCCGGCCGCAGCGGCTCCATCGAGCGACACCTCCCCGCGAAGTACTCATCTCAGAAGGACGAGAGAGATCATCTCAAACGCCTCGTCGTCGGTAGAGGCATTTCGCTGCGCCTCGGGGAGGGCGATAACGGCAGCCGCCGTCGCGCCGGTCGGCTCGGCATGTCAGGCCGGGCGGCCCAGCTCCTTCTGGAAGAGGCGGTGGACGTTCCCGCCCACGATTTGCAGGACGTCCGGCTCCGGGTGGCCGCGGCGGAGCAGGGCCTCGGTGACCAGAGGGAGGCCGCGTGGGCCCTCAAGGCCGGGGACGGTGGCGTTGACGTCGAAACCGGCCAGGGCGCTCATGTCCTCGCAGCAGGGCGGGGTGAGTTCGAGGGTGACCTCGCGGATGAAGTCGGGGCCGAGGCCGACATGGTCGATTCCCGCGACGGAGGCCACGTGCTCGATGTGGTCGACGAGGCGGTCGAGTGTGTATTCGGCGGGGTCGGCGCTGAGGAAGCCCGCGACGAAGTTGACGCACACCACTCCGCCGGTCGCGGCGACGCCGCGCAGCTGGTCGTCGGTGAGGTTGCGGTGGTGGTCGCGCAGGGCCCGGGCCGAGGAGTGGGTCGCCATGACGGGACGGGTGGCGAGTTCCAGGACGTGCTCGACGCCGGTGGCCCCCAGGTGGGAGACGTCGAAGATCACTCCCAGCCGCTCCAGCTCGGCCACCGCTTCGACCCCGGCGGCCGTCAGGCGGCTGCCGGTGGCGTCCTCGCCGCTGCCGTCGGCCAGCGGAGTCCGCCCCCAGTGCGCGATCGAGGCCACCCGGACGCCCAGGCGGTGCAGGGTGGAGAACAGTTCCACGTCCGCGTCCACGCCGGGGGCGCTCTCCAGGGCCAGCACCAGGGCGATCTTCCCGTCCGCGAGGGCCTGGTCGATCTCCTCCCCGTCCCGGCACAGGCTCACCTCGTCGGCGTTGCCCTCGGCGAGCACGTGGGCGGCCTCGACCATCCGGAGGGTTTCGCGCAGCGCCCCCTCCGGCCGGAACCCGTCGTCGATGAAGACGGGCAGAACCTGAAGGTCCACGCCTCCGTCGCGGAGCTGGGGCAGCCAGCGCTCCCGAAAGAACCGGGCCCACGACGCGGGTGGCCGTGCCGCCACCGCCATCAGCAGGTCGTTGTGGGTGTCCGCGACTACGGCCCGGCGATGGAGCTCAATGGACATCTCGGTTCCCTTCCGCACCAATAGGCGCAGCCTAGGGTCATCACGGGCGTGCCGGCGATCGTTTTGGCGGGGTGGGGGTCAGTACGGTTGGGTTATGCGGATTGTTGCGGTCGCCGATACGCACACCTTTCATCGCGACCTCGCCGTCCCTGACGGGGATGTCTTCGTGCACGCCGGTGACCTCTGCCGCCGCGGCAAGGACCTCGGAGAACTCGTGGACGCCGCGGACTGGATCCGTGACCTTCCGCATCGGACGAAGGTGGTCGTCGCGGGCAACCACGACTGGATGTTCCTGGACGAGCCCGAACGTGCACGCGCCGTCCTGGCCGAGCGCAGCATCCGCTATCTGGAGGACAGCGGGACGGAGATCCACGGCGTCACGTTCTGGGGCAGTCCCTGGCAGCCGGAGTTCAACGAGTGGGCGTTCAACCTTCCCCGCGGGCTGCCCCTCGCCGAGAAATGGGCCCTGATTCCGGACGGGGTCGACGTCCTGGTGACGCACGGGCCTCCGCTCGGGATCGGTGACGCGCACGCCCACCCCGGGCGCCACGGTTGCGAGGATCTGCTGGCACGGGTGCGCCAGGTCCGTCCCAAGCTGCACGTGTTCGGTCACATTCACCAGGACGGGGGCCTCTGGCGCCACGGGGAGACGACGTTCGCCAACGTCACCACGTGGGAGTGCGAGCGCGGGCCCACCGTCGTCCGGCTGGAGCCCTCGGGCGCCGTGGGCGAGATCGTGCCCCCGGCACGAGCCTCCTGAGTCGGGCGGTCGGCGCCTGCCATTGGCGGCGCGGGCGGGCATCGCCCCAGATTCTTCTGGCGCCGAGTGTCGATTCTCCCGGCGGACGTTCGTGTGGAGGGTGAGAGGACGTCCGAGAGGGAGAGTGTCATGGGGAAGATCACGCTGGTCGAGCATCTGTCGCTGGACGGGGTCATGCAGGCGCCCGCGGCGGCGGACGAGGACACGCGGGACGGGTTCGCTCGTGGCGGCTGGGCCGTCCCGGGGAATGACGAGGTCATGGGGGGTGTGCTCGGCACGAGGATGGGCGGGGACGGGGCCCTGCTGTTCGGACGGCGGACGTACGAGCAGTTCCACGGCTACTGGCCGCGGCAGACGGACGGGAACCCGTTCACCGAGGTGCTGAACAAGACCACGAAGTACGTGGTCTCGCGGACGTTGCGGGAGCCGCTGCCCTGGACGAACTCGGTGCTGGTCGGCGACGTGGGCGACGTCGCGGGCATCGAGGAGGGGCTGACCGTGCTGGGGAGCGGGGTGCTCGCGCGGGAGCTCATGCGGCGGGGGCTCGTCGACGAGTGGCTGCTGATGGTCCATCCGGTGGTGCTGGGCGCGGGACGGCGGCTGCTCGACGGGGTGGCGGCCGATCTGCGGGTCGCGGAGTCGGTGACGACGCCCGCCGGGGTAGTGATCGTGAGGTATGAGAAGAGGGAGGAAGCATGAAGCTCTACGCGCTCAACATGATCCAGCCGGTGGGGGATCCGCCGCCGCCCGAGGTGCTGGACAAGATCATGGCGGAGATCGCGGAGATCCGGCACGATCTGGACCGGCAGGAGTCGTGGGTGTTCGGGCGGGGCTTCCACGGTCCCGAGGCGAGCACCGTGGTCCGGTGCCGGGGGGACGAGGTCGTCGCGACGGACGGGCCCTGGACGGAGGGCAAGGAGCACATCGGCGGGATCACCATCATCCAGGTGGAGGATCTGGACGCGGCGCTGAAGGTCGCGGCGCGGTTCTGCAAGGCCACGGGGCTGCCGATGGAGGTGCGGCCGTTTCAGGGCGAGGTGTGATCGACGAGGTGTTCCGGGCGGAGCACGGGCGGGCGGTGGCCGTGCTGGTCCGGGTCTTCGGCGATGTCGACGTCGCCGAGGACGCGGTGCAGGACGCGTTCGCTGAGGCGGTCCGCAGGTGGCCGTCGGACGGGACTCCGCCCAGCCCGGCCGGGTGGATCATCACGACGGCGCGGAACAAGGCGATCGACCGGCTGCGCCGGGAGGCGGCGCGGGACGGCAAGCAGGCGCAGGCGCAGGCGATGATGCTGAACGAGGGCGGTCCGGTCGAGACGGGCGCCGTGCCCGACGACCGGCTCAGGCTGATCTTCACGTGCTGCCATCCGGCGCTGGGGCCGGACGCGCGGGTCGCGTTGACGCTGCGGCTGCTCGGCGGCCTGTCGACGGCGGAGATCGCGCGCGCGTTCCTCGTGCCGGAGGCGACGATGGCGCAGCGGCTCGTCCGGGCGAAGGCGAAGATCAGGGACGCGCGGATCCCGTACCGGGTGCCGGACGAGGCGGAGCTGCCGGGACGGCTCGCCGGGGTGCTGGCCGTCGTGTATCTCGTGTTCAACCAGGGGTACGGCGGGCGCGAGGAGCTGGGCGCGGAGGCGATCAGGCTGGGCCGGGTCCTCGCCGAGTTGCTGCCGGACGAGCCGGAGGTGCTGGGGCTGCTGGCGCTGATGCTCCTCGTGGAGTCGCGCAGGCCCGCTCGGCTCAGGGGCGGCGAGATCGTGCTGCTTCGTGATCAGGATCGCGGGTTGTGGGATCACCGGCTCGTGGCCGAGGGGCAGGCGCTCGTCCGGCGGTGCCTGGAGATCGACCGGCCGGGGCCGTACCAGATCCAGGCGGCCGTCAACGCGGTGCACAGTGACGCGGCGACGGCCGCGGACACGCGCTGGGACCAGATCGTGCGGCTGTACGACCAGTTGATGGCCGTGGCGCCCACGCCGGTGGCGGCGCTCAACCGGGCCGTGGCGGTGGCCGAGGTCGAGGGCCCCGGAGCCGGTCTGGCGCTGGTGGCGGAACTCGACCTCGGCCGGTACTACCTGTTCCATGCGATCCGCGCCGACCTGCTGAGGCGGCTGGGACGGGACGCGGAGGCCGCCGAAGCGTACGACGCGGCCATCGAGCGGACGGAGAACGACGCCGAGCGCGCCTTCCTCAGGGAGCGGCGACTCGGCCTGCGGGTGTGCGGGGGGTCAGACCCGCCGCGGGATCGGCGCGACGGGGCGTCGCGGGCCTCCGTCCGAACGACTGCCCGGCCACCAGGGCGCCCAGGGCGATCGTGAATCCGGCGATCTGCCAGAGCGTGAGCGTCTGGCCGAGGATCAGCAGGCCCGCCATCGTCGCGACCAGCGGGTTGGTCAGGCCGAGCAGGGAGATGGACGTCGGGGCGAGCCGGTCGATGCCGCGGAACCACAGCGCGTACGCGATCGCGGTGCCGACGATGCCGAGGTAGGCGAAGCCCAGCGCGTTCTCGCCCGTGACGGACGAGGGGACGCCCTCGGCGGCGAGCGTGACGGGCAGCAGGGCGAGGCCGCCGACCGTGAGCTGCCAGCCGGTCATGACCAGCGGCGACTCGGGGCGCCCCCACTTCTTGGCGAGGACGATCGCGGCGGCCATGAGGGACGTCGCGGTGAGCATGGCGGCGATGCCGAGGGGGTCGAGGCGGGCGTCGGCGGTCAGGGTCAGCAGCGCGACGCCGCCGGTGCCGGCGATCGCCGAGTACAGGACGGCGCGGGCGGGGCGGACCCGCAGGACGCCGAGCGACAGCAGCGCCACGACCAGCGGCTGGACGGACCCGATCGTGGCCGCGACGCCGCCCGGCAGCCGGTAGGCGGCGAAGAAGATCAGCGGGAAGAACGCGCCGAAGTTCAGCATGCCGAGCACGATCGTCTTCCACCACCAGTCGCCGTGCGGGAGGCGCCGGTTGGCGGCGAGCAGGACGAGGCCGGCGGGCAGGGCGCGCAGGGTGGCGGCCAGCAGCGGACGGTCGGCGGGCAGCAGCGTGGTCGTGACCACGTAGGTGGTGCCCCAGCTCGCGGGTGCGAGGGCGGCCAGGGCCAGGTCGGACGCGTGGTGGCCGCGCTGCGACCCGGATGCCGCGATGGTGGTCACGGACAGTCACCTCACAGGGGGATCTCAACGGAGTACCCGGCGACGCAGGTACATGAACGTCAAGTATCTGAACGTTGAGATTATTCCCGTTGAGGCGACTCGCCGGGATCAGGCGCGGCGGCGGCTGATCTCGTAGAGGGCGATGCCCGCGGCGACCCCGGCGTTGAGCGACTCGGCCCGGCCCGGCATCGGAATCGTCGCCAGCATGTCGCAGGTGTCGGCGACCAGGCGGCCGAGCCCCTTGCCCTCCGAGCCCACGACCAGCACGAACGGGCCGGACGCGAGCTCCAGGTCGGCGACGGTCACGCCGCCGGCCGCGTCCAGGCCGGCGACGAAGCAGCCCGCCTTCTGGTACGCCTTCAACTGCCGCGCCAGGTTCGTGGCCTGCGCGACGGGGCACGTCGCGAGGGTGCCGGCGGACGACTTCCACGCGCCCGCGGTGACCCCGGCGGCGCGCCGCTCGGGCACGACCACGCCGGCCGCGCCGAACGCGGCGGCCGAGCGGACGATCGCGCCGAGGTTGCGCGGGTCGGTGATCCCGTCGACGGCGACGATCAGCGGGGACGTCCCGGCGAGCAGGTCGTCGGGGTGCGCGTACCGGTACGGCTTGACCTGGAGCGCGATGCCCTGGTGGACGGCGCCGTCGGTCAGCCGGTCCAGCTCGTTCTTGCCGGTCTCCAGCAGCGGGACGCGGCGGTCGGCGGCCAGCTGGATCGACTCGCGGACCCGCTCGTCGGTGCTGGACATCACGTAGAGCGCCGTGCCGGGGACCCCCGCCCGCAGCGCCTCCACCACCGGGTTGCGTCCCGTGACCAGCTCGGGGACCTCGCCGTTCGCGCGCCGCGCACCGGCGGGACGCCCGCCCGCGGCCGGGGCGGCCGCCTTCGGGCGCCCGCCCGGGCCGAGCGTCTGCGTGCCGGTGCGCTTGGCGCTCTTCACCGCGCGCGCCTTCTGGCGCTTGCCGTGCCAGTGCCGGTCCTCGGCCTTGGGGGTCGGTCCCTTGCCCTTGCGCTTGGCCATTCTCGGTTACGCCCCTCGCGACGATTGCGTGCTCGCTCGCCCTCGCGGCTGCCGGGCGGCTCAAGATCTCAGCGGGACGGCACAGTGGCGAACGGCCGAACCCCCGCGAACATCCGATTTTATCCGCCCGCGGAGCCGCCGCGCGCACAACGCCGGCCGCGCGGCGAACGGCGTCCGTCAGCCGCGCTTCAACTCCCAGCGCGGGCCCTGCGGGGTGTCCTCGACGAGGACTCCGGCTTCCGCCAGGCCGTCGCGGATGGCGTCGGCGGACGCGTAGTCCTTGCGCGCCCGCGCAGCCTGCCGCTGCTCCAGGGCCACGGAGACGAGCGCGTCCACGACGGGACGGAGGTCTTCCTCGCCCGCCCGGCTCCACTGCGGCGACAGCGGGTCGATGCCGATGACGTCCGCCATGGCCCGCACGTCCGCCAGGGCGCGGCGCGCCTCGTCGTGGTCGCCGGACGCGAGGGCGCTGTTGCCCTCCCGGACGGTCTCGTGCAGCACCGCCAGCGCCTGCGGGACGCCCAGGTCGTCGTCCAGGGCCTCGGCGAACGCGGACGGCACCGACGAGGGCTCGACCGCGCCCACCACCTCCGACGCCCGCGTCACGAACCCCTCGATCCGCTGGTAGGCGGAGACGGCCTCGGCCAGGGCGGCGTCGGTGTAGTCCATGAGGGACCGGTAGTGCGCCGAGGCCAGGTAGTAGCGCACCTCCACCGGACGGGCCTTGCCCAGCAGATCGGGCAGCAGGACCACGTTGCCGACCGACTTGCTCATCTTCTCGCCGTCCACGGTGAGGAGCCCGTTGTGCAGCCAGTAGCGGGCGAACCCGTCACCGGCGGCGCGCGACTGGGCGATCTCGTTCTCATGGTGCGGGAAGATCAGGTCGACGCCGCCGCCGTGGATGTCGAACGCCGGTCCGAGGTACTTCGTCGCCATCGCGGAGCATTCGAGATGCCAGCCGGGACGCCCGTCGCCCCACGGCGTCTCCCAGGACGGCTCGCCCGGCTTGGCGCCCTTCCAGAGCGCGAAGTCGCGCGGGTCGCGCTTCACCTCCTCGTTGGGGGTGTCGCCGGTCGGCCGCATGTTGTCGAGACGCTGGTTGGACAGCGCGCCGTACTCGTCCGCCCAGGACTTGACGTCGAAGTACACGTCGCCGCCCGCCGCGTAGGCGTGGCCCTTCTCGATGAGCCGGCGGATCAGCACGATCATCTCCGGGACGTGCCCGGTGGCGCGCGGCTCGATCGTCGGCGGCAGGCAGCCGAGCAGGTCGTAGCCCTGCGTGAACACGCGCTGGTTGCCCTCCGCGACCGCGAACCACGGGACGCCCCGCTCCGCCGCCACCGCGATGATCTTGTCGTCGACGTCGGTGACGTTGCGCGCGAACGTCACCTCGTAGCCGGACGCGCGCAGCCAGCGCAGCAGGACGTCGTAGATGACGCCCGAGCGGAGATGCCCGATGTGCGGTGACGCCTGCGGGGTCGCGCCGCACACGTACATCCCCACGCGGCCCTCTTCGAGGGGCTCGAACGCGCGGACGCTGCGGGTGCCGGTGTCGTAAAAGCGCAGACTCACAGGGCCCAGGCTATTGGATCGGCGAGCGACCGCGCCGCGCATTACACGGTGCGCACCCGCGCGCCACCGGATCGTGCCCGCGCGTCACGCCCCCGCCTCCCCGGTGAGCCGGGACGCCCGGGATTCGAGGTAGCGGCGTTCGGGCAGGCTGGTCGTGCCCCGCGCCGCCTCCCGGTACGCCTCCCGCGCCGCGCCGCGGTCCCCGGTCATCTCCAGCAGGTGGGCCCGGACGGCCGCGAGCCGGTGGTGCCGCGCCATGCGCTCGTCGCCGTCCAGCGTCCGCAGCAGGCCGAGGCCCGCGGACGGGCCGTCCACCATCGCCAGCGCGACCGCCTCGTTCAGCGTGACCATCGGATTCGGGGCCAGGTGCGCCAGCAGCCGGTACAGCGCGAGGATCTGCGGCCAGTCGGTGTCCTCCGGCCGGCGCGCCTCCGCGTGGACGGCGGCGATCGCGGCCTGCAGCTGGTACGGGCCGGGCGGCGACCAGGTGAGCGCCTCGGTGACCAGCGCCGTGCCCTCCTCGATCGCGTCCCGCCGCCAGAGCGTCCGGTCCTGCTCGGTGAGCGGGATCAGCAGCCCGCCGCGTCCCGTCCGCGCCGGCCGCCGCGCGTCGGTGAGCAGCATCAGCGCGAGCAGGCCCGCGACCTCGCCGTCCCCCGGCAGCAGCGCGCGCAGCGCCCGTGTCAGCCGAATCGCCTCCGCGGTCAGGTCGGTGCGCTGCAGTTCGGGCCCGCCGGACGCCGTGTAGCCCTCGTTGAAGACCAGGTACAGCACCTGCAGGACGGCCCGCAGCCGCTCGTCCCGCTCGGCGGCCGGCGGCATCCGGAACCGCGCCCCGGCCGCCTTGATCTTCTGCTTGGCCCGGCTGACCCGCTGCCCCATCGTCGCCTCCGGGACGAGGAACGCCCGCGCGATCTGCGCCGTGGTGAGGCCGCCGACCGCCCGCAGCGTCAGCGCCACCTGCGAGGACGGCGACAGCGCCGGATGGCAGCACAGGAACAGCAGGGTCAGGGTGTCGTCGCCGTCGTCCGGCGGATCCGCGGCGAGGGGCGGCTCGGCGGGCTCCCGCGCGGCCACGGCTGCCTCCCGGTCGCGGCGCGCCCGCTCGCTGCGCCACTGGTCGGTGAGCCGCCGCGTCGCGACGGTCAGCAGCCAGCCGCGCGGGTTCTCCGGGACGCCCTCCTCCGGCCACTGGACGGCGGCGGCGAGCAGCGCCTCCTGCACGGCGTCCTCGCAGGCGTCGAACGCGCCGTGCCGCCGGACGAGCGTGCCGAGGACCTGCGGCGCGAGCGTGCGCAGCAGGTCCTCGACGGCCGGGGGCGTCCTCACACGTCCGTCTCGGCGCCGGTCATGACCGCCCGGACCTCCATGTGCCCGCCGTACCGGACGTCCGGCCAGCGCTTGGCGATCTCGACCGCCCGCTCCTCGGTGTCGCAGTCGACCGTGAGGTAGCCGGCGAAGTGCTCCTTGGCCTCAAGGAACGGCCCGTCGGTGACGGCCGGCTGCCCGTCCCGCTCCCGGACGACCTTGGTGGCGGACGGGTCGGCGAGGCCCTCGCCGCCGACCCACTCGCCCGACTCCCGCAGCTCCTTCATGATCGCGTCGACCTCGCCGAACAGCGCCTCGCGCTCGGCCTCCGTCAGCTCCGCGACGAAGCCCGGACGGTTGTAGATCAGCAGCATGTACTTCACGGTGTTCTCCTGTTCGGTCGGACGGCCGGCGGCCGCTCGGCACAACACGATCGGAGCCGCGGGCCCGTTCTCGACATGCCCCGCGAGAAAATCCTCATAGGGACTCGGCCAGGTCCCGGACGCGGTGGCACAGCACCGCGAACGCCAGCGCGTCCGGCATCTGGGAGGCGACCGCCACGAGGTCCGCCCGCCCCGTGCCCGCCCGTACCGCCACCATGCCGTTGTCGATCACCACGTCGTGGACGGCCTTCCACGGCAGCCGATCGCCGTCCTTCCCGACGCCGTCCAGGTCCACGGTGAACGGGCCGAGCCGCACGGATTCCCGCGCCCGCACCGCCGCCAGGTACCGCGGGACGATCCGGGCCGTCACCTCCGCGACCGCCACCCCGAGCACCTGGACGTCCGGGATGTCGTCTTCGAGGCGCAGCACGCCGCCGTCGGCGGCCACGACGGTGAAGCACCACCGGGCCCGCTTCCCGCCGCGCCGACCGGAGACCGTGACCGAGACCAGCTCGTCCCACGTGTAGCCGGCCTCGCCGCCGGGCCCCGCGACCGACAGGCCGCGGGCGTACAGGCGCGCGACGCGGTTGCGGACGCGCGGGCGGTCGCGTCCGGCGATCCAGCCCGCGGCGGCGGCGTAGCCCATGGAGAGCAGCAGCGCCGGGACGCCCACCCACCAGACGCGGTCGTCCAGGTAGACGACGGCCGCCGGGACGAGCGCCAGCGACGCCAGGCACAGCAGGCACAGCCACGCCCACGTGCGGCGTCCCGCCGCCCGGCCGTCGAACGTCCGGATCGGGTCGCCCAGCCGATCATGAGGCGCCGGCATGCCGCGCTACCCGGCCGTTCGGGTCCGCGTTCCCTGCACGAACCAGCCGTACGGCATCGCGCCTCCCTTCGGGATGTCGACGTCCATACCGTACGACTCCTCCTTTATGGTGCGCAGCGACAAGTGATCACCAAGAAGTTGCGGTTCGCCGCCGTCCCGGCTGGTTAATCTCGGCGGAGGACCCTCAGGCGCCCATCCCCCGGAACGAGAATCCATGCCATCTGATCGCACCCGGCCGTCCTACACCCGCGTCCAGCGCCGGCTGCTCACCGCCCTCGCCGGCCTCGTCGTCGCCGCGCTCGCGGCGGGCGCGTACGTGCTCACCTACGACGTGCTCCGCGAACTCGCCCTCGCCGGCCGGGTGAGCCGCCGCTGGGCGCCGCTGTACCCGGCGATGGCCGATACCCTCGTCGCGCTGACGATCCTGTCGCTGGTCGTGACCCGGGGCGCCCGCTGGTGGACGCGGCTGCTCCGCTGGGCGCTGCTGCTCGTCCTGGTCGCGGGCGGCGCCGCGGCCTCCGTCCAGCACTCGCTCCGGGGCTACGGCCCGCTCCCGGACGACGCCGTCCGCACCGGGGTGGCCGTCGCGCCGCACGTCATGCTGGTGATCGCGATCTGGCTGTGGCTGACGATGTTCAAGCAGATCCGGGTGGCCCGTCCGTCCGCCGAGGAGGCCGCGCCCGTGGACACCCAGCGCGGCCACGTGAAGGTCCTGGAGCCCGCCGCTCCCCCGCTCGCCCTTGAGGCTCCCGCCGGCGCCGAGCCGCGCGCCCCCGCCGCGGCCGAGGAGCGGGAGGAACTCATCCCGTTCCCGCTGGAGCCCGCCGGACCCGCCGAACCGGAGCCGAGCGGGCCCGAGTCCCCCGGGCACCGGGCCGCCGGGTACGAGCCGGAGACCCCCTGGCCCACCGTCCCGGACGGCATCGCCCAGCAGTGGAGCGAGCCCGAGGACGAACCGGACGCGCCCGAGCCCGCTCCACGGCAGCCGCGCGAGGAGGAGACCGCCGGGCAGGGGCACGCCGGGTTCGAGGACGTCGAGTACGGGGGAAGCCTGTCGTCCGAGCCGGAGCCGCCGCCGCTGGACGCGCTCCCCGAGCCGCGGCGGCCGCTCGACGCGCTGCCGACGCTGCTGCCGACCGACGTCGAGCTGGTCCGGAGCCGCGACCGGGAGGAGCCTGAGGAGCGCCCGGTCGCGTCGACGACCCGTCCCGACATCGTGCTTCCCGAGCTCGGGGGCACGGACGAGGACCTCCCCGGGCCCGGGAGCGCGGACGAGGACCTCCCCGGGCCCGGGGGCGCGGACGAGGACCTCCCCGGGCCCGGGGGCGCGGACGAGGACCTCCCCGGGCCCGGGGGCGCGGACGAGGACCTCCACGACCCGCCCGCCGCCGACCGCGCCGAGGACCCCAACGCCGGCGACGGCCCGGCCGGCGGCTGGAACCCGCCGCCGTCCGGCAACTTCCGCAGCGGTCCCACCCCGCCCGCCGACTAGCCGGACCGGTCCGGGGTAGTGAAGCGGCATGAGCGCCCTCCTCGCTCGGCTCTTCGACGACGCCGCGCTCTTCCCGCCGGATCGCGCCCCCATGGACGAGGCCCTGCCCGCCCACCGCGACGCCGTCCGGGACCCGGTCGCCGGGCGGCTGCTGTGCCCCGCGTCCCGGTTCGCCGAACTGCGGACGCATCTCGTCCCGGAGGACCTTCTCGACCTCGTCCTCGTCGCCGACACCGGGATCGACGGGCTGCCGAAGGCCCTCGACGCCGTCCGCGCCGAACCGCGCGTCAGGCCGTGCGCGGTCGAGATCGCCGTACCGGAGGACGCCGACCAGGCGCGGGCCGTCGCCGTGACGCTGGCGCGGCTGCCGTCCGACGTCCCCGCGCGCATCGGGGTGCGCCCCTCGCCGGGCTGGCGGGAGGCCCTGGACCGCGTCACCGCCGCCCGCGAGCGCGGCGCGCCCCTCGGCGCCGCGACCGGGGCCGTGTCGGCGCCGTTCATCGCGGCCTGCGCCGAACGCGGCCTCCGCTTCACGTGCGCGGGCACGACGGGCCGCGCCGCCCGGCACGCGTCCGGCCACGGGTTCCTGAACGTCCTGCTGGCCGCCGCGCATGCCGCCGCCGGGGAACGCGACCTCCAGCGGACGCTCGAACGCACCGACGCCCCAGCGCTCGCCGCCGAGGTCCGGGCGATGCCGGACGGCCCCGGGGAGGCCGCCCGGGGCCTGCTGGAGGCTGTCGAGGTCCGCGATCTCGCCGTGCCCCGTGCGGATCTGCGCCGCCTGGGCCTGATCGAAACGCCGGACGCGGGGGAAGATATGGCTCCATGACGACCGTTTCGTGGGTTGACGTCGATGAGGACGCCGGGTTCGGCATCGAGAACCTGCCGTACGGGGTGTTCGCGCGTCCCGGGGAGATGCCGCGCGTCGGCGTGGCGATCGGCGACCGCGTCCTCGACCTGGCGGCGATGTCCGCCGCCGGGCTGGTGGAGGACCGCCACTACTTCGCCTCGGGTTCGCTGAACGCCTTCATGGTGGCGGGACGTCCCGCCTGGCGGGCGAACCGCGACCGGGTGACCGAGCTGCTCACCGACGCGTCCTACCGGGGCCGGGTGGAGCCGCACCTCATCCCGGTCTCGGACGTGGAACTCCTCCGGCCGTTCGAGGTCGCCGACTACGTCGACTTCTACTCGAACGAGCACCACGCGGCGAACGCGGGCCGGATGTTCCGCCCGAACGCCGACCCGCTGACGCCGAACTGGAAGCGGCTGCCGGTCGCCTATCACGGCCGCGCGGGCACCGTGTACCCGTCGGGCACGCCGATCATCCGGCCGTACGGGCAGCGCCGCACGCCGGGCGACCCGGAGCCGTCCTACGGGCCCTCACTGCGGCTCGACTTCGAGGCCGAGGTCGGCTTCGTGGCGGGCGTCCCCTCCTCGGCCGGACGCGGCGTCCCCACGAGCGCGTTCCGCGACCACGTGTTCGGGTTCGTGCTCGTGAACGACTGGAGCGCCCGCGACATCCAGGCCTGGGAGTCGCAGCCGCTGGGGCCGTTCCTGGGGAAGTCCTTCGCGACGTCGGTCTCCTCCTGGGTCGTGCCGGTCGCGGCCCTCGAAGCGGCCCGGGTGACCCCGCCCGTCCAGGATCCGGCGCCGCTTCCCTACCTGAGGTGCGACGATCCGTGGGGCCTGGACCTGCACCTGGAGATCCAGATCAACGGGCAGGTCGCGGCCCGCCCGCAGTTCGCGTCGATGTACTGGACGCCGCCGCAGCAGCTGGCCCACGCCACGGTGAACGGCGCCCCGCTCCGCACCGGCGACCTGTTCGCGTCCGGGACGGTCTCCGGCCCCGAACGCGGCCAGCGCGGCTGCATGCTCGAACTCAGCTGGAACGGCCGGGAGCCGCTGGAACTCCCCGACGGCACGAAGCGCACGTTCCTGGAGGACGGCGACACGGTGACGATCCGCGCCCAGGCCCCCGGCGCCGCCGGCTCCCGCATCGCCTTCGGCGAGGTGACGGGCACCGTCCACCCGCCGCAGCCCTAGACGACCAGTGCGGTGGCCACGGCGGCCAGCCCTTCGCCCCGGCCGGTCAGCCCCAGGCCGTCCGTGGTGGTGGCCGAGATCGTCACCGGGGCGCCGTTCAGGGCCTCGCTCAGGATCTTCTCGGCCTCGGCCCGGCGCTTGCCAATCCTGGGACGGTTGCCGATGATCTGGATGGCCACGTTGCCGATGATGAAGCCCGCTTCGGCGACGCGGCGAGCCACCTCGCGCAGGAGGTCGGGGCCGGACGCGCCGGACCAGCGGGGATCGGACGTGCCGAAGACGGCGCCCAAATCACCGAGCCCGCACGCCGACAGGAGGGCGTCGCAGGCGGCGTGCGCGGCGACGTCGCCGTCGGAATGGCCGGCGAGGCCGTGGCCTTCGCCGGGCCAGTCGAGACCCGCGACCCGGAGCGGGCGCGGGGAGGACGAGAACGGGTGGACGTCGGTTCCGACGCCCACCCGGGGAAGCCGCTCGGTCAACTCGGTCGGCCGCTCAGCTGGCCAGGACCTCGTCGAGCAGGGCCTCTGCCTTGTCCTCGTTGGTCTTCTCGGCGAGCGCCAGCTCACTGACCAGAATCTGGCGTGCCTTCGCGAGCATCCGCTTCTCACCGGCGGACAGACCGCGCTCCTTGTCGCGCCTCCAGAGGTCGCGGACGACCTCGGCGACCTTGTTGACGTCGCCGGACGCGAGCTTCTCAAGATTCGCCTTGTACCGGCGCGACCAGTTGGTGGGCTCCTCGGTGTAGGGTGCGCGAAGCACCTCGAACACCTTCTCCAGCCCTTCCTGGCCGACGACGTCCCGGACGCCCACGTCCTCGACGTTCTCGACCGGGACCCGCACTGTCAGGTCACCCTTGTCAACCTTCAGAACCAGATAGGTCCTGTCCTCACCCTTGATGGTGCGAGTCTCGATGGCCTCGATCCGAGCAGCCCCATGGTGGGGGTAGACGACGGTGTCGCCGACCTGGAAAGTCATGTGACAAGTACCCCTTCCGCTAGAACCAGGGTAGCACGGAAACGAGCATGGCTGAACCGGCCTTCCAGACATATGCGCAGGTCAAGCCGCATATTGGGGTATTGACAAAGCCCTTTAATGGTGCATCGGCGTCCAGTTCCCCGCACTCAGTGTAGCCGGGAGATCACCCTGGTCCTCCCAGAACGCCATTACCTGTAAGACGACCCCGGTTACAAGCATCCGTCCCGCCATGCCCGCGGATGGGTTCCATACTGGAGGTGAGCATGCCGGGCGGCGCGGGTACGAAGCGCCCGGAAGGGTCCGAACAGGACGGCGGCCCGTGGCACGCGACCCGGGAGGGAGGTGGCGCGTGAGGCCGGACGGCGGCGACCCGGAGCCTGACGACTACGGGCTTCCGCACGTTGACGTCGTGGTGCCCGACGACGCCCGCGAACTCGAACGCGACATGGCCGCCTACCACCGCGAGAGGCGGCGCCGCCGGCGCAGGCGGCGGGTGCGGCGGCTGGTCCGCCCGGTGACCCGGTTCGGCGTCGCCATCCCGATCATCGCGGGCGCGCTGCTGATCGCGCTGCTCAGCGGCGTGCTCATGACGGCGTTCGGCCCCCGTCCCGTGCCCCGTCCGACGGGGGCGCAGCTCGCGCCGCGCCCGTCCGCGAGCCCCGGCAAGATCGGCGGCCTGCTGCCCGACGGGCGGGTCGGCCTCGTCCCCGACGGCCGCACCCCCACCCCGCTGCGCGACCTGCGCCCCGGCGTGATCGGCGTCGTCCCGCCCGCGTACGAGTGCGAGAGCGTGGTCGCGGAACTCGCCACCAGGACGCGCGAGTACAAGCTCAACTTCTGGCTCGTCGCCGATCCGCGCCCGGCCGGCGACCGCAAGCCCACGTCGCTGAAGGCCCTGAAGGCGTGCGCGGGCACCGCCCACGGCGGGACGCCGCTGATCCTGGAGGACCGGGAGGGCGTCCTCGCCGCGGCCTACGCCCCCGAGCCCGGCACGATCGGCCCGACCGGCAGCGGGCTCACCGCCGTGTTCGTGCAGCCGGACGGCGTCGTCACCGAGATCGTCCGCGCGCCGCGGCCGGGACCCGAGCTCGCCGGCCGGGTCAAGTCCCTCGGCACCGGCTGACCGGCCCCGCGATACGGCCTCGGGCGTGTCGGCCACCCCGAAGCGGGAAGTGCGCAAGGGTCTCGCTACGCTGCCCCTGGCGTATCTCACGCCACTCTCACTTGATGACACATCGCGAGGAGAACCGACGCCGTGATCCGAAACAGCCGTCGATTGGTCGTGCTCGCCGTCGCGGGTGCCGTCGCGATCGCGCCGGTGATCTCCGGCTGCGGCGCCGGCACGTCACCCCAGTCCGCTGCCCCGACCCGCCTGACCGAGGGCGTCAACGCGACGATCCCGCAGGACGAGAAGGCGGAGACGCAGATCAACCTGCAGAACATGTTCCTGCTGGGCGGCCAGGACGGCCAGCCGCTGAAGCCCGGCGCGGACGTTCCGCTCTACGGCGTGCTGATCAACCAGGTGCAGGGCAGGCAGGACCGGCTCGTCTCGGTCAGCTCGCCGGCCTTCGGCCAGGCGCGGATCGCGGGCGGCGGCCTCGTCCTGCCGCCCGCCTCGCCGGACGGGACGGGCAGCTTCGTGAAGCTGCTCGGCAAGCCGTCCGCAGCGACCCCGGCCGCGACGCCGTCCGGCCAGAAGAAGACCAAGCAGCCGTCCGGCACCGCCAGCCCGACGGCCAGCACCGGGACCGGCGCGACGCCGAACACGTCCACCACCCCGACGTCGGAGAACACGGGCGTCCCGGAGGAGAGCCTCCCGGTGACCCCCGGCACGGGCGACCAGCCGCTCGTGGTCCTCACCGGCCTCACCAAGGAGCTGATCGCCGGGGCGACGGTCCCCGTGCGGATGCAGTTCGAGCACGCCGGCGCCATCGAGTTCCAGGTGCCCGTCGCGCCGTACCAGGGGGACTTCGCCACCTACCCGCTGGCCACGCCGACCCAGCAGGCGCCCACCACGCCCGCGCCCGGGACGACGACGCCCGGGGCCACCGGGAGCCCGTCCCCCGGCGCGTCCGGTGAGCCGACGACGGGTGCGTCCGAGTCGCCCGGCGCCGGCGGCCACTGACCGCCTCACGCACGAGAACGGCCCGCCCCACACGACGGGCCGTTCTCTCGTATCCAGGGCCCCGCCGGAGCAGCGACCCGCATCTACCGAGTCACAGCGGGTCTGTCAGGGCTCGAACTTGTAGCCCAGTCCGCGCACGGTGACGATGTACCGCGGCGTGGACGGCGCCTCCTCGACCTTGGCGCGGAGCCGCTTGATGTGGACGTCCAGCGTCTTCGTGTCGCCCACGTAGTCGGCGCCCCACACACGGTCGATCAGCTGCATCCGGGTCAGGACGCGGCCGGCGTTGCGCAGCAGCACCTCCAGCAGCTCGAACTCCTTCAGCGGCAGCTGGACGGGGTCGCCGCCGACGCTGACCACGTGGCGTTCGACGTCCATCCGGACGGGGCCCGCCTCCAGCGTCGCGGGCGCCGGCTCGTCCACCTCGCCCTGGCGGCGCAGGACGGCCCGCATCCGGGCGATGAGCTCCCGGGTGGAGAACGGCTTGGTGACGTAGTCGTCGGCGCCGAGCTCCAGCCCGACGACCTTGTCGACCTCGCTGTCCTTCGCGGTCAGCATGATCACGGGGACGTTGGACCTGGCGCGCAGCTCCCGGCACACCTCGGTCCCGGGAAGCCCGGGCAGCATCAGGTCGAGGAGCACGAGGTCGGCGCCGTTGCGGTCGAAGACGTCCAGCGCGTCGGGGCCGGTGGCGGCGACCGCCACCTCGAAGCCCTCCTTGCGCAGGTTGTACGACAGCGCGTCGCTGAACGACTCCTCGTCTTCCACGACGAGCACGCGGGTCACTGTTCTGCCTCCCGGGCGGTGTTCTGTGGGGAATTCTCTGCGGTCCCGGCGGGGGGCCGGGGACGGCGCGGGGCGTCGAGCAGCGGGAGCCGGATCGTGAACGTCGACCCGTGCCCCTCCTTGCTCCACACCGTGACGTCGCCGCCGTGCTTGCCGGTGACGTGCTTGACGATGGCGAGGCCGAGCCCGGTTCCGCCGGTCTGCCGGGAGCGGGCGGGGTCGACCCGGTAGAACCGCTCGAAGATCCGGCCGATCTCGCCGTCGGGGATGCCGATGCCCTGGTCGGACACGTTGATCTCGACGTGCAGGTCGTCGGACCGCCGGGTCGACACGACGACCCGGGTGTGGTCGGGACTGTAGGCGACCGCGTTGTCGACCAGGTTGCGCAGCGCGGTGACGAGCAGCTCCTGGTCGGCCCTGACCTCCAGGCCGGCCTCGCCGCCGGACGCGAGCTCGATGTCCTTGGCGGACGCCTTGAACTGGCAGCGCTCCAGCGCCTCCACCATGACCTCGTCCAGGTCGACGGGCTTCAGGTCGGGCAGCGGCTCGGCACCCTGGACGCGCGACAGCGTCATCAGGTCTTGGACGAGGTGGGTGAGCCGCACCGACTCGTACTGCATGCGGCCCGCGAACCTGCGCACGGCCTCCGGGTCGTCGGCGGCGCCCTCGACGGTCTCGGCGAGCAGCGACAGCGCGCCCACCGGCGTCTTCAGCTCGTGGCTGACGTTCGCCACGAAGTCGCGGCGGATCGCCTCGGTGCGGTGCATGTCGGTGAGGTCTTCGGCCAGCACGAGAACGAGCCCGTGCGACCCGAGCGGCGCGACGCGGACGGCGAACCAGCGTCCGTCCGCGCGGCTGCGTACGCCGGACGGCACGACCTGGATCTCGGTCTCCCGGATCTCCCCGTCCCGGCGGACGAGCCGGGCCATGGCGAGCACCTCGTCCACGACCAGCCGGTCGCCGCTGACCAGCCCGTACGCCCGCGCGGCGGAGCTGGCGCGCAGCACCCTGTCCTCGCCGTCCACGACGACGGCCGAGGAGCGCAGGACGCTCAGCACCGAGGCGACCCCCGGCGGCAGCGCCCCCACGGGGACCGCCGGCGCCGGTGTCCGCTGGGCCCGCTCGCTCACACGCACCGCCAATCCCGTCGTGAGCCCGATCACGAGCCCGGCGAGCCCGACGAGGCTCGCCACAATCTCGACCTCCACACCTCGGATCGTAAGCGGCGTTCCCGCCTGCCCTTCCCGGCGGTCCAGGTCAGGAGGGTCTCGTTCCCCCAAAGTTCACCTTGCCATCCGGAAGCGTTCATGCCGGACGGGCAGAGTGTGGCGTGGGCGAGTCCGCCCCTCCCCCGACACCCCGGCCCCCTTTCCGCGAAGGACTTCAATTGCGCGACGCCTACCACGAGGAACTCGACTCCCTCACCGACAGCCTGGTGGAGATGACCCGCCTCGTCCGGTCCGCGATGGCCCGCGCGGTGACCGCCCTGCTGGACGCCGACCTGCGGCTCTCGGAGGAGGTCATCAGCGGTGACGAGCACGTCAACAAGATCGACGCCGACATCGAGGCGAC
The DNA here is from genome assembly GCF_041463655.1 of Actinomadura monticuli. Taxonomy (NCBI): domain Bacteria; kingdom Bacillati; phylum Actinomycetota; class Actinomycetes; order Streptosporangiales; family Thermomonosporaceae; genus Actinomadura; species Actinomadura monticuli. The sequence goes on from NZ_JAXCEI010000001.1 coordinate 343,294, forward strand.
GGTCTTCGACCTGATGGCGCGGCAGCAGCCCGTCGCGGGCGACCTGCGCACGCTGATCACGGCGCTGCGCATGAGCGGCGACCTGGAGCGGATGGGCGACCTCGCCGTGCACATCGCCAAGACCGCGCGCCGCCGGCACCCCGAGTCGGCCGTCCCGCCGGAGCTGCAGGCCACCGTCCTGGAGATGGGGCAGATCGCCGAACGCATGATCGCCAAGACGGGCAGCGTGATCGCGTCCCAGGACGTGGAGATGGGTCTGGAACTGGACGCCGACGACGACCAGATGGACCGGCTGCACCGCCGCCTGTTCGACATCCTGCTGTCCCCGAAGTGGACGCACGGCGTCGAGCCCGCCGTGGACATCACCCTCGCCGGCCGCTACTTCGAACGCTTCGCCGACCACGCCGTCCACGTCGCGGAGAACGTCGTCTACCTGGTGACCGGCCAGCGCCCCGAAGAGATCACCGACCTCCCCTGAGCGCGCCGCGAACGACCCTCGAGGACCGGACGGTCTACGACGACTGATCTTTCGGGAGCGCGTCCGGATGCCGGAAACACGGAGAGGAGACGTTCACGCCTATACGGTGCTCGCTCCCCCCTCCGGCGATGGGCGCTTCGAGAACCGCGCCATACCCTTTCTCCGGCGCGGCGACCCGCAACTGCCACGTCCCGCCGGGCGGCCGGCTGAACGCCGCGACCCGCCACCCCGCCCCCCGAAGATGCCCGCTGAGCCGAGTCAACGCCGCCGTGGCCTCCTCTTCGCTCCGCACGCTCATCCAGGTGTTCACGGTCATCAGATAGGGGCTGTAGTCGACATACCAGGGTTTCAGGTAGGGGTTGGCGTCAGGCGGGCCGGTTCTCCGCACACCTCTGCGGTCGGCTTCGTTTCCGCAAGGCAGTGGATTGACGCCGGCCGTTCTGCCGTCCGCGGGCGGTCCGACCCCGAGCCCCTTCTGTATCTGGCCGGTAAGAGCCTCGACCTTGCCGGCGACGTCCTTCGGATGCGCCACCGGCAGACCGTCGTTCCCTCGAACCTCCATGCCCCGCCCTCCGGGACCACCCGTCCCGCACCCGCCCAGAACCCCCGCGAATAGCGCTACAGCGACCACAGTGCATCGACGCAAGAATCCCGCCCCTCTCCGCGCACATACGCTCAAGAGCGAACCTGAGAGTCAGGTGGGCCTTGCTGAATACCGCACTTGCGAACTCAGGAAACGGGGGCGGCGAAGTCCGCGATCAGGCGCGCCGAGTCGAACTCGCGCTTGCCCACGCCGTCCAGGAACGCATCCCACTCGGCCACCGTGAACACCTGCGGCTCCCGCTCCGGATTCTTGCTGTCCCGGACCAGGACGACGAACTCCTCCCCCGCCTTGTTCGCAACCCCGCAGTCACACCCGCGCACCACAGCCACCTCGACACAGGCACCACCGTTGTTGCCGCTGAAGGAGCTCTTGCGCCACTTCCGAACGGTCGCGTCCATCCTCGACACCCCTTGCTAGATCCTGCCTACGCCAACTCGGTCGCCACCTGGCGCAACATCGCGATCGTCTCCTCGGGGCCGAGTGCTTGAGCGCGCAAGTGGTCGAATATCAGCCTATACCGGTCAACCTCGTGCGGCTTTTGGGTGTAGAGCCCACCGATCTGCTGCTCCATGTAGACCTTGTCGGGATCATCGGACGCAGGAAACTTCAGCAGGTAGAACATGCCGTGCATTGCGCCGTGTTCACCGACGGCGAGAGGAAGCACCTGAAGCGTCACGTTCTGGAGCCGAGCAACCTTGATCAGGTGCTCGATCTGATCGCGCATGATCTCGCGCCCACCGACCGTGCGACGAATCACCGCCTCATTCAGCACGAACCAGACCTCAAGGGGATCCTTTTCGGACAGCCGCGCTTGCCGCGTGCCCCGGACAGCGACCTTGCCGTCGATCCCCTCCTCACTGTCCGGGGACGGCGCCGTGGACAGGATTGCCCGCGTGTAGCCCTCGGTCTGCAAGATTCCGGGTACGAGCTCGGCCTCGTAGCCGAACACATGCGAAGCGGACGCTTCCAAGACGACGTAGACCTGGAACCACTCTGGAATCGCACCGGAGTACTGGTGCCACCAGTCGGGTTCCCGGGCCAGCCGGGCGAGTTCGAGGATCGCGTCCGCCGCCTCGTCCTCAACCTCGTACAGGGCCAGCAGGCGCTTCACGTCCCGGACCAGTACTCGGCTCTTGTCGTTCTCGATACGGGTCAGTTTGCTCTCGTTCCATCCCATCTGCTCGGCCACGGCCTCCTGACTCAGGCCGGTCCTCCCGCGGAGGCTTCGGAGTTCCCGGGCGAGACGGGTGCTGGCCACGGTCGGAACGTGCCTGCCTGGCGCCATCTGAGCCTCTCAATCCATCGAGCTATTTAGCGGCCTACAAATAGGCTCTTGCGTTCATGCTCCTCCGCGTGCATCCTAACGACGACAGATCGAACGCGCAGCGTGATTGCAAAATCACCCAAAGTGGTCACTGTGAGGAGAATGCCCGATGACGGGGCGCGAGGTGCAGTTGCTTCACCTGGTGGTGCTCGCCGTCGAGTTGGACGTCCTCGGGCGGTCCTGCGCGATCGCGCTCAACCGGTACGACGTGCCGGTCCTGTACGTGCCGAGGGGCACGGAGACATTGAAGATCAAAGCAGAACTGCGAGGCGACCAATGGTTCTACGCGTGGGGGCGGAGTCCCTCGAACCGGATTCCGGTGGACGGGCGGGCGGCACGAGGGATCGCCGCGACGACGGCGGCGCCGTGAGGGGACGCTTCCTCGGGCTCATCGTCTTCCCCGGGGCGGTCGAGGAGGTGCCGGACGCCCGGCATTACGTGCGGAGCCTGCTCGTCCGCAACGGGTCGCCCGCCATCGCCGACGACGCGGAGTTGCTGGCGTGCGAGTGCGTCAGCAACGCGATCCGCTTCACTCGCAGCGGCGCCGGCGGCGGCAGGGTGGCGGTCAAGCTGCTGGGGCTGGACGACGCTCTCCGGGTCGAGATCCTGGACGAGGGCGGGGCGACGTCCGTCCCGGCTCCGCGCGGCAGGCCCGACTCCGCCGAGGCGGAGAGCGGCCGTGGCCTGCACCTGCTCGACGCGCTCGCGAAGGAGTGGGGCAGCCTGCCTTACGGTCCCGGGGCCCTCACCTGGTTCACGATCGCCCGCACCTGACCGGCCGGTTCCGTCAGGCGAACCAGTCGGGGGCGGCGGAGAACGTGATGAGGTCCGCCAGGACCGGGACCGCGAGGGCGGTGGCGATCAGCGCGCAGCGGATGCCGAAGCGCGAGGGCCGCAGGGTGAACACGGTCGCGATCGACGCCACCACCGGGACGATGGCGATGCCCACGAAGATCTTGGCGAACAGCGGGCTGCCCGAGCAGGAGACCTCACCGCAGGAGTCCGGGCCCGTGAGCACCAGGGCTGACATCAGCAGGTTGAACAGCACCAGGACCCCGGCCAGCACGAACAGCACGGGCAGCGTGAGCGCGGCCCCCAGCGAGATCTTGTCGCTCTGGTCCGCGGGCGTCGCGGTCTGGTAAGCCATCCTCGTGCTCCTCGATGTCCGTGTGCGATCACGTTCATCGTCGCCCGGACAGCCGTAGCCGAGACAGGGCGCAAGTACTCAGTCCAGACGCCACACCTACTCAGCCGCCCCCAGGTGCGTTGACCTGCGGCGTGTTGTTGTTATCCGGCTATCCATAACAACAACACGCCGCAGGTCAACGGAGGGGGCGGGCGCGGGTGTGGGGGCTCGCTCGGCAGGCCCCGCGCGTTACTTTTTGCGGCCGCGCCTTGTTCTGCCCTTGGGCTTGGCGTCCTTCGCGTCCTTGGCGTCCTTCGCGGGGGGCTTCGGGGCGCCGGGCTTGGCTGCGCCCTGGTTCTTGACGGCCTCGATGGCGGCCTTGGCGGCGGCCGGGTCGAGGTACTCGCCGCCGCGCTTGAGGGGGGCGAAGTCGTCGTCCAGCTCGTAGACGAGGGGGATGCCGGTCGGGATGTTGAGGCCGACGATCGCCTCGTCGGAGATGTCGTCCAGGTGCTTGACCAGCGCGCGGAGCGAGTTGCCGTGCGCGGCGACCAGGACGGTCTTGCCGACGGCCAGGTCGGGGACGATCGCGTCGTACCAGTAGGGCAGCATGCGGTCGACGACGTCGGCGAGGCACTCCGAGCGGGGGATCAGCTCGGACGGCAGCTCGGCGTAGCGGAGGTCGTTGACCTGGGAGAGCGGGTCGTCGTCCTTGATGGGCGGCGGCGGCGTGTCGTAGGACCGGCGCCACGTCATGAACTGCTCTTCGCCGAACTCCTCGCGCGTCTGCGCCTTGTTCTTGCCCTGGAGGGCGCCGTAGTGGCGCTCGTTCAACCGCCAGGAGCGCTGGACGGGGATCCAGAGGAGGTCGGCGACGTCCAGGGCGATGTTGGCGGTGCGGATGGCCCGCTTCAGCAGGGAGGTGTGCACCACGTCGGGGGTGATGTCGGCGTCGAGCAGCAGGTCGCCGCCGCGGGTCGCCTCACTTTCGCCCTTCGCGGACAGGTCGACGTCCACCCAGCCGGTGAACAGCCCTTCCGCGTTCCAGACGCTTTCGCCATGCCGGAGCAATACCAAGGTCGCCATGGCATCAGAGCCTAGCGGCCTCGTGCGGGTCACTCGCGGTTGGCCGGGTCCGCGAAGGAGGCGAACGCCTGGAGGTTGGCGAGGCTCTCGCCGCGCTTGACGCGCCAGTCCCATTCGCGCTGGATGGACGTCTTGAACCCGCGTTCGAGGGCCTTGTCGAAGTTCTCGTCGGAGTAGGTGAGGACGCAGCCGAGGACGCGGTCGATCTCATCCGGCGAGATGCCCTCAAGGGGGAGCTTTCCGACGAGGTGGACGTCGCCCACGTCGTCCAGGGCGAACGCCACCCCGTACATTCGGCCGTTCTTCTCCAGGAGGAAGCGGTAGAACTCGGCGTGGTTCTCGTCGGGCCGCCGGCAGAAGAACGCCTCGACGTGCAGGGAGTGGTCACCGACGATCAGCCACGTCATGGTGGCCAGCTTGTGCTGCCCGGGGAGCCTGACGAAGAACGCCTTGTCGCGCGGCTCCTCGAACTCCAGCTCGGCCGCCTTGAGCGTCTCCCGGATGGTCTCGACGTGACTCATGCCTGCCTCCCGCGGGGGACGACCCCCCGCACCCCCCGGTTCGCTTCGCTCATGCCGTGGCCTCCGCGGTCATAGGGGCGGCGGGGATCGTCATGGCACCGGTATACACGTCGAGGAGGCGGTCGACGGTGGCGTCCCAGCCGAAGCCGTCCGCATGTCGGACGGCGCCGCGCGCGAGGCGGGCGTGCAGGCCCGGCTCGGCGTGCAGGCGGCGCAGGACGGCGGCGTAGTCGGCCGGGTCGTGGCCGGGGATCAGCACGCCGGACTCGCCGTCCGCGACGGCCGTGCAGAGGCCGCCGACGCGGGAGGCGACGACGGGCGTCCCGCACGCCTGCGACTCGACGGCGACGAGCCCGAAGGACTCGCTGTGGGACGGGACGACGGTGACGTCCGCGGCCCGGTACCAGTCGGCCAGCTCGCTCTGGGGGCTCGGCGGCTCGAAGCGCATGACGTCGGAGATGCCGAGCCGCGCGGCCAGCGACTGGAGGCCCTCGGGGCGGCAGCGGCCGGAGCCCGACGGGCCGCCGACGACGGCGACGACGAGCTTGGAGCGCAGTGCCGGGTCGTCGGCGAGCATGCGGGCGACGGCGCGGAGCAGGACGTCCGGCGCCTTGAGCGGCTGGATGCGGCCGACGAACAGCAGGACGTAGGCGTCGCGGGGCAGGCCGAGGCGGCGCCGGGCGGGGCCGGTGCGGTGCGGGAGGAGCCCGGTGCTGCGGGCGAGGATCGGCGACTCGGGGCGGAACAGGGACAGGTCGACGCCGGGGCTGACGGTCGCGACGCGCGCGGGGTCGGCCTCGTACAGGCCGACGAGTTCGTGGGCCTCCTTGGCGGTGTTCGCGACGAGCTGGTCGGACGAGGCCACGACCTGCTCCTCGCCGAGGACGCGCTCGGCGGGCTCGGGCTTGTCGTCGTCCGCGAGGGCCGCGTTCTTGACCTTGGCCATCGTGTGCATGGAGTGGACGAGCGGGATGCCCCAGCGCTGCTTGATCGCCCAGCCCGCCTGCCCGGACAGCCAGTAGTGCGTGTGGAGGAGGTCGTAGTGGCCGGGGTCGTGGGACGCCTCGACGCGCAGCACCCCGGACGTGAAGCCGCACAGGTGCCGGGGGAGTTCGGTCTTGTCCAGCTCCTCGAACGGCCCGGCGACGACGTTCCGGACGAGGACGCCCGGGGCGAGTTCGACGACCGGGGGCAGGGCCCGCGACGTCGCGCGGGTGAAGATGTCGACTTCCACGCCCCTCGCGGCCAGCCGCTTGGCCACCTCGACGATGTAGACGTTCATACCGCCCGCGTCGCCCGTACCAGGTTGGTCAAGGGGGGAAGTATGAACACTGACCGTCGCAACCCGGTTGATACGACGCGACACTGCACACCACCTCCGGTAGTGCAACCTATCGACCGCGTTGGGTGTTCCCTCAGCAAGGGGGACATTCGTGACTTGCCGCCACAGTGACCGACCTCACCGCGGCCCGCCCGCCGCCCCGTCCGCCCCCACCTGGGACCCTGGTAGGCATGCGTAAGACCGCGATAGTGACCGGAGCAAGCAGCGGGATCGGGGCGGCCACGGCGAAGCGCCTGGCCGCGGAGGGGTTCAACGTCGTCCTCGCCGCGCGGCGCCGCGACCGCCTCGACGCCCTCGCCAAGGAGATCGCCGAGTCCGTGCCGGGCGCCGGGCGGGTCGCGCCCGTCACGCTGGACGTGACGTCGCAGGAGTCGGTGGACGCGCTCGCGGCGGCGGTCGACGCCTGCCACGTCCTGGTCAACAACGCGGGCGGCGCCATCGGACTCGAGAGCGTCGCGACCGCCGACCTCGCCGACTGGCAGGCGATGTACGACACCAACGTGCTGGGGCTCGTGCGGGTGACCAAGGCGATCCTGCCGAAGCTGATCGAGAGCGGCGCCGGCCACGTGGTGAACATCACCTCGCTCGCCGCGCACGTCCCGTACGAGGGCGGCGGCGGGTACAACGCGGCCAAGCACGCCGCCTACGCGGTCAACGACGTGATGCGCCTGGAACTGGTCGCCGAGCCGGTCCGGATCACCGAGGTCGCGCCGGGGCTGGTGAAGACGGAGGAGTTCTCGCTGGTCCGGTTCCGCGGGGACGAGGAGCGGGCCGCGAAGCCGTACGAGGGCGTCCCGGAACCGCTGGTCGCCGAGGACGTCGCCGACTGCGTCGCCTGGGCCGTCACCCGTCCGCCGCACGTGAACATCGACCGGATCGACGTCCAGCCGCGCGTGCAGGCGGCTCCCTACAAGCTGCACCGCGAGTAGGGCGCGACCGCCGTCCAGGGGAGGGTGACCTCGCCGAGGCGCCACCGGGTCCGCCCACCGAACGGGGGACGTGTAAGGACCGGATGGGTCCGCGCCAGCAGCGACACCGCCTCGACCCAGCGCGCGCGGGGGCCGAACGCCGAGTGCGGCGCGGCCGTCGCCCAGCAGCGGTCGAACGCGGTCAGCAGCTCGTGGACGGGCTCGCCGGGCACGTTCCGGTGGATCAGCGTCTTCGGCAGCCGTTCGGCCAGCGCGGACGGACGTTCCAGCGACCGCAGATGGGCCGCGAAAGTGATGGTCTGGGGGCCGTCTTTGGTGAGGGTCACCCAGACCGCGCGCCGCCCGATCTCGTCGCACGTCCCTTCGACGAGGACGCCCGATGGCGCCAGGCGGGCGCGCAGGTCGTCCCATGCGCGCCAGGCGGCCGGCTCGTCGTACTGCCGCAGCACGTTGAACGCCCTGACCAGGACGGGCGGTCGCGGAACGGGCAGTTCGAACCCGCCGCGCCGGAAGGACAACCCTCCATAGAGGGCCGCGGGTTCGGGGGCCTTCCTCAGGGTCGCCAGCAGGGCGAGGCCGGCGGCGACCCGCTCCGGCTCTATCTCGATGCCGGTGACCTCCAGGTCCGGGGAGACGGCGCGGAGCCTGGCGTACAGCTCGAACGTCGTGATCGGGGAGGCGCCGTAGCCGAGGTCGACGGCCAGGGGGCGCGCGCCCGAGCGCAGCGGGCGGGCCTGGGTCGCGGCGATCCAGCGGTCGACGCGGCGCAGGCGGTTGGGGGCGGTGGTGCCGCGGGTCACCTCCCCCCGCGGCTTCCGGGCTGGGGGCACCCGGCAATTGTTCCTTCTCGTCCGCTATGCCTCGTACGTCCGACCACCCCACCGAACGAGGTTCGGTAAGTTATCGGTTACGGTGCTGCCGACGCCGTCCCCTGAGGAGAGTGCCGATGCTCGACCTGGCGACCCTGCACGAGGCCATCGCCGCCGCGGTCCCCGACCGCGAGTGCCTGGTGTGGCGCGACCGCCGCGCCACCTGGCGGGAGAACGCCGAGCGGACGCGGCGGCTGGCGAACGTCCTGCACGGGCACGGACTCGGCCTGCGCGGCACGGCGTCCCACCCGTGGGAGTCGCCGCACGACCACCTCGCGCTCTACCTGCACAACGGGCCCGAGTACCTGGAGGGCCTGGTCGGCGCCCACAAGGCACGGGTCGCGCCGTTCAACGTCAACTACCGCTACGTGGACGACGAGCTCGCCCACCTGTTCGGCGACGCCCGCCCGGCCGCGGTGCTCTACCACGCGCGGTTCGCGGACGCGATCGGGCGCGTCATCGACCGGCTCGGCGGAGGCGAGGGCGGGCGCCCGCTGCTGCTCCAGGTGGCGGACGAGTCCGGCGCCGCCCTCCTGCCCGGCGCGCTCGACTACGAGGAGGCCCTCGCCAAGGCGTCCCCGGACCCGCTGCCGGTGCGGCCCCACGCGCACGACCTGCACATCCTCTACACCGGCGGCACGACGGGCATGCCGAAGGGCGTGCTGTGGCGGATCGGCGACCTGATGCTCGGCCCGCTCGGCCTGCGGCGCCGCGACGGCGCGCCGGTCACCGACCTCGGCGAGGCCGTGGAGCGGGCCGTCCGCGGCGACGTGCGGGTCCTGGTCGGCCCGCCGCTCATGCACGGCGCGGGCACGTGGTCCTCGCTCGGCGCCTGGTGCGGCGGCGGCTGCGTGGTGTTCCCCGACCGGGTGGACGGCCTGGACGCCGCCGACCTGATGGCCACCGCCGAGCGCGAGCGCGTCACCCGGATGCCGCTGGTCGGGGACGCGTTCGCGCGCCCGATCGTCGAGGCGCTGGAGGCCCGCCCCCACGACCTGTCCGCGCTCCGCTCGTTCGTGAACTCCGCCGCCGCGATCAGCCCCGGTGTGAAGGCGCGGATGCTCGAACTCCTCCCCCACTCCCGGATCGTGGACGTCCTCGGGTCGTCGGAGTCCGGGTTCCAGGTGACCCGGAGCGGCGCGTCGGCGCGGACCTTCGCGGCGCAGCCGGGGACGGCCGTGCTGTCGGCCGACCGGTCCCGGCGCCTCGCGCCCGGCGAGGACGAGACGGGCTGGCTGGCCAAGGGCGGCGACTCGATCCCGCTCGGCTACCTCGGCGACCCGGAGAAGACGGCGGCCACGTTCCTGACGCTGGACGGCGAGCGGCTGGTGGTGGCGGGCGACCGGGCGCGGCTGCTCGCGGACGGCACCGTCGAGGTGCACGGGCGGGAGGCCACGACGATCAACACCGGCGGCGAGAAGGTGTTCGCGGAGGAGGTCGAGTCCGTGCTGCGCGGGCTGCCCGGCGTCGCGGACGCGCTGGTCGTCGGCCGCCCGAGCGAGCGCTGGGGGACGGAGATCGTCGCGGTGGTGAGCCCGGCCGGCGGCCCGTCCGACGACGAGCTGCGCGCGGGCTGCGCCGAGCACCTGGCCCGCTACAAGATCCCGAAGGCGTTCGTCCGCACGGACGGCGGCCTCCGGCTCCCCAACGGCAAGGCGGACTACGCCGCCGCCCGTGCGCTCCTCGACTAAAGAACCTCGTTCGGTTTTGTAGGCGGGGGTCCTGTACCGGCGGGGCCGCGGCGGGCGATCCTGGCGCAATGCCGGATCTGCACTCCCTGCTCGCCGACCTCGCCGCCGAGGGCGACTCCGTCGACGCCCTCGTCGCGCCGCTTCCGCCCGCCCGCTGGGCGGACCCGACCCCCGCCGAGGGCTGGACGATCGCGCACCAGATCGCCCACCTCGCCTGGACCGACGACCAGGCGATCGTCTCCGCGACCGATCCCGAGGCGTTCGCGGGACTGCTCGAACAGGCCCTCGCCGACCCGGAGGGCTTCGTCGAGGCGGGCGCGCGGGAGGGGGCCAAGGATCCGGCGGAGCTGCTCGCCCGCTGGCGCGACGGGCGCCGCCGCATGGTGGACGCCCTCGCCGCCGTCCCGTCCGGCACCCGGCTCCCCTGGTTCGGCCCGCCGATGGGCGCCGCGACGCTGGCGACCGCGCGGCTGATGGAGACGTGGGCGCACGGCGAGGACGTCGCCGACGCGGTCGGCGTCCGGCGCGAGCCCACCCATCGCCTCCGCCATGTCGCGCACATCGGCGTCCGCACCCGCGACTTCTCGTACCGGAACCGGGGGCTGGAGCCGCCCGCCGAGGAGTTCCGCGTCGCGCTGGAGGGGCCCGGCGGCGAGGTGTGGACGTGGGGTCCGGCGGACGCGCGCCAGTCCGTGACCGGCCCGGCGCTCGACTTCTGCCACGCCGTCAGCCAGCGCCGCCACCGCGCCGACCTCGCTCTCGTCGCGACCGGCCCGGACGCCGACCGCTGGCTGGACATCGCCCAGGCGTTCGCCGGCCCGCCCGGCGAAGGCCGCGCCCCGGCGTCCGGCTGAGAGATCCGCCACTGTGCGCGGCGTTCGGGTTCGAGCGCGAGTGATCTTGGACATGTCACCTATATGACAGTTCTCATCGCCTATGACGGTTCTGACGACGCGCAGGCCGCCGTCGAATACGCGGCGCGCCACCTCAAGTCCGAGCCGACCGTGATCATGACGGTGTGGGAGCCGCTGCTGACCCAGCTCAGCTGGGCGCCGCTCGCCGCCGCGGTGCCGGTCGCCGCCGAGGCTCCCGGCGACAAGTACGAGGAGGAGAAGCAGGCCGAGGAGCTCGCCCGCAAGGGCGCCGACCTCGCCCGCGCCGCGGGGCTGGCCGACGTGACGGTCCGGGCCGAGCGCGGCGGCGGGCCCGTGTGGGCCGCCATCGTGGACGTCGCGGACGAGTTGAACGCCTCCCTCGTCGTCACGGGCTCGCGCGGCCTCGCGGGCGCCCGGTCGGTCATCCTGGGCAGCGTCTCGACCCGCGTCCTGCACCACGCCCACCGCCCCGTCCTGGTCGTGCCCCCGCCCAAGGAGGACGACTAGCGACGGCGACCGGCGACGGCGCCTAAGGGCGGCTGGGGCTGGCCGCCGCCTCCTCGAAGGCCGCGTAGGCGTCGTCCCCGAAGAGGACGAAGCGGGCCTCGGCGACCAGGGTGGAGGTGGCGCGGACGGTGCCGACGGCGATGCGGGCGGCGTCGTCCAGGGGCCAGCCGTAGATGCCCGCCGACAGGGCCGGGAACGCGATCGACCCGACCCCCAGCTCGTCGGCGACGCGCAGGGACTCGCGGTAGCAGGAGACCAGCTGGTCGGAGCGGTCCTCGGTGGCGGAGTAGACCGGGCCGACGGTGTGGATCACCCAGCGGGCGGGCAGCCGGCCGGCCGCGGTGGCGACCGCCTGCCCGGTCGGCAGGCCGCCGCCGTAGTGGGAGGCGCGCAGCCGGCGGCACTCGTCCAGGATCTCCGGCCCGCCCCGGCGGTGGATCGCGCCGTCCACGCCGCTGCCTCCCAGCAGGGACGAGTTGGCCGCGTTCACGATCGCGTCGACCTTCTCCTCGGTGATGTCGCCGCGGACCAGAGTGATCTTCATGTGCGCTTCCTCCGCTGTGGCCGGACCCGTCCGAAACATGAATTCTCGCCCGCGCCGGAGGTGAAACGCGTTCGGGCGGTTCCCGGCGGTACGCTCAAGGCGGACGAGGTTCCGGTGGCGGGTGCGGCTCGTCCGACTTCGTCCGGCCGGACGCGGGGGCACTACCATGCCGAACGCCGGGCCCAGTGTTGACAGACGCTCTCACAAAGGCGTGACAGTCGCGGAGGTACCCCCTTGAAGATTCTCCTCGCCGGAGCGACCGGAGTCGTCGGTCGCCGGCTGATCCCGCTGCTCGTCCAGGCGGGCCACGAGGTCGCGGGGACGACGCGCCGTACCGAACGCGCCGGCCTGCTCCGCGATCTCGGCGCCGCGCCGGTCGTCGTGGACATGCTGGACGGCCCTGCGGTGCGCGACGCCGTCGCCGCCGAGCGCCCGGACGCGGTGATCCACCAGCTCACCGACCTCAGCGAGGAGGACTTCGACGCCAACTCGCAGCTGCGGATCACCGGCACCCGCCACCTGGTGGACGCCGCGCGGGCCGCCGGTGTCGAGACGATGATCGCGCAGAGCATCGCCTGGCTGTACGTGCCGGGCGACGCGGCGGCCGTCGAGACCGACCCGCTGGACTCGTCCCTGCCCCCGTACGCGGGGGTCGCGGCGCTGGAGGACGCGGTGGGCGAGATGGCGCACGGCGTAGTGCTGCGGTACGGCGCGCTCTACGGGCCCGGCACCTGGTACGCCCCGGACGGCGCGATCGCCGAGCGGGTACGCGCGGGCACCCTGCGCCCGGCGCCGTCGTGGACGTCCTTCGTCCATGCCGACGACGCGGCGTCGGCGGCGCTCGCGGCGCTGGACTGGCCCGCCGGGGCGGTCAACATCGTGGACGACGAGCCCGCGACCACGGCGGACTGGCTGCCCGTCTACAGCGCGGCCATCGGCGCCCCGCATCCGGGCAGCGCCGGGAAGCACGCCGCGTCGACGGGCCGCCCGGTGTCGAACGCGAAGGCGCTGAGCCTCGGCTGGAAGCCGCGGGTCACCTCGTGGCGCACGGGCTTCGCCCGGATGGACGCCGCGTCCGACTAGCCCCGACGGGCCCGCCCTACCGGCCCGCCATGGCCGGTCAGCCGAACTGGAACGAGCGCTTCGCCAGCCCGAGCCAGTAGCCGTCGATCACCGACCGGCGGTCCGACGCGTCGTCCGCGTCCGCGCCCAGCGCCATGAACAGCGGCGCGAAATGCTCCGTCCGCGGGTGCGCGATGCGCGCCGCGGGGGCCTTGGCGCGGAAGTCGAGCAGGGCGTCGATGTCGCCGCCCTTCACCGCGCGGTCGGTCCACTCGTCGAACTCCGCCGACCAGGCGGGCGGCGCCGCGTCCGGCTCCGGGCGGAGCTCCCGCAGGTTGTGCGTGGTGAATCCGCTCCCGACGATCAGGACGCCCTGGTCGCGCAGCGGCGCGAGGCTCCGCCCGATCTCGAACAGCCGCTCCGGTTCCAGCGTGGGCATCGACATCTGCAGCACCGGGACGTCGGCGTCCGGGTACATCTCCACGAGCGGGACGTAGGCGCCGTGGTCCAGGCCGCGCTCCTCGTCCTGACGCACTCCGGGAATCAGTTTCCGCACGTCGGCGGCCAAGCCGGCGGCGCCGGGCGCGTCGTAGCGGACGCGGTAGTAGTGCTCGGGGAAGCCCCAGAAGTCGTACACGAGCGGCACCGGGCGGGTGGCGCCGACGCTCAGCGGTGCCTCCTCCCAGTGCGCCGACACCATGAGGATCGACTCCGGCTTCGGCAGTCCGGCCGACCAGCGGGCGAGCTGACCGGTCCACAGGGCGTCGTCGGCGAGCGGCGGCGCGCCGTGGCTGAGGTAGAGCACGGGCATCCGGGCCATGTCATCATCCCCTTTATTTGAGGGTTCAACCATAACTCGCAAGTACTTGAACATTCAAGTCTTGAGTGTTCAAGCTTTTCGGTAGGATGGCGCCATGACCGAGACGCGTTGGCTGGACGACGAGGAGCAGGAGACCTGGCGCGCCTTCCTGTGGACGTCGCGGCTGCTCAACGAGGCCCTCGACCGGCAGCTGCAGCGCGACTCGGGCATGCCGCACGCCTACTACATGATCCTGGCGATGCTGTCGGAGGCGCCCGGCCGCGCGCTGACGATGACCGCGCTCGCCGAGATCGTCCACTCGTCCCCGAGCCGCCTCTCGCACGCCGTCAACCGGCTGGAGGAGGCCGGCTGGGTGAGCCGGTGCAAGCACGAGCACGACCGCCGCACCACGATCGCGCGGCTGACCGACGCGGGGTTCGCGGCCCTCGCCGAGGCGGCGCCCGGCCACGTCGCCGAGGTCAGGCGCCACCTGTTCGACCCCCTGACCCGCGACCAGATGCTCGAGTTCCGCGCGACCCTGCACGCCCTCCTCGCCTCCCTGGACCCGGCGCAGGAGGCCCCCTGCGCGCGCGGGGACGGCTGACCCCCCGGCGCCCCGCGGCGAGCGCCAAGGTTCACCGGGTGCGTTGACCTGCGGCGTGTTGTTGGTATGAGCGCGTCGGAAGCAACAACACGCCGCAGCTCAACGACGTGGTGACGCGGAAAACGAGGCTAGCCGAACTCCACCGCGTGCGACTTCGCCTCCGGGTGGGCGGCCGCGAGAAGGCGCAGGCCCTCCTCCTCAAGGGCGGCGCGGTCCCGGCGCGGGACCGGGGCGAACGGGCCGACGCGCAGCGTCGCCTCGCCCCGCTTCTTCTCGATCTTCCACATGCCGTGGACGAAGCCGTCCACGAGGAACGTCGCGCGGATGATGCCGTTGACCGTGAAGACCCGCTTGCGATGCTCCTCGCTGATGACGCGGGCGCGGTCGGCGTGCGAGAGCAGCAGGTTGTCGAAGTCCGGGACGAACCGGACGGGCGCCGGCGTATCGGGATCGGGGCGCGGCGCCTCCGGGAGGTCGTAGAGGGTGCGTCCGTTCCCGTCCCGGAACGTCACGAGCTTCGGCAGGAGGCGCTCGACGACCTCGCCGAGCCGCGTCAGGCCCGACCAGTGCTGGACGTCCTGGACGCTCGCCGGCCCGAACGCGGCCAGGTAGCGCAGCACCACGTCGTCCAGGGTGGTCGCCGAGACCGCCTGGCCGTCCAGCCACGTGTCGAGGGTCGTGTGCCGCGCGAGCCCCGACGCGCCCCAGACGCCGCGCGGCGGGACCTGCACCAGCGGCAGCCGGGTGCGGACGGCCCAGCCGAGCAGGGCGACGTCATGCTGCGGCCACCGTTCGGTCAGCAGTGCCCGGAGGTCCTTGTCGGAGCGCGGCTCCTTCTCCAGCAGCGCGCGGGCGTGTGCGGTGACCGCGTCCAGGTCGACGGCGGCGAGGTCGGCGGCCCGCGACTTCAGGTAGTTGTCGAGGATGATCTGGGTGTGCGGCCGCAGCGCGCCGGCGTCGCGGGCGCTGACCAGGTGCAGCGTGCCGCGCATCAGCACGATCCGCAGCGCGCGGCGCTCGGTCAGCAGCGCGCCGACGTCGTCGAACGAGAAGTCCGCGAGCCGGCTCCACAGCCCGACGTGCGGCGGGTTCGGCGCCTGCGCCTGCATCCCGACCAGATGCTCGATGGCGTCCAGGGCGGGCATGTCGTGCCGTTCGAGCAGCATCTGCCGCGCCAGCAGCGCCCGGTTCAGCGCCCTCGTGCCCAGTTCGCCGTCAGTCGTCATAGCGGCCCCGCAGCTCCTGCCAGGTGGGGGGCGGCCCGGGAAGCTCCTCTTCGCCCGTCAGGTGGAGGGCGTCCAGCATCAATTCGAGATAGCGGTGCTGGAGCCGGTTCATCCGCTCGTCGTCCCCGATGCGGACGCCGTGCAGGTATTCGAGCATGACCGAGACGTCGCCGACCTCGATCTCGGGACGCAGCGCGCCCGCCTCCCGCGTCCGCTCCAGCAGCCGCTCCGTCGCCTGGTGGATCTCCCTGCCCTTGCGGGCCATCTCCTCGGTGACCTCGAAGCCGCCCGCGAGCCGCATGGTGAGGGAGCCGGCGCCGATGTCCAGGCAGCGGCGCATGAACCCGGCGAACGCCTCCCACGCGTCGCCGTCGTCGTCCAGCGCCCGCTCGACCTCGGCGAGGTAGCGGTCCATCCCGTCGTCGGCGAGCTTCTGGAGCAGGTCCTCCTTGCTCTTGTACCGGCGGTAGAGGGCGCTGATCCCCACCCCCGCGTGCTCGGCCACCGCCGAGATCGGCGCCCCGGGATCCGCGGTGAACACCGCCCGCGCCGCCTCCCGGATCAGCTCGTCGTTCCGCGCCGCCTGCGCCTTGCGCCCGCTCAAGGGCGCCTGTGCCGTCGACTCCATGCCCGCATACTACCGGAACAGACAATTCCGTTCTAACGGTCCGGGTACGAGGTTCCCCGGCGCCCTTGACGGGGGCCACGATATGAACGTATGTTCATGAACAAGCGTTCATAAGGAGGGGGCCATGGCGGGCATCGTCAACACTCATCAGGCCGAGGCGTGGAACGGGTACGAGGGCGAGCACTGGGCCGGCCACTACGACCGGTACGACGCCGTGAACAGCGGCTTCAACGACGCCCTGCTGGACGCCGCGGCGATCGGCCCGCGCGACCGCGTTATCGACATCGGCTGCGGGAACGGGCAGGTCACCCGGCTCGCGGCGCGGCGCGCACGGCTCGGCGGCGCGACGGGCGTGGACCTGTCCGGGCCGATGCTCGCCCGCGCCCGCTCCCTCGCGCAGGAGGAGGACGTCGCGAACGTGGCGTTCGAGCAGGGCGACGCCCAGATCCACCCCTTCCCGGACGGCGCCTTCGACGTCGCCGTGAGCCGGTTCGGAGTCATGTTCTTCGCCGATCCGGTCGCCGCGTTCGGCAACGTCCAGCGGGCGCTGCGCGACGGCGGCCGGGTCGCGTTCCTGGTGATGACGCCGCCCGGCCAGTCCGACCTCGGGGCGGTGTTCGAGGCGCTGCCGCCGCGGGCGGAGCCCCCGATCGGGCACCGGGGGCCGCTGTCGCTGGCCGATCCCGACCACGTCCGCGAGGTCCTGGAGGGCGCCGGATTCCGGGACGTCGGCACGCACCTGGTGGACGCCGAGCAGATCTGGGGACGGGACGCCCGCGACGCGGCGGAGTTCTTCGCCGGCTGGGGCCCGATCCGCTTCAACTACGGCGCGGACGGCGAGCTGGTCGACACGCTCACCGAGGCGATGGCCCGGTTCGAGCGGGACGGCGCCGTCCGCCTGCGCAGCACCGCCCGGCTGATCCGCGCACGCCGGTGAATCGGGTCGTGGTACTCGGCGGGTACGGGGCGGTCGGCCGCGAGGTGGCGGCGGGTCTGCTCGGACACGTCCCGGAGGTGGTCGTCGCCGGACGCGACCTCGCCAAGGCCCGCACGGTCGACGGCGCGATCCCGATGCGCGTCGATCTGCGGAGCGACGACCCCGGCCGCATCGAAGCCGACGCCGTCGTCATGTGCGCGGAGACCGGCAACGCGCGGGTCGCGCGGGCGTGCCTGTCCCGGGGCGTCCACTACGTCGACGTGTCCGCGTCCTACGCGGTGCTCGCCGGGATCGAGGAGCTGGACGGACTCGCCACCGAGCGGGGCGCGGCGGCGGTGCTCAGCGTGGGGCTCGCGCCCGGCGTCACCAACCTGCTGGCCCGCGAGTTCGACGGCGCGGACGTCGACATCGGCGTCCTGATCGGCGCCGGCGAGCGGCACGGGCCGTCCGCCGTGGAGTGGACCCTCGATTCGCTCGCCGACCTGGGCGAATCGTGGCGGATGCGGTTCCCCGCCCCCTACGGCGTCCGGACGGTCCACCACTTCCCGTTCTCCGACCAGCACACCCTGCCCGGACGCGTCCGGACGGGACTGTGCCTGGACTCCCGCGCCATGACCGCCCTCCTCCCCCGCCTCGTGCGGTTCCGGGACGCGCCCCCGCTGCGGGCGTTGTTCCGCCGCGTGCACATCGGCGGGGACGGTTTCGCGGTGGCGGCGGCGTCCGGCGGGACGGTCCGGTCGTTCTCGGGGCGGCGGCAGAGCCGCGCGACGGGCCTGGTCGCCGCGATGGTCGTCCGGCGGCTGGACGGGCTGCCGCCCGGCGTCCGGCACATCGAGGACACCGCCGAGCCGGGCTTCCTCCCCGAACTCGCCGCCCACGGGTTCGAGCTCGCTCATTACCATTCGGGGTGATGACACCTCGAAGAGCGGCCGCGCTGCGCGCCGGCGACCGGACCCTGCGCGAACACCTCATCGCCACGGCCGAGCGGATGATGGCCGAGCGCGGGACGGCCGGGCTGACCGTCCGGGCGATCGCGCGGGAGGCCGGCGTGTCCGACGGCGTCCTCTACAACCACTTCGCCGACAAGGAGGAGCTGCTCGCGCACGCGCTGCGCGCACGCGCGGAGGCGGTGGCGGGCTCGCTCGGGGCGCTCCCCGAACCCGGCACCGGGACGGTCGAGGAGAACCTGCGGGCGTACGTCGCGCACGGCATGGCCGCGCACACCGCGCTGCTGCCCGCGCTGGCCGGCCTGATCGCGCAGCCCGAGGTCCTCGCCCGGTTCTCCGCGCTGAGCGGCGGGGAGGCGGACTGGCGGTCGCGGCTCGCCGGGTACCTGCGCGCCGAGCGCGACCTCGGTCGGCTCGCGGCGGGCGCGCCGGTCGACGCCGCCACCTCCATGATCGTCGGCGCCTGCCACGAGCCGGTCCTGTCGACGCTGTTCCAGGGCGAGGAGCTCGCGCGGCGCGCGTCCCCGGACGCGGTGGACGACCTGGTGGCCGTCGTCCTGCGGGGCATCGGCGCGCGCTGACGGTTCGCGCCGGACGTTCGGGCGCTAGGAGTTCATCGCCGTCCTGACCTCCTCAAGCGTGCGGTCGGCTACGGCGTTGGCGCGGGCGTTGCCCTCGGCGAGGACGCCGCGCAGGTACGCCCGGTCGGCGACGAGTTCGGCGCGGCGGGCGCGGATCGGGCGGAGGAACTCGTTGACCGAGTCCGTGACGACCTTCTTGAGCGCGGCGGCGCCGCCGTCCCCGATCTCGGCGGCCACGGCGTGCGGGTCGCGGCCCTGGCAGAGCGCGGCGAGCAGCACGAGGTTCGACACCTGCGGGCGGGTCTCGGGCTCGTAGGCGATCCGGCGTTCGGCGTCGGTCACCGCGCGCCTGATCAGCCGGGCGGTCTCGTCCGGTCCGGCGGACAGGGCGACGGCGTTTCCGCGGCTCTTGCTCATCTTCTGGCCGTCGGTGCCGAGGAGGCTCGGCGCGGCGGACAGCAGCGCGTCCGGCACCGGGAAGACCGGCGCGTAGCGCTCGTTGAAGCGGCGCGCGATCGTCCGGGTGATCTCCTGGTGCGGGAGCTGGTCCTTGCCGACGGGGACGAGGTTCGCCTTGCAGAACAGGATGTCGGCGGCCTGGTGGACGGGGTAGGTGAACATCAGCCCGCTGACCGCCGCCTGCCGGGACGCCGCGATCTCGTCCTTCACGGTGGGGTTGCGGCTCAGCTCGGCGACCGACACCAGCGACAGGAACGGCAGCATGAGCTGGTTCAGGGCGGGGACGGCGCTGTGCCGGAAGATCGTCGCCGCGGACGGGTCGATCCCGGCGGCGAGGTAGTCGGCGACGAGCCCCTCGACGTGCTCGGACAGGCGCTCGGCGACGTCCCGGTCGGTGAGCACCTGGTAGTCGGCCACGAGGACGAACAGCTCGACGCCCGCGCGCTGGAGCCGCACGCGGTTGGCGAGGGTGCCGAAGTAGTGGCCGAGGTGCAGCGGCCCGGTGGGCCGGTCGCCGGTCAGGATCCGGAACGCCGCGGGTTCGGCGGCGATGCGTTCTTCCAGTTCGCGGCTTCGTGCTTCGGGGGTGGTGGTCTCCATGGTCTCTCTCCTCGGTTCTGTCCGGGGCCCCCGCCGGACCGGCCGCGTCATCGGGAAAGAGAAAGGGCCGTCCGAGGGGACGGCCCGATGGCGTGCATGGTGTCGGCCGTCCTAGGACGGCCACCAGCTCGTGCACGCGGTGCGGTTCATGGGGCCAGCATAGACGACGCAATGCAGGTGATCATAGATAATCCGGAACGGAACCAGTTGGGTAGGCTGGGGGCATGACCTCGATGGCACCCGGGCGGACGAAACCGGACCTGTCGTTCCTGCTCGACCGCACCAGCTATGTCCTGCGCACCCGGATGACGGCGGCGCTCGCCGAAATCGGCCTGACGCCGCGTATGCACTGCGTCCTCGTCCACGCCCTGGAGGAGGAGCGCACCCAGATCCAGCTCGCCGAGATCGGCGACATGGACAAGACGACGATGGTCGTCACGGTGGACGCCCTGGAGAAGGCCGGCCTCGCCGAGCGGCGGCCGTCGTCCACGGACCGCCGGGCCCGGATCATCGCGGTCACCGAGGAGGGGGCGCGGGTCGCCGCCCGCAGCCAGCAGCTCGTGGACGGGGTCCACGCGGCGGCACTCGACTCGCTGCCCGAGGACGAGCGCGACGTCCTCGTGCGGGCCCTGAGCAGGCTGGTCGACGACCATCTCGCAACCCCGGTGGAGAGCCCGCAGCCGGCCCGCCGCGTCCGGCAGCGCACCAAATAAGTCCGTCAAGGATCGTCTCTAACAAAACTATCTGCTACGGTCTCTCCCATGAACGAGGAGACGACCACCCTTCCCTCCCTGCTCCGGTCCCGCTGGGCGGCGCTCGGCGTGCTGTCCGCGACGATGCTGATGACGATCCTGGACGGCAGCATCGTGACCGTCGCGGCGCCCGCCATCCAGCACGACCTCGGCTTCTCGCCCGCCGGGCTCAGCTGGATCATGAACGCCTACCTGATCCCGCTCGGCGGCCTGCTGCTCCTCGCCGGGCGGCTCGGCGACCTCGTCGGGCGCCGCACGCTCTTCCTCGCCGGCAACGCGGTCTTCACGGCCGCCTCGGTGCTGGCGGGCGCGGCCACCACGTCCGGCGTGCTGATCGCGGCCCGCCTCCTGCAGGGGATCGGCAGCGCGCTGGCCTCGGCCGTCGTGCTCGGCATCCTCGTGACGCTGTTCACCGACGCCCGCGAGCGCACCAAGGCCATCGGCGTCTTCAGCTTCACCGGCGCCGCCGGCGCGTCCATCGGGCAGGTGCTCGGCGGCGTGCTCACCGACGCGCTGAGCTGGCACTGGATCTTCCTGATCAACCTGCCGATCGGCCTCGCCACCATCCTGCTGGCCCTCCCGGCGCTGCCGCGCGACCGGGGCATCGGCCTCGCGGCCGGCGCGGACGTCGCCGGCGCCGTGCTCGTCACGTCCGGGCTCATGCTCGGCATCTACACCGTCGTCAAGGTCGAGGCCCACGGCTGGATCTCCCCGCACACGCTGGGCCTGGGCGCGGTGTCGCTGCTCCTGCTCGCCGGGTTCACCGCCCGGCAGGCGCGCGCCGCCACCCCGCTGATGCCGCTGCGCATCCTCCGCTCCCGCAACGTGTCGGGCGCCTACACCGTCCAGCTGCTCACCCTGTCGGCGATGTTCTCCTTCCAGGTGATCGTCGCCCTCTACATGCAGCAGGTCCTCGGCTACAGCGCCCTCGACACCGGCCTGGCGATGCTTCCGGCGGCCGTGGCGATCGGCGCGGTGTCGCTGTTCGTGTCCGCGCGGCTGTCGAACCGGCTCGGTGAGCGCTTCGTGCTGATGACCGGCCTCGTGTTCCTGATCGGCGCGATGGCCTGGCTCACGACCGTCCCCGTGGACGCCGACTACGTCACCGACCTGCTCCCGGTGTTCGTGCTGGTCGCCGGGGCCGGGCTCGTCCTGCCGTCGCTCACCGGGCTCGGCATGTCCAGCGCCCGCCCGGAGGACGCGGGGCTCGCGTCCGGCCTGTTCAACACCGTCCAGCAGGTCGGCATGGCGCTGGGCGTCGCCGTCCTGACCACCCTCGCCGCGTCCCGCACCGAGGCGTTCCGGGCGGACGGCCGGACGGACGCCGCCGCGCTCACCGCCGGCTACCACCTGGCCTTCGCGGTGTCCGCCGGCCTCCTGGTCGCCGCGCTCGCCGTGTCGCTCCTGGTCCTGCGGCGCCCGCGCCCTCCGGCCCCCGCCGAGGCGCCGGCCGAGTCCGTTCCCACCGACGTCTGAAGGAGAGATCGAAAATGACCGAGTACGGCCCCGGACAGGGACCCGGCCCCAAGCCCGTCAGCGAGGACGACCTGGTCCGCCTGCTCGGCGAGGGGCAGTTCGCCGTCCTCGCCACCAACAAGGAGAACGGCCACCCGCACGTGTCGACCGTCGTCTACGCGTGGGACCCGGACGAGCGCGTCGTGCGGATCTCCACGACCGCCGGGCGGGCGAAGGTCAAGCAGCTCCGGCGCGACCCGCGGGCGGCGCTGCACGCGTCCAGCGCCGACCACCTGTCGTTCGCGGTCGCCGAGGGCACCGCCGAACTGTCGGACGTGACCGAGGAGCCCGGTGACGCGACCGGGCGGGAGCTGCTCGCGATGACGCCGGGCTTCGCCGGCCGGGCGGACGAGCAGGCGTTCCTGGAGCAGATGGTCAAGGACCGGCGCCTCGTGATCCGCCTGCGCGTCACCCGCCTGTACGGCACCGTCCTCGCGGACTAGCGGGCAGGACGGGCCGGTGGAACAGGACGGGTCGGTCGGGCGGGACGACTCAGTGGGGCAGGACGAGCAGGAGCAGCGGCAGCCCGGCGACGACCGGCACCGCGACGGAGGCGGCGATGCGGCTCTTGCGGGACGCCGGCTGCGGCTCCAGCAGCCGGTTCACCCGCGCCATCACCGGGATGTCGCCGTGCGCGACCCCGAGGGTGCCGGACGGGACGGCGGCCGGGCGGGCGGCGGCGAAGCGCAGCAGCGCGGTCGCCAGCTCGCGCGGCGGCCGGCCGTGCCGGGCCCGGTCGTCGGCGGCCATCTCGATCAGCAGCTCCACCGCGTCCAGGCACCGTCCGACCAGCCGGAACTGCGGGAACACCTGGCGCAGCGACGCGAACGGCAGCAGCACCAGGTCGTGCCGCTCGCGGGCGTGGGCGCGCTCGTGCGCGAGGACCGCGGCCAGCTCGCCGCGGTCGAGCAGTTCGAGGGTTCCGGCGCTGACGACGACCTTGTGCGAGCGGACGCCCGGCACGCAGTACGCGGCGGCGCCGGGATGGTCGAGGACGAGGGTGCCGGGCACCGACGAGTCGCGGCGCGACACGAGCGCGAGCAGCGCCCGGTGCCGGTGCCGGGCCCGCACGACCCGCACCACCGCGAACATCAGCATGACCAGCAGCACGGCCGTCAGGCTGATCGCGCCGAGCAGCGCCGCGACCTGGACGGCGCCCAGCCGGGCGGCCTGGTCGTCGTAGAGGCCGGGCAGCCCGCCGAGGACGCCCTTGCGGTACGGGAGGAGGGCGAGGCCGAGGAGGGCGCCGATCGTGGCGACGCCCCAGCACAGCCCGAGGGCCTGCCAGAGCGCGATGCCGATGCGCGGCGTCCGCCATGTCCACCGGGCGCGGGACAGGAAGTGCGCCCCGCCGACGGCTCCGAGGGAGATCAATGCGAGCAGGGCGGTGCCGGTCATGCCGGCGGTTCCTTGCTCGTGAGGCCCGCGAGGGTCTCCCGGATGACGTCGATCTCGTCCCGCGAGACGGACCGGACGAAGTGCGCGAGCGCCGCGTCCCGGTCGCCGGTCTCGTTCAGGGCGCCCAGCATCAGCTCGGTCACGTACATCTCGCGGCTCGCGACGGGGTGGTAGCGCCAGGCGCGGCCGTCGCGCTCGCGCTCCAGGAAGCCCTTCTTGGCGAGCCTGTCCAGGACGGTCATGACCGTGGTGTGGGCGAGGTCCCGGTCGCCGGCGAGGGCGCGGCTCACGTCACGGGCGGTCGCCGCCTCGTGGCCGGCGTCCTCCCGCGCCCACAGAACCTCCATGACCGTGCGTTCAAGCTCTCCCAGACCCTTCACGCCCCCAAGGTTATCCGACCGAGACCAAGGTCACCACGTCAGGTAGTACTACCGCCTGTAGGAGGTGCGACGAGGCCCAGCTCGTAGGCGATGATGACGAGCTGGACGCGGTCGCGGGCGTCCAGCTTGGCGAGCAGCCTCGCGACGTGGGCCTTGGCGGTCGCGAC
The DNA here is from genome assembly GCF_041463655.1 of Actinomadura monticuli. Lineage (NCBI taxonomy): Bacteria > Bacillati > Actinomycetota > Actinomycetes > Streptosporangiales > Thermomonosporaceae > Actinomadura > Actinomadura monticuli. The sequence goes on from NZ_JAXCEI010000001.1 coordinate 367,245, forward strand.
GCTGATGTAGAGGTCGTCGGCGATCTCCCGGTTGGACAGGCCGCGTCCCACCAGGGTCAGGACCTCGCGCTCGCGCTCGGTGACGCCGGTCACGGACCGCGGCTCCGGGGCCGGTTCGGGACGGGCGGCGAACTCCTCGATCAGGCGTTTCGTGACGCTCGGGGCGATGAGGCCGTCGCCGTCCGCGACGACGCGGATCGCGGCGAGGATCTCCTCCAGGGCCATGTCCTTGACGAGGAAGCCGCTGGCGCCCGCCTTGAGCGAGCCGTAGACGTACTCGTCGTCGTCGAACGTCGTCAGCATCAGGACGTGGGCGGTGGTGATGCGCCGGGTGGCCTCGATGCCGTCCATGTCGGGCATGCGGATGTCCATGACGACCACGTCGGGCCGGACGTCCTCGACCAGTGCGACGGCCTCTCTGCCCGTCCCGGCCTCCCCGACGATCTCCAGGTCGGGGGTGTCGGCGATCAGCACGCGCAGCCCGGCGCGGATCAGCGGCTGGTCGTCGGCGAGGACGACGCGGACCGTCACCGGCCCGCCAGCGGGATGCGCGCCGCCACCCGGAACCCGCCCTCGGGACGCGGCCCGGCGCTGAACGCGCCGCGCAGGAGCGTGACCCGCTCGCGCATCCCGACGAGGCCGTACCCGGTGCCGACCATGCCGCCGGTCCCGTCGTCCGCCACCTCGATGGCCAGTACGCCGTCGCCGTAATGGAGGGTCACACGGCAATGGTCCGTGCCCGCGTGGCGGACGACGTTCGTGACCGCCTCCTGGACGATCCGGTACGCGGAGAGATCCACGTCCGGGGGCAGCGGGCGGCGCTCACCCTCAGTGCGGACGTCGACCCGGACGCCGGCGTCCAACGCGGCGGCGGCCAGGCCCGGCAGCTCGTCCAGGCCGGGGGCCGGGCCGAGCGGCGCCGCGCCCGGGTCGTCCTTGCGGAGCGCGGTGAGCATGCGCCGCAGCCCGGACAGGGCCTCGCGGCTGGTCGTCTCGATGGCGTCCAGCGCGTTCCTGGCCTCGGCCGGCTGCGTGTCGATCACCCGTCCGCCCACGCCCGCCTGGATCGCGATGATCCCGATGCTGTGGGCGACCATGTCGTGCAGCTCACGCGCGATCCGCAGCCGCTCCGCCGCGACGGCCTGCGCGGTGGCCTGCGCGTGCATCGCCTCCGCGTGCGTCCGCCGCACCCGGACCGAGTTGCCCGCCATCCAGGTGATGCCCATCGCCAGGACGGTCGTCATGAGGAGCTGGTCGTTCGCGGCACCGAACGCGAGGACGGTCAGCACCTGCACGACGAACGTCGCCGCGGCGACGGGAATCGAGATCTTCCGCGGACGGCTGCTCGCGATGTAGGCGACGGAGAGGTCGGTGAGCAGGATCAGCCCGCCGACGACGGTCCCGTTCTGCCTTTCGAGGGCGGCGAGGGTCCAGGCGACGACCAGGATCGCGTGGGCAGGCAGCGGACGCCGCCGCAGCAGGGCCAGGACCAGGACGGTGAGAAGGACCACGAGGAGGACGTCCGGCTCCCGGAAGCCCACCCGTCCGCTGGACAGCGTGACGAACAGCACGCCGGGATAGAGGACGGCGCCGCACCAGGCCAGCACCACCCCCGTGACGCGACCCACTCGGCTCAGCGGCAAGGCGGACATGCGGCGATCGTAACCGCGGGCCCTTACCCGGCACATTGGCCCGGAGGCGTAATCCCACGGGCTACAAACGCCCTTTCCCAATGTGTCCGGCGGCCCGATGACCGCCGGGCGGCGCCACCTGCACCTTTGTCAGCATGAAACGCTGGGCGTCATTGCTCCTGATTCTCGAAATCCTGGGAGTCGCCGTCTTCTCCATTGCCTACGACTCGCTCGACTTCCGCATCTACTGGCTGGGAGGGCGGGCGATAACGGACGGCGACGACCTCTACCAGGTACAGCTCGCCGACCACTGGTTCACCAACACGCCCTTTATGGCGGCCCTGTTCACCCCTCTTGCCGAGATGCCACTCGTTCTCGCGCGCCTGCTGTGGCAGTCGGCCTCGCTGGCGGCCTTCATCTGGGCATGCCGGACGGCGTTTCAACTGACCGGCCGCAGCATTCCTTTCGTGGTCGTGCTCGCGAGCGGTCTTCTTCTCGAACCGGTCTGGCACACATTCTTCCTGGGGCAGGTCAACCTTTTCCTTCTGGCCCTCGTCCTGGCCGACATGCACCGGGTGGCCCAGGGCCGTCCCGCCGGGATCGGGATCGGCATCGCGACCGCGATCAAGCTGACCCCGGCCGTCTTCGTCGTGCTGCTCCTGCTGACGAGGCGCACCAGGGACGCCGCCACGGCCACCGCGACCTTCGCCGTCTGCACGCTGCTCGCCCACGCCATCGCGCCGGACGCGTCCCGCCTCTACTGGCTGCACACCTTCTATGACACGTCCCGGGTGGGCGTCCCGTACATCAGCAACCAATCGCCGCTGGGCGCGCTGACCCGCATACTGCGCGGAACGACAGAGGTCGGCGACTGGTACGCCGCCATTCCGCTGACCATCGGCATTCTCGGTCTCGCGCTCGCGGCGGCCTGGGCACACCGGGGCGACTGGCCTGTGGCAATAGCGGTCACGGGCGTGACCGGGCTCCTGGTCTCCCCCGTCTCCTGGGCGCACCACTGGGTGTGGATCGTCCCCGCGCTGGCGGTTCTGCTCCGCGACGGCAACCGGAGAACGGCCCTGGCCGCGTACGTCCTGTTCGTGCTCTCGCCGCTCTGGTGGACGCCCCACAACGGCCACCCGCTCCAATACGGCTTCCACCTCTTCCTGACGCCCATCGCCAATTGCTACCTGCTGGCGGGCGTGGGCTTCCTCGTCCATATGGCCGTCCGGCTTCGCGGTCAGGACGACGCGTCCACGACCACGAAGGACCCGAGCATCCGCCGCAGCCGGCCGAGCGCGCCCGACTCGACCGGCCGGCGTTGATCTGCGGCATGTCGTTGTTATAGATACGCTCATAACAACGACATGCCGCAGGTCAACGTCAGTTGCCTACGCCGAGGCCGGACATGAACGCCGACGGGTAGCGGTCGCCTCGGGCCGCCCCCGGTGGCACCGCCTTCTCGATCTCGGCCAGGTCGTCCGGGGTCAGGTGGACGTCCAGCGCGGGCAGGGCCTCGGCCAGGCGTTCGCGGGTGCGGGCCCCCACCAGCGGGACGATGTCCGGGCCCTGGGCGGCGACCCAGGCGATCGCGAGCTGCGCGACCGTGCACCCCTTCGCCTCGGCGACGCGGCGCAGGGCGTCCACCAGGGCGAGGTTGTGTTCCACGTTGCCGTCCGAGAAGCGCGGGCTGTGGGCCCGGCTGTCGCCGGGGGCGGGGCGGCCGGCCGTCCAGTGCCCGGAGATCAGGCCGCGGCCGAGGACGCCGTAGGCGGTCAGGCCGATCCCCAGCTCGCGCAGCGTGGGCAGGACGTCCGCCTCCACCGCGCGGGAGATCAGCGAGTACTCGATCTGCAGGTCGGCGACCGGGTGGACGGCGTGCGCCCGGCGGATCGTCGCGGCGTCGACCTCCGAGAGGCCGAGATGCCGGACGTACCCGGCGTCGATCATCTCCTTGATCGCGCCCACCGTCTCCTCGATGGGCACCGCGGGGTCCAGCCGGGCCGGACGGTAGATGTCAATGTGGTCGGTGCCCAGCCGGGTCAGCGTGTACGCCAGGAAGTTCTTCACCGCCTCGGGACGGCCGTCGATCCCGCCGAATCCGGGGCCCGGCCCCCGCAGCATGCCGAACTTGACGCTGAGCCGGTGGCCGTCGCGGTTCCGGCCGCGCAGGGCTTCGGCGAGCAGCAGCTCGTTGTCGCCCATGCCGTAGAAGTCGCCGGTGTCGATCAGCGTCACGCCGGCGTCCAGCGCGGCGTGCACGGTGGCGATGCTCTCGGCCCGGTCGGCGCGGCCGTAGGCGCCCGACATGCCCATCGCGCCCAGGCCCAGCGCGGAAACGGACGGGCCGGTCGTGCCCAGGGTTCGCGTCTGCATGTGTCCTCCCGTTGTCGATGCCCCTACCCTGCGTCCGGGTCGGGGCGCTCGAAAGCGGAGCGTTCATCATGGGAGCGCCGCTCCCTGGCCGGCCCCGCCGCCGCGAGGAACGATGGAGTCATGCAACGCGAGCAGCTCGCCGACTTCCTGCGCCGCCGCCGCGAGGCGATCCGTCCGGCGGAGGTGGGCCTCACCGGCGGGCCACGCCGCCGCACCGCCGGCCTGCGCCGGGAGGAGGTCGCGATGCTCGCCGGCATGTCGGTGGACTACGTCGTCCGCCTTGAGCAGGGCCGCAGCAGCCAGCCGTCCGTGCAGCTGCTCGGCGCGCTGGCCCGGGCGCTGCGGCTGTCCGACGACGAGCGCGACCACCTGTTCCACCTGGCGGGCCACCGGCCGCCGCCCGCCGACGGGACGGCCCGCCTGGCCCGCGCCGGCCTGGTGCGCGTGCTGGACCTGCTCGGCGACGCCCCGGCCCTGGTGCTGTCCGACCTCGGCGAGATCCTCGCCCAGAACCGGGCGGCCGTCCTGCTGACGGGCGACCACACCGGCTTCTCCGGCGACCGCCGATACCCGGTGTACCGGTGGTTCACCGAGCCCGCCGCCCGCGCCACCGCCCCGCCCGAGGAGCGGGACCGGCACGCCCGCGAGCTCGTGGCCGACCTGCGCGCCACCGCCGGGCGCCGCTCCGGCGACCCCGCCGTCACCGGGCTCGTCGAGCGGTTGCGGGCCGCGAGCACCGACTTCCGCAGGCTGTGGGACGAGCATGAAGTGGCGGTCCGGCGCACCGACCAAAAGACCCTGCTGCATCCGCGCGTGGGCCGCCTGCTGATGAACTGCGAGACCCTGGTCACGCCCGACCAGGGCCAGCAGCTGCTGGTGCTCACCCCGGCGGACGCCAAGACCCGCGAACGGCTGGAGCTGCTCCGGGTGCTCGGCACCCAGGAGTTCCCGGCCGGGGCCCCGGACTGACGTTCACCCGCTGGACGGGTCCGGCAGGTCCATCGCCGCGAGCATGGCGGGGTCGCCCACGACCGTGATGGCGGCGATGCGGCCGCCGTCGACGGTGAACGCCATGACCGAGAGCGGGGAGCCGTCCTCGCGCCACGAGACCAACCCGGGAAGCCCGTTGACGAGACACCGGCCGGTGCAGCCCGTGCGTGTTCGCCGGGGTCCGCGCGGCGAAGAAGCACGGCGAGACCGACGAGCGGCTGCACAGTGTCGCCGCGTGGCGCGAGACGCCCTTCTTCACCGACGAGGAGCGCGCGGCGCTCGCGCTGGCCGAGGCCGCCACCCGGATCCAGGACGGCGCGCCCGGCGTGACGGACGAGATCTGGGAGGACGCGGCCGCCTGCTTCGACGAGAAGCAGCTGTCCGCGATCATCCTGGAGATCGCGATGACCAACTTCTTCAACCACACGATCCGGGAGCAGGCGGGCAAGACCTGGTGATCCGCGCACGGGCGTGATCTTGGATGGAGTGGGCTGTTACGGTTTCCGGCGAGGGGGACATCTGCCTATGACGTCCGGTACGTTCCGCATCGGGAAGGCGATCGAGGCACGGCGGCTCGGGTTCGGAGCCATGAAGCTGCCGACCGACGCCGGTTCCCGCGAAGGCTCCATCGCGGTGGCCCGGCGGGCCGTCGAGCTGGGCGTGACGCTCATCGACACCGCCTACCTGTACGGGTGGGGAGCCAACGAGGAACTGCTCGTCGAGGCCCTGCACCCCTTTCCGGACGACGTGCTCGCACGACGAAAGTGGGCGTGGTGCCGCCGGACCCGCCGCGCGACGCGGCACTGTGCGGACGGCCCGAGGTGCTGCGGGAACAGGTCGAGCGGGCCCGCCGCCGGCTCCGCGTCGACCGGCTCGACCTGCTTCAGCTGCACCGCGTCGACCCGGAGGTACCCCTGGCCGACCAAGTCGGGACGCTGGCCGAGCTGCGAGACGCGGGCAAGATCGCCCACATCGGGCTATCCGAAGTCACCGTCGCCCAGCTCGACCAGGCGCGGGAGATCGTCGACATCGCCAGCGTCCAGAACCGCTACAACGTGCTCGACCGCGAGCATGAGGCGGTGCTCGACGCCTGCACCGCGGCCGGGATCGGCTTCCTGCCGTGGCGGCCCGTCCATCCCGCGGCCTCGGAGCCGGTGGGCGAGATCGGAGCGGTGGCCGCCGAACTGGACGCCACCCCGGCGCAGGTGGCCCTCGCCTGGCTGCTCGCCCGTTCGCCGGTCATCCTGCCCATCCCGGGAACGGCGTCGATCGCGCACCTGGAGGAGAACGTCGCCGCCGCGAACCTGCGGCTGAGCGACACCCAGCGAAGCCGCCTCGACGCCGTAACGTCCCCGCCCGCCCCTGAACGTTGACCTGCGGCGTGTTGTTGATATGAGCGCCTCCATAACAACAACACGCCGCAGGTCAACGGAGCCCGGGGGGGCGTCGGCAGGTTAGGGCCGGCCGGCGCCTGGGACGTCGACCTCGGTGGCTAGCACTTGGCCGGAGGCGGGGGTGACCATCTCGGCGTCGGTCATGCCGCGCCACTCGGCGGCGGTGATGAACAGCGTCGTTCCGTCCGCGCCGCCGAGGGCGCACGCGAACGCTCCTCGGTCGAGGTCGACGGTCCGCAGGATCTCGCCGCCCTCCGCGACGCGCACGCAGTGCCGGTTGGGGACGTCGGCGTACCAGACGGCGCCTTCCGCGTCAACGCAGATGCCGTCCGGGGCGGCGGCCTCCCCCAGATCGGCCCACAGGCGGCGGTTCGCGAGAGTGCCGTCCGCACCGATGTCGAAGGCCACGAGGCTGTGGCCGTAGGAGTCGGCGACGATCAGGGTGGAGTTGTCGGACGTCACCGCCATCCCGTTGGGGAAGGCGATGTCGTCCGCCACCTGGCGCACCGTGCCGTCGGCGACCAGCCAGACCGCCCCGGGCCCCGCCACCTCTCCGGACATCGGGTCGAAGCCGACGGCGTTGACGTAGACGTTGCCGCGCCCGTCGGCCACGATGTCGTTCCAGGCGGCGGGGCCGAGGTCGGCGTGGGTGACCAGCGTGCCGTCCGGTTCGCGGCGCAGCAGCAGGCCGTCCGCCGACGAGACGATCACGAGCCGGCCGTCCGGCAGCCACGCCGTGCACAGCGGCAGCGACGTCACCCGCGCTACGACCTCCGCCGCGCCCGTCGCCGGGTCGACGGCGACCACCTCGCCCGCGGACCAGTCGGAGAAGTACAGCCGGTCGCCGTGCCAGCGCGGCGACTCGACCAGCCCGCGGCCGTCCAGCAGTGTCCTGACCTCGGTCATCGGTACCGCCCCTTCCCGGACGCCGGCCGGGCGCCGGCCGTCCTCACCCTCTACACGAACGGGCGGCGGGCGGATCGACACCTCAGAGGGATTCTCCGTTGACCACCAGCGCCACCTCGATGTTGCCGCGCGTGGCGTTGGAGTAGGGGCAGGCCCGGTGCGCGGCCCTGGCCAGGCCGGCCGCCTCGGCGGCGGTGAGCGACGGCAGCGAGATCCGCAGTTCGACGCCGAGCCGGAAGCCCCCGGCGCCGTTCGGGATCAGCGAGACGGCCGCGTCGATCTCCGCGTCGTCCGCCCGGCGGCCGGTGCTCTGGCCGAGCAGGTCGAGGGTGGTGCCGAAACAGGCCGCGTAGCCGATCGCGAAGAGCTGCTCGGGATTGCTCCCCTCCCCGTCCCCGCCCATCTCCTTGGGCATCCGCAGCTTCAGGTCGAGCGCCCCGTCGGTGGTGGTCGCCCGGCCGTTCCTGCCCCCGGTGACGTGCGCCTCCGCGGTGTACCGCGCCTCTGTCATCGTCGACACTCCCGTCATCGCTACTGGTATCAGAATCTTGCACTTCAAAAATAAGAAGTCAACAGTTAAGATCCTGCACTTACAAGGAGGCGGGATGGACATCGGCTACCTGCTGCCCACGCGCGACCAGAGCGCCGCGGGCGAGCACGACCTCGGGCGGCTCGTCGCCCGCGCGCGGCGGGCGGAGGAGCTCGGGCTCGACTCGGTCTGGGCGGGCGACAGCCCCGTGACCAGGCCCCGCGCCGATCCGCTGCTGCTGCTCGCCGCCGTGGCGGCGGCCACCGAGCGGGTCGCGGTCGGCACGGCGGTGCTGCTGCCCGCGCTGCGCCACCCGATCCTGCTGGCGCACCAGCTCGCCACCCTGGACCGGCTGTCGGACGGACGGCTCATCGCCGGCATGGGCGCCGGATACCCGATGCCCGCCACCGAGGCGCAGTTCGCGGCGGTCGGCGTCGGGTTCGCCCGCCGTGGCGCCCGGCTGGAGGAGGCGATCGAGGTCATGCGGCGGCTCTGGTCGGGCGAGGCGGTCTCCCACCGGGGCGAGCACTTCGCGTTCGAGGACGTCCGGATCGCGCCGCCGCCGTCCCGTCCGGGCGGGCCGCCGGTCTGGCTCGCGGGCGGCGGGCCCGCGCTGGCGCGCGTGGCCCGCCTCGCCGACGGCTGGCTGCCCTACCCGCCCGAGGCGGCCGCCTACGCGGCGGAGCGCACGGCCATCGAGGCGGACGCGGTCCGTCCGGTCACGCCCGCCCTGTACGCGACGCTCTGCGTGGACGACGACCCCGAGAAGGCGCACCACCGGATGCGGAGCAGCATCGAGCGGTACTACAACGCGCCGCTGGAGTTCGTCGCGTCCGTCCAGGCGATGTTCGCGGGCACCCCGCGCGACGCCGCCCGCTGGCTGGACGGCTACGTCGCGGCCGGCGCCCGCCACCTCGTGATCCGGCTGGCGACCGACGACCACGACACGGGCCTGGAGGAGTTCGCCGACCGGGTCCTGCCCCTCGTGCACAAGGAGAACGACCGATGACCACGTTCATGCTCGTCCACGGCGCCTGGCACGGGCCCTCGGCCTGGGACCGGGTCGTCCCGCTGCTGGAGGCCGCCGGGGCCCGCGCGGTGACCGTCGACCTGACCGGAGACCACGGGCTGCACGAGCACGCCGCGCTGGTCGCCGCCGCCCTCGACGGCGCCGGGGAGCGGGTCGTGCTCGTCGGGCACAGCTACGCGGGCCTGGTGGTCCGGGAGGCGGCCGACATGCGGCCCGGCTCCGTCCGCCACATCGTCCTGGTGGACGGATGGGCCGGGCCCGACGGCGCGAGCCTGTTCGGCCTCGCCCCCGCCGCCTTCGTCGAGGTCGTCCAGGCGCTGGCCGACACGAGCGAGGACGGGCGGTGGATCCCGGCGCCGCCCCCGGCGGCGTACGGCGTCACCGACCCCGGCGACGCCGAGTGGCTGGCCGCGCGGCTGGTCCCGCAGCCGCTGCGCACGTTCACCGAGCCCACACTGCTGGCCGGGGCCGTCAACCTGATTCCCGGAACGGCCATCTGCTGCACGCCGCTGACCTACCCCTTCGACCGGTTCGGCGAATCCGCCGGATACCGGACGCTCACCCTGGACGCACCGCACGACGTGATGCTGACCCACCCCGAGGCGCTCACCGGGATGCTGCTGGACGCGGTTCAGGAACAGGAAGCGCGAAGCCTACAGTGATGAAGTGGAACAGCGAACCTACAACCAGTACTGCGCGACCGCCCGCACCCTCGACCTCGTCGGCGAGCGCTGGACGCTGCTGCTGGTCCGCGAGCTGCTCACCGGCCCGAAGCGGTTCGGCGACCTGCGGGCCAGCCTGCGCGGCCTCGGCACCGGGCTGCTGGCCGCCCGGCTGAAGCACCTGGAGCGGGAGGGCCTCGCCCGCAAGACGACGCTCCCGCCGCCCGCCCGCACCCCCGTCTACGCGCTCACCGAGGCCGGCGAGGAACTGGCCCCGGCGATCCTGGAACTGGCCCGGTGGGGGATGAAGTGGGCGATGGGCGAGCGGCGCCCGGCCGAGACGTTCCATCCCGGCTGGACGGTCCTCGGCCTGCGCGCCTGCTTCGTCCCCGAGGCCGCCGCCGGGCTGCGCGCCGTCTACGAGTTCCGCGTCGGCGACGAGGTGTTCCACGCCCGCGTCGACGACGGGACGATCGAGGCGCTGCACGGCCCGGCCCAGCACCCGGACGCGACCATCACGATCGACGAGGACGCCTTCGTCGCCCTGACCGGCCAGGGCGGGACGTTCGCCGAGGCGATCGCGACCGGCGCCGCGTCGGTGTCCGGGGACGCGGAGGCGCTGAACAGGCTGAAGGGCCTGTTCCGGCTGCCGCCCGCACGGCCGCGGACGTCGTTCTGACCGTCGCGGGGGCCGACCCGGAGACCCGGCCAGTACACACTGGGAGGGCTTGGAGTGTGTATTCTGTGCGCCATGGCGAGACTCAACATCACGCTCCCTGATGAGCTTGCCGCCACGTTGCAGGGCCTCGCCGAGGACAAGAAGATCGCCTCGGTGTCCGGGTTCCTCGCGGACGGGGCGCGGCTCAAGCTGGCCTTCCTGCGGGACTCCTCGACCATCGACGACCTGTTCGGCCCGCCGAGTCCGGATGAGCAGGCCATGGTGGACCGGCTCGTCGAACGCGGCGCGCCGGACCGCCGGGACGTCGCGTGATCACCGGTCACGTCTTCGACGCGACCGCACTCCTGGACCTGGCGACCGGCAAGACGATCTACGTCCGCGCCCGGTTGCGCGCGTCCATCGCCCAGCACGCGACCATCGTGATCCCCGCCACCGCGCTCGCCCGCGCCTGGCAGATCGTCCCGGACCACGGCCGCACCGTCCTGGAGCGGCTGCCCGGCATGCAGGTCGTCCACGTCGACGACCTCGACGACGTGATCGCCCAGCAGACCGGGCTGCTCGTCACCACGATCCCCAACCTGGGGATGGACGCCGCGCAGGCCGCGTGGTCGGCCCGCTGGCGGCGCTGGCCGCTGATCACCGCCGACCCGGAGGTCTACGCGGCCGTCCCCGGCGTCCGGGTGGAGCAGATCCCGTAGCCGAGGGCCTCGTTCTCGATCCTGACGCGCATCCGCAGCAGGGAGAGGTTGGCCGCCGTGAACAGCAGCGCCGTCCGCCACCCGGTGTGGACGAGCGGCAGCGCGACCCCTTCGGCGACGACGGCCACATAGTTGGGGTGCCGGACGCGGCGGTAGGGGCCGCGCTCGACGAGCGGCATGCCCGGCACGACGATGACCCGGGTGTTCCACCGCTTCCCCAGGCTGGCGATGCACCACCAGCGCAGCGCCTGGGACGAGACCGCCAGCGCCAGCATCGGCCACCCGAGGGCCGGGACGAACCGGGTCCTGCGCGCCTCCAGCAGCGCCCCGCCCAGCAGCCCCGCGTGCGCGGCGGCGATCAGCGGGTAGTGCCGCCGGCCGTGCTCGACCCCGCCGTGCCGCATCGCCCAGGCCCGGTTGCGGCGCGCCACGGCCAGCTCGGCGAGCCGCTCGGCGGCGACGAGCGCGATCAGCCCCGCGTACCGGTTCACCAGCGCAGCAGGAGCAGCTCGGAGGAGAACCCCGGGCCGAGCGCCATCAGCAGGCCGGGTTCGCCGTCCGGCGGGCGGCGCCGCGCGATCGTCTCCTCCAGCACGTTGAGCACCGACACCGAGGAGATGTTCCCCATCGTGCGCAGCGAGTCCCAGGTGACGTCCAGGGCGTCCGGTTCCAGGTCGAGGCGCCGCTGGATGGTCTCGATCACCTTCGGGCCGCCGGGGTGGCAGACCCACGAGCCGACCCGGTCCGGGCTGAGCCCGTGGTCGCCGAGGAAGGCGGTCACGTCGCCGGCCAGCGTCGCGTCGACGTGGTCCACCAGGTCGGCGGCGAGGACGACGCGCAGGCCGTGGTCGCCGACGTCCCAGCCCATGAGCCGCTCGGTGGCGGGATAGAGCCGGCTGCGGGTCGCGACCACCCGCGGCCCCCGGTGGGCGCCGGTGTCGCGCCGGTCCCCGACCGCGACCACCGCGGCGGCCCCGTCGCCGAACAGCCCGCTGGCGACCAGGTTCGCCACCGAGCCGTCGTCGCGCTGGACGGTCAGCGAGCACAGCTCGACGCAGACCAGCACCGCCACCCGTTCGGGCCAGCCGCGCAGGTAGTCGTACAGGCGGGACAGCCCGGCGGCGCCCGCCGCGCAGCCCAGCCCGAACATCGGCACGCGCGTGACGTCCTCGCGCAGGCCGGCGCGCTGCGCCACGCGGGCGTCCAGCGAGGGCGTCGCGACACCGGTCGACGAGCAGAAGACCAGGTGGTCGACGTCGCGCGGGCTGCATCCGGCCCGGTCGAGCGCGTCCCCCACCGCGCGGGTCGCCAGCTCGACGGCCGTCTCGATGTAGACGTCGTTGGCGCCCGTGAAGCCGTCCAGCTTCACGTACTCGTCGATCGGCAGCGCCAGGTTGCGGCCGGTGACCTGGGTAGCGGCGTGGAAGCGGCGGACGAGTTCCTCCTTCGCGTCCGTGCGGCGCACGACCGCCTGCGTGATCTGGTCCTGGTCGTAGTGGTGATCCGGCACGACCGTCCGTACTGAAGCGACGCGCATGGGCCCCCCAAGTGTCCGCCCACGCAATACCCGTCACGGAGAAGAACACTCTGTGTCAGGTCGTCAGCTCCAGTTCGAGTTGCTCGGCGGCCGGTTCGGGCTCCGGTTCCGGGGGCGGCGGCACCGGACGGGACCGGCCGGGCCACCACCAGTTCGCGTGGCCGAGCAGGCTCATCAGCGCCGGGACGAGGACGAGCCGGACGATCGTGGCGTCCATCGCGACGGCGACCGCGAGGCCGAGCGCCATCATCTTGACCATCGGGTCGGGCTGCGGGACGAAGCTCGCGAACACGAAGATCATGATGAGCGCGGCGGAGGTGATGAGCCGCGCGGTGGCCCCGATGCCGGTCACCACCGACTCGTGCGGGTCGCCCGTCCGCTCGTACTCCTCCTTGATCCGCGACAGCAGGAAGACCTCGTAGTCCATGGACAGCCCGAAGATCAGGGCGAACATGAACAGCGGGATGAACGACATGATCGGGATGGCCTGGTCGACGCCGAGCAGCTCGATGCCCCAGCCCCACTGGAACACGGCGGTGACGACGCCGAACGAGGCCCCGATCGACAGCAGGTTCATGAGCGCGGCCTTCACCGGGACGACCACCGAGCGGAAGGCGATGACGAGCAGCAGCAGCGCGACGACGACGACCGCGACGACGACGGTGAGCATGCGATCCCCGACCGTCGCCGCGATGTCGATGATGGCGGGGTTCTCGCCGCCCAGGTAGATCTCCGTGCCCGGATTGGCGTCCCGCACGGCGCGGATCTCCACGTCCCGCAGATGGTGGACGAGGTCGGTCGTCGATTCCGCGTGCGGGGCGTCCCGGGGGACGACCTGCAGGATCGCCGTCTTCCCGGTCACCACGGGCTCCCCGACGGAGACGACGCCGGGCACCTCGGAAACGCGCGTCTGCAGTTCCTGTGCGACGAGGACGGCGTCCTTGTCGGGCTTCTTGTCCGGGTCCGGCGCGCCCTTGGGAAGGGCCTGCCGCGGCGGCGGGCTGGGCTCGGCCACGGCCGGGCCGGTCAGGCCGGTCAGCCCTTCGCGGCCGTCGACCGTGGGCACCACGCGCTTCGGCTTGACGCGCTTCTCCTCGCCGGGCACCTTCGCGACGATGACGAACGGGCTGTAGTGGCCGGCGCCGAACTCGCGGGCGACGATCTCGTAGGCCTGCCGCGCCTCCATCTTCGGCGACGACATGCTGTCCGCCATCACGCCGAACCGCAGGCTGAGCGTCGGCACGGACAGCGCCAGCAGGACGAGCGTCGCGACGATCGCGTAGGGCCAGGCGTGCCGGTCGACGTGCCTTCCCCAGGCCGTCCAGCGCCGCGAACTCCGGTCGGGACGGACGCGCGGCAGCCGGTACCGGTCGATGCGGTCCCCGAGCGCGCCCAGGATGGCGGGCAGCAGCGTCAGCGCGGCGGCGACCATGATGGCGACGGCGAGCGCGGTCGCGATGCCGATGCGTCCGATGAACTCGATCCCGGAGAGGAACAGCCCGCAGATCGCGAACACGACGGTGCCGCCGGCGAAGACGACGGCGTGCCCGGAATGGGCCATCGCGTGCCCGACCGCGGTCTCCACGTCGTCGCCCTCGGCGAGTTGCTGCCGGTACCGGGTGACGATGAACAGCGCGTAGTCGATCCCGGCGCCGATGCCGAGCATCGCCGCGACCATCGGCGCCGTCGGCGCGATCTGGAACAGCGACGCCGAGAAATGGATCAGCGAGTAGGCGACGGCCATCCCGCACATCGACACCAGGATCGGGATGCCCGCCGCGAGGTAGGACCCGAACGCCAGCAGCAGCACGACCAGCGCCAGCGCGATCCCGACGCCCTCCTGCGGCCCGCCCTTCGGCTGGTTGAGGATCATCGCGACGATGCCGCCGAACTTCACCTCCACCCCGGCCATCCGCGCGGGCTCGACGGCGCGGTTCAGCGCGTCGAGGTCGGCGTGGCCCACCTCGCTCATCGTCCCGGTGAAGTTGAGCCGGACGACCACCGCGTTGTCGTCCTTCAAGCCGCCCATGCCGGGCACGTACGGGTTCTCGACGAACGCGACCCGCTTCATCTTCCCGATGTTCTCGATCGACCGTCCGATCGTGAGCGCGACCCGCCAGTCGGCGGGGGCGGCCTGCGGCGTCTCGTGGAAGACGACGGTCGCGGTCGGGCCGGTCATCGCGGGGAAGTCCTGGCTCAGCGTGTCGATGGCGCGCTGCGTCTCGGTGCCGGGCAGCGTGCTCTGCTGGACGAACATGCCCCCGTACACGATGCCGAGGACGCCCGCGCCCAGCATGACGACGGCCCACAGTTCGAAGACCGCGCGCCGCCGCCGCACGCAGAGACGCCCCAGTGCGTCCAGAAATCGCGCCATGCTGGCAGAGAACACCGATCGCTCTAGTTTTGCAATAGATGCAACTTTGCAGTCATGGTAATGTCCGTCACATGGACGAGGAGCGGGCCAGGCCGGGCCTGCGGGAGCGTAAGAAGCAGCGCACCCGGCAGGCGATCGCGACCGCCGCGCTGCGCCTGTTCGCCGAGCGCGGCTACGAGGAGACGACGATCGCCGACATCGCCGCCGCCGCCGACATCGCGCCCCGCACGTTCTTCGGCTACTTCCCGTCGAAGGAGGACGTGGTCTTCGCCGAGATCGACGACCGGCTCGCCGAGGTGTCCGAGCGGCTGCGCCGCACCCCCGGCGAGACGCCGATGGAGACGATACGGCGCAGCATCGTGGACGTCCTCAACGCGGTCGTCGCCGAGCACGCCGAGTACGGGGCGATCCAGGTCGCCCTCGTCCTCGAACGGCCCGCCCTCCGCGCCCGCGCCCTCCAGCGCCTCACCGACGCCCAGGACGCGATCGAGGCCCTGCTCCGCGACCTCTGCCCCGGCATCCCGGAGATCGACGCCGTCGCCGCGTCCGGCATAGCGGTCGGCGGGATGCAGGCGGTCGTCGCGCACTGCCGCCGCGAGGGCTACGACCCCGTCTCCATGCGCACCGCCCTCGACCGCGCCGTCCACGTCGTCGAACACGGCCTGGTCTCGGTCGAGGCCCTCTCCCGTCCGTCCCCCTAGGACGCCCGGCACCGGGCGGCGGAGGCGCCCGCCCCCGGTGCCCGGCTCACCCGTAGGCGGTGGGCCTACCAGGGGCCGTAGGGGCCCTGCCGGGAACCGCCGCGGCCGCCGTTCTTCTTCCGGTACGGGCCGACCGCGGGACGGACGTCCGCCAGGTAGACGGCGGACGCGATGAAGGCCGCGACCGGGAGGATGCCGATCAGCAGCGCGATCGGGCTGGCCCCCAGGGCCGCGGGCGCGACCGCGTAGGCGGCGCCGACGACCGCCGCGACGATCAGGACGATCATCCAGAGCTTCTTGCGCCACTTGCCCGCCGCGGCGAACGCGCTCTCCGGCACGGTCAGCGAGTCGATCAGCGCCCACGCCTCCATGACGAACGCGATGATCAGCAGCAGCCAGAAGAAGTAGTCCACCACGTTGAAGTCCGGCATCAGCGCTCCTGCTCGTCTCGGACGGCGACTCCCTGCCGCGCACCCGGCGTACGTCTGCCCCAACCCTATGCGCACCGTCCAGCGGGACAGCCTGTTGGAACAGACGAAGAAGCCCGGCCGGGTGTTCCCGGCCGGGCATTCTACGGCGGTGCCGTTACTTCTTCGTGGTGGAGCGGCCCTGCCGGCCCGTCCCGGTGCCGCGCTGGGCGGTGCGGGTCCGCGTGGCGGGCTTCGCGTCGGCCTCGGTGATCTCGGCGACCTGGACGGCCTCGCGGTTGACGACCTTCTTGCCCCGCTCGGCGAGCTCGTCGATCAGCTCGACGGCGCGGGTGCCGAAGTGCGTCGCGTACGCGACCGCGGCGCCCGGCAGGTCCTTGGCGTCCACGCGCCGCTGGTACCGGGAGACCTCGCCGCGGTAGCGGTCGACGGTGCCGCGGACCTGCTCGCGGTAGCGGTCCACCTGGCCGGGGACCTCACGGAGCTTCTCCACCGCGAAGTCGCCGGCGCCGGCCACGGCGTAGACGGCCTTGTTCTCTCGAATGTTGCTGGCCAGCGTCATCCGACCTCTTCCTTTCCGTTGCGTGCGATGCGTTCGTTGCGTTCACTGCGTTCGTACGGCTCCGCTGGTTCCTGCGCCGCGCGGTCGGGCGCCGGTGCGTCCGGTGCGGGGCGGTCCGGGGCCGCGGCGCCGGCGAAATCGGCGCCGAGCACGCCCGTGGCCTCGTTCTCCTTGAGGAACGACGCGTAGATGTCGAGCAGGACCTGCTTCTGCCGCTCGGTGAGCAGGAGGTCGGCCCGGACGGCGGCCTGGACGTCGGTGTCGGCCTCGCGGTCCTCAAGGATGCCCGCCTGCACGTACAGCGCCTCGGCGGAGATCCGCAGCCCCTTGGCGATCTGCTGCAGGATCTCGGCGCTCGGCTTGCGCAGGCCGCGCTCGATCTGGCTCAGGTACGGGTTGGAGATCCCGGAGACGTCCGCGAGCTGGCGCAGCGAGATCTTCGCCCGCGTGCGCTGCTCCCGGATGTACTCCCCGATGGAGCCGACCTTGGAACTTGCCATGACTCCAGCCTGCGTCATGGTGCTTGCAATTGCAAGCGGGCCAGCTAGCACTTCGTGGTGAATCGCCTCACATGCCGGAAACGTCAGAAAAGACGGAAATGACGGAGCCCGGCGCCGTCCGGGCGACGGCGCCGGGCTCGGCGGGAGGTCACAGGTTGGAGGTCGAGTAGGGGTCGTGCTCGGCGAGCGGCTTGTCCAGCCGCGCCTGGTCGACGCGGTTGCTGATGGCCTCGTTCTCCTCCTTGTCGCGGACGCACTTGGCCAGCGTGAACGTCGACGTGATCACGTACAGCAGGCCCAGCGCGAGGAACGCGCGGACCCACGCGCTGACGGGCAGGTACGCGACGCCCACGGCGACGGCGGTGCTGGAGACGGCGAACGAGATCGCGGCCTGGACGAAGAACGCGGTGGTGCCGGCGGCTTCGGGGTCGTCATGGCACGAGTCTGCGGCCCGCCCGCGCCCCGGGCATGAGTACCGGTGCTCAGCCGCGCGTACGCGAACGACTCAGCTCACCGTGGAGGTCGACTCGCCTGGAGGTCGGCTCGCCCTGGAGGTCAGCTCACCGTGGAGGGCGGCGCGATCCAGGTGTTGCACACGGTCAGGTCGCGGCCGTTGAAGCCGGTGACCACCCAGCCCGCGTAGTGGCGGCCGAGGCCGTGGTCGCGCTCGTCCGGCGGCTTGCGGTCCTCGCCCCGGCCCCGGACGTCCACGATCATCGCGACGTACTGCTCGCGCGTCATCGGCAGCGTGGCCCGCTCGGAGCCGAGGAACGAGCCCGCGAAGCACTGCGCCTGCAGCTCGATGCGGCGGCCGGCCGCGTTGGCGGTAGCCCGGTCGCCGCTCTCGATCTGCCGGTCCCCGTACAGGAGGATCCCGGCCCGGTCCTGGACGTGGTGGCCGTACTCGTGCGCGATCACCCGCGCGTACACGGCGTAGTGCGACAGCGGCTCGCCGCCCGACGTCTCGACGACGTGCTCCAGGCCGACGTACATCGTGTTGTTCGCCGGGCAGTAGAACGCGGACGCGCCGGGAGCCGGGTAGGTGCCGCACGGGCTGCGTCCCGGCTCCACCCAGAACACGCGGTTCGGCTTGTCGAAGGCGATCCCGGCCTTCTGGAACTGCCGGGCCCACGCGGAGTCGAGGCAGTCGCTCAGCGTGTTCATGAACTGCCGCATGGACTCGGCGGACGGCAGGATGCCCGGCAGCCGGCAGCTCACCGACGTCAGCGCCCCGCTCTTGTACAGCTTGTTGTCGGTGGCCTTCTCCTTCGCCGACTGGGCCCCGCCGCCGGACGATGCGGGCGTCCGGGCGTCGGCGGTCGAGCCCCGGGTCGTCCCGCCGAGCAGGGACAGCCCCAGGATCGCGAAGACGACGAGGGCGGTCAGGCCGCCGAAGATGCCCGCGATCGTCCCGCCGGCGCTGCGCCGCGGCGGCGGGCGCATCGGGACGTACCGGTACTGCGGCGGTCCGTAGGCGGGCGGCCCGTACCCCGGCCCGCGCGGGGGCGGTGCGCCGTACGGCGGCCCCCCGTACGGGGGCCCTCCGTGCGGAGGCCGGCCGTACGGCGGCGCCGGTGGCCGCGGCGGTGGTGGCGGCGGGGGGTAGTGACCTGCCATAGCGCAGAATCATCGCACGCGTTGCCGATACTATTTGCGGCCATGTCTGCTCTTGCGGCGTTGTGCCGGTTCCGGCCGGTGGCTCTGACGGTGTCGGCCGCGGCCCTGATCCCCCTGCTGACCTCCTCTCCCGCGACGGCCGCCGCCGCCGGGACCGGGTCCGGGACGATCGCGGCGTCGGAGCGGGTGCTCAAGGACGAGGTCGTCCTCACCGCCGGCGAGGGCGGCGCCGTCAAGGTGAAGGAGACGATCGTCTACCGGTTCGCCGGTCACAAGGGATTCCGGCGGACGTTCCGCACCCGCGCCCACGAGAGCCTCAGCGAGGACCGCGTCTGGAAGCTCGGCAACCTGCGGGCGAGCAGCCCGGACGGCGGCCCGACGAAGGTCGACGCGTCCAGCGGCGACCTGACGACGACCGTCGAGGTGAGCGGCGCGAAGAACCTGACCGGTGACCGCACGGTCGTGCTGGAGTACGACCTGCGCGGCGCGATCACCCCGATGGGCGCGGCGGAGGAGCTGCGCTGGCCGGTGATCGGCGGCTGGAAGGTGCCCCTCGACGAGGCGAAGGCGACCGTCGACGGCGGCGCGATGATCCGCAGCGTCAACTGCTTCACCGGCCCGATCGGCAGCACGATCGGCTGCACGCAGTACTACACGAACCACGCGCACACGCAGGGCGTCTACGCGCAGCAGGGGATGCTGCCGGGCGAGTACATGACGGTCGTCGCCGGGCTGCCCGCGGGCACGACCGGCGGCCGCGCGGTCTACGAGCGCCGGCACACGGTCGCGACCGCGTTCTCGGTGAACGCCGTGACGCTCGGCGCGCTCGCCGGGCTGCTGGTCCTGCTGGTCGGCGGCGTCGCCGCCCTCTACCTGCTGCGCGGGCGGGACGCGCGGGTCGTCGGCAGGAAGGCCGCCGAGGGCGACCAGGCGCCGCTCGCCGGGGCCGAGTTCGAGCCGCCGGACGGGGTGCGCCCCGGCCAGATCGGCACGCTGATCGACGAGCAGGCCGACGTGATCGACGTGACCGCGACGATCGTCGACCTCGCGGTGCGCGGCTACCTGCTGATCGAGGAGGAGGACCGGGCCGTGACGGGGCGCCTCGACTGGACGCTGCGCCGCCTCGACCGCCCCCAGGTCGACCTCCTCCCCTACGAGCGGATCCTGCTGGACGCGCTGCTCACCGCCCCGGACGGGTCCGGCCGCGACGCCGTCAAGCTGTCGGAGCTCGGCGGGACGTTCGCGACGAAGCTGGCGCAGGTCAGGTCCGCGATGTACGACGACGTGGTGAAGCAGGGCTGGTTCGCGCGGCGGCCCGACACCGTCCGGTCCCGCTGGACGGTCGCGGGCATTCTCGTCACGCTGCTCGGCATCGCCGCGACGGTGGCGCTGGCCCTCACCACCGAGTGGGCGCTCGCGGGACTCGCGCTGATCATCGCGGGCGCGGCGCTGGCCTATGGCGGCCAGTACATGCCGGCGAAGACCGCGCGCGGCGCGACGGTGCTCGCGCACACGATCGGCTTCCGCGCGTTCCTGGAGCGCGGCGCCGTCCCGGACGGCGACGCCGCGGCGTCCCGGCAGCGGATCGCGCTGTTCTCCCGCTTCCTGCCGTACGCGGTCGTGTTCGACACCGTCCAGAAGTGGGCGGAGACGGTCAAGGACGCGGGCGAGCGGGCCGAGGGCGCCGACAACCTCTACTGGTACGAGGGCCCGGCCGAATGGGACCTGTCGAAGTTCGCGGAGTCGATGCGGACGTTCACGCTGGCCACGTCGGGTTCCATCTCGCAGTCGCGCGGCATGTGACCGGCGCCGGGCGGTGACCGGACGGTTAGCCGCCTGACGCCGGGTAAGGGCCGGGGCGAGGAGGTGGCGCCCCATGCTCGCCGGCGACGTGAATCCGACGGCTCCCCCCGGCGGCGTCGGAGACGCCTGGTTCCTCTACATCGGGCCCGCCGTGATCTTCCTCGCGGTCATCCTGTGGGTCGTGGTCACGCTGACGGCGTCCCGGATCCGGCCGCGCGGCCGGACGCCGCGGGGCGGTCTGCCGGGCCGCGGGCCCGTGCAGGGCGGCATCATCCAGGGCAGCCCGTCCCAGCGGTCGCGCCGCGACCCGGCGCCGTCGGTGACGCGCCGCGCGGTCATGGCCCACATCGAGGAGGAGCGCGCCCGCGAGGAGGCCGCGCGCGAGGAGGCCGCGCGCGACGAGCGGCGGGCGAGGACACGCGGCCGCAGGCGCCGGAAGAGGCGCCCGGGGCTGTTCGGCTCGCGCAGGGCCCGCTGACCTCGGCCCGGGCATCCGGACACGGCGTCCGCCGGTACCCACCCCGCACCCCGGCGGGCGCCGCCCGCGCCCGCGGTGGCCGCCGAGACCCCTCCCGGCGGTCATCGCGGGTCGTCCCGATCGCCTCTCGTAAGATGTCTGACGTCTTACTTTGGGAGGGTTCGTGGGGTTGAGTCCTATCGCCGGCGGATCGACGGTCGACGCCGTGCTCGAACAGCTCCAGGCACAGGTCAGCGACGGGTCCTGGGCGGTCGGCGAGCGGATCCCGGCCGAGCTGGACCTGGCCGCGCAGCTCGGCGTGAGCCGCCCGGCCGTGCGGGAGGCGATCCGGGCGCTGTCGCACGTCGGGGTGCTGGAGGTGCGGCGCGGCGACGGCACCTACGTGCGCAGCGGCTGCGACCCGCGCCCGCTGCTGCGCCGGGTGGCGCGGGCGTCGGCCCGGGACGTGTTCGAAGTACAGCTCGCCTACGACGTCCAGGCGGCCCGGCTCGCGGCCCGCCGCCGCACCACCGCCGACATCGCGCGGCTGGAGGAGCTGCTCCGCGCCCGCGACGAGGCCACCGAGCCGGACGCGTTCGGCGCCGCCGACGCGCGGTTCCACCTCGGCGTCGCGGAGGCGTCCCGGAACCCGGTGCTCATCGAGGCGATGCGGTTCTTCATCGGGCGGCTGCACGAGTCGATGCGCGCCGTCCGGCTGGACCGCGAGGTCCCGGAGGCGGGCCCGGCCCGGCACCGCGCCGTGCTGGACGCGATCATCGCGGCGGACCCGCAGGCGGCGGCCTCCGCCGCGGCGGCCGTCGTCGAGCCGACCCTCGCCGTCCTGGAAACCCTGCTGGACGGGGACGGGGACGCGGTGCCGGGCGCGGCCACGACGGTCGGCGCGGACGCCGCGGCCGACGGGGAGGGGCGGTGAGCGCGCGGCGCGCCGGGACGGCCGGTGCGCTGCTGATGATCGTCCTGGTGGCGGTCAACCTGCGGCCGGCGGTCGCGGCGGTCGGGCCGGTGCTGACCGAGATCAGCGACGAGTTCGGGCTGTCCGGGACGGCGGCGGGCGCGCTGACCACGCTGCCGCTCGTCTTCTTCGGCTCCTACGGGCTGGTCGCGGCGTTCCTGCCGCGCGCCCCGCGCGGCGAGACGCTGCTGGTCAGCGCGATGGCGCTGCTGGTCGGCGGGCTGGTGCTGCGGCTGCTGGACGGCCCGGTCGCGCTGTTCGCCGGGTCGCTGGTCGCCGGGATCGCGATCAGCATCGGCAACATCGCGATGCCCGGCATCATCAAGCGGGACCATCCCGCCCGGATCACCACCGTCACGTCCGTCTACACGGTCGCGGTGACGGCCGGGGCGGCGGTGTCGTCCGGGCTGTCCGTGCCGGTCGAGGACGCCTTCGATTCGACGTGGCGGCTGCCGCTCGGCCTGCTCGCGATCCCGGCGGCGCTCGCCGGGCTGCTGTGGGTGCCGCGGGCGCGGCGGGCGGCGCACGCCGCGCGGTCGGCGCCGCCGGCGGCCGCGTCGCGCGGCGTCGCGGCGCTCGTGTGGCGGTCGGGGCTGGCGTGGAACGTCACGGTGTTCATGGGCATGCAGTCGCTGCTCGCGTACGTCGTGCTCGGCTGGCTGCCGACGATCTGCCAGGACCGCGGGATGGGCGAGGCGCCCGCCGGCTACGTGCTGGCCCTGTCGGCGGCGATGCAGGCGGCCGGGTCGCTGGCCGTCCCGGTGCTCGCCCGCCGGGCCCGCGACCAGCGCCCGCTCGTGCTCGGGACGGTGGCGCTCACGCTGGTCGGGTTCGCGGGAGTGACCTGGGCGCCGATCGGGTCGGTCTGGGGCTGGACGGTGGTGCTGGGCTTCGGCCAGGGCCTCGGGTTCGCGACCGCGCTGTCGTTCATCGGGCTGCGCGCCCACGACGCGCACATCGCGGCGCAGCTGTCCGGGATGGCGCAGGGCACCGGCTACCTCATCGCGGCGACCGGCCCGCTCGCGGTCGGCGCGCTGCACGACGCCACCGGCGGTTGGAGCGTTCCGATGATCGGTGTGCTGGCCGTGACCGCCGCCATGGCGGTGCCCGGGGTGGCGGCGGGACGCCTCCGGGCGGTGGGTGCGCCCGCCCGCCCCACCCCCGACGGGGTTAACTCGGAAATCAGCGGACACATCCCTAATTGACCCCTCGTGGGGCCGATACACCATTCGGGAGGTGGACCGACGATGCTCTCCACGATCCTTGCCGACCCCACCCAGACCGTTGCCTTCAGATGGGCGTGGATCATCATCGTGGTGGCCACCGTCGGGATGCTCGCCTGGCTCTACCTGACCATCGCGGCCTCGTCCCGGAAGGTGCACCCGGAGCGCCGGAACGACCAGGACAACCACCGCGGCATGGAACAGGGCGGCCTGTACAGCTACCGGCCGGGGATGTTCTCCCACAGCTACCCGCCCGCGCGGCAAAGCCAGTGGGAGGAGTTCCGCAAGGACAACCCCCAGCCGGGACGCGAGCCGCGCAAGCCGTGGCCGGACGGCGTCCTGTACGAGCAGACGGTCTTCAAGGAGGAGTTCGAGGGGCTCAGACAGGAGAGCGGGATCCGCCGGGCGTGAACACGCCGGGCACGGGACGGACGGCGCCCACGACGCCGTCCCCGCCGCGCACCTCGACTACGGCCAGCTCGTCCAGCCCCGCCGCGTCGAGACCGAGCGCCCGCAGGAGCGCCACGGTGACGGGAGTCCGTGCCCGCATCGCGCCGTCGTCGATCTTGACGGCGCCGGCCCGCCCGTCGGCGAACGCGAACGCGTCCACGCCCTCGGCACCGCACTTGACGAGCAGCCCCGGGACCGCCTCCATGAGCTGCCGCTCCTCGCGCCGCGTACCGGACGTCCACTGCGGGTGCGTCCGCATCGCGTCGGCGACGCGCCGCTCGGGCGTGCCGCGCCCGGCCAGGACGAGCGCCCGGAACGCCCGCGCGACGCCGACCGTGGGCACCGCGAACAGCGGCGCCCCGCACCCGTCGACGCCGACGGCGGTCACCGGCGCGCCGGCCAGCTCCTCGATGACGTCCCGCACCGCGACCTGCAGCGGATGCCCGGGGTCGAGGTAGGAGTCGATCGGCCACCCGGCCGAGACGCAGGTCGCGAGCATCGCGGCGTGCTTGCCGGAGCAGTTCATCCGCACCCGGGACGGCCCACCGCCCGACCGCGCGACCGCCTGTTGCGCCTGCGGGTCGATCGGCCAGCTCTCCGGGCAGCGCAGGTCGCCCGCCACCAGCCCCGCCCCCGCGAGGATCTTCTCGGCCCCCTCGACGTGGAAGTCCTCGCCCGAGTGGCTGCCGGCCGCCAGCGCGAGGAGCTCGTCGTCCAGGTCGAGCCCGCAGCGCAGCATCGCGACCGCCTGCATCGGCTTGTTCGCCGAGCGGGGGAAGATCGGCTCCGTCGGCTCCCCGGTGCGCACCGCGACCGTCCCGGACGCGGCGATCCCGACGGCCGCGCCGCGGTGCCACGACTCCACGAACCCGGACCGCTCGACCTCGACCAGCACAGGATTGTTCTCCACAGCCCCACCTCGTCCGCACCCGCCACGAAGGGCCCGCCCGCCCGGCGGGCCCGCTGACTCCAGGATCAACTACCCCGCGGATCTCACGGGAGCCACATCGGAGTCTGTGGATAACGGCCGGTTTTCGTTGATCATCATCGACGACCGGGGCGCGTCAGCGGGGTTTGGTGTTCAGCAGCGTGCGGGCGTCCGCCGCGGACATGGGGGGACGCTGCGCCAGGGTCGCGGCCTGGGCGGCGCGCACCACGAGCTGGGCGTTCGCCGTCACCGGCTGGCCCTTCGCCAGGGTGACCGTGTCCTCCATGCCCACCCGCAGGTGGCCGCCCGCCGACAGGGCCGCGAACATGACGGGCAGGGACGTCCGGCCGATGCCGGTCGCCGACCAGGTGGCTCCGGGCGGGAGCGCCTCGACCGCCGCGACGAGCGTCCTGGCGTCGCCCGGCATGCCGCCCGGGACGCCCATCACCAGGTCGCAGTGGACGTGCCCGCCGTACGGGAGGCCGTACTTGTCCAGGAGGCGGTGCAGCGCCGTCACCTGACCGAGGTCGAACAGTTCGAACTCCGGGACGACCTCCAGTTCCTGGGCGCGCTTGTGCAGTTTCACCATGAACGGCCAGGGGTTCATGAAGACGTCGTCGCCGAAGTTGACCGTGCCGCAGGTGAGCGAGCACATGTCCGGCAAGGCGTCCAGGACGCGGAGGCGGTCCTCGTACGGATCGGTGACCGCGCCACCGGTCGACAGTTGGACGATGAGTCCCGTGCTCTCCCGCAGCGCCGTCACCGTGTCCCGCAACCGGGACAGGTCGAGCGTGGGCCGCGCGTCGTCGTCGCGGATGTGCACGTGGATGACGGCCGCGCCGGCCGCCTCGCACTCCTTGGCCGTCTGGACCAGTTCATCCAGGGTGACGGGCAGGGCCGGGACGTCCGCCTTGGCGGACTCCGCACCCGTGGGCGCCACCGTGATGAGCGTCGTTGCTCCCATAGGCGGCAGAATGCATGGTCATGCGTGCTGTAGTCCAGAGGGTGAGCCGGGCCAGCGTGTCCGTGGCGGGGCGTGTCGTCGGCGAGATCGAGGGGCCGGGGCTCCTGGTCCTCGTCGGCGTGACGCATGACGACGGCCCGGACAAGGCCCGCAGGCTGGCCGCGAAGCTGTGGGGCCTGCGCGTCCTGCGGGACGAGAAGTCGTGCTCGGACGTGAACGCGCCGCTCCTCGTCGTGAGCCAATTCACCCTCTACGGCGACGCGCGGAAGGGCCGCCGCCCGACGTGGACGGCCGCCGCCCCCGGCCCGGTCGCCGAGCCCCTGGTGGACGCGGTCGTCCATGAGCTGAGAGTTCTGGGCGCCAAGGTCGAGACCGGCGAGTTCGGCGCGGACATGGAGGTCGCGCTGGTCAACGACGGCCCCATCACCCTGGTCGTCGACGTCTAGAGGCGGCGCGGCGTCCTAGCGGAAGCCGTAGACCGTGCCGACCAGCACGCCCACCGTCCCCGCGGCGGCCAGCAGGATGAGCGCGCGGTCGGTCAGGGTGAGGCGGCCGCGGACGTCCGAGGAGACGACCACGACACCGGTCTCGTTCTCGTTCTCGTCCAGCGCGGGCGCCTTCTGGAACGGGTTGCGCAGGCCGGCGAGCCGCCACAGCGCGTCGTTGCGGAGCCGCTGGTGCTCGGGCCCGCAGGCGAACAGCCGTCCCCGGGTGCGCTCGGTGCAGGCGGCGCCCTGCTGGCTCAGGATGCGGCACATCGTCGGGACGAGCATGAACTGGTACAGGCACCAGGCGAGCAGGCCCAGCAGCGCCACCCGCCACGACTGCAGCCACCACGCGGCGCCGGCGAGCGCCGCGAACAGCGCCCACCACACCAGCGCCGACTCCCGGCGCGGGCGGCGCCGGCTCCCCCTCCTGGCCGCGGGAGGCTCCCGCTTCCCCAGGTTAGCGACCATCGGTAGGAATCCACCTTCCCCGGGCGGCGGCCGGTTAGAAATAGTCTATATCCGACGATATTCGCCCAGAGTGCCCGGTGCTACCCGTGTTTCGCCGGTCGGCGGCGCAGCGCGATCTGCGCGTTCGCGCCGGTGTCCGGGGAGACGACGACCTCCTGCGCCGCCGCGACCCCGCCGGCCAGCAGCTCCGCGTCCACCGGGACGTTCCGCTTGACCAGCGCCAGCGCCACCGGGCCCAGCTCGTGGTGCCGGGCCGCCGACCCCACGAACCCGATGGCGCGGCCGCCCGGGACCTCCACCGGGTCGCCGTGCGCGGGCAGCCGGTCGACGCTGCCGTCCAGGTGCAGGAACACGAGGCGGCGCGGCGGCCGGCCGAGGTTGTGGACGCGCGCCACCGTCTCCTGCCCCCGGTAGCAGCCCTTGTTCAAATGGACGGCCGTCTCCACGTAGCCCGCCTCGTGCGGGATCGTCCGCTCGTCGGTGTCGAGGCCGAACCGGGGCCGGTGCTCGGCGATCCGCAGCGCCTCGTACGCCCAGACGCCGGCCGGCGCGAGCCCCTCCGGGAACGCGCCGCGCGGGACGATCCGCGTCGTCGTCCCGGCGACGTCGGGCCAGGCGAGACGGTCGGAGGACGGCGGCCCGGTGACGACCATGTACGCGTCCGACACGTCGGCGACCGCGACGCGGAGCATGAACCGCATCCGGTCGAGGAACTCCACCAGGGACGGCGCCTCCCCCGGCTCGACGTGCGCCCACGTGGCCTCACCGTCGTCGATCACGAAGAGGTGGTGCTCGACGTGGCCCTTGGGGCCGAGCAGCAGCGCCTCGGTCGGCTCGAACGGCGCCAGCGCCTCCAGGTGCTGGCTGAGGAGGCTGTGCAGCCACTTCAGCCGGTCCGGCCCGGAGACCTTGACGACGTCCCGGTTGCTCCGGTCGACGAACGCCGTCCCGTCTTCGAGCGCGCGTTGCTCCCGGGACGGGTCCCCGTAGTGGGCGGCGACCTCCTGGTCGGGCGCATCGGCGGCGACGGCTCCGGGCGACTGCAGCAGCGGGCTCTCCATGCCGTCCAGACTATGTCGCGCCGCAGTCCTTGCACCGCCCGTAGACGGTGAGGTGGTGCACGTCGGTCTCGAAGCCGAAGTCGCGCGCCAGGACGTCGGCGAGCCCCGCCGCCGCGCGCGGGTCGACGTCCTCCACCGTGTGGCAGCCCCGGCAGACGAGGTGGATGTGCTCGGCCTCGGCGGCGATGTGGTAGTTCGGCGGGCCGTGCCCGAGATGGGCGTGCTTGACGAGCCCGAGCTCCTCGAGGAGTTCGAGCGTCCGGTACACGGTGGAGATGTTCACGCCGCGGGCGGTGCGCTGCACCTCGGTGCAGATCTCCTCGGGGGTCCCGTGCTCCAGGTTGGTGACCGCTTCGAGGACCAGCTGGCGCTGAGGGGTGACCCGGTACCCCTTGGCCCGCAGCTCCTCCTGCCACGACTCGCCCATGCCCCGAGTCTAGGTCCCGCCGGGCGGACGGCGCCCGCCCGCGGATTCAGCCGTGGGAAAACCTG
Source organism: Actinomadura monticuli (assembly GCF_041463655.1). Lineage (NCBI taxonomy): Bacteria > Bacillati > Actinomycetota > Actinomycetes > Streptosporangiales > Thermomonosporaceae > Actinomadura > Actinomadura monticuli. Next base: position 395,163 of record NZ_JAXCEI010000001.1, read on the forward strand.
TTTGCCTCGCCGCGGGAGCCTCACATAGCGTGCTGGGTACGCGCGAAAGGAGGTGGTCCAAGCAATGGTTGATTGTAGGACTCGCGAGGTGGCTGTCCGTTAGTCGCCGTTCCGCCTCGGAGCCGCCGTCCACTGGGCGGCGGTAGCCGGTCGCGACGGTGACCGGCGAATACCAGGCAGTTACCCGGTCCCCGGACCGATGGACCCGTCCTGTCCGTCGCCCCGCCACCCGGCGGGAGGTCCGGGGATCGTTCATTTCCGGGGGCCGTTCGTTTCGGGGGCTCGGCCGCGACCCGCTACGACACCTTCTTGAGCTGCGCCGACAGGTGCGACTGGAGCGGCTGCCCGACGGCCGCCATGTCGTACGCCCAGCCGAGGTCCTCGCCGATCAGCCCGTACAGGCGGTGTCCGGCGGTGACCTCCTTGGCCGACTCGGTCCGCGCGACGACGTCGGTCTGGAGCTCCACCCGGTTGAACGCGACGTTCCCGACGTAGATCTCGACGATGCCGGTGGGGTGCGCCAGCGTCACCTCCACCTGGTGGTCGGGACGCGGCCGCCAGTAGCCCGTCTCCACGGCCAGCGGACGCCCGAGCGTGCCGTCCGGCTCGATCAGCCAGGTGCGGCTCGCATAGCTCAGGAACGGCTTCCCGATGTGGGTGAAGGACAGCTCCTGACCGAAGTTGAACGACTCGATCGTCGGGTAGCCGCCGACGCCGGCGCCCTCCCAGGTGCCGAGCAGGAACTTCAGGGGCTCGCAGTCCGGGTGCAGCTCGAAATCCATGGACACCGAGGGTAGCGGCGCGCGCCGCCGCCCGCGTCCCCCGGAACGGGGCGGCCGGCGTCCTACTTCAGCCGGCCCAGCCGGATCACGAGGAGGACGGCGGCGACCGCCATGAGCCCGAGGGCGAGGACGAGGATCCCCGCGTTCACCATGCCACCCACACCGCAGGATGCTACGCGGGCCGCCCGCACTAGAGTGCCGTTATGGCGAGACCACTGGTGATCAAGGTCACGGCGGGGGCGGACGCCCCCGAGCGCTGCAACCAGGCGTTCACGGTGGCGGCCGCCGCCGCGGCGAGCGGCGTCCCTGTCTCCCTGTGGCTGACCGGGGAGTCGGCGTGGTTCGCGCTGCCCGGCCGGGCCGCCGGGTTCTCACTGCCGCACGCCACCGCCCTGGACGACCTCCTCGCCGTCGTCCTGTCCGCCGGACGCGTCACCCTCTGCACCCAGTGCGCGGCCCGCCGCGACATCGGCCCGGACGACGTCCTGCCCGGCATCCGCATCGCCGGCGCCCCGACCTTCGTCGAGGAGATCACCCTGGACGACGTCCAGGCGCTCGTCTACTGACCCGTCCCACGCCAGGTACACGGTCGTGTCGAGGCTCAGGGCCCGCATGGCGTCCCGCCGCCCGCCGGCCACCGGACGCCCGCCGGCCACCAGGCGTGCGGGAGCACCGTCGCGGCGGGTCACGGCGGCGGCGAGGACGCCCGCGAGGGCGGAGCCGGCGAGGCCGAGCATCATGTCGCCGATCGTGTCCCGGTAGATCGTGACGGTCTCGGGGGTGTCGAGGATGAAGACGGCGTACTCGAAGAACTCCCACAGGATGGCCGCGATCGCGCCGGCTCCCGTGCAGGTCAGCGCCAGCGTCCACGAGCTGAGGCCGCCCCAGCGGCGCAGGCCGACACCGGCGGCGGCGCTCAGCAGGGCCCAGTTCCCGAAGTGGCAGGCGTCGTCGAACCAGCCGACCGTGTCGTAGAGGTCGGCGGCGTTCCCGGCGACGTCCACCAGGAACGGGAGGGTGAGGAGCAGGTCGACGTCCCACGGGAAGGGCCGGCGCCGCGCGCCGCGCAGCGCCCAGACGAGGGTGACGAGCATGACGGCGGCGGGGTAGGCAGCGACGCGGACGCCCATCGCCTTGTCGGCGAACCGGTCCCATCCGGGGAAGGCGACGGCGAGGCCCAGCAGGGCCGCGAGGGCGGCCTTGGCGGCGAGGGCGGGCGGGCGCCAGCGGGAAGTGTCCATGCCGCGAGCCTGGCCTTCCACGGCGTCCCGCCACATCGGTGCGAGTACTCAGATGCTCCTAGGGCGGAAGCGCACCCCCGGCCCGCGCGTCCGACCGGGGGCGCCCTCCGCATCCCGTGCGGTAGAAGGGCCGCAGAACGGATATAGGTCTGCGGACACCCCGTCCAGGAGGAGCCGCCGGATGCTCGACGTACCCCTGTGGGCCTGGGGCGCGACGATCGGCCTGATCATCGCCCTGTTCGTCCTCGACTTCTTCGTCGCGGTCCGGCGGCCGCACGCGGTCCACATCAAGGAGGCCACGTTCTGGTCGGTCTTCTACATCGGCCTCGCGGTCGTGTTCGGCCTCGCCGTGTGGGCGCTCGGCGGATCCACGGCGGGCACCGAGTACTTCTCCGGCTGGCTCGTCGAGAAGAGCCTGTCGGTCGACAACCTCTTCGTCTTCGTGATCATCATGAGCCGGTTCGCGGTGCCGGACGAGTACCAGCAGAAGACGCTGCTGTTCGGCATCGCCGCCGCGCTGCTCCTGCGCGCGGTCCTGATCGCGGTCGGCGCCGCCGCGATCAGCCTGTTCTCCTTCACCTTCCTGATCTTCGGGCTGATCCTGATCTGGACGGCGGTGCAGCTCGTCCGGCACCGCAACGAGGAACCCGACGTGGAGGACACGTTCCTCGTCCGGCGGGCGCGCAAGATCCTGCCGGTGAGCGAGAGCTTCCACGGCGGGCGGATGCTCGCCCACGAGGACGGGCAGCGCGTCATGACGCCGCTGCTCATCGTCTTCGTCGCCATCGGCAGCACGGACGTGCTGTTCGCGCTGGACTCCATCCCGGCCGTGTTCGGCGTCACCAAGGACCCGTTCCTCGTCTTCTCCGCCAACGCGTTCGCGCTGCTCGGCCTGCGCGCCCTCTACTTCCTCATCGAGGGGCTGCTGGAACGGCTCGTCTACCTGTCGATCGGGCTGTCGGTGATCCTCGCGTTCATCGGCGTCAAGCTGATCCTGCAGTTCCTGCACGAGGACGTCACCGAGTCGATCCCGAAGGTGCCGACCACGCTCTCGCTGGGCGTCATCCTGGCGATCCTCCTGTTCACGACCGCCGCCAGCCTGGTCCGCGTCCACGCCCATCCGGAGGAGAAGGCGAAGGCGGGTTCCCTCCGCAAGCGCCGCGAGAAGAAGCCGCGCGAAGAGGAACCCGCCCGCAGCTGACGGTCGGCGACCCCGCGGGTCAGCCCATGCTCTTGGCGCCGTCCAGGGACTCACGGATGATGTCGGCGTGGCCGGCGTGCTGGGCGGTCTCGGCGACGATGTGCAGGAGGACGCGCCGGACCGACCAGTGGGTGTCGGTGAACCACGGGGCCTTGGGCAGCTCCTGGACGGCGTCCAGGTCGGGCAGGGTCGCGACCAGCTCGTCGGTGCGGCGGGCGACCTCCGCGTAGGCGTCGAGCACCCCGGAGAGGGTGTCGCCGGGCAGCATGCGGAACTCGTCCGCCCGCCGCTGCCAGTCCTCCTCGGTCATCTGGGTGAAGTCGCCCATCGCGGACGGGCCCTCCACGATGAAGTCGCCCCAGCCCCGCTCGACCGCGGCGACGTGCTTGATGAGGCCGCCGAGGCACAGCTCGCTCGCCGTCGTCCGCAGCCCGGCCTGCTCGTCGGTGAGGTCGCGGACGGTGAAGCGCAGGAAGTGCCGGTGCTTGGCCAGCATCGCCAGCACGTCGGCCCGCTCGCCGGTGAGCTGCTCGGTCATCGTCATGTCCTCCGCCTTTCGCCGTTCCTTCGGTCAGGAACCACGCTAGGAGCCTTTGCGGCCACTTCTTGACCTGAATTACGGCCAGAATCGAGAACATGGCGAACACGAGTTCCCGGACGCTGCGTCTGCTGTCCCTGCTGCAGACCCACCGGTACTGGCCGGGCCCCGAACTGGCCGAGCGGCTGGAGGTCTCCGTGCGGACCCTGCGCCGGGACGTCGACCGGCTGCGCGAGCTCGGCTACCCGGTCGAGGCGTCGCGCGGCGTCGACGGCGGCTACCAGCTGGCGGCGGGTGCGGCGCTGCCGCCGCTGGTGATCGACGACGAGGAGGCCGTCGCGCTGGCCGTGGGGTTGCAGGCCGCGACGCGGGTCGAGGGCATCGCCGAGGCGTCGGTGCGGGTCCTGGCCAAGGTGGCGCAGGTCATGCCGGCCCGGTTGCGCCGCCAGGTGGACGCGCTGCGCTCCATGACCGTGCCCGCCGGGTGGGGAGGGCCCGCCCCGAGCGGCATCGAACCGTCCGTCCTCACCGCGATCGCGCTCGCCTGCCGGGACGCCGAGCGGCTCCGCTTCGGCTACACCGCCGCCGACGGCCGGGAGAGCGACCGGCAGGTCGAGCCGCACCGCCTCGTCCCGCTGGGCCGCCACTGGTACCTGGTCGCCTACGACCTGGACCGGCAGGACTGGCGCAGCTTCCGGGTCGACCGGCTCACCGGCCCCGCCTCGACCGGCGCCCGGTTCCGCCCTCGCGAGCTGCCCGCCGCCGACGCGGCCGAGTTCGTCCGCAGCGGGCTGAAGGAGATGCCGCGCCCCCACCGGGTCGAGGTGCTGGTGGACGCCCCGTCCGCGACCGTCCGCGCGCGGATCGGCCGCTGGTGCACGGTCGAGGAGGTGGACGCCGGCCGCTGCCGCGTCCGCCTGACCACCGACGACCTGAACTGGACGGTCCTGGCCCTGGCCGTCGCGGCGGCCGACTTCCACGTCGTGGAACCGCCCGAGCTGCGCGACCGGCTGCACGTCCTGGCCGCCCGCTTCGCCCGAGCCTGACGTTCACCGGCGCGCGTGGCGGATCTTCACGCGGCCGAAGCCCATGGTGCCGGTGATCCGGATCTTCGGGCCGCCGGGGCGGGCGGGGCGCCGGGGCTTGTAGAGCGAGTCCTTCCACACGGTGCGCAGCCCCTCGATGTCGACGACCGCGTCGCGCGGGACCGTGATCTTCGCCCGGCCGGTCCCGAGCTGCAGCTCGATGTCGACGACCGGGTGCTCGATGACCGCCCGGGACAGGTCCAGGCGGACCCGCCCGAACGCGGACTCGACCTTGAGGATCCGGGGCACCCGCCACGCGCCGCGCCGCCGGATCCGCCCGCTGAGGGCGCCGATCGTGGACGCGTCAGGCTTCTCCTCCGGCAGGGAGGCGAGCGCCTCCGCGAGTTCTCCGTGCGTCTTCGCGGTGAGCGCCCGCTGGAGGAGCTCGTCCATCTCCTCGTGCGCGAACTGACCTCGGGCGTACGCCTGCTGCAGGCGCTCCACGGCCGCGTCGCGTTCTTCTTCGCCGATCCGTCGCGATGGGTCGTCCGGAAGGGGGCTCATTGGTAGTCAGGGGCGCGGTGCCGTGGAGGCCCGATTCCCCGTCCCCCTTTCAAGCTCGTACGTGCGGTTTTCCCGCATACGGCTTACCGATGATCTTCTTGACATGGCTACGCAGCTCCTGGGTAGCGGATGGTGCCTCGCAGGCGGTACAGGCCGTGCCCGTTGAACCACTCCTCGTTCCACTCAGCGGCTCCTCCGGCGCGCAGATTACGACCCCGTTTCCTGACCATCAGGTGGTGGAGCCAATAAACGACATACCGGTCGATCTGGCAGAACTTGGCGGCGGCGTTCCCGGTTCGGAAGTAGTTGCCCCAGCCGCGCAGGATCGGATTCAAGTCCGCGATCACCGCGCGGACATCCGTTCCCGACCGGCGGCAGTCGGTCAGCTCATGGACCCTGGACCAGAGTTTCTTCATCGCCGCCTGGCTCGGCCATCGGTGCAGGTAGTAGCGGATCTTCCCGTACTTCTCCCACACCCGGCCCGAGAAGCGGGCTCTGAAGTGGCAGCCGAGGAAGTCGAGTCCTTCCCGGCCCTCTCTGAGCTCAACGACCTTCGTCGTCCGTGCCTGTGCCATGCTGCGGCACAGCACCACGCCGTCGTCGGCATAGCGCACCAGCTCACCCACCCTGCGTCGCCGACCGCTTCGGCCCGAACCCATACGACACCGGCAAGAAGCCGGCCTCGAAGATAGGTTCCAGCACCAGCTTGACGGCTTGCTGAACCACACGATCGCGGACCGTGGGAACACCCAGTGGCCGTTTGCCACCCTGTGATTTCGGGACCTCCACACGCCTGGCAGGCGCGGGGCGATAACAACCTGCGCGAAGGTCATGCTGAAGCTCGGCGAGCATACGCTGGACGCCGTACTCCTCCTCCACCAACGCCAGGGTCACCCGATCAACCCCGGCGGCCCCTCTGTTGGCCCGGACACGCTGCCACGCCTCCCACAGCACGTCACCCCTGTGGACACGGTCATACAGGGCGTGAAAGCGCCGCCCCGGAGACTGCTTGGCCGCAGCCCATAGCTTGCGTTGAAGTCGTCTTCCGGCCCGATCCGTGCACACGTCCGCCCCCCATACCCCGGAAGAACCCGACGGGCTGACCCCGGAACAGAGCCCGCCGAACGTGGCCGTCGCCGTGAAGTGAACGGCTCGGCTTCTCCGCTGTAGTTGCGACGAGGCTGCAGGACTCACCGCAAAACGGCTACGGCCCGCGTGCTTGCTCCCTCCAAAGAGGCTCTCGACGCCCCCCTCAGCCCGCCGGATCTCTCCAACGAACCGGGGCCTGCTACCGGGCACTCCGGTGTCCACCCGGACGGGACTTCCACCCGCAGGATCGGACCAGCTTCCAGGACGCACCACCGGTTCACCCTACTGCCGCGTCTGCGATCCGGACGCCCGCGCCAAGTGGGGACAGTATGATGCCACGCCTTTCGCGGTTCCTCCTTTGATGACAGGCTCGGAATGAACTCGACGCGGGGTCGCCCGTCACCATTGGACGAGGGAATCGGTCATGCCAGTGATCATCGTGGGAGCCGGAATCGGCGGTCTGGTAACGGCTCTCCGGCTGCACCATAAGGGCATAGGCTGCGAGATATACGAGCAGAGCGAGCAGATCGGCGAGCTGGGCGTCGGAATCAACGCGCTGCCGAACGCGGTCAAGGAACTGGCCGAGCTGGGGCTGCTGGAGCGGCTGGAGACCGCGGGCATCGCGACCCGCGAACTCGTCTACACCCACCGGCGCGGGCAGGAGATCATGCGCAGGGCCTGCGGGCGGGACGCCGGATTCGCCTATCCGCAGATAAGCCTGCACCGCGGCCGGCTCCAAGGCGTGCTGCTGCGGGCGGTGCTCGAACGGCTCGGCCCCGGCGCGGTGCGGACCGGGCACCGGCTGACCGGTTTCGACGAGGACGCGGCGGGCGTCCGCGCGCACTTCGCCGACCGGGACGGCGGGGCGCTGCCCTCGGCGCGCGGCGACGTGCTGGTGGGGGCCGACGGAATCCATTCCACGGTCCGGTCGGTCCTCTTCCCCGGGGAGGGCCCGCCCCGCTGGAACGGCATCATGATGGCCCGGGGAGCGACCGAATGGCCGGAGTTCGGCACCGGCGGCACGATGGTCATCGCCGGCGGCACCGAGGCCAAGCTGGTCGTCTACCCCATCGCACCCGGCCGGCGTCCGGGCACCAGGCTGACGAACTGGGCGATCTGCCGGCGCACCGGGCGGCCCGGTGATCCGCCGCCCCAGCGCCAGGACTGGTCCCGCCGCGCCGACCCGGCCGGTCTGACCGAGCCGGTCGCCCGCTTCCGCCTCCCGATCCTCGACCACGCCGCGCTCATCGGGGCCTCCGCGGAGTGCTTCGAGTTCCCCATGTGCGACCGCGACCCGCTGCCCTACTGGACGCGGGGACGCGTGACCCTGCTCGGCGACGCCGCCCACCCGATGTATCCGATGGGCTCGAACGGCGCCGGGCAGGCCATCCTGGACGCCACCAGCCTCAGCGACCACCTGGCGAGCCGCACCGACCCCGCCGGGGCGCTGCTGGCCTACCAGAACGAGCGGCTGCCCGTCACCGGCGAGGTGGTGCTCCGCAACCGGGACGGCGGGCCGGAGAACGTGATCGACGAGGTGGAACGCCGCGCACCCGACGGTTTCACCCGTATCGAGGACGTCATCGACCGCGCGGAAATGGAGGCCATCGTGAACGGATACGCCCGGCTCTCCGGCGCCGCCAAGGACCAGGTGAACCGCGTGGGCGCGCCGACGACCGAATACCGGTAGACCGCCCAAGGAAAAGGAGACACCGGCCCGGTATTCCCGTTTGACACTCCTTTCGCATTGCTCTGATTCCCCCTGGGAGCCGGCAATGGACAATGCGCGGCGGCTCACCGTGGCGGTGGCCATCGCTCGACGGTGCGCGGCGGCGGGACGCGGGACGGGAAGACGGCGGACACATGCCGGGCTCGTGCACTGGTGGGCCGGCTCGATCCGGAGGCGGCCTACTTCGGCCCCGGCGACGGCGGGCGCCGCTGCGTCCTCGTCTTCGACATGCAGGACAGCTCCACGCTGCCCACTATCGCCGAGCCGCTCTTCCAGGAACTGGGGGCGAAGCTCAAGGTGCACCCGGTGATGAACAGGGAGGACCTGCGGAAGGGCCTCGCCTCCTTGCGGTGACGCGGAGCGAGCAGAGCCGCCGGGCAGCCCGCACCGCGGGTCGCCCAGTGCCTTCGAAAGCTCGGATTGAAGCACAGAAAGTTTCGAAGACAGGAACCTTCACCATGATCGCTTTTCCGGCACCACGTCCCAAAGTTCTGGACTTGGCGAAGCAGAACTCCAATTGACCAGGCGAAAAGCCCTCGCAAGATGATCAATGGTTTCGAAATATTTCCGAAACCATTGACAGCCCGGAGTCGGCGGACGAACACTGTCGCCATCGGCGGAGTCGGTCACCCCCGATCCCCGCCGAGCCGGGTCACCCGCCCGGCGCCCGCCCCTCCGGCCGTCCGCCCACACGGGCGGCCGGACCGCCCCCGCTCCCCCGCTCCCGAGACCGACCCCCGCCATCCACCCCCGCCGCGTTGTGCGACGCCGACGCGCGCCGGCCGCCACCCGGGCCGCCGACACGCCCGCCGGGTCGCAGCACGCCGCCTGGCCGCCCCGCCAGCGTTCACGAGTGAGGAACCCCCATGAGCAGTACCCGCACGCCCGACACCGCCGTCCCTCCCGAGAGCCGCCGACACCGCCGGACGCTCCTTCGCACCAGGCCGGTCATCGGCGCCTGCGCCGTGGCACTGGCCACCGCCACCGCGCTCCTCCCCGGCACCGCCAACGCCGACACGACGATCAGCTCGAACCAGACCGGCAGCGAAGGCGGCTACTACTACTCCTTCTGGTCGGACGGCGGCGGATCGTCGTCCATGACGCTGAAGGGCGGCGGCAGCTACAGCACCCAGTGGAGCAACGTCGGGAACTTCGTCGCCGGCAAGGGCTGGAGCAACGGCGGGCGCCGCTCCGTGAACTACTCGGGCAGCTTCAACCCGTCCGGCAACGCCTACCTGGCCCTGTACGGGTGGACGTCCAACCCGCTCATCGAGTACTACATCGTCGACAACTGGGGCACCTACCGTCCCACCGGGTCGTACAAGGGCACCGTCACCAGCGACGGCGGCACCTACGACATCTACGAGACCACCCGCACGAACGCGCCGTCCGTCGAGGGCACCAAGACCTTCCAGCAGTACTGGAGCGTCCGGCAGTCGAAGCGCACGGGCGGCACCATCACCACCGGCAACCACTTCGACGCCTGGGCGAGCAAGGGCATGCGCCTCGGCAGCTTCAACTACTACATGATCCTCGCGACCGAGGGCTACCAGAGCAGCGGCAACTCCAACATCACGGTAGGCGGCTCCGGCGGCGGAGGCGGCGACAACGGCGGAGGCGGGGGCGGATGCTCCGCGACGCTGTCCGCGGGCCAGCAGTGGGGCGACCGGTACAACCTCAACGTGTCGGTGTCCGGCTCCAGCAACTGGACGGTCACGATGAACGTCCCGTCCCCCGAGAAGATCATCGCCACCTGGAACACCAGCGCGAGCTGGGACTCCAGCGGCCAGGTCATGACCGCGCGCCCGAACGGCAACGGCAACAACTTCGGTGTCACCATCCAGACCAACGGCACCTGGACGTGGCCGACCGTCTCCTGCAGCGCCTGACCCCGGACCGCCGGCACTTGACCTCAACTATTGTCGAGGTTGTCTCCTGATGAGGACGCTGTCCCGGGAGAAAGGTGTTGCTCATGCGCGCGATCCAGGTGGCCTCGTTCGGCGGGCCGGAAGTGCTGTCTCCGGTGGAACTGCCCGATCCGGCCCCCGGGCCCGGGCAGGTGGTGGTGGGGATGGCCGTCTCGGACGTCATCTTCCTCGACACCCTGCTGCGCGGCGGCTGGGGCCAGGACTTCTTCCCCCGCACGCTCCCCTACCTGCCGGGCGGCGGCGGGGCCGGCACGGTGCTGCGGGTCGGCGAAGGGGTCGATCCGGCATGGATCGGCCGCCGCGTGGTCGTGCGGACGGACACCGGCTACGCCGAGCAGATCGTCGCCGGCGAGCAGGAGATCCTGCCCGTGCCGGACGGGGTGGCGGACGAGACGGCGGCGGCGCTCGTCCACGACGGGGTGACCGCCCTGAGCATGGACCGGCTCGGCCGGCCGGAGAAAGGCGAATGGGTGCTGGTCTCGGCCGCCGCGGGCGGGGCCGGATCGCTCCTGGTGCAGCTGGCCGCCGACGCCGGAGCGCGGGTGGTGGCCGCGGCGTCCAGCGAGGCCAAGCGCGAACTCGCCCGGACGCTGGGCGCCGAGGTCGCCGTCGACTACACGCGCCCTGACTGGACCGAGCGGGTGCGCGAGGCCACCGGCGGCGGTGCCGCGCTGGTCTACGACGGCGCCGGCGGGCAACTCGGCACGGCGGCCTTGAACGCGACGTCCGTCGGGGGCAGGTTCGTCACCTACGGCACGTCCGAGGGCTTCACCGTCCTCGACCCGGACGTGGTCGAGCGCCGCCGCATCCGCGTGTTCAGCCCGCTGCTGGACGGCCCGCCGGACCAGGACACCGTCCACGAGCTGCTGACCCTGGCCCTGGACAGGGCCGCGGCGGGACTGCTGCGGCCGGCGATCGGCGCCGTCTACCCGCTGGAGCGGGCCGGAGACGCCCACCGCGCGCTGGCCGCGCGCGCCACGGTGGGCAAATCGCTATTGCTGGCCGGCGCCGAACCGTCCGCGGACTAGTGCGGCGGCGGCGTGACCGCGCCATTCTCCGCACCGGACGCCGACGGTTGAGATTTCAATTTCCAGATGTGCGCGGGGTCAGGTCCATCAGGATGTCGTCGGCGGCCCATAGGACGAAACGTTCGATGGGCGTGACCGTTTGCCCGGGTGCCAGATCGAAATGGAACCGCTTCAGCAGGACGGCGAGGACGAGTTCGGCCTCGACCATTGCCAGCGTCGCGCCTTCGCAGCTGCGCGGGCCGAGCCCGAAAGGAATGTAGGCGAGCCTGGGACGTCCGGCCGACGCCTCCGGAGTGAACCGCTCGGGGTCGAAGACCCGCGGGTCGGGCCAGTACTCGGGGTTCATGTGGACGGCCCAGAACGGATAGAAGATCGTCGTCCCGGCGGGGACCGTGTACTCGCCGAGGACGACGTCCTCCGTGGCCTCCCGCGCCCCGTACGGGCCGGGCGGGTACAGGCGCATCGCCTCCTTGACCGCCGTCTCCAGGCAGGTGAGGTCCTTCAGGTCGCCGTAGCCGGGCGCGGCGCGGTCGCCCAGCACCCGGTCCAGCTCCCCGGTGACGCGCTCGGCCACGTCAGGGTGCGTCGCCAGCAGGTAGAGCGTCCAGGAGACGGCCACGCCGGTGGTGTGGTGGGCGGCGAGCATCGTCATCAGCACCGTGTCGCGGATCCGCGCCGGGGACTCGCCCGCGGCGGCCAGCGCAGCGATCATGTCGGCCCGGTCGGCGTCGTCCCCGGCGGGACGGCCGCGGTGCGCGTCGAGCACCCGGTCGACCGTCGCGCGCAGGTAGGCCAGGGCCTCCCGCGCCCGCGGGCCCGCCGGCTCCGCCTGCCCCATGTACTCGGTCAGGACGGTCTCGAACGCGGAGACGACCCGTCCCGCGGAATCCGCGTCCTCCAGACCGCCGCCGAGCGCGTACCGGCAGATCATGCGCAGCGACAGCTCGCTCAGGTCCCGCTGCAGGACGACCGGCCCCCCGGCGGCGGCCCAGCGGTCGGCCAGCTCGGTCGCCAGCTCCGTGAAGTGCGCGAAGTGCGCCTCGTGCGAGGGACGTCCCGCCAGGACGGACAGCATCGTCCGCCGCCACGGGCCGTGCTCCTCGGCCGGGATCGTCTGCAGATTGCCCGCCTCCTGCAGCGGCGCCAGGAACTCGAACAGTTTCTCCGGCCGTTTGTCGATCTTCGCGGTCGCCTCCAGCAGGACGGGATCGGCGACCGACACCGCCAGGCCCCCGCCGGGCAGCGGAAACCGCACCACCGGCCCGTACTCGGCGTGCAGTTCCAGCTGGTAGTTGTGCAGCCCGCCGGCCGCCGCGATGGCCTCGGCGCCGTCATTTCCGGTGGCCGGTCCGGGGATCTGAGATGGGGTGCCGCCGTCGCCTCGCATTTGCGCTCTCCCGCGTCAGCATCGTCGATTAGGTTGTTCCGGAGTTGATCACAATGCTTACATGTTCTCGGATACTTCGCGATAAGACCGGGCAGAAAAGCGCCCGCCATGAGAGGCCGGGAGAAGAGCACTGGACACCGTCGATCCGACGACGCCGAACGTCCCGCGGATGTACGACTACCTCCTCGGCGGCAAGGACAACTACGCCGTCGACCGGGAGGCGGTGGAGGAGGTCGTCCGGCACGCCCCGGACACGCCCTACCTGGCACGGGAGAACCGCGCCTTCCTGCGGCGCGCGGTGCGCTTCCTGGCCGGGTCCGGGATCCGGCAGTTCGTCGACATCGGGTCGGGCCTGCCCACCCAGGGCAACGTCCACGAGATCGCGCACGAGGTCGCCCCGGACGCCCGCGTCGTCTACGTGGACGTGGAGCCGGTCGTCCTGGCCCACGGGCGGGCGCTGCTGGCCGGCACCCCCGAGGTCACCGTCATCCAGGGCGACGCCCGCCGCACCGACGACATCCTCGGCGACCCCGGGCTCAACGAGCTCATCGACTTCGACCGGCCGGTCGCCGTGCTGATGCTGGCGGTGCTGCATTTCATCGGCGACGAGGACGACCCGCACGGCATCGTGGCGCGGCTCCGCTCCGCCATGGCGCCCGGCAGCTACCTCGCGGTGTCGCATGTGACGGCCGACTTCGACGCCGACCGCCGCGTCCGCGACGCGGGCGCCGTGTACGAGAAGGCCACCTACCAGATCACGCTGCGCAGCCGCGAGCAGATCACGCGGCTGTTCGACGGCTTCGACCTCGTGGATCCGGGCCTCACCACCCTGTCGATGTGGCGCCCCGACCCCGGCTCGACGATCCCGCCGCACGCCGACCGCCAATGGTGCTACGCCGGCGTGGCCCGCAAGAACGGCGGCCGCGGCTAGGCCCTCAACGCGCGGCCAGGCCGGAGAGGTCCCGGGTCATCACCGAGTTGCGGTCGGCGGGGCGGTTGCCCAGGGAGAGCTGGGGCCACTGGCCGGAGAGCTCCTGGCGGCTGCGCTCGCTCCAGGCCCGGGCCTCGGCGCCGCGCGTCTTGTAGAAGTTGAGCGCGTAGCCGCCCGTGTGGACGCGGAGGAGGGTGAATCCGCCCGGGTACTCCTTGACCGCCCCGACCTCCTGCTGGACGACGCGGGGAGCGAGCGGGAAGACCGAGCGCTGGTTGCGGTGGGTGTGGCCGGCGTGGTGGAGGAAGACGCCGGGCGTGCGGTTGTAGGCCGTGAGGATCCGCAGGGACTGGCCGGCGTCCAGGGAGTGGGTCCCGGTGATGGCGAGCGGGTCGTTCTCGGTGAAGAGCGGGTGGTGGCCGAACACGATGGTGGGACGGTCCGGGTCCTTCGCCAGCTCGGATTCGAACCATGCCGACTGGTCCGCGGAGAGGCCGCCGGAGTCGCCGCCGTCGCCCGGCTTGTCGTAGGTGTCGAGGCCGATGACGCGGAGACCCTGCAGCTCCTGGCTGAAGTACGTCCGTCCGGACGGGAAGAACGCGTCCTTGAAACAGTCGTTCCCCTGCCACGAGCCGGGACCGCACGACGCGTAGGGCTCCCCCGCGTGGGCGCGGTCATGGTTGCCGCGCGCCACCAGGTAGTCGGTGCCCAGGGCGCCGAACGTGTCGAGTATCCCCTTGGCGTCGCGGAGGTCGGCGGGCGCGGCCTCGCTGGAGACGTCCCCGGCGGCCAGGAGGTAGGCGGCGCCCCGGCTGCGGGCGTCCGCCATCAGCGCCTCCGCCATCACCTCGGGATAGGGCGGGTGGCCCGGCACCTGCTCGATGCCCTTGATCCACGGCAGCCGGCCGACGAGACCCGCGACCGTCTCACCCAGGTGGAGGTCGTTGCAGAGGGCGATGGAGAAGAGGTGGCGGCCCGGCGGCGGCTGCGGGGTCGTGAACGCGAACACGTCGCCTTCGGGACGGCCCGCCGCCGATCCGAAGGCCAGCCACGTCGGCGCCGCCGGTCGTCCCGCCGAGCGCGCCGTGTAGTAGTACGTGCGGCCCGGTTCGAGGTCCGTCAGTTCGACGTAGTGGTACGGGGTGCCCGCGGGGCCGTGCGCCACCGAGGTCAGCCGTGCCGGGTCCGTCCCGTACAGCACCTCGGCGTCAGAGGGGGCGGGCTCCATCCGGCCCAGCCCGTCGTCCGTGCCCGGAATGCCGGTGTACCAGGTCAGCACGGCCGTCGTCTCGGTGACGGTGACCAGTTCGAGGTTCACCGGCAGGACGGCGTCCGCCGCGCGGGCGGCCCCGGGCGGCGCCGTGGTCTCCAGCAGGGACGCGCCCGCGACGATCGCACTCCAGCGGAGCAGGGCCCGGCGGCTCGGACGGCAGCAGATCATGATCGCTACGGTGGCACCCGCGCCGCCGTCCGGCCAGACCCAAACTCGGCCGGCCGCCGCTCGGCCCGCGCCGGTTCAGCCGGCGACGGCACGGAGGCGCTCCTCGCGGAGGCGGCCGGCCCAGGAGTCGTCCAGCGGAGCCAGGGCCGTGCCGGTCGCCCAGTGCAGCAGCAGGTCGGCGAGGCCCGGGTTGCGGACGAGCGCCGGGCCGTGCATGTAGGTGCCGAGGACGCGCCCGCTGTAGGCGCCCTCGAACCCGTCGCCGTTGCCGATGCCGTGCACGACCTTCGCGAACGGCTGCGCGCCCGGCCCGAGGTGCGTGACGCCCTGGTGGTTCTCGAAGCCGGTGATGCGCGGGACGTTCAGCTCGGCCGCCACGTCCCCGACGATCTCGCCGACCGCCCGCTGCTCGCCGCGCCCGGACCGGATGTCGAGGAGGCCGAGGCCCGCGACGGGCTGGCCCTCCTCGCCGCCGAACTCGTGGCCGAGCAGCTGGTACCCGGCGCAGACCGCGAACACGACCGCGCCCGACTGGACGGCGCGGGCGAGCCCGCCGTCGCCGCGCAGCCGCTGCGCCGCGAGGATCTGCGGCCGGTCCTCGCCGCCGCCGAGCAGGTAGATGTCGCCGTCGGCGGGGACGGGCTCGTCCGAGCGCAGGTTGACGGTCTCGGTCGGGATGCCGCGCAGCGCCGCCCGCCGCTCCAGGACGATCGTGTTGCCCTGGTCGCCGTAGGTGCTGAGCAGGTCCGGGTAGATCCAGACGATCTTGATGCGGTCAGACGACACGGCCGTACCTCGTTCGGATGTTCTGGAAGGCGGTGTAGTTGGCGATCACGTCGAGGTGCCCCGGCGGGACGGCCATGACCGCCTGGTCGATGTCGTCCACGACGGTGAAGGACACGTCGGCGGCCTCCAGCCGGGCGGCGAGGTCGATGCGGCGCTCGCCGCTGACCCACACGGGGCGCCCGCGAAGGATGCGGTAGTCGACGTCCCACAGCCAGGACGTGTCGCGGCCGTCCGGGCCCTGCGCGTTGATCGACAGGGCGACGGGACCGGGCGCGGGCTGCAGGACGTCGAACGCCTCCAGCCACCCGGCCGGGTTCTTCGACAGCAGCAGCCGGATCGAGCGGCCCTCGTGCTCGACCGTCGTGTACCGCCCGGCGACCGAGGTGACCTGCGACAGCAGCGGCAGCGCCTGCTCGGGCGGGACGCCGAACTGGGCGACGACCGCCAGCGCGATCAGCGCGTTCGACCGGTTCGCGCGGCCCGGCAGTGACAGCCCGGTGAGGGGGTAGGACCGGCCGTCGGGCGCGGTGATCGTGTCGCCGCGCAGCGCCCAGTCGGGCCGGGGGCGGCGGAAGTGGCACTGGCGGCAGGCCCAGTCGCTGTCCTCGTCGGTGTCCTGCCGGTCGAGGGGGCCGCCGCACTCGGGGCAGCACCAGGAGTCCTCGCGCCAGTGCTGGCCGGCGGCGACCCACGTGACGCTCTTGGCGGTGGACGCGCCCCAGGTGACGAGGGGGTCGTCGCAGTTGGCGATGACGTGGCTGGTCGGGGACGCCTCCAGCGCGCGGCGCCACTTGCCGGCCAGCAGCCAGATCTCGGCGGCGCGGTCCATCTGGTCGCGGCTCAGGTTCATCAGCGCGACGAGGTTCGCCCCGGTCTCCTTCAGGACCATCGGGACGTACTTCTCGTCGCACTCCAGCACGCCGTAGCGCGCGGACGGCGCGGACGCGAGCGCCGACACGTGCCCCGTCGGCATGTTCGCGCCGAACGCGTTGGTGGCGACCTCTCCCAGCGGCGTCATCGCCGAGGTGATCAGCCGGGTCGTCGTCGTCTTGCCGTTGGTGGCGCTGACGAGGACGAGCTTGCGGTCCTTCGCGAGCCTGGTCAGCAGCTCGGGGTCGAGGCGGAGGCCGACCCGTCCGCCGATCACCGAGCCGTCCCCGCGGCCCGCCATTCGGGACATCTTGGCGGCCGTACGACCGAGCGCGACGGCCAGCTGCGAACGCAGCGGAAGATCGCTCATGGACTCCGTCTTCTCTGGATGCGCCGGGAAACCGCTCCGAGCCTAGCCGCTGCGCGCGGCGCTCGCGGCGCGCCGCCGCGGTTCGCGGACGCGGTCCGGGGTCAGGGTGCACAATGTGAGGATCATCACAGCCGGGCGGGTAAACCGGTCCGGACAATCTTGACCAGTACCGACATGTCATGATTCGGTGCGACCTCCGACTGCGGTGTGCCAGATTTCCATCCACGCGTCCGAGAACATCGGCACCCACTACTTTTGTCGGGAGCCCTGCTGGTTTCGCGGGGAGGCGGTGCCCGTCCCGGTCGGCGGGCCAGGACCGCAAGCGTGGCAAAGCGGCGATAAGGCGAGGTCTGAGCGATGCAGTGTCCGACGTGCGGTAATGACACGCCCGGGACGCTCGGCAAGTGTTCGCACTGCGCGGCGCCGATCGACGTGTACTCGGTCGGGCCCGCCGTTCCGCTGGGCGCGCCGGTCACGGACACGCCCCCGGCCGGCGGAGCCCTCGGGAGCGCCGACGTGCTCGGCGACCGGACGATGATGGTGCCGCCGCCCCAGCCGGCCTGGGCGCCGAGCTCGCAGCCGCCCGCCGTGCCCGACTTCTCGATGCCGGGCGAGCCCCTCGCGTCCCCGTCGCCCGCGTCCCACTCGCCCGCCGCGCCCGACTTCTCGTTGCCGGCCGAGCCCCTCGCGGCCCCGTCGCCCGCCTCCCCGTCGTGGACCGCGCCGGAACCGCCGGCGCAGCCGCCCCTGCGGCTGACGGCGGAGGCGTCGGCGGAGGCGTCGGCGGTGACGCCCGCGGCCGCGTCCCCGCTGCCGTCCGTCGACCCCGAGGACACCGCCGCCTGGACGTTCAACCCCGACGAGGACTCGGGCGCCTACGGCACCGTCCCGCCGCCGCCCGCCTGGGGCGCCGGCCGGTCCGCGCCGCCCGCGAGCGAGCCCGCCGCGTCCGGTGGCGCGGGCGCGAACCCGTTCGGCCTCGCCGACCACCCCGAGCCGACCGAGTCGATCGTCCCGGACTCGTGGTTCGCGCAGCCGCGCCGGCCCGAGGTCCCGGACGCGGACGCCACCCAGGTGTGGGGCCAGCAGGGCGGCGCGCAGCAGCCCGCCCTTCCGTCCGCCATGCCGCCGGCGCTGCCGGACGCGGAGGCGACGCAGATCGCCCCCGCGTCGATGAACCCCGGCCCGATGAGTCCGGGCCCGATGAACCCCGGCCCGATGAACCCGGGCGGCCAGCAGTTCGGCGGCCCGCAGTTCGGCGGGAACCTCGACCAGACGCGGATGGATCCGGGCGCTCTGGGCGGCCCTCCCATGAACCCGATGGGCCCGATGGGGCAGCCCGGCATGGCCCCGATGGGGCCGATGGGTCCGGGCGGCGACCCCGGGTACGGCGGCTTCCCGCCGCCGCGGGGAGGCAAGGCGGGCGGGACGAGCAAGCCGCTCATCGCCGCCGTCGCCGCACTCGTCACGGTCGCGGCGGGCGCCGTGATCTTCGTGGCGTGGCCGTCGGGTGACGGCTCGTCCGCGAGCACGAACCCGACCTCGGCGCCGTCCAGCAAGCAGGTCGCGCAGAAGAACGCGATCCCGCCCGAGACGAAGCAGCAGGCCGCGACCCTGAACAAGATCCTGGACGACAGCGTCGCCACCCGCCGGGTGCTCGCCGGGGCGCTCGGCCGGGCCGGCAAGTGCAAGACGCTGCCGCAGGCGATCCAGGGGTTCCAGACGGTCGCGCAGCGCCGGCAGGACCAGCTGCAGCGCACCCGTGACCTCAGGGTCGACAAGCTCGCCAACGGGGAGCGGCTGCGCGGCTCGCTGTCCGAGGCGCTGACGGCGTCGCTGCGCGTCGACCAGGTCCTGCTCCAGTGGGCGCAGGCGAACCAGTCCGGCTGCCGCGGCAAGCCGAAGCCGAGCGCGGCGCAGGTTCCCGGACGCGCGGTCCAGGAGCGGCGCGCCACGTCGGCGAAGAAGCAGTTCGTCGTCCTGTGGAACCCGGTCGCGAAGAAGACGGGCCAGCCGCAACGCAGCTGGAAGCGCGTGTAGCGGTCGCTTACGGCCGGTTACGGCCTGATTTCGACCCGGGACGAACTCGACGAACCCGCCGGGTCGCGCGTTATCTTGTGACCGTTCGAATTCACGGGGGCAGGGGAGCCGTCATGCGGTGTCCGAACTGCGGGACCGACACCACGTCGTCGTCGCCCGCCTGCATGCGGTGCAACGCGCCCCTGCCGCCGGACGGCGACGCGACGGCCCGCGACCCGTTCGGCGAGATCCCCGTCCCGCGCGAGCCGGTGCCGCCGCCGTGGGCCGGGCAGGGCCCCACGCCGTGGCCGTCGCAGGACGACTACACGACCCCGATGCCGCCGTCGGAGGAGCGGTCGATCTCGCTCTCCCCCGAGCCGTGGGCCGAGCCGGCGATCTGGCAGCCGCCGGCGCCGCGGGGCAAGAGCAGGCTTCCGTACTTCCTGGGCGCGGCGGGCGTCGTCCTCCTCATCGGGGTGGCGCTCGGGATCGTGTTCTGGCCGAGCGGATCGAACACGCCCGAGAATCCGGCCGCGGCGGTGCAGTCCGGGGCGCCGTCGGGGGACGCGTCCGCGGAGCCGAGCTCGGGCGCCGTGTCCGAGACCGGCGACTCCGGCGACCGCGACGCGCAGGCCGGTGCCGTCGACGAGCTGCTGCAGCGGATGGGCGCGACACGCTCCTCGCTCGGCACGGTCGTCGAGGAGGGCTGCACGACGAGCGGCCTGCAGCGCATACTGGACGAGCGGCGCGGCCAGCTGGAGTCGGCGCGCGAACTGGAGGTCGGCGCGCTCACCGACGGCACCCAGATGAAGGACGCGCTCATCCGCGCGCTGGAGGCGTCGACCGCGTCGAACCAGCGCTACCTGGACGTCGCGCCCGGCTGCCCGTCCGACGGCGAGGTCGCGGACGTCAACCAGCGGGCGAGCAGCGCCAAGAGCGAGTTCATCGGCTACTGGACCCCGATCGCCGAGCAGGCCGGCCTGCCGTCCCGCAGCGAGAGCGACATCTGACCGGCGTCAGCCCACTCGGCGTCAGCCCACTCCGAGGGCCGTACCGAGCGCCGCGACGGCCTCGGCGAGCACCGCCACCCCGGCGACGCGCCGCCCGAGGCGTCCGAGCGCGCCGCCCATGCGCTCGGGGTCGGGGTCGTCGGATTCGGCCTCCTCACCGATGTCGGCGAGGTCGCGGCGGGCGCGTCCCGGCTCGTCGAGGTCGCCGGCATGCGCCTCCAGAAGCCGCTCGACGCGGGCGAGGGCGTCCCGCACCTCCCGGTCCGGCTCGGATGCGATGATCTGCTGGTTCTGCGTCACGTTGTCGCCCGACGCGATCTGCCCCGAGACGTTGGCGTTGCCGCCGATCGTGATGCGCCGGTCGCCCTGCTCGCTCATAACGCCTGCCTTCCTGGGGTGGACCCCATGCCTAGGGGGTGGCGCGGCGGGCCTCGCCCTGCCGCTGGTCGATGCGCCCGCCCACGGCGACCTGCCCGCTGACGGTGCCGCCCGTCATGATCACGCCCTCGTTCATGATGACGCCGGCCTGCGCCCGGTACGCCGACACGTCGAGGCCGCACTCGTTGCCCAGGTAGTCGAGCAGCGCCTCGTTGACGCGCCACTCGATCAGCCGCGTGTACTTCTCGGCGTCCATCTCCTGGACGTAGGTGTCGAACTCGTCGGCGGCGCACAGCTCCCGGACGCTGATCCGCGCGCCGAAGTCGTGCAGCAGCAGCCGCGCGGACGTCTGCGCGGCGGTCGCCACGATCAGGCTGCGCACCACCGCCCAGCCGGTCGCGGCCACCCGGAAGCCGGGCAGCGCCATCGCGCCGAACGCGCCGCGCCGCCCGTGCGTGAAGGCCCGCAGCACCAGGCCCCCGGCGCCCCAGGCGGGCAGCAGGTCCACGACGCGGAACTCCCGCCGGACGGGCGGCAGGACGGTCGCGGCGAAGTGCCCGGACAGCATCCGGCCCTCGACGGCCAGGTGCACGAAGGCCGTGAGGGAGATGTCCTGCTCCTCGGCGGGCGCGACGACGCGCCCGTCGCGGCCGACGACCGCCTGCCCGTGCGCGCCGACGGTGATGCGCTGGAAGCAGCGGATGTGCGACTGCGGGTGCCTGATCAGCGCCTCGGCGGCGTCCTCCGTCGCCATCGAGAACGGGATCCCGTGCGCCGGGTCGATCAGCGGGTGCGGGGGCATCGCGACGGAGTTCGCCGGGTCGGCGGGACGGGTCCGCCGCACGCTCTCCCCGCGTCCGGCGATGTGCATGCCGGTGAGCAGCGCGGTGATCCGCTCGTTCAGCGGCAGCGGGTCGGCGCCCGCCTCGCCGGGCGGCCGCTCGTCCCGCATGGCGTGCAGCCGGTCGCGCACCCGCAGATGCATGATCATCGGGTCGACGGCGGCCGGTGCTCCGGCGCCGTCCCCGCGCTTGGCGAGGTCGACGAGGCCGGTGGCGGGACGGTCCAGTTCCAGCACGATCGACCAGGCGCGCGCCCACGGCGAGGTGATGTCGCCCGCGCCGATGAACGGGTTCGGGCCCGAGTGCAGGGTGATGTTGCCGCGCTGGGCGGACCGGACCCGGGCGAGGACGCCGGACACGCGCTGGCTGAACGTGCGCGGCCACGGCCGGGCGGCGCCGGGCGCCAGGTCGCGGGCGAGGACGGCGTAGACGGCGGCCTGATGCCCGACGACCGCCAGCCACAGCACCAGGACGAGGAGGAGGATGGCGGGGACGGCCAGGTCGGTCTGGAGCAGGTCCGTGATCCCCCTGCTCGGCTCCTGGTCGTAGGTGCTCAGGCCCGACTCCTCGATCTTCCGCTCGCCCGAGATGGCCAGTCGGACGCCGAGGACCGCCCACGAGACGAGGAGGAACGCCCCCCATCCGGCGGCCAGCCGCCACCCCCAGGCGAGCCGACGCCACGGGATCGCGAACAGGCCGGCGAGGACCAGGAGCAGGAAGAAGCATCCGACGGCGACGAACTGAAGGAAGACCAGCGCGCCCAGCCAGATCCCGCAGAGGACCAGGTCGCGGATGAGCCGGTAGCGGCGCGCCCGCAGCGCGTGCAGGAGCACCGGCTCCACGTCGAATCCGAAGGACGGGACGACGGCGCGGTTCTCGTCGTCGAGGAACTCGGAGATGACGCGGTCGCCGATCCGCCGGTCGAGGTAGACGGCGGCGCACAGGTAGCGGGTGGTGTTCTGCAGCGGCTGCCGCGACGTCTCCGCGGACGTCTGCGCGTGATGGAAGAACGGCGCGGCGCGGGAGGTCGCCTCGTCGACGGTCATGGCGACGAAATTATCCGCATCATGACCATGACACGTGACAAAGAACCGAGTCGTGACCTACTGGCCGCACTCGGTCACGGCGCGGCGGGCTCCTCGGGCGCGCGGGCCTGGCCGAGGAAGGGCAGGCCCTTGGACGGGTCGGCGAACGGGTCGATGAACCGCTCGAACCAGCTCAGCACCGGTTCGAGCCATTCGGTGACGCGCATCGTCTCGGCGACGTGGTCGATCTGCTCGTCCTCCTCGAAGCCGATCGCGACGACCGCCAGGTCCTGGTAGAAGCCGGCCTGGTCGTCGTCGCCGTAGAGGGCGGTGAGGGCGATCGGGCGGTTGCGCGCCAGCTCCATCGACAGCGGGTGGCGGCGCAGGGCGCGCAGCCGGTGACCGAGCTTGGCGTCCGGCGGCTGCTTGAGCCCGGCGAGCGGGTAGTCCAGCGGCGGCGCGAGGGTGTGCTTGTCGGGGACGGCGCCGCCGTAGGGGAACAGCCGGTCGAGCTCGTGCAGCCACTTGAGCTGCGGGATCATCCACTGCGGGCCGGGGGCGGTGCCGGGCGCGGCGCCGCCGAGCAGGCGTCCGGCGACCTCGGCGGCGGCGGCCGTGAGGTCGGCGGGCGGGTAGGCGGCGCGCAGCGACCGCGACCGCCGCGTCACGGCCCGTTCCAGGACGGTCGCCAGCGCGCACTCCCGCAGCCGCGGCGCCAGCCGGGACCACGCCCGCCCCAGCTCGGCCGGGACGGCGGGCAGCGGGCGGTTCACGACGTGCGCCAGCACCAGCGTGTCGGCCCACAGCCGCAGCCAGGCCCAGTCGGGGCCGCCCGCGACGAGGTCGGCCTCGCGCAGCTCGAACAGCGTGCAGGCGCGTCCCGACCGGCATTCGCAGCCGCAGGCCGCGGAGCGGCGGCCGTCCACGGGCGGCGGCGGGCCCGGCAGCTCGGCCTCCCGCCCCTCGCCGAGCGGAACGCGGACGCGGAGCGGGCGGTCCATGCCGTCCGCGAACACGGCCGCGACGCCCGGCCGCAGCGACACCACCTCGCGGGACTGGTCGCCGTCCAGGTTCATGGCCGCGCCGACCTGGTGCCGGTCGTCGTAGGCGGGCAGCCGGTGGACGACCTTCAGCGCCGTGTTCTTGATGACGTCCGGGACGAGCTTGGTCGGGATCTGCTCGGCGACGATGATGCCCTCGCCGTACGCGCGGATCTCGGCGAGCATCCCGGCGAACAGCTCGACCGCATGGGAGCTGCCGCGTTCGGGGCCGCGGTTGCGCAGCAGCCGGTGCGCCTCCTCGATGACGATGACGTGCCGCAGCGCGGGCCCGGTGGTCCGGTCGCGCTTGCGCTCCCGCATGCGCAGGTGCTCGACGATGCGGATGATGAGCGTCCCCATGAGGAACGCCTTGTCCTCGTCGTTCGCGACGTCCTCGATGGCGAGGACGATGTTGTCGCGGAGCATGCCGCCGATGTCGGCCGGGTGCCCGCCTTCGAAGAACCTTCCGGCGGAACCGATGCGCAACGACCTCAGCCGCACATCGACGAAGCCCTGCACGTCGGCCATCAGCTCGCGCCCGTACCCGACGTCCTGGATGACCTGGAGGGCCGCTTTCTGCAGTTGCTCCAGCGTCGGCACGGCGGGCTCGATGAGCGACCCCGGGACGCCGCCGCCCGTCACCACGTCCCACCCGTTGTTCTCGTACACCCGCTGCAGCGCCTGCGCCATGATCTGCGGGAACGGCTCCTCGGCGTCGAAGGCGGCCTGGAACAGGGCCCGCACCATGTCGATGTGCGCCTGCACCGGATACCCCGGCTCGGGCGCCAGCGGATTCACCGACAACGGCACCGAGTCCGGGTCGGACGGATTGACGACCGTGACCGGCCCGCCCAGGTCCTGGATGCGTCCCGCCATGGCCGCGTACTCCGACTTCGCGGGCTCGATCGCCAGCCACGGGATGCCGGCCCGCGTCAGCTGCTCCAGCAGGTGCCGGACGGTCTGCGACTTGCCTGCACCGGTCGCCCCCGTCACGAACACGTGCCGGTTGATGGTGGACCGGGGGACGGTGAGGCTGCCGACCTGCCTGTCCTGGCCGTCCAGGATGGCGCCCAGCTCGATCTGCGGCTCCCCCGCCTGCGGCGTGGTCTCGGACGTGACGTCGAAGTACCCGGCGTCCAGCACCCGCAGTCCGGGGACCTCCCGGCGCGGCAGCCCGGCCAGCGCCGCCAGCGCCCCCGCCGTCGCGACGAACGGGAACCGCTGGTCCGGCTCCGCCGCCGGCCGCGCCGGGACGGGATCGGTCCCGGGGCTCAGCATCTCGGCGAACGACCCGCTCCCGTGCCCCGACCGCAGCCGGTAGGGATGGTGCCCCAGCTCCATCGACCCGACGAGCACCGGCGCGATCTGCCCGAGCTCGTCCTGCGAGGCGGCCCCCGCGACGACCCGCACCCGCCACAGCCCGGCCTCGCGGAACGCGTCCAGCTCGGCGAGCCGCTGATCGGCCCGCGCGACCGCCAGCCGCGCGTTCTCGTCCTCGCCCCTGCGCAGCATGCGCAGCTCGTGGTGCAGCTCCCGCATCTCCGCGTCGAGCAGCCGCTCCTCGCACGGGTCGGCGACGACGAACCATCCGAACGGCCGCTCCATCAGCGTGACGAGCGTCGCCTCGAACAGCCCGGGGCCGCCGCCGGCCCCCTGCGGCGCGAGCCGTCCCGGACAGCGCGTCCACGCCATCCGCTCCGCCTGCCGCAGCCACCCGTCCCCGACCGGGACGCCCCGCGCCCCGCTCGGGAACAGCAGCCCGTGCGTCTCGGCGCCCGGCTCCGGCGTCCCGATCGGCCCGGCGTTGGTGATCAGCTCCAGCGGCGCCCCGCCGCCCGCCGACAACCACCCGACCACGAACGGCCGGCGCGACCGCGCGGCCGACAGCGCCGCGGGCAGCACGCTCACGAAGTCCCACTCGGCCGACGCCTCCCGCTGCGGCGCCGGGATCGCCTGGATCCGGTACCAGGGCCCCGGCAGCGCGAACCGCTCCGGAGTCCGCATGGCGGCCGGCGGCCCACCCGGCGGAACACCGGTCCCCCCGCGGTAGGGCGGCATCGGGGGCATACCAGGCGGCGAAGTCACCCCAGCATCCTTCCGCGCGCCCGCGCTCCGCGCCAATGCGCCATCAGGAAGAGGGGTCGGCCTTGTGGCGGCCGTTGGGCTTCAGCGGCGGGACGATCCGGGCCGGGCGGGAGGCGCCGCGCGGGAGGGCGTGGCGGGCGGCGCGCCGGGGCGCGGGGACGTCCGGAGGCTCCGGCGCGGGGCTCTCGGGGACGTCCTCCTCCGGCTGGACGAGGGACTCCTGCTCGCGCAGGTACTCCTCGAACTCCATCGAGTGCGCGGTCGGAAGCGTGATGATGCCGGGGTTGGCGTCCACGAGCAGGGTGCGGCGGCCGGTCGCTCCCGAATGGGTGAACACCATCGCGGTCGGCGGCAGTTCCTGGAGCTGCGGCGGTTCGACCAGCAGTTCCCGGAAGCGCTGCTTGTCGGTGCGGCGGTCGGCGACCGTCCGGCCCCAGGCGGTCGCGGAGCTGATGCCCTCCACCAGGACGGAATCGTCGGCGGCGGGCGCGGGCAGCGGCGACCAGACCGGGTCGGTGAGGCCGTCGCCGCGCGGGCGCGCGAACGCGACCGTGCTGGCGTAGCTCTCCCCCGCGACGTCGAACAGGGTCTCCCCCGCCGCGTCGGTGATCTCCGCGACCAGCAGCGGCTGCCCGGCGCCGATGTGCTCGGCGGCGACGCGGGCGTCCTCGGGGTTGCCGAGCCGCATGAACCCGACGGCGGCGTGCCCGCGCCGTCCGAGCCGCTCGCGGACGTGGTCCGGGATCGACCGGTACATCAGCACGAGGCCCGTGCCGGTGGCCTCGCACGCGTCGATGAGCCGGTCGAGGACGTCCCCGCGCAGCTTCTCGGCCCCGCACAGGAAGAGGGTGTGATCCCAGCGTCCGCCGGGCGGCGCCGCACGGACGCGGTGGGTGAGGGCGGTGGTGACGTACGTGCCGAGGATGCGGTTGGTGAGGACGCCGGCGCGCCGGTCCATCGACACGACGTGGAGCCTGGACGGCGGCAGCCCGACGGGCTCGGTCGCGAGCTTGTCCAGCTTGCGGAGCTGCGCCTCCAGCGCCCACGCCCGCCGGACGACGATCCGGTCCGTGGCGTCGCGCCCGAACAGCGTCGCGATGCGCTCCAGCTGCTCGTCCGTCAGCAGGCCCTTCCGCAGGTCGTCGCGGGGGTCGCCGACCTGGGCGAGGACGCGGAGCGCCGCCGTGATGCGCGGGATGGTGGCGTCCGGCCCGAGCACCTCGATGATCCGCTCCAGGATCGAGTTGTCGAACGACAGGTCGCGGGTGCCGCCCTCCTCCTCGCCCGCGCTGACGACGAGCGAGAGCACGTCGGCGAGGGCCTCGCGGTTCAGGCCCCGCGTGACGTCCAGCCGGGGCAGGTCGTTGGGCAGCACCCAGACGAGCGGGTCGTCGCCGCGGTCGGCCGCGA
The DNA here is from genome assembly GCF_041463655.1 of Actinomadura monticuli. Lineage (NCBI taxonomy): Bacteria > Bacillati > Actinomycetota > Actinomycetes > Streptosporangiales > Thermomonosporaceae > Actinomadura > Actinomadura monticuli. The sequence continues at coordinate 421,882 of NZ_JAXCEI010000001.1, forward strand.
GGCGCAGCAGATCGTGCGCGACCGCGCCCTCGGACAGGTCGATGACGGTGAGCCGCGCGCCCACCGCCAGCCGCGCCGCCCCCATCGTCGTGACGGCCGCGGACCACCCGGCGAGCGTCCCGCCCACGACGTCGACCCGGTCCACTCCGGGCGGTACGGCGACCGGGTACCACTCGCGCTGGCTCTCGTAGGCGGCCCGGCGGCGCTCCCACTCGGCCCTCGCCTTCGCGTACGCCTTCTCGGCGGACTCGCGCTCGCGCTCGCGCTCGGCCCGCAGCCGCTCCTCCTGGAACCGCTCCTGCGCGAGCCGCTCCCGGACGCCCCGCTCGTCCCGCCAGAGCCCGCCGCCGACGATGACGAGGACGACCAGGCACGCGAGCAGCGCGACGCCGGCGAACGCCCACGGGATCACCCCGAACAGGCCGCAGACCAGGAACAGGACGACGAACACGATCGTGCCGCCGACCGCGATCCGCAGCGGCCGGCCGGCCATGTGCTCGCCGGGCCGCCGCACGGGCGGCGCCAGCGGCACCCGGTCAGGCCGCGCGGGCGCGTCCGGGGGCGGCCCCGGATCGGGGTGCACCTGCGCGTAGCGCCAGCCCACGTGGACGCGGTCGGCCTGTGTGAGCCGCGCCATCGCGGACCCGCTCGCCATGTCCGTCACGTCGAGAGACCCCTGGGAGTCGCGGGAATAGGGGGAACGCCTCGGGGTTGCCGGTTCGGTTGCCTACACAGCCCAGGGTAAAGACCTTCCCACCTCCCCGCGCCACGTTCAACGGAACAGTCATGTGATGACTCACTACGTCCGACATTTCGGACACCACACCCAGCTACGACAAGATCAGACACCCCACCCCTGACCACACCCGGCCACCGGCGCGCCGGACTCAGCCGGCCGGGCCGGTTTTCACCGGCAGGAAGGCCTCCAGCTCCATGGTGGGGTGCGGGTACTTCCACTCCAGGCCGTCGAACGGGATGTACATGCCCTCGGGCTGGCCGGCCAGGAAGTAGTTGCCGTTCCACTCGTTGGGGAACGTCACCGGCGCGTCCGGCGGGAAGTTCGCGCCGATGGGCTCGTATTTCACTCCGACGCCGAACATGGCGTGCACGGCGGCGTCCACGAAGTTGAGGTACCTGATGTCGCCGCGGAGATGGGTGGCCTGGATCGCCAGGGAGTGGACGCGGTCCCGGGCGAAGTAGAGCGAGCTGAGGTCCTTGACGACCTGGTCGAACCTGTGGGCCCCGTCGTGGTGGACCAGCGCGCGCGTCTGGGCCTCGCCGGTGAGCACCCGCTCCACGTAGGTCGCCAGGTCGCCGTGGAACATGCGGACCCGGGCCATGGCGCGCGGGAAGGCGCGCCGCAGCCGCTCGTGCGTGAACCGCAGATAGGCGTCGTTGACGTCGACGAGGTCGAGTTCGAGCCCCATCGGCTCGACGCAGCCGGCGAGGACGGCGGCGGAGCCGCCCATGAAGACGCCGACGTCGACGAGCCTGGACAGGTCCCCGTGGCAGCGCTCGACCCGGGTGAACAGGTCGAAGTAGTGGTAGGCGCTGCACTGGTCCTCGTAGGCGAGGTCCACGCCCTCGATCCTGGCGATCGTCCGGTCGAAGACCGCGTTCTTGCCCGCGAAGACCCCGAAGTTCGCGTGGTGCCCGCCCTGGATCGGGATGTTCAGGACCTCGTGGGGGGCGCGGGCCTCGGCCAGGGCGGGGTCAGGGTCCAGGAACGTCCCCCACGTGCTCTGGTGCATCGCCACGGTCGCGACGTAGTCGGTCATCTCCAGTTCCCTCTCTGAGAGGCGTGTCCCCGGACGGTGCGGACGTGGCCAGCCAGGCCACCGTCCCCAGCGCGACGAGCCCGGCGACCGCCGTCCCGAGCGCCGTGGCCGGGCCGAGGGACGGCTGCCAGACGCCGTTCAGCGGGTTCACCGCCGGGACGGGGGCGTAGAGCCCGTGCTGGTACCGGATCATCGTGTACGCCAGCCCGACCAGCTGGGCCGGAAGCACCAGCACGGCGAGCCAGCGGGTGGCCGAGCGCGCGAACCGCGGCGAGAAAGGGGCCCGGTCGTCGACGATGTGCGCGGCCAGGATCGCGGCGCCGACCGCGCTCGGCAGGATGTAGCGGCCCTGCGCCATCATCCCGTTCTCCTTGGCGCCGGTGACGTCCATCCACAGCGGCAGCGCGAAGGCCCCGCCGACCACCAGGGCGAGCCGCAGCCGGTCGGCGCGGCCGCCGGCGGCCAGCGCGGCGAGGACGAGGAAGCCGGCCGCGGCGAACCAGACCGCGTAGTAGGCGTCGGGCATCTCGACGTCCACCCAGCCGAACTGCCCGACCATCGACTTCAGGTAGAAGGACGTCCGCTCCACGATCACCAGCCGGAGGGCGTCGGCGGCGCCGAGCCCCGCCCCGCCGGGGACGGGAACGAGCTCGGTGGCCTCCATGGCGAGCGTCCAGGCCGCCGAGAGGCCGCACGCCACCACCGCGACGCTCCCCAGGATCCAGGCGCCCCGGTCGCGGACCAGCGTGCCGAGCCGCGCCCGCCCGGCGGTGGCGGCCAGGATCGTCAGCGCGAGCGCGACGCTCAAGGGCCCGTCCGGCCGGGTCCACGCGACCGTCACCGCGGCCACCCCGGCCAGGATCAGCAGCCGCCGGTCGGGCGGCCCGTCCGCGCGGACGAGCGGGACCAGCGCCGCCCACATCGCGATCGCCGCCGTGACCTCCAGGCCGTTGGCGTTGATCACACCGGCGAGATGCAGCGCCATCGGAGTGGCGGCGATCAGCAGGCCGGCGAGCAGGAACGGCCGCCGGGACCAGGCCAGCACGGCGTGCACCGCGGCGGCCAGGAAGCCGGCCGACAGCGCGGCGCTGATCAGCCGGGCGGCCAGCAGCCCGCCCTCGCCGGGCCACCACCTGAGCGGCCAGCCGACCAGGGCGTAGTACGTGGGCTGGTACCGGCCCGCGCCCGCGGTGAACTGCTCCACCGGCTTGTGCGGCGACGCGGAGCCCTCGTGCACGCAGTCCGCGGGCTGCTGCGGCTTGAACGCGAAACATGGCGGCGACGGGTGCGCGACACCGTCCGGGATGGTCTGGTACGTCCCGGCCAGCGGCCGCTCGATCTCCGGGACGGACAGGTGGATCGGCGGTGCGGCGAAGTCCCCGCCGACGACGCCCGCCGCACGGGTGATGTGCGACTGCTCGTCGGGCCCGCCGTCCCAGGGCATGGCGATGGCCCACCCGGCGCCGACCGCGAAGAAGCCGAGGAACGCGAGGATCGTGATCAGCCGAAGCCGTTTCGGGGAGTCCGCGACGGTCATCTCGGCGCGCCCGGCGTCCTGCGGATGCGTGCGGAGAGTGCGCGCCCGAGCCGGGACACGGCCACGCCCAGCTCCTGGTCCGGGCCGGGCGGGGCCTGCGACCCGGCTGACTCCGCGCGCAGCGCCTGCAACTCCTGGCGCCGGGCGGCGTTCTCGGACCGCGACCGGTTGAGCTCCGAACGCAGCTCGGCGAGTTCGCGCTGCTGCGCGGTGACGGTCTCCGCCAGGCGGTTCGCGTCGTCCGCGCGGGCCGTCGCCTCGTACTGGAGCTGCAGGATGCGGGTGTAGAGCGCGATGCGGTTGTTCTCCATGGCCGCGAGGAGCTCCGAGGACGTGTACGGCCGCAGCGCCTCGAAGACCTCGGCCGCGGCGGGCGCCTCCGCCCGCATCAGCACGCCGAACCCGAAGACCGCCGGGACGATCGCGAACCGCCAGCCGACGGCGTCGCCGAGCGCGTCCTCGACGGCGGTGAGGACGCCGTTGCGTTCGCCGCCCGCGTGCGCCGCCACCGTGAACGCGCCGTCGCCGACGAACCCCGCCGGGGTGACGACGTCGTGCCAGACGGTCGGACCGTCCGCCGTGGCCGGGTGGACGTCCTCGGGCGCCAGCGGGGACGGTTGGTAGTAGAAGTCGCGCCGCCCGCACGGCCACAGCACGTCGTTCATGACGACCACCGCGTCCGGGGCGTGCTCCATGATCCACGCGAGTTCGGCGCGGACCACGGCGTAGTTGTGGTCCCCGTCGAGGACGTACATGTCGGCCACCGGCAGGTCGCCGAGCACCGCCGGGGACAGGCCCTCGACCAGGTTCAGCCGCGGGTCGCCGCCGAGCACGGCCCGCAGCTCCTCGCCGGGGGCGGGCTCGACGCAGTGGACGGCGGTCGCGCCGAGATCGGCGTACAGGGAGCTGACCTGCCCCGACTCCACCCCGACCTCGACCACGGTGCGGATCTCCCGGCACTCGAAGATCGCGGCGAAGAGCTCGCGGAACGCCGACATCGAATGCAGCAGCGGCGGCAGCTCCCGCGCGGCGCGGGCCTGGGCGTGCGGGTCGTCGCGGGAACCGGTCGCACCGGCCCCGAAGTCAGCGGGTGTCACCGAGCTTCCTCCTCGCCACGCGCCTGGCCCCTTCCGCGACGCCCTTGACGCCGGCCGTCCGGTACTCCTCGCGCATCCGCTCGGTGAGCCGCGCCGCGCGCGCGGCCCGCTCGGCCCGCCGGTCGACCGGCATCCGCGGCGCCATGCCGGTCGCCGACTGCGGCAGCATCGCGAACGCGATCGTGACCTGGCCGGACGACACCGTGGGCGTCCCCGCGCGGCGGGCGAGCGGCAGCCACACCGCCGCGTAGGACGTGTCGAACTCCATGAGGTTCCCGCCGAGGTAGCGGCAGTCCGCGTAGTGGAGTCCGACGAAGTCCTCGGGTTTGTCCCAGCGCAGCACCCGCTCGCGCCGGCGGCCGCCGGCGATCACCTTGGCCTCGATCCAGTCGACCCGGACGATCGCCGGGCGGCCCGGGATCGCGAGGGAGATGTCGACCGTGTCGTGGTGCTCGAAGTCGATCCGGGCGAACGACAGCCCGTTGTGGTTGATCCGCACGCGGCGGCGGACGGGCTCGTGCCATCGGTCGTCGGCCGTCCGGTACCGCAGTCGCGTCTCGTACGGCTCGCCGGCCGGGTCGAACGCCTCCGCGTCGATGGCGCCGTCCGCGATCGCCCGGGCCATGGCCCCGAGCCCGGTGTCGGACGCGGCGATCAGCGCGGGCCAGAAGGAGTCCCGCATGTTCAGGTCGCCGAGGTCGCCCGGCGACAGGTACGGCACGGCGGGCTTCAGGTCGGCGGGCAGCAGGGTCGTGACGAGGGACGAGCCGAAGTTGTCCTCGTGGGTCCAGTTGCCGAAGACGGCCGCCTCGTCGGCGGTGGGCGACTCCAGCGCGGCCACGAGGATCCGCGCCAGCCGGTCGCGCGCCGCCTGCGGGCGGGCGAGGTCCGGCCAGGTGCCGCCGGACGCGGCGACGTACCTGTTCCACATGTGCTGGAACGCGAGGATGCCGTCCTGCACGGTGCGGCGCTCCGCGTTCTGGGACGGCGCGTCGGAGGTGTCCGCGAGGATCGGCTCGGCGTCCTCGGAGAACCCGATCAGGGAGCCGCACAGCGCGTTGACGCACTGCTCCACGATCTCCGGGCTGCGGGTCACGGTCGCGGCGACGTGCGCCGGATGCCCCGCCTGCGCCAGGTAGCCCTCGGCGCGCAGCCCGGCCAGGTACACCCGCTCGGACCGGTGGTCGGTGGCCAGGTAGAGCCCGGACACCGGGACGTCGATGCGCGCGATCTCCAGCGCGCGGGCGAGCTGCCGCTGGATCGTGCCGCCCCAGCCCAGGTCGACGAGGGTCAGTTCGGGGCCGTCGAGGGCGCCGGTGTCCCGCAGCGACTTGATCATGCGTTCCCGGGCGGCGGTGACGGTCACCGCGAGCCGGTTGCACAGATGCGGCGTCTCGGTCAGCGCCCGCGCCACCCGGTCGGCGATGTCGCCGTTGTCGATGACGGTGTCCAGCTCGGTGGCGAGTCCGGGCACGTCGCCGGGCCGCAGGTCGAGGACGGACAGGGCCTGCCGGACGGTCAGCCGGTACCCGGTGCGGATGAAGGCGTGCACGGCGTCGGTGTCGTGCGGGTCGAGCCCGGCGAGCGACGTCACGAACCGCGACAGCCACACGGGCCGGGCCTCGACGTCCCATCCGCGCGCCGCGGCGGCCTCGTTGATCAGGGTGGAGAGCAGCTCCCCTTCGCGCATCGAGCACCACAGCCTGCGGGTGCCGGCCTCCTGCGCCTTCCACGCCGCCCACTCGGCGAACCCGGTCAGCACGGGCCCGAAGACGCCGGCGCCGTACCGCCACGCGACGTCCAGCGCGGACGTGGTGAACGGGACGCCCGAGTGGACGGCCTTGGCGCGCAGGCTGGTGAGGCCGAAGTCGCCGTGCCGGTCGTCCAGGTCGGGGGCGTGGTCGCCGGAGGGGCCGACGGGCTCCTTCTCCCGGCGCAGGACGTCCAGGTAGGCGTCGTCCAGCCGGCGGTAGTGCACGGTGCGGACGCCCAGCTCGGACGGCACCCGGTGGTCGGCGACCTCGTGGTCCCCCACGTGCACGATCTGCTCCGGGCTGCGGCCCAGCTCGCGCAGCACGATCTCCCAGAGGCCGGACGCCTTGTCGGCGCCGTGCTGGTTCGACCGGAAGATCCGCACGGTGTCCATCGGGCCCAGCTCGGGGCGGTCGAGGAGCCGCGACAGCTGGTCGCCGGTGAAGTAGGTGTCGGACACCAGGACGATCTCGATGTCCTGCTTCCTGGCGGCCTTCACGACGTCGGCGACGTCCAGGTCCACGATGGTGAGCTCGCGTTCGAGCCGCAGTTCGGCCTCGACGAGCTGTTCGAGGGGCGCCGGCCCGAAGACGCCGTCCGGCATGGCGCGCCAGATGTCGAACAGCGAGACCTCGGTGCCGAGGGTGTCGCGCCCGTGGCGGGCCGCGTCCTCGGCGGCGATCCGCATCCGGCGGAACGTCGCGTCGGTCACCCACGCCGGGGCCAGCCCCGCCTCCCGCAGCCGGGAGCCGAGCAGGCCGAACGCGTCCGCGGGACGCGGGACGCGGCGCCACAGCACGGTGTCGAAGACGTCCAGGGACAGCACGGCGCAGGCCTTGTCGGCGATGATGCGGTGGACGTTGTCGAGCAACGGGCAACCGGCTTCCTGCTTCGTCAACGCCGCACCTCTCCCCTGGAACCGGACCGGCTCGCGCGGCCCCCGGCCGCGGCTCGGGACACCCTATCCACCGGTATCTCCCGCCGTGGACCGCGTCCGAGCCGCGCCGCTCGGGCCGCTCGGGCCGCTCGGGTCGCTCGGGCCGGTCGGGTCTGTCGGGCCGGTCGGGTCTGTCGGGCCGGTCGCGGCGGCGCGGCGGGCCGCGCGGTCCTCGCGGACGAGCCGGCCGGCCTCCTCGGTCGCCCCGTCGAAGATCACCCGGCCCTGGCGCATCGTGATGCCGCGTTCGCAGAGCCCGACGAGCATCCTGATGTCGTGCGCGACGACGACCATCGTGCGGCCCTCGCCGCGCAGCTCCCGGATGCGCTCCAGGCACTTCTCCCGGAACGGCGGGTCGCCCACGGCCAGCACCTCGTCGATCAGGAACACGTCCGGCTCGGTGTGCGCGGCGATGGAGAACGCCAGCCGCATGAACATGCCGGACGAGTAGAACTTCACCTGGTCGTCCAGGAAGCGCTCGACGCCGGAGAACTCGGCGATCGCGTCGAACTTCCGGACGATCTCCGCGCGGGACATGCCGAGGATCGCCCCGTTGAGGAAGACGTTCTCCCGGCCCGTCAGCTCGGGATGCAGCCCGGCGCCCACGTCGATCAGCCCGGCGACGCGGCCCCGGACGCGTACCGACCCCTCGTCCGGCTGCATGACCCCGGAGATGAGCTTGAGGAGGGTGCTCTTGCCCGACCCGTTCAGCCCCATCAGCGCGACGGTCTCGCCCTGGTCGATGGTGAGGCTCACCTCGTCCAGCGCCCGGAAGCGGTCCGACAGGCTCTGCCGGCGCAGCGCGCGGACGCTCATCTCCTTGATCGAGCGCGCGTGCCGCAGCGTGAAGTTCTTCGTCACGCGGTCGATGACGATGGACGGGGTCGGCCGGGCGGGGGGCGGCGGCGAGGGGGTCACGGCTACAGCTCCTGCGCGAAGCGCTTCTGCATGCGGGCGAACGCCGCGTGCCCGGCGGCGAACACCAGCGCGCTCACGGCGAGGGAGACGCCGGCGCGGGCGTACAGATCGGGCGGGAAGGCGAAGTCGCCGGCCGTCCCCGGGTACCAGAAGGCCCGCTGGAACAGGGAGACCGCGCTGACGAGCGGGTTGGCGAGGTACACGTCCAGCACCCAGCCGGGCGCGTGCGTCCGGACGTGCGTCCACGGATAGATCATCGGCACCGACCAGGTGATGACGATCATCGAGATGTCCACGACCTGCTCCAGGTCGCGGAAGAACACGTTCACGGCCGCGCACAGCAGGCCGATGCCGAACCCGAGCACGACGATGATCGTGAACCCGAGGACGGCCGCGCCCAGCCCGGCCGGCGAGGGGCGCCAGCCGGCGGCCGCCGCACCGCCGAGCAGGATCAGCAGCCCGGGCAGGAAATGGACGAGCGAGACCAGGGCCGACGCCGTCGGGAACAGCTCCCGGGGCAGGAAGACCTTGCGGACGAGCGGCGCGTTCCCGGTGACCGACCGGGTCGTCGAGTGCAGCGTCTCGGTGAACAGGTTGACCAGGACCATCCCGGCGAACAGGTAGACGGGGAAGTGGTCGACCTGGCGGTCCATGCCGAGGAACACGCCGATGACATAGAAGTAGACGGCGAAGTGCACGGCGGGCCGCACGTACGACCAGCCGAGTCCCAGCAGCGAGCCCTTGTAGCGGGCGCGCAGCTCGCGGCGCACCAGCAGCCGCAGCAGGTACTTGCTCCGGAGCGTCTGGCGGAGCCCGCCGTCGGCCCCGGGCGCCCGGAGACCGTCCACCGGGATCCGCGTGGCGGTCATTCCCGTCCGCCTTCGGATCCCCCGGGCCCGGCCGCCTCGAACGTGGCGCGCCACGCCTCCGGCGACGCGAGGTCGGCCATGGCCGACCGGTACCGCCGGCTCAGCTCGGGCCACTCCCGGCTGAGCCGGGCGTGCAGCAGCGAGGTGCGCTTGAGCAGCGTCCGGAAACGCTCGGGGTCGCGCTGGTACCAGGCCACCTTGGTGCCGTCGGCGGAGGAGACCAGCGCGCTGTCGATCTGCGCCAGCAGGCTCCAGTGCCGGTCGATGTGCGGCACGACGAGCTGCGGGTTACCGCGCGCGGCCGGGTCCACCGGACGCAGCTGCTTGACGGTGCCGAGCATCGCGCTCGCCAGCACGTTCACCTTGCCGCGCGGCGGCTTGAACCCGCGGCCGCGCTTGGGCGGCCTGGTCCGCCGCACGCGCGGGAACTCCTCGTGGCTGACGCGGTTCTGCGCGTCCGGGAAGGCGGCCCGGAACGCCATGATCTCCGGCAGCTTGGCGGCGATCCCGGCGTGCATGTGCTCCGGCCCGCTCAGCACGTCCTCGATCGCCGACAGCATCAGCTCGGCGGTCGAGTACTGCATGGCGAGCGCGTGCTTCACCGAGATGATGAAGCTCTCCTTGACGAGGTTGCCGCCCCGCTCGTAGGGCGAGTGCATCAGCGCGGTGACCAGCCGGTTGCGCTCATGGAAGTAGGCCTGCCAGTCGATGCCGTCGTCCTTGTCCTGCCACGGGACGTGCCACGCGGCCATGCCGGGCAGCGACACGGTCGGGAAGCCGGCCTCACCGGCGCGGACGCAGTACTCGGCGTCGTCCCACTTGATGAACATCGGCATGGACAGGCCGACCTTGCGCACCACGTCGACGGGGATCAGGCACATCCACCAGCCGTTGTAGTCGACGTCGACCCGGCGGTGCAGCCACTTCGTCTTGCGCAGGCTTCCCGAACTGGGCCGCGTCCGCGGATTCGCGGCCGTCGACGGGACCTGGACCTGGACCTGGCTCGGCGGCAGCGCGAAGTCGTGCTCGCGCCTGGTGTGCGGGGCCTCCTCCCACCACCAGCGGTACCGCCCGATGGTCTCGCCGTAGGCGTGCAACTGCGAGCGGACGAACAGGTTGAACATGTGCCCGCCCACGATCGTCGGCGTGCGGGCGTGGTCGGCGAACGCGACGGCGCGCAGGACGCCTTCGGTCTCGGTGACCACGTCGTCGTCGAGGAGCAGGACGTAGTCGCTCGCACCGGCCCGGACCGTCTCGTCCATCGCCCGGGAGAAGCCTCCGGACCCGCCCAGGTTGGCCTGCTCGATGACGTGCAGCCTGGCGCCGAGCGCCTCGGCGGCCCGCGCGAAGCCCGCGTCGTCGCGGACCCGGTCGGTGCCCTGGTCGACGACGTAGACGGCGTCCACCACGTCCAGGACCTCGGGCGCCGCGCCCAGCGCGATGAGCTGGTCGACGCAGAAGCCCGGCCGGTTGAAGGTGGTGATGCCCAGACTGACCCGGCCCTGCCGGACGTCGCCGGACGCTTCCCGGTCCGCGCACCAGTCGGCCCGTTCCAGGACGGCGCTGCCCTCGCCGGCCTGAACGTCCATCCAGTACCAGCCGCCGTCGATGAACGGGCGCAGCGGCAGCCGGAACGTCTCCTCGCGCGAGGCCGCCGAGTCGATCCGGACGGAGTCGACGCGCTGGATGTGGCCCTTCGCGCTGGACCGGTAGACGATCACGGTGGCCTGGCCGCGCATCCGCACCCGCAGGACGACCTCCTCCACCGACGTCCAGCGCCGCCAGTAACTCGCCGGGAAGGCGTTGAAGTAGGTGGCGAACGAGACCCGCCGCCCGACCGGGACGACCACGGTGCGCCGGCCCACGACGTCGGCGGGGCCCGCGCCGGCGGCGGCCTCGGCGGCGGCCTCGGCCGCGAGCGCCTCGGCGCCCCGGGCGATGTCGCCCTCGACGTACAGCTTGAGGACGTCGAGGTCGCGGTCCACGGGCATCACGACGCGCTGGAGAACGCGCAGGTCTGCGGGGGCCTCGTTCCCGGGGGCCGTCCCGGCGGTTTCGCTCACTCGTCCACACCTCCGCTTATGAGACGCGAACCCAGGGCGAAATGGGGACGCAGCTTGTTGTCGAACATGCTGAGGGCGCTCGCGATCGCCATGTGCATGTCGAGGTACCGGTAGGTTCCGAGCCGCCCGCCGAACAGCACGCCGTCCTCGCGCGCGGCCAGGTCGCGGTAGGCGAGCAGGCGGGCGCGGTCGGCCGCGGTGTTGATCGGGTAGTAGGGCTCGTCGCCGCGGGCGGCGGCCCGCGAGTACTCCCGGACGACCACCGTCTTGTCGGGCGGGTAGTCCTCGCGCTCGGGATGGAAGTGCCGGAACTCGTGGATCCGCGTGTACGGGACGTCCTCGTCGGCGTAGTTCATGACCGGGGTGCCCTGAAAATCGCCGGTCGGCTCGACGCGCATGTCGAAGTCGAGCGTCCGCCAGCCCAGCTCGCCCTCGGCGTAGCCGAAGTAGCGATCGAGCGGCCCGGTGTAGACGACGGGGACGTTGCCGACGACGTCGTCGCGCAGGTCGAAGAAGTCGGTGTTCAGCCGGACCTCGATGTTCGGATGGCCGGCCATCCGCTCCAGCCAGGCGGTGTAGCCGTCGACCGGCAGGCCCTCGTGGGTGTCGCTGAAGTAGCGGTTGTCGAAGGTGTACCGCACCGGCAGCCTGGTGATGATCTCGGCGGGCAGGTCGCGGGGGTCGGTCTGCCATTGCTTGGCGGTGTAGCCGCGGATGAACGCCTCGTACAGCGGGCGCCCGATCAGCGAGATCGCCTTCTCCTCCAGGTTGGCCGGGTCGGACACCTCGGCGGCCTGCTCGGCGACCAGCGCGCGCGCCTCGTCCGGGGTGAAGGCCCGGCCGAAGAACTCGCAGATCGTGCCGAGGTTGATCGGCATCGAGTAGACCCGGCCCTTGAACGTGGAGTACACGCGGTGCCGGTAGCCGGTGAAGGCGGTGAACCGGTTCGCGTACTCCCACACCCGCTCGTTGGACGTGTGGAACAGGTGCGCGCCGTAGCGGTGGACCTCGATGCCCGTCTCCGGCTCGGGCTCGCTGTAGGCGTTCCCGCCGATGTGGCCGCGCCGGTCGAGGACCAGCACGCGCAGGCCGAGCTCGGCCGCGCAGCGTTCGGCGACCGTGAGCCCGAAGAACCCGGAGCCGGCCACCACGAGATCAACGTTCAACGGTGTCCATCCCGTGCGGGGGGAGCGGAGGACCGGGCCGCGCGTCGGCACCAACCGGTCCGTACGTATGGATTCCGGCTAAGATACCCGGGGTTTCATCGGTACCAAGGCAGGAATCCCAAGGATCGCGGTGGTCTCCCCCACGCTCGGCGGCACGGCGCACGGCGCGCGCCCAGCGGTCTTCCTGCACGTCGGAGCCGCGAAAAGCGGGACGACGTTCCTCCAGCAGGTGCTGTGGCACAACCGCGAACGGCTGCGCGCGAACGGCGTCCTGTATCCGGGCTCCGACTTCTCCGCCCATGTCAGGGCCGCCTTCGACCTGCGCCGGACGTTCTTCCGCGAGGCGTCCGACCCGCGCACGCGGGGGGCCTGGCGGGACCTGGTGGACGAGGTCCGCGACTGGTCCGGGAACGCGATCATCTCGCAGGAGCTCTTCGCCCCGGCCCGGCCGGAGTGGATCCGGCAGGCCATGGCCGACCTCGACTTCGCCGACGTGCACGTGGTCTTCACCGTGCGCGACCTCGGCCGGCAGATCCCGGCGCACTGGCAGGAGGACGTCAAGAACCGGTTCACCACCCCGTTCACCGAGTTCGTGACCGCCCTCCGGCGGCGCAACTGGCGGACGTTCGAGACCGCGCGGCTGTTCTGGGGCCTCCAGGACCCGGTCGCGGTGCTCGGGCGGTGGGGAGCGGGCCTGCCGCCGGAACGCGTCCACGTCGTCACGCTGCCCCGGCCGGGCGCGCCCCGCGACCTGCTCTGGCGGCGGTTCTGCACGGCGACCGGGCTCGGCCCGGACGACTACGACCTCTCCGGCACGTTCGCCAACCCTTCGCTCGGCCTGGCCGAGACCCAGTTCCTGCTCCGTCTCAACACCGCGCTCGGCGAGCGGGTCGGCTGGGACGTCTACAACGACGACGTCAAGCTCTTCCTCGCCCAGCACGTCCTGGCCGGGCGGCCGTCGCCGGTCCGGATCGAGCTGCCGGCCGAGCATGTGCCGTGGGCGACCGAGCGGGCCGTCGAGACGGCCGAGGAACTGCGCGCGGCCGGGTACCACGTGGTGGGCGACCTGTACGAGCTGATGCCGATGGCCGCATCCGGCCCCGCGCTCGGGACGCCGCCCGCGCCCGACCCCGACGATCCGCGCTGGGCGGAGATGGCGGATGTCGGCCTCGATGCCATCGCGGTGCTGCTGCGGCGCGTCCAGCAGAAGGAGGACGACGCCTCCGCCGTCCCCGGCGCCGAGGTGCCCGTCCGCGACCGGATCGCGATGCTGCGGCGGGACTCGGCCGACCTGGTGGAGACCACCGGCCGGCTGGCCCACGACGCCGCGCCGCTCGTCGAGCGGGCGGTGCGGACCGCGGGCGACCGCTACCCGGCCGTCCGCCGCCTCCGGGGCGCCTACCGGAGGGTGCAGGGCGGGGCGGCGCCGCCGGCGCCCGGAACCGAGACCGAGACGAGAACGGGGTGAGCGCGCTCATGGGCGAACGTCGGTCCGGCAAGGCGGTCTACCTGCACGTCGGTGCGCCCACCGCCGGGACGGCCTTCCTGCACCGGGTGCTGTGGGACAACCGGCGGCGCCTCGCCGACGCCGGCGTCTGCTATCCGATCGCGGGGCCGCAGGAGCACTTCGGCGCCGTGATGGACCTGCGCGAGATGAGCTGGGGCGGACGCCGCGACCCGAGCTGGGACGGCGCGTGGCGGCGGATGGCCGAACGCGCGCTCGACTGGGACGGGCCCACCGTGGTGTTCTCCCAAGGGCTGCTGGGCGGCGCGACCGAGCAGCAGGTCAAGCGTGCGGTGGCGGCGCTGGAACCGGCCGAGGTGCACGTGGTGTTCGCCACCCGCGACCTGGGCTGGCAGCTGATCCTCGACTGGCAGGAGCAGATCCGCCATGCGCACATGATCCCGTTCGAGCGCTTCGTGGACGACCTCGTCAGGCTGGGCATCAAGGCCCCCGAACCGTACGGCGAGATGTTCTGGGGGCTGCACGACCCGGTGCGGGTGCTGGCCGCCTGGGAGTCGGCCGTGCCGCAGGAGCGCGTCCACGTCCTCACCGTCCCCGGCCCCGGCGGGGAGGCCGGCGTGTTGTGGGACCGGTTCCGCGACCTGACGGGCATCGGTGCCGGCGTGTGCGACATCGGCGGGATCCCGGCGGACGAGCCGCTGACGGCGGTCGACGCGGAACTGCTGCGCCGGCTGAACGAGCGGATCGGTCCCGCGCTGGGCGAGGACTACGAGCACGCCGTCCGCGAGCACCTCCTCGGGCACGGCCGCACCGGCGGAGCCGCCCGCGCCCGGATGGTCCTGCCCGCCCGGCACGCGCAGTGGGCGGCGGCGCGCACCCGGGAGACCGTGGCGTCGCTGCGCGCCTCCGGCTACCACGTGGCCGGCGACCTCGCCGAACTGGCGGCGTCCCCGGACCCCGCGCCGGGCCTCCTCCCGGGCGAGGTCCCGGACGAGCTGATCGCGACCGTGTCCGTCGAGGTCGTGGCGCACCTGCTGGAGGAGCTGACGATGGCGCGCGAACGCATCGGGCTGGCCCATCTCCACAGCGAGCTGGCCGACGTCCGGGAGAACCTGCGGGAGCTCATCGAGGCCGCCGCGGACCCGTCCCCGGCGCTGCAGCGCGCGGCCCGCCGCGCCGCCGGGAGGCGCGGCCGGTGACGGCCGGCCCCGGGCCGCGGGCGGATGCGTCGGTGACCGCCGTGGTCGTCACCTACAACCGGCGCGACCTCCTGGCCGTGGCGCTGACCGCGCTCGGCGCCCAGACGCGCCCGCCGGACCGGGTCGTCGTGGTGGACAACGCCTCGGCGGACGGCACCGCCGCGATGGTCGCCGAGCGCTTCCCCGGCGCGGACCTGCTCACGCTTCCCCGCAACATGGGCGGGGCGGGCGGGTTCGGCGCCGGCATGGCTCGCGCGCTCGGCGGCGGAGCCGACCTCCTCTGGCTCATGGACGACGACACCGATCCCGAGCCCGCCGCCCTGGAAGAGCTGCTCGCCGCGCGCGACGCGGCGACGACCGCCGAGGACGGGCCGCCCGCGCTGGTGGCCGGACGGGTCGTGTGGACGGACGGCCGCGCCCATCCCATGAACACACCGCGCCCGAAGCCCCGCGCCACGGCCGCCGAGACGCGGGTCGCCCAGGCGGCCGGGTGCGTGCCGATCCGGTCCGCGTCCTTCGTGTCCGTGCTGGTGGACGCGGCCCTGGTCCGGGAGCGCGGGCTTCCGGTCGCCGACTACTTCCTGTGGAACGACGACTTCGAGTTCACGACCCGGCTGCTGCGCGGACGGCGCGGGCTGCTCTGCCCGCGCAGCGTCGCCGTCCACCGCACGAAGGAGTTCGGAGGCGCCGACGCCGACCCCGGCGACCGCTTCTACTACGAGGTCCGCAACAAGATCTGGCTGTTCACCGGCAGTCCCGGGCTGGCGCCGGCGGAGCGCGTCCTGTACGCGGGTTCCACGCTCCGCCGCTGGTCCCGCACCTTCGCCGGATCCTCGGACCGGTCGGTGCTGCGCCGCGCGATGGCGCGCGGGATCAAGGACGGGCTGACCGGCCGCCCGCGGCCCACGGCGGCACTGCTCCGGGACGTGGGAGTCGAGATCCCGCCATGACCACGAGGCCCCATGACCTCCCGGAGACCGCCGAGGACGCGGACGCCCCGGCCGAGCGCCGGCGCGCCTTACGGTGGCTGCCGCTCGTCCCCGCCGCGGTGACGCTCGGCGTCACCCTCACCGGGATCCGCGGGCCCTCCTTCTGGCTGGACGAGGCCGCGACGGTCAGCATGACGACGCGGCCGGCCGGCGACATGGTCCGGGTCTTCGACCATCTCGACCTCGTGCACGCCCTCTACTACCTGATGATGCGGCCGTGGGTGCTGGTTTTCGGTCCGGGCGAGCTCGCGATGCGGGCGCCCAGCGCGCTCGCGATGGCGGCCGCGGCCGGGGGCGTCGCGGTCATCGGCCGGAGATGCCTCGGCGCCGTCCCGGGGTTGCTGGGCGGCCTGGCGTTCGCCGTCTCCGTCCCCGTCACCCGGTTCGCGCAGGAGGCCCGCTCCTACGCGATGGTCACGGCGGTCGCCGTCCTCGCGACGTATCTGCTCGTCCGGGCGGCCGGTGACGACGAGCGGCGCCCCTGGCGCTGGTTCGCCGGGTACGCCCCGGTCGTCGTCCTGCTGGGGCTGCTGCATCTGAACGCCGTCCTGCTGCTGGCGGCGCATGGCGTCACGCTGCTGACCGCGCGCGCCCGCGCCGGTCTGCTCGCGCGCTGGCTGGTCTCCGCCGGACTCGCCGCGGCACCGCTGACGATGTTCGCGCTGGCCGCGCAGGACCAGAAGTTCCAGGTGGAGTGGCTGCCCGAACCGTCGTGGACCACGGTGCGGGTGCTGGCCGAGTTCGTCGCGGGCGGCCGATGGGCGG
The DNA here is from genome assembly GCF_041463655.1 of Actinomadura monticuli. Classification (NCBI taxonomy): domain Bacteria; kingdom Bacillati; phylum Actinomycetota; class Actinomycetes; order Streptosporangiales; family Thermomonosporaceae; genus Actinomadura; species Actinomadura monticuli. Next base: position 438,417 of record NZ_JAXCEI010000001.1, read on the forward strand.
TCCTTCCCCTGCTGGCGCTCGCCGCCGCCGGCGCCGCCGCGGGCATCCGGTCGCGCGGCACCGCGTCCCTCACCGCCGTCGCACTGCCCTGGCTCGTCGTCCCGCCCGCGCTCATGCTCGTCATGTCGGTCCTGGCCGACCCCGTGTTCATGTACCGGTACACGGTGTTCTGCGTGCCCGGGGCGGCGCTGCTCGCCGGGGCGGGGCTCGCCCGGCTCGCCGCCCTGGGCCGTCCGGCGGCCGGCGCGGCGGTGCTGGCGGCGGCCGCGGCCGCGCTGGTCGTCCCGACGCTGCCGGAGCACGCGCACGCCCGGCGGCAGGACAGCCGGCCGGACGACACGCGCGCCGCCGCGGACGCCGTCCGGGCCCGCGCCCGCCCCGGCGACGCCGTCGTCTACCTCGCGGGCGCCGCCCGCTGGAGCGCCTCCGCCTATCCGGACGCCTTCGGCGGGCTCGACGACGTCGGCGCGCGCCGGTCGCCGGTGGCCGCCGCGAATCTCAAGGGACGCGACCTCCTCCCCCGCGAGCTGGGCCCGCGGCTGGCCGGAGCCGGGCGCGTGTGGGTGATGGACCACCGGGCCCTCTACCCGCACGAGCCGGTCGTCGACCGGCGGGAGGCCGCCGTGCGGGCCGCCGGGCCCTGGCGCATCGCCGGGACCTGGACGTTCCGGGGCGGGCGGCTCGTCCTGTACGAGCGGACGGGCCCCTACCGGACCTCGAAGTAGTCGATCTGCCCCTGGCCCTGCCCGTCCAGCCGGCGCAGGCTGAGCGTGTTCCAACCTTCGGCCAGCTCGGCCTGCGCGGTGACAGAGGCCCAGCCGGCGCCCTTCGCCGCGCTCAGCCGCACGGGCGGCGCGGCGGACCCGTTGACGAAGAACTCCAGGAAGGCGTCGCCCCCCGAACCGTTCGCGTACCGCGTCCGGACCGTGTACTTCCCGGCCGCCGGCGCGAAGACCGGCACGTCCACGCGGCAGTCGGCCGAGGCGAACGGGCCGATCACACTCCCCCCGGACGCGTCCCGCCGCCCGACCGCGGACACGCAGCCGTTCAGCCGCGCTCGCTCCGCCTCGTAGCGGACCGGGACGCCCCGGGCGACGGGGCGCGCACCGTCCCAGCCGAGCCGGGCGACGTACATGCCGCGCGTCACCCGGGAGCCGCCGTGGTGGTCGAGGATGCCGTGGAAGACCAGGTAGTCGCCCGTCCCGTCGCTGAGGACGTCCGCGCTCCCCGGCCCCTCGACCGCCCCGCCGTACTGGCCGGTCGACTGGATGGGCCCGCCCTTGGTGTACGGCCCCTCGATGGACGGCGCCGTCGCGTACCGCGTCTGGTAGTTCGACTTGAAGTACCAGCCCGCCGCGTAGAGCAGCACGTACCGGTTCCCGCGCCGGACGAGGTCGGGCGCCTCCACCAGGACGGGCTCGTCCGCGCCGCGGCCCATGATCTGCTTCGCCGGGCCGGCCAGGCGCAGCCCGTCCGGGCTCAGCCGGACCAGGTAGATCGCCGCCGTCGCCCGCGCGTCGCTCTTGTAGAGCAGGTAGCGCGTGCCGTCCGCCTCGATGTGGGAGGCCGGGTCGATGGCTCCGCCCAGATCCAGCGGGCACACCAGCGGCCCGCCCTCCAGCGGGACGAACGGGCCGGCGGGCGAGGAGGCCGTCGCGACGCCGATGCACTGGTGGTCACTGTCCTTGCGGCGCGCGGAGAAGTACAGCACGTAGGACCGCGAACCCCCCTGCGGCGGGACGACCTCGGGCGCCCACGTCCAGCCCGCGGCGGCCCAGCCGGGGAGCCGCGCGAGGCCGTCGCCCGGGGACGGCGTCCACGGCCCGGTCGGGGACGGAGCCGTCGCGACGGGCATCGTCGCGTCCGCGTTGTTGGTGCCGTAGGCGAAGTACCTCCCGGCCACCTTGATCACGGTCGGGTCGGCGAACGACCCGTCGATCACCGGCTTGACCGGCGAGTAGCCGGGCGGGTCGAGCGGCGCCGGGGATCCGGCCGGGCTGGGGATCGGGGGCCTGGACGCCCCGGCGGGCCCCCGCGAGGGCCGCGTGGCCGTCCCGTCGGCGGACGGCAGGCAGGAGACGGCCAGCCCGATGACCAGCGCGATCACGGCGCTGATCGCGGCCCCCGCCACCAGCGGCGTCAGGGCCGCGAGCGTCGGCAGTTCCCCGTCCGTTCTCCTCATCTCAACCGGCATCATGCCAACAACCCGTGCGGCCCGGCGAACCTCGCCGGATGCGCGCTCCCGCGTCCGGATCGTTACGCTTGCCCGGCGAGTGCATCGTGGAGGGGGCGCGAACGGTGATCCGACATCGGCGGCTGGCGGCCGTCCTGTGCCTGATCGCCGCGGTCGGGCTGGGCGGTTGCAGCCTCCAGGACGACGGCCCCTCCGGCGACGCGAAGAACGGGAGGGCGACGAAGGCGCCGAAGAAGCCGAACATCGTCTTCGTCCTCACCGACGACCTCTCCTGGAACCTGGTGGCGCACATGCCGCAGGTGCTCCAGATGCAGCGGGACGGGCTCACGCTCGGCAACTTCATCGTCGCGGACTCGCTGTGCTGCACCTCCCGCGCCACGATCTTCACCGGCCGGTACCCGCACAACACCGGGGTCCGGACCAACTTCCCGCCCCTCGGCGGCTACGAGGTGTTCAAGAGGAACGGCGGCGAGCAGGCGTCGTTCGCGCCGTCCCTGCAGAAGTCCGGATACCGCACCGCGCTGCTCGGCAAGTACATGAACGGCTACCAGCCCGACGACACCGGGGGCGGCACGAAGCCCTACGTGCCGCCGGGCTGGAGCGAGTGGTACGTCAGCGGCAACGGCTACCCGGAGTACGACTACAACCTGAACGAGAACGGCCGGCTCGTCCACTACGGCGCCCGGCCGCAGGACTACCTGACCGATGTGCTGGCGGGCAAGGGCGTGGACTTCATCAAGCGGTCCCGGGGGTCCGCGCAGCCGTTCTTCATGGAGATAGCGACGTTCGCGCCGCACGGGCCGTTCGTCCCGGCGCCGCGGCACGCCGGGCAGTTCGCCGGGCTTCGGGCACCCCGCTCGCCGTCGTTCAACGAGCCGGACATCCGCGACAAGCCGTCCTGGCTGCGATCGCATCCGAAGCTGCGCAGGCCGGGGATCGGCCGCATCGACGCGGGCTTCCGCGACCGGGTCCGGATGGTCCAGTCGGTGGACGAGATGGTCGGCCGGATCCGGACAACACTGAAGGAACTCGGCATCGATCGCGAGACCTACGTGGTGTTCGGCTCCGACAACGGCTTCCACATGGGCGAGCACCGGCTCGCCGGCGGCAAGATGACCGCGTTCGACACCGACGTCCGGGTGCCGTTCGTCTTCACCGGGCCGGACGTCCCGGCCGGCCGCACCGCCGGGCAGATCGCGCAGAACACCGACCTCGCGCCCACGTTCCAGGAGATCGCCGGCGTGCGCCCGCCCGCCGAGACCGATGGCCGGTCGCTCGTGCCGCTGCTGCGCGGCGGCACCCCGCCGGACTGGCGCGAGACGGCGCTCATCGAGCACGTCAAGCCCGCGCCGTCCCCGCAGGACCCCGACCGACAGGACTCCGCGCCCGGCGCGCCCACCACCTACAACGCGCTCCGCACGCACGACATGCTCTACGTGGAGTACGCCGACGGAGAGCGCGAGTACTACGACCGCGCCCACGACCCGCACGAGCTGACGAACATCGCCGGATCGCTGCCGGAGCAGCGCCGGCGCCATCTGTCCGATCTGCTGTACGCGCTGACGCACTGCACGGGCGCGAAATGCGCCGACGCCGGCCGGAGCCGGTGAAGGCTCGCGTCCCTTATGCGCCGCTATCATCGCTGACGACTGCGGCGACGCAGGCGGACGTACAGGGTGAGCGGATACGGGGAGAACGGGCGTGACTCCAACCGGAAAGCCGGACGACGGCCACGAGGCGGAACGTCCCGACCCCGGGCAGCCGGCTCAGCTCCCGCCTCCACCGCCGCGCTGGCTGGACGACCAGGGCGCCCCCGCCGGGCCGCTCCTTCCCGGGGACGACGAGCCGGTCCGGGGACGTCCGGCCGAACCGCCCGCCGCCGAGGCCGAGGCCCCCGCCGACGACGCCGGCGAGGCGGAGGTCGCCGACCGCACCATGCTCGAGTTCAGGTTCGAGCAGGACGGCGGCGCTCAGGCCGCTCCGCAGGCGCCCGCCGAGATCCCCGCGCCGCCGCCCTTCCCGTTCGCGCAGGAGATGCCCGACGCGACGCAGGTGCAGCCCGCCCCGCAGGCACCCGCACAGCCGCCGGCACCGCGGCCGCCGACGCCGCCGCCTCCCGCGCCCCAAGCCCCCGCGCCCCAGCCACCGGCGCCGCTGCCACCGGCCCCGCAGCCGCCCGCCCCGCCGGCACCCCCCGCGCAGGCACCCCCCGCGCAGGCACCCCCCGCGCAGGCTCCGCACGCGCCGGTGCCGGCTGCGCGGCCGCCGGCCGCGCAGCCCCCGCCCGCGCAGAGCCCTCCGGCCCACGAGCCGTTCCCGTGGGCGCAGGAGATCCCCGCCGCGCCGGCGCGTCCCGCCCCGGAGCCGTTCCCGTTCGCGCAGGAGATCCCCGGTGCGCCGAGCACGCCCCCGGCGGCCGAGCCGTTCCCCTGGGCGCAGCAGGTGCCCGCCGCGCCCGCGGCCCCGCACGAGAGCGCCCAGCCCGCCGCACCGCCGCCGGTGATCGACGAACCGTGGCGGACGGCGCAGGGCAAGCCGAAGAAGCCCCGCAGGAGCCTCAAGAAGCCTCTGCTCATCGGCACGGCGGGACTCGCGGTCGTGGCGCTGGTCGCCGCCGCCGCGGTCGTGGTGCCGGGCCTGCTCGACTCCGACCCGGACGGCGGCGGCGAGGGCGCCAAGCTGGCCGGGGCGATGTTCCCCGTCGACGGCGCGGCGGGCACCGACGGCCGCGACCAGCAGCTCACCGGTGCCGCGGCGATCGGCTCCACCGTGGTCGCGGTCGGCGGAGAGACCGACCCGCAGAACGCCCGCGGCCTCTTCCTCGTCTCCGTCGACGGCGGCCGCACCTTCGAGAACGTCCCGCAGCAGGGCACCGACGGCGGTGTCGCGCCGCCCGGCGGGGTGCCGGCGGCGGTCGGCGGCTCGTCCCGCGGCTGGGTCGCCATCGGCAGCAGCGCCGGAGGCGGCGGCGCCGTGTGGACCAGCGACGACGGACGCGAGTGGCGCAGGCAGCCCGACGCCGTCGGCGACGTCTTCGGAGCGAACGACCGGGTAAGCCGGATCGTCGGTACCGGCAAGGGGTTCATGGCCATCGGCGAGCATTCGCCGAAGGGCGACTTCAGCGACGCCCAGCCGGGCGTGTGGCTGTCCGCCGACGGCCGCCGGTGGGAGGCGCGCATCGGCGACCAGACCGGCCTGGACGTCCAGGAGGCCGGGCTCTCCCTGGTCGAGGCCGCCGCGAGCGGCGACGTGATCCTGCTGGAGGGCCTCGTCACGCCCGACTCCAAGAAGCCCGGCCCGTACCGGAAGGTGTGGCGCTCCGACGACGGCGGCCGGACCTGGGCGACGTCGGAGGTCCCGGTGCCGAAGGGCAGCCGCGGGCTGATGATCGGCGGCGGCGCGGCCGGCTTCGTCGCGATGCGCGAGATCAAGGCGTCCGGCAAGCTCTACGGCCGGGCGTTCCTGTCCAAGGACGGCAAGAGCTGGTCCGAGGCCGGAAATCTGACCACGTCCGGATACCGCAGGACCAGCGGGATCGCCGTCGACGACCAGGGCTTCACCGCCCTGGTCGTCCGGGGCGGCGACACGCTGCTCTCGCGGAGCACGGACGGCCGGAGCTGGCAGGACGCCGGTACGGCGGAGTCGAAGCCGGGCCGGGAGATCGCGGGCGCGGCGGTGTCCGGCGGCCTGGCGGTCGTCGTCGGGCACGAGCCGGGCGGCGGCGACACCAACGCGGTGCTCGGCGCCTGGGACGCGGGCGGCACCGCGGTCCCCCTCGACCTCGCGAAGATCCCCGGCGCGGTCCGGCCCGACCACTCGCTCCGCTCCGTCGGCGCGACCGGGAGCCTCGCCGTCGCGGTGGGCAGCGCGAGCGGCGACGCCGCCGTGTGGACGTCGCAGGACGGCGGCACGTGGAAGCAGGCGCAGGGGCTCGGCGCCGCGTTCACCCGGCCGGGGCCGCAGCAGTTGAACGACGTCGCCGCCGGCACGTCGGGGTGGGTCGCGGTCGGCTACGACCAGGCCGCGCCGCGCCGCCCGCTCGTCGTCACCTCGAACGACGGCGCGACGTGGCAGGCCGCCGACGCGGCCGCCGCGTTCGGCGCCGACAAGTCCGGCCAGCCCGTCACCTACGCGGCGGCGGCCGGCGCGAGCGGCTACGTGGTCGTCGGAGTGCAGGGCTACTCGGTGGCCACCTGGTTCTCGTCCGACCTCAAGAACTGGGCGCACGGCACCGGCGCGGACCCCGAGATGATGACGGGGGGCAAGGGCACCCCGCGCTGGATGCTGGACGTCGCGTCCGGCCCGTTCGGGTTCGCCGCCGTCGGCGGCAGCCGCGACGGCCAGGGCAACCACCCGTCCGTGTGGATGTCGCCCGACGGCAAGCGGTGGACGCTGCAGCAGCTCGATCTGCCGTCCGGGGTGACCGAGGCCCACTTCACGCACGTCGCCGCCCGCGAGAGCACGATCGTCGCGGCGGGCATCGCCGCGACGTCGAAGGGACTGGACTGGCTCGGCTACGTCTCCACCGACGCCGGCCGGACGTGGCGCCCGATCACGTCCCCGAGCGCCGGGACGCTCGTCAACGTCACCGCGCTCGCGGCGACTCCCAAGGGGTTCGCGGCGACCGGCACGACCGGGCGTCCCGGGGCCACGGACGTCGTGTCGTGGACGTCCCCGGACGGCGTCGCGTGGAAGGCCGAGACGCCCGGCGGCACGGGTCTGGAGGGTGTCGGCGACCAGCAGATCACCGGTCTGGCGTCCTTCGGGAACACACTGCTCGGGGTGGGGCGCAGCGCCGACGCGAACGGCGACCAGCCCGTCCTGTGGTCGCGGCCGAACTGACCCGCCCGGCCCGGCCGCTCGCTCAGCGGCGGCGGCCGGGCGCTCAGCCGCCGGGCTGAACCGGCGGCTGGGTCGGCGGCTCCACGAGCGTGGACGGGGGCTGGTCGGGGCGGCGGGCGTGGCGGGGGATGTAGCTGAGGGCGCCCGCCGGGGTGCCGTCGCGGTCGCGGGAGCGGTTGCGGCGGGCGCCGTAGGGGGCGACGACGGCGCGGTAGAAGGGCTTGCGGATCGCCGTGGGGACGAGCCGGTAGCCGCCGCGGACCATGACGTTGCGCCAGTACTGCGGCTGGGAGATGAAGCCCTCGCGGAGCATCTCGCGCTGCAGCCGCAGCTCGGAGCGGAGCAGGTCGCGGCCGCCGCGGCGCTCGTAGGCGCCCTCGCCGACGCGGTAGTAGACGAGGGGCTCGGCGACGTTCACCATCCGGGCGCCGTTCGCGATCATGCGGACGAACAGCCAGTAGTCCTCCATCAGCGGGAGGTCGCCGTAGCCGCCGGCGGCGACGACGGCGCTGCGCCGGTAGACGACGGTCGGGTGGTTGAACGGGTCGTGGAGGCGCGAGTAGCGGGCGATGTCGGCGGGGTCGCTCGGCGGGATGCGCTGGCCGACGATGTCGGTGACGTCGGTGCCGAACTCCAGGAGGCCGGCGCCCACGAGGTCGGCGCCCGCGCGCACGAGCGGGACCTGGGTCTGGAAGCGGTGCGGCATGGAGACGTCGTCGGCGTCCATGCGGGCGACGATGTCGTGCTGGGCGGCGTGCAGGCCGGCGTCGAGGGCGGGACCGAGGCCGCGGTTGTGCCGCAGGTGGACGAACTCGACCTTCACCGAGCTCCCGGCGACGAGCTCGGTCAGGCAGTCCGCCAGTTCGGGCGGGACGGGACCGTCCTGGACGAGGACTACCTGGTCAGGACGCAGGGTCTGCAGCTGCACGGCGCTGCGGAACGCGTCCCGGACATGCTCCGCCTGGTCGCCGCCGTAGACGGTCATCAACAGGGTGAATGGTTCGGGCTGCATGCGTCCGTTCCGGGGAGCTGTGCGGCCGGCGGAGCACGGTGCGGGGAGGGCGGCTCGTCGGACCAGGGTCGGGGGGTAAGAGCTTGGCCGTCCTAGTAGGGACGCTTTGGTCGCGTTAATGGTTGGCGCGGGCCAAGATACCGGTGTTGCGCGGCCACATCAGGTCCGAGCGCAGATGTCGCGGTCCGCCCGGATCTCGCCGGCCAGTTTCGGCACGGCCGCCTTCAGCCCGCGCAGCCGGGCGCCGTCATTGCCGATGACGAGGTACACGTAGCCGGGCCGTGCGGACCGCCAGGGACGCGGCGGGTGCCCCGGGACCGCGATCGCCAGCCGCGCGGCCTGCCGCTCGGCGCCCGCGCCGTAGAGGATCATGGTGCGGGAGTACTTCTTCTTGCTGCTGCCGACCTTGACGACGCGGTAGCCGCGCTCGCCGAGCTGGTCGGCGGTCCGCTGGGCGAGGCCGGTCTCGCCGGAGGCGTTGAACACGCCGACCCTCACCTGCTCGGGCGGGACGGGCTGCACCGCGTTCTGCGCGGGCACCGGCGTGGCGGGGGCCGGGTCGGGGAGCTTGTTGTCCTCCCGGACGGCCTTGAACAGCGGCTCCGCGAGCGCCTGGTCGAACTGGACGCGGTTCTTGTCCTGCGGGTACGCCTGCACCGGCACGGTGACGAACCGGACCTTCCCGGCGCTCATCCCGCGCAGGGACCCGGCGAGCTTCTGCATCACCGACAGCGTGAGCCGGTCGTCGGCCTTGATGGACTTGGTGGCGGCGGAGAGGAAGTCGTAGGTCCGTCCCGGGTCGGTGAGCATGCCCTTGTCGGTGGCCTTCTTGACGACCGAGGCCATGAACGCCTGCTGCCGCTTGATCCGGTCGAGGTCGGAGCCGTCGCCGAGCACGTAGCGGGTGCGGACGTAGCCGAGCGCCTGGTCGCCGTGCACGACCTGCCTGCCCGCCCTGAGGTGCAGTTCGGCCTTGGGGTCGTCGATGCGGCGCGGCACGCAGATCTCGACGCCGCCGAGCGCGTCCACGACCCGTTTGAAGCCGGCGAAGTCGACCTCGACGTAGTGGTCGATGTGGATCTTGGTGAGCGACTCGATCGTGCGCCAGGTGCAGGCCGGGCCGCCGTTGGAGAACGCCGCGTTGATCATCCCGAACTGGGCGGGGACCGTCGTCCCGTTCTTCCTCTTGCACGGCGGCATCTGCACCATCGAGTCGCGCGGGAAGCTGATGCCGATGGCGCTCTCCCCGCCGGGCGAGATGTGCAGCAGGATCGTCGTGTCGGAGCGCTGCCCGGCCTCCTCGCCGTAGCGGGCGTTCTCCCCGGCGCGGCTGTCGGACCCCATCAGCAGGATGTTCAGGGAGCTGTTCAGCTTGGGCGGACGGTTCTCGCCGAGCCTGCCCTCCACGTGCTCGCGGTCGATCTGGCCGTCCAGCCGCCGCCAGAACCCGTACGCGGTGAGGCTGCCCGCCACGAGGGCGACCGACAGCACGACCGAGAGGCCGCCGAGCACGCGCCACAGACGCCCCCGCACCGGCGGCTCCGGTGGCGGCGGGGCGTTGTCCGCGTAGTACACGCGGGAGGGCGCGGCGGCTCGCTGCATCCGTAACATTTCAGCACAGAATGGACAGGGGTCACGGGGGCCACGGAAAACTCCGCGGCCCCGGCGATCCGGCCGCCCGGCCGACCGGCCGCGGACCCGCTCCGGTGACTAGACTCCCGGTCGAGATGAGCACCGTAGACGCGCTGACCGACCAAGCGATGGTCGTCCTCCAGGACCGGCCGGTCGTACCGCTGAGCGCCTGGCTGAACCGGGCCCTCGGCGAGTGCGCCGAGTCCGGCCGAACCCTGCAGCTCGTCACGCCGCTGGAGTCCCGGCTGACGCTCCCGATGCGCACCGCCGCGTCCGGCGACGACGTGCAGTGGATCGTGCGCAACGGCGACGGCTACTACGAGGGCCTGACCGGACGGCCGATGAAGTGGGGCGGGCGGACGTTCGTCCCCGTCCCTGAGGCCCGCGACTACGCGCCCGGGTTCACCACCCGCCCGACCGCGCCGATCGGCTCGCAGCTCACCCTCGTCTACCGGGTCAGGCACGGCGCCGAGGGCGACCTCGCCGGGACGGTCGAGCGCCTCCTGCAGCTGCTCACCGGCAAGTACCCGGCCGGGCTCGGCCCCGCCGAGCCGCTGGAGCACCCGTGGCGCCGCGACCGGCTCACCGAGTACGCGCGCGGACGCTCCACCGTCCGCCTCGTCGTCGGCGGCGACGGCCCGCGCCCCGCGCAGGCGATCTGCGACTACACGGCGGGCGAGGGCGGCGCGGTCGCCGAGGTCAGCACCGTCACCGTCGGCTACGCGCCCGAGGACCCGCCGCCCCTGCAGCACCTTCCCTCGCTCGTCGGCGCACTGGCCGCCGACCAGCCGATCTCGTCGCTGTTCGTGCAGGTCACCCCCGGCCGCGCCGACCTGACCACCGAGCCGCGCTGGACGGGCGCGCCCGCCCCGATCGCGCTGGCCGTCGCGGGCGCCGCGACCGGCCCGAACGGCATCCCCGGCCAGCAGGTCGGCCCGCCGCGCGCCCCGCTGACGTTCTTCCCGCTCGGCGACGGCCGCTCCCCGGACGGCTGGCAGCGGCACAGCATGCTCATGCAGCATCTCCAGGCGTCGTGATCCCGCGTCTCCGGGCGTCCTGAACCGGCCACCGGTGCCGGTCACCCTCAGAGGAGACAAACGCCGCACATACCTCGGCGGGCCGATGATCTACCCGGAAGTGATGATGTACGGTCCTGCCCATGGGGATGCCCGGTGGGCTCGACGCGCTTGAGCAGGCCGTCGAGGGGACGCTCGCCGAAGGGTCCTTCGAGTTCGACGACGACGAGGCCGTCCTTCGCATCGAGGGGTCCCTCGTCATCACCACCGGCTGGTTCCTCGGCTTCGTCATCGGCGGCGTGGCGCTGCTGCTCGGCGGCGCCGTGCTGTCCCTCGCCGGGCTCCAGGACGAGGCGCGCTGGGCGCTCGCGCCCGGCGCCGCGCTGCTCGGCGTGGTGGGCTGCTTCCTGCTGCTGTGGCGCTTCACTCCGTTCGCCGAGCTGTGGTCGTACCTGGAGCTGCGGTTCGACGAGCAGGCCCTCGTCCACCGGCGGACCCGCATCCCGTTCGGCGACCTACGGCCAGAGCACCTGGTGTGGAAGAACGGGCCGTTCTTCCGGCGCCTCTACGTCCGGCACCCGTCGCTGCGCAAACAGGTCGCCGGGTTCTTCGACAGCGAGGAGCGGCAGGCCGCGGAGTTCCAGCGGCGGCTCTGGGCGCTGATCGCCGGCACCGGCCCGACCGGCGTCCCGCCGCACGGCGGCCTCACCCCGGTGCAGCGCTGGATCATCGGGGCGGGCGCGCCCTACGGCGCCGTCAACGGGTTCCGCGTCGACCGGCTCGGCACCGCGCCCGGCGAGTCCGGCACCGCCGCCGACCGCCGCACCGCCCACGAGCTGCTGCAGGACCCGTGGGGCGCCTACGACCTCGAACAGCTCCTCGCCGCGGTCAACTGGCTCGTCCAGGACGGGCACCGCGCCGGCTTCGCACACGACGCCCACCTCGCCGACCGGTCGCCCGCCGCGCAGGAGGAGTACGGCGCGCTGCTGCGCGAGGTCGACGACCTCATCGCCGGCGACCGGCTCGAACCGCCGTTCGTCGAGCGGCTCATCGAGCTGGTCCGCGTCCGGTACGGGGACGAGGGCGGCTCGTACGCGCGGCTCGTCCCGGCGCTGCTGCGCGACGAGCCCGGCGCGGACGCCAGCGAGGAGGGCGCCGAGCTGGCCCAGTTCCTCCACCAGCTCTTCAACGACCGCAGCCACGCGACCGAGGAGCTGCACCGGCTGGAGGCCCTCGCCGACCCGGCGCTGCGCGCCAACGTGGACCGCCTCCTCATCTGGGACTACGGTCGCGCCCTGATGCTCTACCGCTGGGGCCACATGGTGGGGTGGCTGACCGAGGAGTACTGCTGGGAGCGGATGCTCCCGCTGGCGATCGACATCCAGCGGCGGTACTCGTCCTGGCGGGACATGGGCACCTGCTACCTGCAGGGCCGGATGCTCTGGTCGGGCAGCGCCGCGGGCGGGCAGGCCGACTACGAACGGCTCGTCGACGACCTCGCCACCGAGCCGCGCAGCCCCTGGAACCTCGTCCCGTGGGACCTGGACCTGACCCGCGACTGGACCTGACCCGCGACTGGACGTGACCTCGCGGAGGCGCGGTCAGCCGATCACGCCGCCCTGGTAGGCGTCCCCGGGCAGGCCGCCGGGCGACGGGGCGCTGCCGACGGGGTCGTCGCCGTGGTCGGACGCCCGCCAGCTGCGCGCCGGGGCGTCGCTCGCGCCGTCCGGGTAGACGGTCCCGCCGCACCAGCGGACGAGGGAGTCGGCGAAGGCGCGGGCGACCCGCATCGCGTCCGGCAGGTCGGCGACCGCGCGGACGTCCACCCACCACACCGGCACGCCGACCCGGTCGGCGAACTCGGCGCCGAGCAGGCGGCGGATCTCGCTCTGCGCGGAGACCTGCACCGCGTCCTCGATCGAGACGAGCAGCCGGCCTCCGGCGTCGTACAGCAGGGTCGGCTCGGGCTCCCCGCCGCGCAGCTCCAGCGGCTCCCCCATGGCGATCATGCCGTCGGCCACGGCGTGCACGTCCGGGCTGCGGCGTACCAGCGCCACCAGGTCACTGCTCATCGGTCACCTGCCTCCCCTCTCCCCCGCAACTTTATGAGAGATCCGGACGCACTGCCCACGGGACGAGGGTGCCTCCCGCGACATAACTACCATTCATCGCGATAAAGCCATGTTCCGCCCGGTACTCTGGGCCGATCTTTCCGCCACCCCGCATGAGTACCGGCACGGAGCGACCATGTACCCCCCTCAGCACCCGGGCCCGCCGCCCGGCGGACCGGGCTTCCCACCCGGCCCGCCCGGCCCGCCCGGCCCCTACGGCGCCCCGGGGTTCCCGCCGCCACCGCGCCGCGGCGGCGGAGGCGCCCTGGTCCCCCTGCTGATCATCGGCGTGGTGGTGGTCCTCGCCGTGATCGGCGTCGGGACGTTCCTCATCGTGAGCGGTGACGACGACGGCCGGACGACCGCGTTCCCCAGCTACACGCCCTACTCGCCGCCGACGCCCACCTACTCCCCCGCGCCGACGCCCACCCGCTCGGCAGGGACGACCGGGGACCTGTCCGAGGTCCTGTCGACGACCATCGAGACGGCGAAGGGCAACACGTTCACCCGGGCCGGTACCCGCACCGCATCGTGCACCGGCCGCGCCAACGCCCGGCTGCGCACGGAGTTGCGCTCGCACCCCTGCACGGGGCCGATGTACTCGGCCGTGTACGCCGACCCGGCCAAGAAGATCATCACGTCGGTGTCGATCCTGACGCTGTCCAGCCCGTCGGCGGCGAGCAGCGTCAGCCGGGCCACCGAGGACAAGGGCTGGCCGCTGCTGCTCACCCCGTCCGACGCGAGCGGCCTGCCGCAGCCCCGGCCCGACCCGGCGTACTGGACGCGGTCGTGGACGCAGGGCTCGCGCGTGATCTACGCCCAGTCCTACTGGGCGACGGGCGCCGCGACCGGCGGCCGCACCGGCAGCGTCTTCGCCACCGCCGGCGAACTCGGCGTGGAGGTCACCAACGTCCTCATCTGGACCGGCTGAACGGGCGGGAGCGGCGGGAGCGGCGGGAGCGCGCTCAGGTCAGCGTCCCGCGCCGGCGGTCAGCACCCGAGCGAACACCTCGTGCACGACGCGGGTCACCGAGGCGCGGGCGGCGGCGGACACCTTCGTCATGTCGACCGAACTGCCGGTGGCCAGGTGCCGGTCGTACGGCACGAACACCACGGGCAGGCCCCACGCGGCGAGCATCTGGTGCGCCCGGTGCAGGTCGGCGCCCACCTGCGGGGCGTGCGAGACCATCGCGATGACCGTCCGGCGCAGCAGGTCCTGCTGGTCGTTGGCGGCGTACCATTCGAGCGCGCCGCGCGCGCTGAGGGCGCCGTCCACCGTGCCCGGCGTGACGAGGACCAGGCCGTGCGAGTGGGCGACGACGCCGCGGTTCAGCTCGGTGAGGATGCCGGCGCCGCAGTCGATCACCACGGAGCCGACGTAGCGGGTCACCACGTTGAGGGCGTTCTGGAACGTCTCCAGGGTGAACTCGCCCGCGATGCGCCCGCCCCGCGTCGACGACAGCACGAACAGGCCCTCGGGGGTGCGCGTGAGGTACCGCGCCGCCTCCTCGAAGGTGCGCGGGTTCTGCCCCGCGAGGTCGAACAGCGACAGCTGCGTGCGGACGCCGAGGCGCAGCGGCAGCGAGCCCAGCTCGGCGTCGGCGTCGGCGGCGAGCACCCGGTCCTGGCGGTGCCGGGCCAGCTCGGTCGCGACCAGCGCCGCCATCGTCGTCTTGCCCGCGCCGCCGCGCACGCTCGCCACCGCGATCTGCCGGGTGCCCGGCACCGGCTGCCGCATGAGCTCCTGGAACGCGGACATCTCCCGCGCCTCGCGGGACCCGCCGCCGACGGCCCTGCGGACGTTGCGGCCCATCCGGCGCGCCAGCGGGTCGCCGTGCTGGTTCTTGCGGACCAGCTCCTCCGCCGGGACGGCCGGCGCCGCACCCGCGGGGCCCTGCGCCTGCGGCAGCGGGTCGGCGGGCGCCGGCACGGCCGGGCTCGCGGCGTCCTGCTCACCGGCCGGGCCGACGGGGACGTCCGTGGTGTCCACTCCGATGAGCGGGTTCACCGCCGCCGCCCAGTCGAAGTCGAAATGCGTCGGCGGCGCGACCGCCGGCGGCTGTTCCGGCTGGAGCTGCTCGGGCTGGGGTGGCTCGGGCTGGGGTGGCTCGGGCCGGGGCTGCTCGGGCGGCGCGTCCACGGGCGGCTGCGGAGGGGCCTCGGGCATGATCGGGGCCGGCGGCGGGGGCTCGACGTCCTCGTGGCCCGGCGGGGAGAACGAGGGCGGGGGAGGCGGCGGAGGCGGGATCTCGGCACCCGCCTGGGAGGGCGCCTCGGCCTGCGGAGGGAACGAGGGCGGCGGAGGCGGCGGGGGCGGCTCGGGGGCCGCCTGGACCGGCGCGGGCTGCGGCTGAGGGGCCATCTGAACCGGTTCCGGCATCACGCCGGGGGCCACGGCGGGCTGCGGCTCCGGAACCGGCAGAGGCGGCGACTCGGCGCCCCAGGCGGGCTGCCCGGACACGGCCGTCACCGCGTCCGGTACCTGCAGTCCCCGCTGCGCGAAGCCCAGATCGCGCAGGACGGCCTGCTGCCAACTAGAGTCCGGCACCCGGCCTCCTTTCCTCGCACGACAGCCTACGAGGTCCGGGGGTCACCGCGGCCTCCCGGCGTTCGGGGAATGCGCGTCAGCCTCCCGCCGGGAGCGTCGGCCGGTTCTGCGCGAAGCACTGGGCCGCGTCCTTGTTGACCTGCTCGTCACTCTTGCCGTTCTTGTCCGTCGGCGCCATGACGGGGTTCCCCGGCGTCACCTCGGGCATACCGTAGCCCTTCTTGACCATGCAGTCCCGGAGCTTCGTCAGCATCTCCCGCTGCACCGGGGTGAGCGTCGCACCGTCCTTCGGCGTCCCGCCGCCGTTGTCGGTCGCGCTGGGAGCGGGGGTGGCGCCGCCCGTCTGGGTCGCCGACGTGCTCGCGGCGGTCGGGGGCGCCGCGTCGCCCGCATCGTCGTCGGAGCCCCCGCACGCACTGACGCCCAACGCCAGCGCGGCCGCGGCGACCGGAACGAACAGGACCTTCTTCATGGCCTCTCCCCTGCCGACTTGACTGCACATCCATGTGGTGGACGACCGCGTTGGAAAGGCGAATTCAACAGGACGACCAGAACCGCCCGCCCCCGGTCAATGAGCGCTCATGATGTCACGAACCAGGAAGACTGCGCGGTAAATCGTGACAATTAACGAAACCGCCTTTGACGAACGCCGTCATCCCGCCCACAGGCGCCGTCCGCCGGTGCCGGTGGGCTGCTCTGCCGCCTGCGCTACCGGGGCGGCGCCGGCGGGCCGCCCTGGCCCGGGTGCTGTCCCGGCGCAGGCGGATGCGGCTGGAACTGGGGCTGCCCGCCCGGCGGGGGGCCTTGCGGCTGGCCGCCCGGAGGCGGTCCCGGCGGATACTGCCCGCCCGGTGGCTGCTGCTGCCCGAATCCCGGCGGAGCCCCATAACCGGGGCCGGGACCCATCGGGGGCGGCGGCGGCCCGCCACGCTTACGCCGGGTGAAGAAGAACACGACAACGCACATCACCAGAAGGCCCGCGGCGATCGCGCCCCACACGATGAAGACGGACGAGGAGGACGAGTCGTCTTCCTTCGACGCCGCCGGAGCACCCGACTTGCCGCCCACCGGGTGGTGGACCTTCATCCACCGGTCGAACTCGTCGAACACCGGATTCGCGCCGCTCTTCGGCGCCTTCCCCGCGAGCGGACGGTACGGGCGGATGATCCCGTACCCGGTCTCGTCGTCCTTGCCCTTCTCATGGACGTCCATCGCCGAGGCGATGAGCTGCCGCACGACCTCGCGGTTCTTCATATCGGGATGCTTCGCCCGAATGATCGCCACGGCCCCCGACGTCACGGCCGCCGCGTCACTCGTGCCACGACCTCGATAAAGCTTCCCGTCCCTGAGGACGACGCGCATGTCGACGCCGGGGGCGGCGACTTTCACGTACGGCTGTCGTTGCGTCTTCTCCCACGGCTTGAAACTCGCGTCAACCGCGCCCACCGAAAGAACGCCCGCACAGTTGGCGGGAGAAGTACTCGAATTAGCCCCGTTGCCATCGTTGCCCGCCGACGCGACGATCACCGCATCCTTGCCCAACGCGTAAGCAATGGACTCCTGCACGGCCGTCGGGCAGGAGCCGGGAAGCCCCTGCGAGATGTTGATCACCTGTGCGTCATGGTCCACCGCGTACCGGATGCCCTTGGCGTAGGCGGCCTGGCTCTGCGCGACGATCGGAAGGATCTTCGCGTCCGGCGCTACTCCGACGAGTCCAGTACCGCTTCCTTGGGCGGCGATCAGGGACGCCATCGCCGTACCGTGGCCGGGAGACTCTTTGAACGGGTCCACGTCCTGCCGGCCGTCGCCGCTGCCGTCCTCCGCGTTCGTGCCGGGCAACACGACGCCCTGCAGATCCGGCAAGTTCGCCTGGACGCCCGTATCGATCAACGCGACCGTAACGCCCTTGCCCGTGGACAGCGGCCATAGGTGGCTCTGAACCCCCCAGGACTTGAACCACCATTCGTCCGACCGCGGCTGGGGAGCTGCTGCCGCTACGCCAGGCCAGGCGACCGCACCCAAGATGAACACGGCCACGGTCGAAGCGGCCATCTTCCGAGCCCGTCGCAGCATCAGCACTCCTCGCCCACTGCCTTCCGTTTACAAACGCATCGGCAGACCAGGTTAGACCTGGCCTGCCGATGCGTCATGCTCGTCACCTGACGTCTCTACCGCGTCAGCCGATCACCGGTGGTGCGGTGTCGTCGTCGCCGCCCCAGACGTCCTCGTCCTCGGTCAGCCACGTGCTGCGCTCGTGCTCGTTGCCGTCGCCGCCACCGCGAGCACCGGCACCGCCCATCGGCATTCCCATTCCGGCCATGCCGCCCTTGCCCGCGAGCGCGTTCTTGCCGAACGCGCCGGGGCCCGCGCCGAAGGCGCCCGGGCCGGCGCCGAGGCCGCCGCCCAGGCCACCTGGGCCGGCGCCTGGACCCCCACCGAGGCCGCCGCCACCGAGGCCGGGGCCACCGCCGGGCATCCCGCCGCCGCCGAGGCCGGGACCGCCGCCCGGGCCGCCGCCCGGAGGCAGGCTGGCCAGGTCGGTGCCGGGGATACCACCGCCGGGCCCACCGGGCCCGCCAGGCAGGTCCGGACCGCCCGGGCCGCCCGGGAGGCCGGGTCCGTTCGGTCCACCGGGGATGTCCGAACCAGGGCCACCTGGAGGGCCACCTGGGATGTCACCCGGACCACCGGGCCCACCGGGGCCGCTGGGAAGGTCGGGGCCGCCAGGCCCACCCGGAACGTCGCCGGGGCCGCCGGGGCTGCCCGGGCCGCCCGGCATCTTCGGGGAACCGGGAGGCTTGCCGGTCCCCGGGGGAGTTATGGGGTCCGTCTCCCCGAGCCGGGGGTCGGCCTGCGGCATGTCCTGCACGATGCCGCGGGGGAAGTTGTTGTTGGAGTCGACCGTGCCGTTGTTGATGGCGTTCATCGCGTCTTCGGCACCGTAGTTGTTCCCGATGAGGCTGCCGATCGCGGCGGGTGCGGTGGTCGGGTTGAGGGCGAGCGCCCGCTCGCCCCAGTTGACCGCGTCCTTGACCCAGCTGTCCATGGCGCTGCCGCTGCCGTACGCCTGCTGCCAGCCCCGCTGGGACTTGGCGTGCGCCGCCAGCGCCTGGCTGGTGGTGCTGGACTTGGTCTGGATCTCCTGGGCCTGACGGTAGGCCTTGTTCATCTGGTCCATGGCCTTCTCGGCGTCCTTGCCGCCCCAGGCCTCGACCATCCGCGTCGCCTGGTTGTAGATCAGGCCTACGGAGTCGTCCATTCTTTTGGCGACAGCGCCATAGGTCGTCGCGGCAGTGTCCACCTTGGCGGGCTGCATGCTGTCGACGACCTTCTTGACCTTGTCAAAATGGTCTTCCCAGACCTTGAGCTTGTTGAAGAAGCCGCCAGTGCCCTCGTCACCGGTCTGGATCCGATCGAGTCTGATCTTCTGTTCTTGGCCCACTGGTGATCACCCTCTCCCGTCGTGTGTCGATCAGATCGCCGTGTGCGGGGAGCCGGCCGCTCTCACACCCTGCTCGGAAGCGTCGTCGGCCTTCTTGTGGGTCTTGTCCGACGCCCGGATGGCCTCGATCACCTGCTCGTAGGCGGTGATGAACTGGTTGAACGTGCCCCCGATGGAGTCGCGGGCCGCCGTCACGGTGCCGTAGATACCGCGGCCGGCGTCATAGTCGCCCATCGCCGCCTCCGGCGGCGTGTCGTCCTCGATCTTGTCGCTGTAGCGCTTCGACTTCAGATCGTGCAGGTCCTTCTCAAGCTTCTTCACGATGTCGTTGAGCGTGTCGTGGTTGATCTTGATCTCTGCGCCGCCGGTCGTGGGCAGGCTCTTCGGGTAGGAACCGCCGCCACCGCCTGGTGCCTTGGGTGCCATGTGCGCTTACCTCCTGTCAGTCTCGTGCTCTTCGACTGTCCGGGACACAGGACGGCACTTCTCCCCCGTCGGGCCCGGTGCGGCGAAGCAGGCCCTGGCCGCGTGCACGGCCAGGGCCATCTCACCCAGGAGTTACAGGGTGAGCCATCGTCGAACGTCCGATCAGCCCCAGATGCCCTGGTTGCTGCGCTCGGCCTGCTGGTAGTTGTCGTGGGCGTCACGGATGGCCAGACCCAGCTGCGCCACGACGTTCTGCATGTCCTTGGCGGCGCCGTCCCACTGCTTCTGAAAGACCCAGTAGGCCTCCTGGGCGGAGCCCTCCCACTGGTTGAGCTTCGTCCGGAGCTTGCCCTCCAGGTCGTTCAGCTCGTCCATCAGGGCGCGCGCGGCCTGGCTGAACTGGGCCTCACCCTCGCTGAGGCCGCCGAAATTGGCTCTCGTGTAGCTCATGTTTCTCCTTCTCCAGCCTTTGTCACCTAATTACAAGCCCGGTCAGGTCGTGCCGTTGAGCAAGGACTGGACCTTGTTCACGGCCTGCTCCGACATCTCTTCCTTGGACTCGTAGGTGATCTTCGTCTGGACGAGGCTCTGATGCATGCCCTCCAGCGCCCGAAGGACCTTGCCGAAGTCCTCGTTGAACCGGTTGAACACCGACTCGAAGGCCATGGAGGCGTTACCCTCCCAGGCCGAGCGGACCTGCTGCTTGTGTCCCTCGAGCTGCGTCTGCAGCCCCTTGATGATGTTCGCGGATGCGTCGATGTCGTCCGCGGCCTGCTTCATTGCCGCTCTGTCGACGGCAGACTGCTGCCCCATCAGTCACCTCCAGTGACTCGTATCGTCCTGACCCGCGAGGCGGTCCGGAACAGAGGCGCCGGGCCAACACCAACTGCCCCCGTTTCGGCAGCGCTTTCCAACCCTGTGGCCCATGAAGGCGGGGGGTCGCACCGCAGAGTGCCTCCTACCATAGGATCATCCTCGCCGGGTGTCCATCCGTTCTTCCTCAGTCACAGACGCATTAGCGCCCATTCCGGTTTCATTGAATGTGAAATCACCGGCCGTTCAGTTCCCTGCCTGGGCATTCGTGGTCTGGGTCGAGGAAACCGCCGCCGGATCGAGCACCGGGCCCTGGACGATCAGGTCGAGCACCCCGGCCGGCACCTTGGACGCGTCCCCGGGCAGCGAGTAGCCGAGCTTCTCCGCCGTCTCGTTGTCCTTGATCGGGAACCGCTTGCCCTCGGCGACGAGGTAGTAGGTGTTGACCTGGTCGGCCTGCCCGGGGCTCGGCACCCGCCCCGCCAGCGCGGCGCTGCCCGGCGGGAAGGCGAGCTGGTCGGCGCCGCTCGCGCTCGCCGTCTCCGGAGGCGCGGGGAGCGAGCCGTTCAGGGTCAGGGTGGCGTCCTCGTTGCCGCTCGGGTCGGCGTAGAGGGCGCACAGCGGACTCGTCCCGGTGAAGGGGACGATCTGCGGGGCCTTCCCCTCAAGTTTCTGGTCCCGGATCTGCTGCGCGGACCGCGGGACGGCGTTGACCTGGCCCGCGTTGATGTCGATGGCCTGGACGCCGCCCGAGCCGTACGCCTTCCGGATCTCCGGGTCGGCGACCAGCAGGTCCCGCTGGATCGGGGTGATGGGCGCGAGCCCGTCCGCGAGCAGCACGAACGAGGAGGAGACGCCGGACGCGGTGCTCAGGTTGAAGACCTGCCCGACCCGCGCGTTGCCGGCCGGCCCCTGCGCGGACTGCCCCACGCCCTGGATCTTCGGCGCGGCGAAGTCCGGGCCCTGGGTGACGGAGTTCAGCCACTTCCCGGCGATCTGGACGGGCGTCGCGCCGAGCGTGGTCAGCGCGTACTGGGGCATCCGCATCCGCGCGTTGCGCCACAGCAGCCAGTTCTGCCCGTCCGCCTTCACGGCGATCGCCTGGCCGTCCGCCAGCGGTGTGCCGCCGACCTTGCGCCCGGCGGTGAGCGTGACGAGCGACCTGCGGCCGAGCGAGGTCCCCTCGACCGTCCGCACGCAGACGGCCCACGGCGCCTTCGTCAGGTCGCCCGCGTCGGGGAGCGTGTTCGGCGCGCCCGGGATGCCGATGGCGGGGCCGCGCTCGAACTCCTTGAGGGACGAGCTCGACACGGTCCGGCGGCTCTTGGCGTCGGTGCCGGCGACCAGGCGCGCCGACACGTAGTTGCTGACGGGGCAGAGCTTGCCGTTCTCGCACCACACGTAGCGGGCGCCGGTCTCCTTCTCGACGATGAGCATCCCGGCCTTCTCCAGGCCCGTGGCGCCGCCCGGCCGGATGATGCCGTAGATGCCGAACCCCGCCATGCACAGGATGCCGATCATGATGCCGCTGAACGCGGCGATGTTCATCCGCCGCATCGGCAGTTCGGGGTTGTCCGGCTCACCGGAGATGAGCGCCAGCGACGCGCGCTGGCTCATCAGGCGGTGGGCCTGCAGCAGGTCCTTGCGAGTCTGCACGCGGGACTCCTAACCGGCGAGCCCGCGCATGTACGCGAACAGACCGCACTCTCCGAGGGCCAGCGGGATCAGCGCGATCAGCATGAACATCTCCAGGATGTCCCCGGCGCGGCTCCAGAACGGCGACGGCCGGTGGCCGGGCAGCCAGAGCCCGACGCCCACCACGGTGGCCGTCACGGCGACCAGCGGGAGCAGCGCGCCGCCCGCGAGAGCCGCCGGCGAGGCGTCCCAGGCCCGGGCGACCACCAGCGCGCCGATGCCGAGCATCCCGGGCACCAGCAGGTTCAGCCGCTGCGCCCGGCTGCGGAACAGCCGCGACCGCAGCAGCAGCAGGACCGAGATGACCCCGGCCGTGGTCGGGCCGAGCCAGCCGTCGTCGAACGCGGACGGGACGAGCCCGATGAACGCGATGACACCGAGCCCGGCGGTGAACCCGGTGATGAAGCGGTTGGCGCGGCCGGTGCGGGTCAGCACCTGCTGCCCGTCCACCATGATCGTGTCGCGGCGCAGGTCCTCGGCGCTCTGCGGCACCGGCGGAAGTGTCACCTTGGAGAAACGGAAGGCCAGCGTCGGGGTGAGCGGGGTGAGCATCATCGCGACCACGACCGTGACCGCCGCGATCCCGCCCGCGGACAGGTCCTCGAACAGCAGCGCGACGAGCGAGCCGACCGCGCCGAGCAGCCCGCCGACGACCATTCCCCAGAAGACCGACGCGCCGCCGGTGACGCCCACGACGAGGATCACCGCGGCCAGCACCAGGGTGCCGAAGCCGGCCAGCGCGTTGAGCGCGTCCAGGCCGGAGAACGCGGTGTCGCGTGCGGGGGCGAGCAGGCCCGCGAGGAACGCGTGCGGCAGCGCGGCGAAGCCGAGCACGGTGCCCGCGCGCTCGTCGTTCGCGGCGCGCGATACCGACACCGCCGCGGCGACGTACAGCAGGCAGATGACGCCGGCCGCGGCGGCCGGGACGATCCAGGACGGCCCGGCGAGCAGCACCACGGCGGCCGCGACCGCGGAGGCGCCGCCGCCGACCGACAGGGAGAACTGCCGCGTCCACTCGGGCCGCCAGCGGTCGCGCCGGTCGTTGATCGCGGTCGCCACCACGTCCGCGACGTCGTCGAACGCCAGCTCGGGCAGCTGGGACATGCCGGGCCGCAGATAGAGGACCTCACCGTCGCGGAGCCCCGCCTGCGCCGGCGTCATCCCCCCGTCGAACGGCGCCTCGTCCAGCCGCTGCAGGACCCATCCGCCGTGCGCGAGACCGGCATCGGCCATCTGCGCGCCGGAGTAATGCAGGATCGCCGGGAAGAACTGGGCGAACGGCACGTGCGCGGGAAGCGAGATATCGATGCGGCGCTTCGGGGCCACCACAGTGACCCTGCACAGCTCCGCCCCGGTGACTGAAGCCACTGTTCTTCCTCACCTGTAAGCATGGCTCCTGGGGAGCGTCCGGACACCGGCGAAACCATAACCGCGATAATTGTTACATCGCGCGCCTACGGGGTCGTTCCACCGTCGAGGACGGTATCAGCATCATCCGTCCCGCAGCAGCGAACGCCTCCCGCCGATCGTCCCGTCACGATGTGGAACGGGCGACCGCGAGACGCAGCCGGAGCGCTGAGGGTCAGGGCGAGGCGGCGGCCGTCCGCTTCCTTCTGGCGGCCCGGTCCCGGTGGAAGAGGTACCCGCCGCCCGCGAAGAGGAGCACGATGATCGCGGGAGGGAGGATGAGCCGGAACGTGAAGGTCGCGGCATGCGTCTCGGACACGCGTACCTCTACGGTCTTGCCGGCGTCGCCTTCGCCGGCACCTGCGATCTTGCCATGACCCGTGGTCCCGTCCGGGAGCGTCCAGTCCCCCCGGCAGACGGTGTTTCTGCTCCCCCGTTCAGGGCCGCAGTCCTCCACCGTCGCCGTGGTCGCCGCGCCGGTCGCGTACCACCACAGGGGACGTCCCATGTAGAAGAGGGCCACTGGCAGTGCCACGCACAGGAACGCGGCCAAGAGCCATTTTCGCAGAGAGTTCCGTCCCCATCTCGACGTCCACCTCGACACGACGTCGTCCACAGCCGGCTGGGCGCGGGCTTCAGGGCCGAGGGGTTCGTCGTCAATGGCCCGGATCCACCTCGGGAGCATGCGGCGCGGCGGGTGGATGGCGTAGACGGCGGTGATGACGATCCCGACCATGGCGAGCACCACCCCCAGCACCGTCAGCAGAGGCGGTGCCGGATCGAGCAGGAGATCGAACCCCACCAGTGCGGCCACCAGCAGGAGGGTGCCCGCGAACCACGGTGCGGCGAGGGGCTTGTAGTTCGCCTCCCAACTGCCCGTGTACCACGAGCGCCAGTGACCGGTGAAGGCCAGCGTGCCCGCGACGAGGATTCCCACCAGGACGAGCAGCGCGACGATGAGCAGGGCCACGCGACCGCCGGACAGGTTCAACGAGTCCTGCCGTGTCGGCGTCGCGGCCACCGCGAAGGCGAGTGCGGTCATTCGCCGGTGTCGCGGAGGCCGAGCTTGCGGTGCAGCTCGTCCATCATCTGCTGGGACTGGCGCAGCGGGTCCCCGAGGTCGAGTCCGTCCGGTCCGAACATCGTGGTCTCCGAATTCCCTCAGATTGCATTCGGATGGAAGATGGGCGTCTCTCGCGGCCGAGGCACCGCGCCGACCGTCCGATTCGCCATAGCCTGCTGTCCGGAAAGCCGCGGGGAGCGCTTTATCCGTATGATGTCGGGCTGCGACGACTGACGGCCAGAGGGGAGCCCGGTCCAGTGAGCACGGTACTGGTGCGGCGCAAGGAACGCCGGAAGCCGCCGGAGATGCCACGGGGCGAGGTCCTGCTGGAATCGCCGCCCGAACTGCCGGAGATCAGCAACGACGGGTTCCGCAGCGTGCTGACGTACCTGCCGATGGCGGCGGGGTCGGGCGCGATGGCGTTCATGTTCCTGAACCCCAACTCCAACCCGCTGCAGATGGTCGCGGGCGGGATGATGGGCCTGTCGATGTTCGGCATGATGTTCAGCCAGGTCGGCCAGAAGTCCGGCGAGCGCAAGTCCAAGCTGAACAGCGAGCGGCGCGACTACCTGCGCTACCTCGGGCAGGTCCGGTCGAAGGTGCGCAAGGCCGCCTCCCAGCAGCGCGAGGCGCTGGAGTGGTACAACCCGGACCCGACGCGGCTGTGGTCGATCGCGATGAGCTCCCGGCTGTGGGAGCGGCGCCCCGAGGACGGCGACTTCGGCCAGGTGCGGGTCGGCGCCGGGCCGCAGCGGCTCGCAGTCCAGCTGATCGCGCCGGAGACCAAGCCCGTCGAGGACCTGGAGCCGATGAGCGCGGGCGCCCTGCGGCGCTTCGTCCGGACGCACTCGACCGTCCCCGCGCTGCCCGTCGCGATCAACCTGCGGTCGTTCTCGCGGATCTTCCTGTCCGGTGACGTGGAGGCGGGCCGGGCCATGGTCCGCGCCATGATCATGCAGGTCGCGGCCTTCCACTCCCCCGACGACCTCCAGGTCAGCATCTGCACGTCCCAGGAGCAGCTCCCGCACTGGGACTGGACGAAGTGGCTGCCGCACGCGCTGCACCCCACCGAGCACGACGCCGCCGGGCAGGTCCGCCGGATCGCGCCGACGATGTCGGAGCTGGAGGTGCTGCTCGGCCCGGAGGTCAAGGACCGGTCCCGGTTCGTGGCGGGGCGCCCGTCCGGTGAGCTGCCGCTGCACGTGGTCATCGTGGACGGCGGCATGGCGTCCTACGACTCGCAGCTCGCCGCCGACGGCATCGAGGGCGTCTGCGTCATCGACCTCGGGCAGACCGTCGGCCACACCACCGAGGGCGGCACGCTGCGGCTGAACGTCGCCCCCGGCAAGGTCCACATGCTGAAGAAGGACCGGACCGGCAAGGACGTCCCGTCCTCCATCGGCGCCCCCGACAGGGTGAGCATCCCGCAGGCGGAGAGCCTCGCCCGGCAGCTGTCGCCGTTCCGCAGCAGCGCCAGCGACACCACCGAGGAGGAGGACGTCCTGTCGGGCAACATGACGCTGACGTCCCTCCTCGGCGTCGACAATCCGTACGAGGTCGACCCGGCGCGGGTGTGGCGGCCGCGCGCGCAGCGCAACCGGTTCCGGGTGCCGATCGGGCTGGATTCGGACGGCCGTCCGATCGAACTCGACATCAAGGAGTCGGCGCAGGGCGGCATGGGGCCGCACGGCCTGTGCATCGGCGCGACCGGTTCCGGCAAGTCGGAGCTGCTGCGCACGCTGGTGCTGGGCCTCGCCATGACGCACGCGCCCGACATCCTCAACTTCGTCCTCGTCGACTTCAAGGGCGGCGCGACATTCCTCGGGATGGACGGCCTGGAGCACGTCTCCGCCATCATCACCAACCTGGAGGACGAGCTCCCCCTCGTCGACCGCATGTACGACGCGCTGCACGGCGAGATGGTGCGGCGGCAGGAGTACCTCCGGTCGATGGGCAACTACGCCTCGCTGCGCGACTACGAGAAGGCCCGGCTGGACGGCGCCGACCTGCCGCCGATGCCGACGCTGTTCCTCGTCCTGGACGAGTTCTCCGAGTTGCTGTCCGCCAAGCCCGACTTCGCCGAGCTGTTCGTCATGATCGGACGCCTCGGACGGTCGCTCGGCGTGCACCTGCTCCTCGCCTCGCAGCGCCTGGAGGAGGGCAAGCTGCGCGGCCTGGACACCCACCTGTCCTACCGGATCGGCCTGCGGACGTTCTCCGCGATGGAGTCCCGCGTCGTCCTCGGCGTCCCCGACGCCTACGAGCTGCCCCCCGCGCCCGGTAACGGGTACCTGAAGTTCGCGACCGAGCCGATGGTGCGGTTCAAGGCGGCGTACGTGTCGGGTCCCGTCGACGAGCAGCCGAACAAGCAGAGCAGCGGCCAGCAGACCGGGCAGGTCGCCGCCCGGGTCGTCCCGTACCTGCCGGGGTACATGCAGCCGCAGGTCATCGAGCAGCCGTCCGAGCAGCAGCCCGAGCCGGCGGAGAACAAGAACAAGGACGCGCTGTTCGACGTGGTGGTCCGGCAGCTCGCCGGCCACGGCGGGAAGGCGCACCAGATCTGGCTGCCGCCGCTGGACGACCCGCCCGCGCTGAACGAGATGCTCCCGCCGCTGCAGGTGACCCGCGAGTACGGGCTCACGACGGCCGGCTGGGAGGGCCGCGGGAAGCTGTACGCCATGGCCGGCATCGTGGACAAGCCGTTCCACCAGCGCCGCGACCCGTACTGGCTGGAGCTGTCCGGCGGCGCCGGGCACGTCGGCATCGCGGGCGGCCCGCAGAGCGGCAAGTCGACCACGATCCGGACGCTGATCGCGTCCCTCGCGCTCACCCACACCCCCGCCGAGGTGCAGTTCTACTGCCTCGACTTCGGTGGCGGCGCGCTCGCATCGCTGGGCGAGCTGCCGCACGTCGGCGGCATCGCCACCCGCCTGGACGCCGACCGCGTCCGCCGGACGGTCGCCGAGGTCAGCGGCCTGCTGGAGCAGCGGGAGCGGGAGTTCGCCGAGCGCGGCATCGACGGCATCGCCACCTACCGGCGGATGCGCGCCTCCGGCGAGCACCCCGGCGACGGCTACGGCGACGTGTTCCTCGTCGTCGACAACTGGCTCACCCTCCGCCAGGACTACGAGGCCATGCAGGACACCATCACCCAGCTCGCCGCGCGCGGCCTGGGGTACGGGATCCACGTCATCGCCTCGTCCAACAAGTGGACCGAGTTCCGCAGCAACGTCCGCGACCTGTTCGGGACCAAGCTGGAGCTGCGGCTCGGCGACCCGTACGAGTCGGAGATCGACCGCAAGCTCGCCGACAACGTCCCCGAGGGACGTCCCGGCCGCGGCCTGTCCCGCGACGGGTACCACTTCCTCACCGCCGTCCCGCGGATCGACGGCGGCGCCGCCGACGAGTCGCTGAACGACGGCGTCCTGAAGATGGTGCAGGCGGTCAACGAGTCGTGGACCGGGCCGCGCGCCCCGCAGGTCCGGATGCTCCCGGACGTCCTGCCCGTGTCGCAGCTGCCGACCCCGTCCGAGACCGGGATGCGCATCCCGATCGGCATCGACGAGGAGTCCCTCTCCCCCGTCTACCTCGACTTCACCCAGGATCCGCACTTCCTGATGCTCGGGGACGCCGAGTGCGGCAAGTCGAACCTGCTGCGGCACATCGCGACCGGCATCACCAGCCGCTACACGCCCGAGCAGGCCCGCATCATCTTCATCGACTACGGCCGCTCGCTGCTGGACGTCGCCAACACCGAGCACCAGATCGGCTTCGGCGCGTCCGCACCGGCGGCGACCTCGCTGGTCAACGACGTCCGCGGCGCGATGATGCAGCGGCTCCCACCGGCGGACCTGACGCCCGACCAGCTCCGCTCCCGCTCCTGGTGGACGGGCGCCGACCTGTTCCTCATCATCGACGACTACGAGATGGTCGCCACGTCCGACAACCCGCTGCGGCCCCTCGTGGAACTGCTGCCGCAGGCCCGCGATATCGGCCTGCACATCATCCTCGCCCGCGCCATGGGCGGCGCCGGACGCGGCATGTTCGACCCGGCCATCACCCGCATCAAGGAGATGGCGTCCCCGGGCCTGCTCATGTCCGGCAACAAGGACGAGGGCATCCTGCTCGGCAACATCAAGCCCCACAAGCTCCCGCCGGGCCGCGGGTACCACATCGACCGCCGCACCGGCACCCGACTGATCCAGACCGCCTACCGCGACGACCCCGTCCACTGACGCATCGACGGCATGACGACCAGAAGGAGCGCCCGGCTTGGGACAGGACGACTTCCAGCACCGGACCGACACCATCCGTGCCCTCGCGGACAAGCATGAGGCGAAATGCGGTGACCTGCTCAAGGAAGCCCGCTATGCCTTGAACGGGGCTCCGCGCGAGGTCAGCACGGGCGCCTTCACCATGTACGGCTTCGAGCTGGCGACCGCGCACGCCATCGCCACCGAGTGGGCGGACCAGGACCTCAAGACCAAGGCCCAGGAGCTCGGCGAGTTCCGGCAGAAGCTCCACGTGGTCGCCAAGTGCCGTGACGCCGCGGAGGCGGCGAGCACGATGAAGGCCTGAGGTGCCGCAGTTCGCGGCGCTCGCCACCCTGGCCGCCGCCGTCGCCTGCGCGGTGGCGGCCCGGGTCTGGTGGCGCAGGCGATGGGCGGGCCGGGCGGGCGTCCCCCGGCGGACGCCCGGCGCGAAGGGCGCATCGGAACTCCGGCTCACGCTGGGGCCGCGCGCCTACCGGTGGCCGTTCGCACTGGCGGTGGCCGGCCCGGTGGTCGGCCTGGCCCTCTGCGCGAGCACCTTGCCGAACGAGGAGGCGTGGGAGTCCGGCGCGGTCGCCGGGACCCTCGTCTTCTACGGCGGCGGCGGGCTGCTGGTCGGCCTGGCCGGCGCCGTCTGGGCACTCGCCGTGCACCGGGGTCGCCTGATCGTCACCATCAGCGGGGACGGCATCGCGCTGCGCCGCCGGGACGGCGAGGCGACGATCCCGTCCGGCGCGGTGCGCGCGGTCGGGCTCACCTGGCCGATCAGCGACCCGGTCTGGACGACCTGGTACGACCCCGCGGCGGCGCCGGGCGTCGACGCCGTCACCAAGGTCGGCCGGCGGGCCCCGGAGGAGTCGGCGGCCACGCTGCTGCGGGACCGGTCGCTTCCCGCCGGCTGGCTGGAGGAGGTGCGCGCCGCGACGACCGAGATCCTCGGCGGCGCCTGGCGCGTCCTGGACGAGCGGGGCCAGGAGGTGCCGGGGCCGCCGCCGCGCGCCCTCTTCGACGCCGACCGTGTTCTCGTGGACGGCGAAGGTCGCTACCGCAACGAACGCGGAGGCGCCCTTCTCGCCCAAGCCTGCGGAACCCTGGAGAGGAAGTCGACGCAGGGAGCGAGCTTCTTCGCCGTCAACCCCAACAAGAAGCGCAGGAGCATCGTCCTGCGCGACCCCCACGCGCGCACCGTGCTCGTCCTCAACAGGTCGTCCCGGACGCTCGGCGGGGAGCGGATGACCGTCCTCGACGCGGACGGGAACCGCCTCGGCGAACTCGGCGGGCGGGGGCGGATGTCGCTGCGCTCGGCCGACGGCACGCCGCTCGGCACCGTCCGGCAGGACGGCGGCCGCTATGTCCTCACCGACGCGACCGGCCGCGAGGCCGCGTCGCTGCGGACCAAGAGCGGCGCCGACAACAGCCGCATGTGGCTGGAGTTCGCGCCGGGATGCCCGGAACCGCTCCGCCCGCTGGCGCTCGCGCTGCCGATCGCGGTGCGCATCACCCGCCAAGTCTGACCAGTCCGTCACCACCGAGGGGGCCGTCATGTGTGGAATCCTGTACTTCAAGACCGCAGCCCAGATCGCTTACTTCAGCTCGTCCGCGTCCGCCCTGCTGATCCCGAACGCGTGGCCCGCGGTCTCGGTGATCTACGAGGGGCAGGGCGACCCCGACCAGGTCTTCCACGCCGCGATGGACTGGTGGAAGGTCAACGAAAAACTCGGCGAGGCCGGCACCGCCAGCCAGCAGCTGCGCAACGAGCCCACCCCGGAGGACTGGACGGGCGGCGACCGCGAGGCCTACAACGAGAAGCTCGACCCCTACGAGCGGCGCTGCATGTACTCGAGCATGCACGCGGCGGCGATCAGCATGTCGATGTACGGGGTCATGGCCATGCTCATGATCTTCATCACGCTGATGTGCATCGTCGCCGCCATCCTGTTCGCGCTGGCCGTCTACCTCATCTATGTGGCCGCCAGCACCATGGGCACCGGCTTCGCGGCCGCGCAGGCGCAGGCCAACATCCACGCCGGCCGCTGCTACCAGGTGCTGAAGAACGTCAGCAACGTCTACGAACAGATCATGAAGGTGGCGGCGGCCGTGGTCGGCGGGTTCTCCGGCCTCGCCGCCGTCGGCAACGTGGCGGACGGCGGCGGATGGCGCGCG
Organism: Actinomadura monticuli; assembly: GCF_041463655.1. NCBI lineage: Bacteria > Bacillati > Actinomycetota > Actinomycetes > Streptosporangiales > Thermomonosporaceae > Actinomadura > Actinomadura monticuli. Next base: position 469,052 of record NZ_JAXCEI010000001.1, read on the forward strand.
CTCGGCGACATCGGCGAAGGGCTCTTCCACTCCGTGGACGACATCGTCGCGGGCGCCCTTGGCAAGCTCGACCAGTCCATCAACGCGGGCCTGATGAAGGGGCGGATGGGCGGCCAGAACCTCTTCGGCTGGACCGTGCCGACCCGGTCCCTTCCCCGCGACATGCGTCCGTTCATCGCGCCGCTGGTCGGCATCAAGGGCATCCCCGAGGTGGGTTTCACCAGCCCCTGGAAGCCCGAGGACCAGCAGGAGTGGGGAGCCGGCGCCCCGATCGGGCTCGGCAGCATGTACCCGCAGCGCCAGTACGGCAACGAATACGTCGACAAGACGCACCCGGAGACGCCCTGAGCGGCGTCCTGACGGCCCTCGCGTAACGGCGAGGTGGTGCCCGGCTCGGTGCGGGCGCCACCTCGCCGTTTGACGAGTCAGCGGTACCGCGGGCCCTCGTACGGGTCCTCGTCGTCCCGGTCATCCGGCGTCGCGCGAGGCCCCGGGCCGCCGCCCTCGATGTGACCGCCCGGCGACCAGCCCGGCGCGGGGGGAGCGCCCTGCACGTGACCGCCCGGCGTCCACTCGGGCGCGGACGCGGCACCGCCCTCCACGTGACCGCCCGGCGACCAGCTGGGCGCGGGGGGACCGCTCGGGGCCTGCCCGCCCGGCGACCAGCTGGGCGCGGGCGGGCCGCCCTGCACATGCCCGCCCGGCGTCCAGCCGGGCGCCGACGGAGGACCGCTCGGGGCCTGCCCGCCGGGCGCCCAGCTGGGCGGCGGGGGCGGGCCGGGCGGCGGGGGCGGAGCGGGGCTCGGGTTCGGGTTCGGCGTGCTCGCCGGACGTCCACCCGAATACGCGCCACCCGGATACGCGCCACCCGAGTGCGCGCCACCCGAGTGCGCGCCGCCTCCCTGCGAAGCACCGGACTGCGGGCCGGCGGGCGCCGGACCGCCCGCCATGCCCTGCATGGCCCGCCGGACCTGGTCGAGCATCCCCTCGACCTCCTTGGTGGCGCCCTGGAAGATCTTCCCCATGTCGCCCAGCGTCTGGGTGATGCCCTGCGGGTCCTCGACGAGGTCCTTCAGGTCGGCGGGGCTGAAGTCCTGCTGGGCGAACGACTCCTCGGTGACCTCCTTGACCTGCCGTTCGAGATCGCGCTTGGCCTCGTAGGAGACGGTCAGGATGGTCTCCTGCAGCTCCGCGGCGTTCATCCGCAGCGCGCGCGGGTCGAGCTGGAGGTCGGCGAGCCCCCGGTCCTGGTCGTAGACGGCCTTGACCCTGCCGTCGGAAGACTCCGCGCGGCCCTTCAGCTCGGCCAGCCGGCGCTGCAGCTCGGCGACCTGGTCGAACTGGGCGCGCGCGTCGCGGAACATCAGCTCCGGGTCGAGGGCGTCATCGGCTCCGAAGTCCGGCATCGGCGCTCTCCGTTATCTCCCGCTGAGGGGGTCGTGCTGGCTGGTGGTCAGGGGCCGGGACGTCAGGGGCGGCGGCGGGCGGCGGGGACCACGACGGCCGTCACGCCGACGATGGCGGCTAGGGCCAGGGCCAGCGCGGCGATCGCCAAGGCCATGGTGCGGCCGAACCGGTCCTCGGGGACCGGCTGGTCGATGGACACCCGCTGGACGCCCGCCGCGGGGGCGGCGCTCGCACCGCCGCCGCCCGTGCCGACGGTCGTGACGGCGCGGAGCGGGTTGACGACGCCGGAGCCGGTGCCCTGGGCCTGGGCGCCGTCGGCGGTGGTTTCGATGCGCTGCTTGACCTGCTGGTAGTTCAGCGTCGGGTTGAAGGCGCGGATGAGCGCGGCGGTGCCCGCGACATAGGGGGCCGCGAGGCTCGTGCCGTCGTCGAGCTTGTAGGAGTCGCGCGGCCAGGTGCTCACGACGGACTGGCCCGGCGCGGTCACGGTGACGGGTGTGACCGTGTTGGAGAAGTTGGCGAGTGTGCCGTCCTTGGAGAGGGCGCCGACCGAGATGACGCCGGGGTAGCTCGCCGGGTACGCCTTCTGCGGGGTCTGCCGGGTCTGGTCGGTGAGGTTGCCCGCCACCGAGACGATCACCACGTCGCGCTGCTGAGCGTAGTGCACGGCCTGCCGCAGGTCGGGCAGGTCGGGCGACTGGGATGAGATGTTGATGACCTTCGCGCCGAGGTCGACCGCCTTCCTGATCGCCTGCGCGGCCCATCCGGACTGGTTGCCGCTGGCCTTCACGGCCATCTTGACCGAGATGATCTCGGCCTCGGGGGCGACGCCGACGAACGGGATGCCCCGGTCGCGCATGTCGGCGGCGCCGATGACCCCGGCCACCGCGGTGCCGTGGCCGACGCAGTCCGTGAGGCCGCTCTTCGTCACGTCGTAGGCCCTGACGTGGCCCCTTAGCTGCGGGTGGCTGGTGTCCACGCCGCTGTCGACGACGGCGACGCGCACGCCCTTGCCGCGGGTGTGCTCCCACACGTCGGTGAAGTTCAGCCGCTCCTGCGGCCAGAGCTGCTTGGGCAGCTCCTTCGCGGGGCTGCCGTAGACCAGTTCCTGCTCGCAGGGCGCGGCCTTGGCGGGCGCCTTCGCGGCGGCCCTCGCCGGCGCCTCCTGGAGCGGAGGGGCGAAGACGGCGCCCAGCGCGATGACCGACGCGAGAGCGAGTGTCGACGAACGCCGCACCACCGTTCCTCCAGAGCCCGAATCGCGGCATGAGCACCATGCACCTTACCGGGATGCGCCGGGACCGACATGTCGGCGTATTAGCATCTGGCGGACGCCGTCCACGGCACCGGTCCGTCACCAGCCGTGTCGTCCCCCAGTGAACAGGAGCAATGATGCCCGAGTTCAGCCTCGGACCGGAGTTCGAGCGCTTCCAGCGCGATCTGCAGGAGCAGATGGGCGACTTCACCAAGGTGCGGGAGTCCGTCCGGGACGCCGTGGGCCGCGGTGAGGCCGCGGGAGGCCGCATCGTCGCCGAGTACGCGGCGGAGGGCGGCGTGACCAAGCTGGAGATCGACCCGCGTGCGCTGCGGCTGCCGGCCGCGGAACTCGCCGAGGAGATCCGCGCAGCGGTCAACGGCGCCGCGGGCGACTTCCAGCGCAAGGCCCGCGAGGCGAGTACCGCCCTGTTCGGCCTGCCGGACGACCCGCGGGACGGTCTGGACCCGGCCAAGGCCCTCGCGTCCCTCGACAAGATCGCCAACGGCTTCGCCGGGCAGATGCGGGATCTGGCGCGCGAGCTGAACGTCCAGCAGCAGCGCGTGGCCGACGCCATGAACGACCCTCGGGGCCCGGGAGCCGCCGGCTCGCCCGGCCCCCGCTGAAACGTCCGGTGGTCAGGCCTCGGGCGTTCCGTAGGTGCCGACCGGCGTGTCCACCGAGCCGGACGTCGTCGTCCCGTCGTCGCCGCCGTACTCGACGTTCCCGGTGCCCTTGACGACGTCGCCGCCGTTGGCCTGGACGCCCGCGGAGCCGGAGACGTTGCCCTCGCCGGTCTCGAAGTCGTGGCTCCCCTCGATGCCGACGGAGGCGCCGGCGTTCGGCAGGGGCACGTCGGCGCCCGTCCCCCCGGTGGGCGCCGACCCGGGCGTCTCCACGCTGACCCCGGCCCCGTAGTCGATGCTGCCGGCGTCGCCGCGGAAGACGCCGTCCTCGTCGGTGTAGCCGACGCTGCCGTTGACGCCGACGCCGGCGGGGGTCTTGACGCCGCCGGACAGGTCGCCGCCGGCGAATCCGTGGTCGCCGTACTTGACGTGGCCGCCGCCGGTGATCTCCGTCCCGCCGGGGGTCTCGTAGGTCGCGCCGCCGCCGATCGTCCACGTGTGGTCGGCGTTCCGGTCGGCGTCGAGGTCGACCCCGGAGACGGACAGGCCCTTCCCGGCGCGCGCCCCGGCGACCGCGAGGCCGCCGTTGATGACGTTCTGCCCGAGGTTGGCGAGGGCGGCGGCGGAGCCGGTGACCTGGGCGGTGGCGAAGTCCGACAGCGCCTGGTCATTGCCCTTCGCGGTCTCGGCGACCGCGGCGAGCATCGAGCCGGCCTGGAACACGACGGCGGCGAGCTGCGCGGTGGCGGCGAGGACGCCGGTGGCGACGATGGTGATGGTCAGGCAGGTCGCGGCGATCGCCTCACAGGCCGCGGTGATCTCCGCGGTGACGATCCCGGCGAGCGCGGCGGCGGCGACGGCGGCCAGCGCGGCGAGGAAGGTGCCCATCGCGACCGCGAAGATCGCGTAGATCATCAGCGCCCACGCGAGGACCGTCAGCGCGATGGCGACCGCCTGGCAGTAGACGAGCAGGATGTCGAGCTGGGCCGCGAACTCCCCGGCCTTGCGCTCGTAGGCGTCCCGGTCGTCCGCCGTCCAGTCCTTGGCCGGGATCGCGGACACGCGCTCCCGCAGCAGCGTCCTCGTCCGCTCGACGGACGCGGCGGCGTCGTTCCACGCCTGCGCCGCCTTCTCCAGGTTGGCGGGGCTGCCCTTGCTGAGCTTGAACTGCAGCGCGACCATCGCGGCCGGCGGAAGGATGAACTGGGCGGCGCCGGCCTCGACGGCGGCGGTCCCCATGAGGGTGTCGTAGGAGTTGAAGGCGCTCATCTGGGCTGTCCCGCTCCGCTTCAGACGTAGGTGATCGTGCTGGCGGTCTCCGCGGCGCCGTAGGTGCCCGCCGTGGTCGTCAGGTTCTGCGCGAACCCGTCGAGCATCTCCAGGTGGGTGTTCAGGTCCTCGTAGACGAACTGCAGGCCCATCGGGTAGGCCATGGACGCCATCGTGCCGGTGACGCTGAAGTCGCCGCCCTCGATCGTCCCGTTCTCGTTCAGCGCCGTCCGCGCCTTCTCCAGGGCCGGACGGACCGTGCTCCTGATCTCCTTGGCATGCTGGCCGATCCGCTCCGGGGTCACCGAGATCTCGCTGCCCACACCGCCGCCCTTCGTTCGTTCGGTCGGGTACGGCAGGATAGATCATCACATCGGACCGGTGTCGGCGTATTACCATCTGGCGAATGCAGTCGACGGCGCCGGTCCCGCCAGCGTCCCAGCAGCGAGCGGGGGCTGGGCGGCGGTGGGTCGTGCCGGTGGGCGTGTCCGCGGTGGTGGCCGTGCTGGTGCCGGTGGTGTGGGTGCTGGGCGGGTTCAAGGAGACGCCCGAGCAGCCCGCCAAGAAGGCCGGGGAGGCGCTCGACCTCGGGTTGTTCACGGTGACCGTCCGCGACGCGCGGATCGGGCTGGCCGGTGAGACGTTCGGCAGCGGCCGGAAGCGGTTCCTCATCGTGCGGATGCGGGTGCTCAACAAGGGCAAGGAGACCAGGTCGCTGGGCGGCGCCGGGCTGTCGAAGGGCGTCGTCGCGCTGACCAGGACCGGCAAGTGGATCGAGCCCGAGCGGATCGACGGGGTCGCCGGCGGCGCGCGGACCGACGTGGTGCAGCCGGGGCTGCCGGTCGAGGCGTCCGCGATGTGGGAGATGGGCCCGGCGGATTCGCCGACGAAACTGACCGTGGGCCTGCGCGAGTGGAAGTACGAGCACGGGTTCACCGACGCCTCCTACAACTGGATCGTGTCGCCCGGCGACGACACGCTGGTCGGCCGCATGACGCTGCCGGTGAGCCCGTCGTGAACGTCCGTCAGGTGCTCCTGCGAGGCGGCGCCGGGGTCGGCGGGACGGTCCTGCTCGCCGGCGCCATGTGGCTGCACTCCGTCCGGCCGGAGGTCAGGGCGGGGGCGCTGGACCCGATCCGGACCGGCGGGACGGTCGGCGAGAAGGTCATGACCCGCGACTTCGGCGTCCGGGTGGAGAAGATCACCGCGGCGCGGTCGCTGGAGCCGACCTTCTCGCTCGGCGGCAAGCCCCCCGTCGGGACGGACGGGGTGTACCTCGTCGTCCAGCTCAGCGCGACGGCGCGGCGGGAACCGCTGCAGCTCAGGTCCGCCGAGCTGGAGACGCCGGGCGGCTACACCTTCCGGGAGGATCCGCGCACCTCGGACGTGTCCATCAACCAGCCGACGTTCCAGCCGCTGCTCTGGTCGTCCACGAAGCTCGTGTTCGAGCTGCCGAAGGAGCGGGTGGAGGGCGCGCACCTCGTCGTCGGGACCGGCGGGCTGCTGCCGCAACTGTCGTCGGCGGCCGACATCGACCTCGGCCTCACCAAGGACGGGACGGCCGCGCTCATGCGGGCCGCGACGGACCGGTACCAGGTCAGGGAGAACGCTCCGTGACGGCCTCCGACACCCGTCCCGACGGGATCCCGCTGCCTGGCCAAGCCGAGCCCGAGCCGTCCGGACGGGCCGGGACCGGGATACGTCCCCGCGACCGGCGGATCGTGCAGGCCATCGCGCTCGTGTGCGCCATGGCGGCGATGCTCGTCCTGCCGTGGACGGACGAGACCGCCAACGTCCGGAAGTCCCTGAAGCCGCCGGAGAAGGTGACGACCGTCCCCGAGGGCCGGATCGGCGAGCTGGTCGGCGCGAAGTGGAAGGTCTACGACCGGCGGACGGCGGCGCCACTGGGCGTCGCACAGGCGGGCGGGCAGGCAGGCGGGCAGGGCGACGTGGTCGAGTTGCGGTTGCAGGTCGCCGTCCTTCCGTCGGACGCCGCGAGCGCCAAGGCGGTCGGCTCCTACGGCCTCCTGTACCGGCTCCACGACGACGACGGCCACGTGTGGTTCGCGAGCGGGGTCCGGACGGCCGAGCCCAGGGCGGGCGCCGCGATGCGCATCACCGTCCGGGGGACGGTGCCTCGCTCCAAAGCGGAGGCGCTGGAACTGCGGATCCAGGCGCCGAAGGAGTCGCGGAAGCCGGAGGACCCGCTGGTTTCGCTGCGTTTCGCGCGCTGACCCGCGCCATCACGAGGTTGAACGCCGCCGCGAGCAGGCACACGCGCAGGATCTCGAACACGAGGCCCGTCCCGTAGCCGATGGCCGGGAGCCACTGCATCCACCACGCCACCTCGTGCGGGCCGATCAGCTCGTACACCAGGCGGCGGAACGCGTCCTCGCCGACGTGCAGCCCGGCGAACAGCAGGGCGAAAGTGGCGAACGGCATCATCCCGGACCTACGGACGAGCCGCAGCCCGTACCAGGCGGGCAGCCACATCTCCCGGAGCCCGCGGGTGAGCAGCTCGCGGGGGCTGTTCGTCCGGTCGATCCCGCCGGCCCGCGCGAGCCGCCGCGCCGCCCGGCCGCCGCCGAGCACGACCCGCTCGTCGCCCGCGTCCAGCCCCAGGATCACCCCGGCGATGACCAGCCAGATCAGCGCGCCGAGCACGGCGTCCTTGAACGGCCCCCACAGGTCGAACGCGGGCCCGGCGACGCCGTTCAGCCAGGCCCACGCCTCCCGCCCGGTGAACCAGTCGACGCCGAGGCCGCGCAGGTGGTCGATGGTGAAGATGCCGAACAGTGCGAAGTTGATCTCCAGGAAGGCGACGAGCGCGCCGATGGCGCGGGGCAGCCGCTGCTCCAGCCGCCACTCCGCCAGCACCTTCAGCACGAACAGCCCGGCGGTGAGGCCGATCGCAAGGCCGATGTGCTTCTCCAGCGAGAGCAGCATCCCGGCGCCCTCGATCTGCCCCTCGATGCCGCCCTCGGCGAACCCGCGGCTCGCGGCGCTGGACGCGAACTCGCGGGCGTCCTCGCTCTGCAGCCCCCACGCCAGGTAGAAGATGACGAACGGGAGCGCGGCGCGGCCGATCGCGCCGATCACCGGCTCCTCGTTGCCGACCGCCCATGGCGTCAGATCGCCGTCCGATTCGCGGGCGTGCACGACGTCCAGGCCCTCCCGGACGCTGTGCACCATCAGCACCGTGACCGTCAGCGTGATCACCACGAGCAGGCCGATGGTGACGATCGGCGCGACGGACGCCGCCGTGCCCTTCATCGTGCCGAGCTTGTAGCCCCCGTACATGGCGCCGTAGCGGAGCAGCTCCCCCACGGTGAACCACAGGGACAGCGGCAGGACGAACCGTCCCGCGAGTTTCAGCGCGGCCCACGGGAGGATCAGCGGCGAACGCGCGGACGGCCAGGCCATGGCGCCCGATCGTAAACGATCCGCGGACCGGCGGCGGCTCGCGCCGCCCGCCGGGAACCCCCTGCGGGAACGCCGAACCCCGCCGTCCCGGATGGGCGGGACGGCGGGGTTCGGCGGCCGTGCTCAGGTCAGATCGCGACCTGCAGGCCGGCGACCTCGCCGGTCTTCGCGGTGACGGTGTTGTCGACGCTCACGCCGCCGGCCGCGAGGACGCGCACGGTCCAGTCGCCGTCGGCGGCGAAGAACCGGAACACGCCCTCGTCGCCCGTGACGACCTCGGCGGTGAACTCACCGGACGAGTCGAGCAGGCGGGCGTAGGCGCTGGACACCGGGGCGCCGTCACGGGTGACGGTGCCCTGGATGACGGCCTCGTTGGTCAGGTCGACGGTCGCGGGCAGATGGGCGGTCTGCTCGGGCGCTGCGCAGCCCTGGGTCATTGCTCCTCCTACGGTGGGAAGGTCGGCCGGGTTACTTGGGGGCGCCGAGCTCGATCGGCACGCCGATCAGCGAGCCGTACTCGGTCCAGGAACCGTCGTAGTTCTTCACGTTCTCGATGCCGAGCAGCTCGCGCAGCGCGAACCAGGTGTGCGAGGAGCGCTCGCCGATGCGGCAGTAGGCGATCGTGTCCTTGTTCAGGTCGACGCCGGCCTCGGTGTAGAGCTCGCGCAGCTCGTCGTCGGACTTGAACGTGCCGTCGTCGTTGGCCGCCTTCGACCACGGGATGCTGCGCGCGGTCGGGATGTGCCCGGCCCGCTGCGACTGCTCCTGCGGCAGGTGCGCCGGGGCGAGCAGCTTGCCGCTGAACTCGTCCGGCGACCGGACGTCCACCAGGTTCTGCTTGCCGATCGCGTCCACGACCTCGTCGCGGAAGGCGCGGATGCTGAGGTCCTGGTCCTTGGCCTTGTAGTCGGTCGCGGGACGGGTCGGGACGTCGGTGACGAGCTCGCGGGAGTCCAGCTCCCACTTCTTGCGGCCGCCGTCGAGCAGCTTCACCTTGTCGTGGCCGTACAGCTTGAAGTACCAGTACGCGTAGGCCGCGAACCAGTTGTTGTTGCCGCCGTACAGGATCACCAGGTCGTCGTTGGCGATGCCCTTGGCGGACAGCAGCTGCTCGAACCCGGTCTTGTCCACGAAGTCGCGGCGGACCGGGTCCTGCAGCTCGGTCTTCCAGTCGATCTTCACGGCGCCACGGATGTGGCCCTTGTCGTAGGCGGACACGTCCTCGTCGACCTCGACGAGAACCAGGCCGGGCGCGTCCAGGTTGGACTCAACCCAGTCGGTGTCCACCAGGACGTCTGAGCGGCTCATGCGGGAACCTCCCTCTCGGAGCGAACTTTCGCGGTGACACGTCGGATTAGTAGGTACATCTCGCAGCCGAGGCAGAACCCGAACACCGCGTTCAGGAACGCCGCCGCCAGCGCGAGGGCGGTGGCACCGATGCCGAGCCAGGTGGTCCCCGTCACATATCCGACCGTTCCCACCAGGGCGAACACGAGTCCGACACCCTGCGCGAAGCGGGGCGCGGCGGCGTCCTCCAGTTCCCTGGGCGGAGCGAGCCGAGGACGGATCAGCACTTTGTACGCCAGTCCGTACGGGGCGAACCGTAGGCCGAGGAAGGTCGCGAGAGCGAACACGACGGCCTGAGCGGCGAGCAGTGCCCAGCTTCCGGTCACCAGGACCACGATGAGGACGGCGGTCGTGACGGCCGCACCGAAGCGCGGCCCACGCGGATCAACCTGCATCGGGGTGCTCCTGGCGGAGTGGAAGCGTGCGTACGAGCTGGAAAATCGGAAAGTGCTCGGGGGCGGACGGGCTCGATGCCTCAGGCCGGGCGACAGAGCGAGGCGGCCACGCGGCAGAAGTCCACCGCGCGGCGCTTCGTGAGCATCTGCTCTGTCCAGTAACGCACGGACTCGATGTTAAGCGGCAATCCACGCGGTGTCACATCCGTCTCGCCTTCCGAGACGGTGACATTCGTCTTAGCGCAGGTCGCGCGCGTGCGCCTCACGGGATGACCTCGCCGAGAGCCGCGATGACGTCGGGCTTGCGGGGCGCTCCGGTGGCGCGCCGGACGACGCGCCCGGCACCGTCCAGGACGAGGACGGTCGGGGTCCGCACGATGTTCAGCCGGCGGACGAGGTCCAGGTGGGCCTCGGCGTCGAGTTCGACGTGCGCGACGCCGTCCACCATCCCGGTCACCTCGCCGAGGACGCGGCGGGTGGCGCGGCACGGCGCGCAGAACGCGCTGGAGAACTGCAGGAGGGTGGCCTTCTCGCCGAGGTCGGCGCCCATCTCGTCCGGCCCGACGGTCTCGGCCACGTCGTCACTCCCGTTCCGCCGCCGGGCGCGCAGCACTCCGTCACGGTGCCGCCGCACGAGGCCGAACACCGTGGCCGCGAGGAGGACCGCCGCGGCGATCAAAGCTCCGTTCATCGTCATGGGGAACCCGGGAGGGCCGTGTTTTCTTCCGCTCAGGTGGGGATCGTGAGGAGCGGCCGCCCGTCCAGTCCGACGATCTCGAACGAGAAGAGCTGGCCGCGCGGGAACATCGTCGACCCGCGGTACTCACCGTAGCCCTCGTCGTAGGGGACGTACCAGCTGCCCAGCGCGTCGCGGCGGCCGTCCCGCGCGATCACCAGCAGCCGGCAGTGCGACCCCTTCGGCACGCCGGCCAGGTGCAGCTCGACCTCGGTCCCCCACTCCTTCTTGCGGAGCACCACGTAGCCCTTGATGTCGCTCGCGGGGTTCGCGGCGCTGATCCGCTCGGCGGTCGCCGTTGGGGACGCCGTCGCGGACGGCGGGGGCTTCGCCGTCGCGCCGTCCGGCCCGATCGGGAGGACGAACCCGCCGAACAGGCCGCCGACGACGAGGAGCAGGCAGGCGGCGGCGGCGAGCGGGGCCCATCCCCCGGGGCCCCGCCGGCCGGCGAGGCGGCCGAGCCATCCCCTCCGTCGCTCGGCCGCCCTCGCCAGCAGCCCGTCGAGCAGCTCGGGCGGCGGCCCGGTCATCCGTTCGAGCTGCTCCGCCTCGACCCGCCCGAGCATCGCGGGCAGGCCGGCGAGCCCCGCGAGCTCGTCCCGGCAGGCGGGGCAGCGCTCCAGGTGGCCCTCCAGCCGGCTCCGCTCGCCGGGGTCGAGCGCGCCGAGCACGTACACGCCGAGGGACGTGCGCACGTCCGTGCAGTCGTTCATGGCGCCAACCCCCGCTCCTCCAATGCGAGCTTGAGCGCCCGCAGCGCGTAGAAGGTGCGGGACTTCACGGTGCCGGGCGGTATGCCGAGGGTCTGCGACGCCTCCGCCACCGACCGGCCCTTGTAGTAGGTCTCGACCAGGACCGCCCGATGCGACGGGCTGAGCCCGGCCAGCGCCTCCGCCACCGTCCAGGACTCCAGGGCCCGGTCGATGTCGTCGGAGCCGTCCGCGGTCATCATGACGTGCTCGTCGATGCCGGTCTCCGGCGGACGGGCGCGCTTGGCGCGGTGCGCGTCCACGACCAGGTTCCGCGCGACCGTGAACAGCCACGGCCGCACGGGACGCCCCGCGAGCGCCTGGGGGTGCCGCCAGGCGCGCAGCAGGGTCTCCTGCACGACGTCCTCGGCCTGGGCCCGGTCGCCGCCCGTCAGCCGCAGGACGTACCCCAGCAGGGGACCCCCGTGCTCGCTGTACAGGGCGCGAAGCAAACCCTCATCCGCGGTCGGACCCACATCACCTGACACGTACGGTCACGCGGACCGGTTCACGCCCTGCGGATTCATTTCTGCGTCGACTGGAGGTCGTTCAGCCGGACGTTCTCGGCGGTCGCGGCGACGCGCAGCCCGTCCGGCGTCGGCTGGATCTGGCTGATCCGCGACCCGACGGGCAGGTCGGTGACCGGCACGACCCAGGTCAGCTGCTGCTTCACCAGCGCCAGCGGGATCTGCCGGGCGCCGTCCGACCCGACCGACACCGGCGTCACGGCGATGCCCTTCGCGGTCGGCTTGACCTCCACGACCGCGGTGCCGGTGACGGCGAAGCCGAGGAGGTTGCCGGTCATCTCCACCGAGAGGTCGTCGCCCTTCGGCTTGATGGACGTGACCTCCTTCGGCGCCTCCTTCTGGATCACGTCGTAGGGGACGACGGCGGACGCGGTCGCCGTCCGCGCGGTGACGTTCGCGGCGCTGCCCTTTTGGACCTCCGACAGCGGCGCCTGCACGCCCCGCATGTCGACCTTGACGCCGGTGACGGTGACGCCCTGCTCCGTCCAGTCGCCGATGCCCACCTCGATGTGCTTGTACTCGCCGCCGACCGCCTGCGTCAGGAACGGGATGCCGTGAATGGTGACGTCCGGCTGCTGCCGCAGGTCGTACTGCGCGGCCACCTGCTCGCCGATCTTGTCCTCCGCGATCCGGACCCCGATCCGGTCCGCGGCGACCAGCACCACGGCCGCGAGCATCAGCAGCACCAGCAGTACTTTCCGCATGTCTCTCCTTCGGGCTGCGGCATGCGATCGCCACACCTTAATGGGCATTCACCCCATACCGAGTCGCGCTGGAGGATGACCTCGCGTCACCCGCCCGCGAACGGCGGCAGCACCTCCACGACGCCTCCGTCCGGCAGCGCGACGGACTCGTGCGGCCGGCTCCCCACCGGATCCCCGTCGACGAGGAACGAGCTGCGCCGGACGACCCGCGCGAACTCCTCGTCCCGCGTCCCGGCCGCCGCCGCCAGCGCCTCCGCCAGCGTCCCCGCCTCGTAAGGCTCCTCGTGGGTCCCCGCGGCGGCCTTGGCCGCCGCCCAGTACCGCATCGTCCCCTTGGCCATGCGTCCAGTATTCATCGCCGCGCCCCATGCCCCGGACGCCGACCGAGGCCGCGGCCGAGACCTGCGGAGACGGTTCCGTTATGCTCTGGGGTGAGGGATCCGGGCGACGAGGCCATGGAGTTCATCCGAAAGACTCTGGCCGCCTTCTCCTCGAGCCGGTGGTCACGGGCTGGGGGATGAGCCGCCTGGGTCCTAGGTCATTTCGGACGGGAGGCGGCACTTGAGCAGCCTGCTCTTGCTGACCAACGCGTTGGAGCCCTCGGACGAGGTTCTTCCCGCGCTCGGACTTCTGCTGCACTCCGTGCGCGTCGCGCCCGCCGAGGCGTCCGCCCTCATCGACGCGCCGCCCGCCGAGATCCTGCTGGTGGACGCGCGCCGCGACCTCGTCCAGGCCAAGAGCCTCTGCCGGCTGCTGCGCACCACCGGCCTCGACTGCCCACTCCTCGCCATCGTGACCGAGGGCGGCCTCGCCGCCCTCAGCCCCGAATGGGGCCTCGACGACGTCCTGCTCCAGACCGCCGGTCCCGCCGAGGTCGAGGCCCGCCTCCGCCTCGCCACCGGGCGCGCGGCCGCCGCCGGCGGCGAGGACGAGGTCCCGGGCGAGATCCGCAGCGGCGACCTCACGATCGACGAGGCCACCTACACCGCCCGCCTGCGGGGCCGCGTCCTCGACCTGACCTTCAAGGAGTTCGAGCTGCTGAAGTACCTGGCCCAGCACCCGGGCCGCGTCTTCACCCGCGCGCAGCTCCTCCAGGAGGTGTGGGGCTACGACTACTTCGGCGGCACCCGCACCGTGGACGTCCACGTCCGCCGCCTGCGCGCCAAGCTCGGCGCCGAGTACGAGTCCCTGATCGGCACCGTCCGCAACGTGGGGTACCGCTTCGTTCCCGACCACCGGCCCGGCGACGCGGAGGAGAAGGCCCCCGCCCGCACCTGACGCCGAGGGGCGGCGCGATGAACGAGCAGGACACCGCTCACCCGAAGCGGCCGGTGATGTAGTCCTCGGTGGCCTTCTGCTCCGGGTTCGCGAAGATCTTGCTGGTGTCGTCGATCTCGATGAGCCTGCCCGGCTGGCCCGTCCCGGCGATGTTGAAGAAGGCCGTGCGGTCGCTGACGCGGGCGGCCTGCTGCATGTTGTGGGTGACGATCACGATCGTGTACTGGGTCTTCAGCTTGTCGATCAGGTCCTCGATCGCGAGGGTGGAGATGGGGTCGAGCGCGGAGCACGGCTCGTCCATCAGCAGGACCTGCGGCTGGACGGCGATGGCGCGGGCGATGCACAGGCGCTGCTGCTGGCCGCCGGACAGGCCCGCGCCGGGCTTGCCGAGGCGGTCCTTGACCTCGTTCCACAGGTTGGCGCCGCGCAGCGACTCCTCGACGATCTCGTCCAGCCGGGACTTGCGGCGCACGCCGTTCAGTTTGAGGCCGGCGGCGACGTTGTCGTAGATCGACATGGTGGGGAACGGGTTGGGCCGCTGGAAGACCATGCCGACGACGCGCCGCACCGCGACGGGGTCGACGGACGAGTCGTACAGGTCCTCGTCGTCCAGCATGACCTTGCCCTCGACGCGGGCGCCCGGGATGACCTCGTGCATCCGGTTCAGCGTGCGCAGGAACGTCGACTTTCCGCAGCCCGACGGGCCGATGAACGCCGTCACCGAGCGCGGCTCGATCGTCATCGAGATGTCCTCGATGGCGTGGACGCCGCCGTAGTAGGCGTGCAGCCCGGAGACGTCGATCCGCTTGGCCATGGGGTTTCCTTTCTGAGGGTCAGCGGTGCGCGGGCGCGGTGCGCCGGGCGACGAGGCGGGCCACCAGGTTGAGCAGCATGATGATCCCGATCAGCACGAGCGCGCCGGTCCAGGCGCGGTCGATCGAGTGCTGGTTCGGGTCGGCGGCCTGCTCCCAGATGAAGGTGGGCAGGGACGCCTGCGGCCCGTTGAACGGGTCGTTGTTGATCGCCTTGGTGAAGAAGATCGTGAGCAGCAGCGGCGCGGTCTCGCCCATGACGCGGGCGACGGCGAGCATCACGCCGGTGATGACCCCGGTCATCGCGGTGGGCAGGACGACGAAGCAGACCGTCCGCCAGCGCGGCACGCCGAGCGCGTAGGACGCCTCCCGCAGGTCGTTCGGGACGAGTTTCAGCATCTCCTCCGCGGACCGCACCACGGTCGGGATCATCAGGATCGTCAGGGACAGCGCCCCGGCGAACCCGGAGAAGCCGAACTCGAACGTCAGCAGCCACAGCGCCAGCACGAACAGGCCCGCGACGATGGACGGGATGCCCGTCATCACGTCCACGGTGAAGCTGATGATCTTGCCGAGCCGCCCGTTGCCGGCGTACTCGACCAGGTAGATCGCGGTGAGGATGGCGAGCGGGACGGCGATCACGGTGGTGATGGCGACCTGCTCCAGGGTGCCGATGATGGCGTGGTAGGCGCCGCCGCCCGGGTCGCTGCCGCTGACCGCGTTCATCGAGAACTGGAAGAACGTGAGGTCGAACCGTTCGGCGCCGTTGACGGCGACCGTCCACAGCACCGACACGAGCGGGACGACCGCGAGCGCGAACGCCAGATAGACCAGCCCCTGGGCGAGCCGGTCCTTGATCTTGCGGGCGGGCGACACCGAGGTCAGGCTCCCGCCCCCCGGCCCGGCGGCCTTGGCCGGCGTGCTCACGCGAACTCCTTCCGGCGCGCGACGACCGCGCGGGCGACCATGTTGACGACCAGGGTGATCACGAACAGCACGAGGCCGGAGGCGATCAGCGCGCCGCGTCCGGTGACGGACGCCTCGGCGAAGCTGTTGGCGATGTTCGCGGCGAACGTGGCGCCGCCGTTCTCCAGGATGTGCCAGTTGATGCCGGGCACGAAGGTCAGCACCATCGCGACGGCGATCGTCTCGCCCATGGCCCGGCCGAGGCCGAGCATCGAGGCGCCGATCATGCCGGACCGCCCGTAGGGCAGCACCGACATCCGGATCATCTCCCAGCGGGTGGCGCCGATCGCGAGGGCCGCCTCCACGTTGGCGCGCGGCACCTGCAGGAACACCTCCCGGGAGATCGACGAGATGATCGGCAGGATCATGATCGCCAGCACCACCGAGGCGGTGAAGATCGAGTTCTTGCCGGGGCTGTCGCCGCCGAACAGCGGGATCCAGCCGAGCGTCCCGTTGAGGAAGGAGCTGATCCCCTCCATGTGCCGCGACAGGAACGCGAGGCCCCACAGCCCGTAGACGATGCTGGGGACGGCCGCGAGCAGGTCGACGATGTAGCCGAGCCCGGATGCCAGCCGCCGCGGCGAGTAGAACGAGATGAACAGCGCGATCCCGATCGCGACGGGCGTCGCGATGAGCATGGCGAGCAGCGACGAGATCACCGTGCCGAACGCCAGCTGCGCGATGCCGAACTCGGGCGGCGTCGCGTTGGGGTTCCACTCCTCGCTGGTGAGGAAGTTGGCGTCGTTGGCCTGGAGCGCCGGGATCGCCTTCCAGACGAGGAACGCGGCGATCGCGGCGACGATCGCCAGCACGGCGATGCCGGAGCCGCGGGCGGCCCCGGCGAAGACGCGGTCGCCGGCCCGTCCGGTGCCCATGGATCCGGAGGCGCCGCGCCGGGTGGCGGCACGCGCCCCGACACCGGTCTCGGTGGTCATGGGGGAACCTCCTTCGGTCACGCCGGAACCCGCGCGGGCCCCGCCGCCGAGGTCGTCGGCGACGGGGCTGCGGGTCTCGACTTCGTCGGTCAGGACAGTGCCTTCACGGACGTCTGGACCTTGGTGAGCACGCTCTGCGGCAGCGGCGCGTACCCGTGCTCGGTGAGGATCTTCTGGCCGTCCGCGCTGGAGGTGTACGTCAGGAAGGACTTGACGAATTCGGCCTGCTCGGTGGGCAGCCCCTTCTCGCACGCGATCTCATAGGTGACCAGGACGATCGGGTAGGCGCCCGGCTCCTTGGTCGCGTAGTCGATCTTCAGTGCGACGTCGTTGCCGGTGCCGACGACCTCGGCCCCCGCGACGGCCTTGGAGGCGCTCTCCGGCGACAGCCGCGTGAACTCGCCGGCGCCGTTCTTCACCTGCGCGGTCTGCAGCTTGTTGTTGGTCGCGTACGACATCTCCACGTAGGAGACCGCGCCCTCGGTGCTCTTCACCTGGCTGGTGACGCCGTCGGACTTGGCGGCGCCCTGGCCGGTGGAGTTCGGCCACTTCTTGGCCTTCTCCCACGTCCAGACGTCGGGCGCGACCGTGTGCAGGTAGTTCGTGAAGTTGTCGGTGGTGCCGGACTCGTCCGAGCGGTACACCGGCTTGATGGCGGACGCGGGGAGCGTGGCCCCCTCGTTCTCCTTGGCGATCGCCGGATCGTTCCACTTTGTGATCTTGCCGGAGAAGATCTTGGCGATGTTCTCGGGCGACAGCTTCAGCCCGTCCGCGCCCGGCAGGTTGTAGACGACCGCGACGGGGCCGACGACCATCGGCAGGTTCAGCGCGGCGCCCCCCTGGCAGCGCTGCTTGGCGGCGGTGGCCTCCTCGGGCTTGAGCGCCGAGTCCGAGCCCGCGAACGCCACCTGGCCGCCTGTGAACGCCTGGATGCCGGCGCCCGAGCCGCTCGGGTTGTAGTTCAGGTTGGCGCCCGCGCACTTGCTCGCGTAGACCTTCGTCCACTCCTCGATCGCGTTCTTCTGCGCGCTGGAGCCGGCCGCGTTGACGCTGGCCTTGGCGCAGTCGATGTCGCCGGACGGGGCGCTGCCTGAGCTCGCCGTCGTATTGTCGTCGCTCCCGCAGGCGGACAGGGCCAGCACGCCCGCGACGACCACGCCGCCAAGGGCGGCGAGTCGGGAACCGTTCTTCACCGGAGGGTCTCCTCTTAGTTTCGGGGGCGGGTCCCCCCGTCCCGTGCCTCGGCCGGACGGTGGGTTCGCCGTCGAATGCGACGCTAGGCAGGCGAGGTGACCAGCCGCCCCGATCCAGGTGAACGACAGATGAACGGAGACGCGCAGAGTCGCGAAGAATGCCCCGATTTGCCATGGACGCCGGGTTAACAGCGCAGCTCAGACAGCCGAAAACCCGGTCGAGACTTGCTCAACCGGGTTTGGGGACGGCTCGGCCTCAGGCGTACATGACGTCCACGGCGTACCTGGTGAAACCCAGGTTCTCGTACAGCCGGACGGCCGCGACGTTCGATTCGTCCACGTAAAGCATGATCTGCTCCATGCCGATGTCACGCAGGTGGTGCAGGCCCCTCAACGTGAGGGCCCGGCCCAGCCCGAGGCCCTGCGCGTCCGGGTCGACGCCCACGACGTAGACCTCGCCGATCTTCTCCGGATGGACCTTCGTCCAGTGGAAGCCGACGAGCCGGCCGTCGCGCTCGGCGAGGAAGAAGCCCGCCGGGTCGAACCACTCCTCGGCCTCGCGCTCGCGGACGTCGTCCAACGTCCAGGCGCCCTGCTCGGGGTGGTCGGCGAACGCGCGGGCGTTGACGTCCAGCCACGCCCGCTCGTCCCGTCCCGGCTCGAAGGCGCGGACGGTCACCCCGGCGGCGACGCGCACCTCCGGTAGCGGATCGGACGCCGGGCGCCGCATCTGGAACAGCGCGCGGACCCGCGCCATCCCCTCCGAGGCCGCCAGCGCGGCGGCCGCCGGAAGATCACCGTGCGCCCACACCCGTAGCGGGGCCTCGTCCCGCAGCGCCCGCAGCAGCGCACGCCCATGCCCGCGCCGCCGATGATCCGGATGGACGACCAGCTCACCCGCCGCCGGCTCCTCCTCGGTCGCGGGATCGAAGTGCGCGTAGGCCACGATCGTCCCGCCATCGAAGATCGCCAGACCGGACCGTCCGCCCCGCAGCGCCAGCAGGGCGTGCTCGGACAGCGGCCCCACCCCGTCCGCCCGCTCCGCCGCGCCGGCCAGCGCCAGCGCCTCCGCGGCCTCGGCGTCCCCCAGCGTCCCGCGCGCCCGCAGCTCACTCACATCCGCAACCCTATGCGGCCGGACGGACGCGAAGATCACTTGAGTCCTGATCGATTTGTCACAGAAACGTCATCATGCCGCCGGAATCCGTATGCCGGGCGAACCTACCGTCCACAGAATGACTCGACGACGCACCATCCTGGCCTGCGCCGCGGCGGGGCTGACGGTCGTGGGCCTGGCCGCGCAACCCGCCGCCGCACGGCCCGTACCGACCGCGTCCGTGCGCCTGCTCGCGCTGAACGACTTCCACGGCAACCTGGAGCCGCCGTCCGGAAGCTCGGGCAGGGCCATCGACGAGAACGGCGACACCGTCCTCGCCGGCGGTGCCGCCTACATCGCCGCCCACCTCAAGCAGCTGCGGAACCGAGACACGCTCACCGTCGCTCAGGGCGACCTGGTCGGCGCCTCGCCGCTGATCTCCGCCGCCTACCACGACGAGCCGTCCGTGCAGTTCTTAGGCGACATGGGCGTCACGGCGTCCGCCGTCGGCAACCACGAGTTCGACGAGGGCTACCAGGAGCTGCTGCGCCTGCAGAACGGCGGCTGCCACCCCGTCGACGGCTGCTCGCCCGCCGGCCCGTGGCGCGGCGCGAAGTTCGACTACCTCGGCGCGAACGTCCTGCTGAAGCAGGAGGACCGGCCCGCCATCAGGCCGTGGACGATCCGGCGCGTCAACGGCGTCCGCGTCGGGTTCATCGGCATCGTCACCAAGACCACGCCGAGCATCGTCACCCCCGAGGGTGTCAAGGACCTCCGGTTCGACGACGAGGTCGCCGCCGCGAACCGCGCCGCGCGCGAGCTGAAGCGCCGGCACGTCCGCGCGATGGTGCTGCTCGTCCACGAGGGTGACCAGGCCAAGGCCGACGAGCGGCCGGACGAGTGCGGCATCGCCCCCGGCGCCGGCTCCCGCATCGCGCAGGAGGCCGACCCGGAGATCGACATGGTCCTCTCGGGCCACACCCACCAGCAGTACCTCTGCTCGGTGAAGGACCCGGACGGCGACTCCCGCCTCTTCGCCTCCGGCTCGTCCTTCGGCCGCGTGATCACCGAGGTGAACCTCAAGGTGAACCGCCGCACCGGCGACATCGTCCGCTCCTCGGTGCAGGCGGACAACCACGTCGTCACCCGCGACATCGCGCCGGACCCGGCGACGGGGGCGTTCGTCCAGACCTGGAAGGACCGCGTCTCCGCCATCGCCGACAAGCCCATCGGCAAGATCACCGCCGACCTGACCCGCACCCCGTCCGCCGCGGGCGAGACGGCGCTCGGCGACGTCATCGCCGACGCCCAGCTCGCCGGCACGCAGGACCTCGGCGCGCAGGTCGCGCTGATGAACCCCGGCGGCGTCCGCACCGACCTCACCTACGCGGCGAGCGGCTCGGAGGGCGACGGCGTCGTCACCTACGGCGAGGCGTTCGCCGTCCAGCCGTTCAACAACGTGATGGGCGTGACGTCCCTGACGGGCGCGCAGCTCGACGCCCTCCTCGAACAGCAGTGGACGTCCGCGGGCGAGAAGATCCTCCAGCCCTCCGCGAACCTGCACTTCACCATCGACCGCGCCAACCCGGTCGGCGACCGCGTCTCCGCCATCACGATCGGCGGCGCCCCCGTCGACCCGTCCACCACCTACAAGGTCGCGGCGAACAACTTCCTCCTAGGCGGCGGCGACGGCTTCACCGTCTTCACCGAGGGCACGGGCCAGGTCCTAGGCGCCATCGACCTGGACACCTTCGTCACCTACTTCAACGCCCAGGGCACCATCACCCCCCCACCCCTCAACCGCATCTCCGGCCAGTAAGCCAAGCGTGGCCCGGCTCCCAATCAGCCGGGCCACGCTCACCACACTGGCACCAGCGACACGATGAAAGATCGCCTGGCTCGCGAAAGGGGTTCCAGAGGTCGCCCCCTGGGCCAACACAGCCTCACGCCCCGAAGAAGTGCACCACGTAGTAGACGACGGCGGCGACCGCGGCGGCGGCGGGCATGGTGAGGACCCAAGCCACGAGGATGTTGCCGGCGACGCCCCAGCGGACGGCGGAGAGGCGCTTGGTGGCGCCCGCTCCCATGATCGCGGACGTGATCGTGTGGGTGGTGGAGATTGGAGCGTGCCAGATGAACGCGGTGGTGTAGAGGACGACGGAGGCCGTCGCTTCGGCGGCGAAGCCCTTCGGCGGGTCGACCTCGATGACCTTGCGGCCGAGGGTGCGCATGATGCGCCAGCCGCCCGCGTACGTCCCGGCGGACAGGGCGCCCGCGCACGAGATGACCACCCACCATGGCACGGTGCTGCCGTCCGCGTGCCCGGTGGTGACGAGCGCGAGGACGATGATGCCCATCGTCTTCTGGGCGTCCTGCAGGCCGTGCCCGAGCGCCAGGGAGGCGGCGGACATGGTCTGCGCGATGCGGAACCGGCGGCCGACCCGGGACGGGTTGGCGCGGCGGAAGATCCACAGGATCGCGACCATCACCAGGTAGGCGAAGCAGAAGCCGACGACGGGCGAGGCCACCATCGGGATCGCGACCTTGTCGATGACGGTGGCCCAGTTCACCGAGGACAGCGACGCCAGTCCGGCGCCGACGACGCCGCCGATGAGGGCGTGCGAGGACGACGACGGCAGCCCGAAGTACCAGGTGATGAGGTTCCAGGTGATGGCGCCGAGCACGCCGGCGGCGACCACGGTGAGCCCGTGCAGGCCGGACGGCGGGGTGATGACGTCGCTGACGGTCTTGGCGACGCCCACGCCGAGGAGGGCGCCGATCATGTTCATGGCGGCGGCCATGCCGAGCGCGACGCGCGGTGTCAGGGCGCGGGTCGACACGGCCGTGGCGATCGCGTTGGCCGCGTCGTGGAAGCCGTTGGTGTAGTCGAAGACGAGCGCCACGATGACGACGAGGACGAGGACGGCCATCTGCGCGTCGGACCGGAGCCCGAGCGCGCCGCCCGCCATGACCAGGAGGATGCCGGCCAGCAGCAGCAGCCAGGCGCGACCGGTGACCCGGCGCGTGGCCTGCTCGCCAAGGGAGGCGGCATCGTCCTCCGCGGACGGGTCCCGGGTGAGGGTCCCGCCGGGGTCCTTGACCGGGCTCATGATTCCTTGACCGCGATGGTCTCGACCGTGTTGGCGACGTGCTCGAAGGCGTCGGCCGCGTCC
The DNA here is from genome assembly GCF_041463655.1 of Actinomadura monticuli. NCBI lineage: Bacteria > Bacillati > Actinomycetota > Actinomycetes > Streptosporangiales > Thermomonosporaceae > Actinomadura > Actinomadura monticuli. The sequence goes on from NZ_JAXCEI010000001.1 coordinate 490,943, forward strand.
TCCAGCCGGTCGATGACCTGCTTCAGCTTCAGCACCGTCAGGGTGTCGTACTCACCGCTGAACAGCTGCGCGAGGAGCTTGCGGTACACCTGGTCGCCCTGGTTCTCGAGCCGGTTGATCTCGATCCAGTACTCGTTGAGCTCCTTCATCGAGCGCAGCCGCGGCATGGCCTCGGCGGTCAGCTCGGCGGCGCGCTCCAGCACCTCCACCATGTGGACGATGCCCTTGGGGAACTCGTCGATCTTGTAGAGGACGACGAGGTCCGCGGCCTCCTCCATCTCGTCCATCACGTCGTCTATGGTCGACGCCAGCCGGTAGATGTCCTCGCGATCGAAGGGCGTGATGAACGTTTCGTTCAACCGGCGCATGATCGCATGGGTGCATTCGTCGCCCGCATGCTCGCAGGCGCGCATCTTCTCCGCGATCGCCGCCCGGTCGGCGCCGTCGCTGATGAGTTCCACGAGCAACCTGGCGCCGGTGACCAGGTTGTTCGCCGAGTCGGCGAACATGTCGTAGAAGCTGTCCTCACGCGGCGTGAGACGCAAGCGCACGTCGTTCTCCTGATGTGCCGGAACAGTCCGCAGAGGATCGTAGGCGCTACCCGCCGTAAAAAGAACCTTTGCCCCAGCTTCGACTGGTGTCACCCATCCTCTCACCTACAAGATTGCCCTAGATCACCAGGTACATACCCCTTGCAGGGGCCCCTATCTGGAGGAACGCCCGCCGGTTCGGCGCCCACAGCCGTCACCTGCGGCGGGACACCTGGCCGGGAAGTGACATTCGTTACACCACTCAGCGTGGTCACACGTCCGGGCAAGGCTCGTGTAGCCGCTCGGGCACGCCGTCCACCAGGCTCTGACCGGCAGAAATGACGAACCGGGGACGCCCGAATCGGCGTCCCCGGCACCTGCGAGCCCGCGGGAACTAGTCCTGCGGCGTCAGCTCGCGACGACCGGCAGCGTCGGAACGTACCCCGAGCACCATGTCGATTTCCGCGATGGTCAGCGGCCGCTCCGCCGCCGCCACCGCGCTGAGCATCTCGGCATAGAGTTCGATCTCGTCCAGCGCAACACGGTCGTGGACGCGCAGATCGAGATTCTGGCGCACCGCGTCCACCTCCGTTCCTCCCCACACCCAAGTCGAGGCTACGCGCCCCGCCCCGGCGGGCACATGACCCAAGAGGGCCATTCGCGGGCCACCTTGACGACTGGTCTTCCCGGGTGGTGCCCATCTGACGCCCCACCAGCCCGACCGGGGGCGTCCGACGGGATCTCACCCCCCGGCGCGGAAGTCGCCGAGGAGCTGCTCCAGCGGCGTTTCGGGCAGGTCGCGGGCCGTCAGGCGGGCCACGGTCGCGGCGTTGACGTCGGCGCCCGCCAGCCGGGCCGCCTGCCGCGCGACCGTCTGCTCGAACAGCGCGCGGACGGTGCGGGCGTAGGCGAACCGGGGGTCTTCGCGCATCGTGGCCAGCCGGGACAGCAGCTCGACGCGCAGCTCCTCGTCCAGCATGTAGAGGTCGCGTTCGGCGTAGCTCTGGAAGAGCCGCACCATGTCGCGGTCGCCCATCCCGGTGAACTCCAGGATCCGGCCGAACTCGGCGCGGAACGCGGGGTTGCCGGAGAGGAAGCCCTCCATCTCCGCCGCCGGGCTGGAGCAGACCACGATGAACCGGCCCTCGCCCATGCGGCGCAGCAGCTCGTCCACGACGGCGGGCGTCCGGTCGAGCCGGAACGCCTCCTGGATGAGCAGCACCCCGCCGAGCGCCTGGTCGACCATGCCCGCGACGCGGTTGCGGGTGTCGACCTGGTCGCGTCCCGCCAGGTGGACGGGACGGCACGCCACCACATGCCCGGACCGCAGCAGCCCCAGCGCGGCGTAGACGCCGCCCACGAGCCCCGCCACGGTCGTCTTGCCGGTGCCGGGCGGGCCGGTGAAGACCAGATGGCGCGGGTCGCCGCCGGACACCCCGAACCGCGCCCGGTCGGCGGCGAGCGCCGCCTCGTCGGCCAGTTCGCGCACCGCCGTCTTGACGTCCTCCAGGCCGGTGAGCTGGTCGAGCTGCCGCAGGTAGCCGGCGATATCGCCGGGCGGGCGCAGCGCGGGCTCGATGCCCTCCGCGACGCCCGCGAGGTCGTCCGGGGTGAGGACGAGCCGGTCGTGGGACGCCCCGGCGCGCTCCATGTTCCGCTGGGCCGCCTGGTCGAGGTACGCCTCGACGAGGCGGGCGTTGACCAGGTCGCCGGGCCCGCGGAGCCGTTCCAGGTCGGCCCGGACGGTCTCCAGTGCGGACGCGCCGATCGTGACGCGCCGCTCGTCGGCGAGCAGGTGCAGCAGCGTCATCCGGTTGTCGAGGTCGCTGAAGTCCGGCAGCCGGTGGACGCGGAACGCCTGCACGAGCTTCGGATGCTCCTGCAGGAGGCGCCGGTAGGCGCGCGGCTCGCACGTCGCGATCACCGGCGTCGTGTTCACCGGGTCGCGGCGGGCGCGGCGCACCGCCCCGACGACCGCGCCCGGGTCGGCGGCGTCGGCGATGGCCACGTCCAGCCGCTCGAAGAGGATCACCGGACCGGGCCGGCCGAGCAGCTGCCCGATCCGCTCCGGCGGCGCGTCGCGGACGTCCTCGGCGTCGTGCGCGCGGATCGACCCGTCGCCGAGGCCCGCGTTCGCCAGCGTCAGCGCGATCATCCGGGACAGCCGGCGCTGCCCCGAGTGCGGGTCGCCGACCAGCAGCACGCCCGGCACGCCCGACTTGATCGCGCTCGGCGCGCCGTCCACCCGGGTGGCCTCGATCTCGTCGCCGGCCGGTGCGTTCCACTCGTCGGCCTGCGCGCGGACGTCGCCGAGCAGCACGGACGCGTCGTACTCGCCGTAGACGAACCCGAACCCGAACCGCTCCAGGACGCGGCGGGTGCTGCGGTCGCTCGGCGGCGGGATCTCGTCGACGGGACGTTCCGGGGACGGCGTGTCGTCCAGGAAGTCGAAGTCGCCGACCATCGTTTTGGACATGACCTTCGTTCCCGGGCCCCCGGCGGGGACGGGCGACGGCGGGGGCGCGGCGGGCTCGTCCTCGATGTCGCCGGGCCCCAGGATGCGCGTGCCGGGCGGCTGGTTCGGCGCCGCAGGCGGTGCGGGCGACGCGGCGCGCCCCTCGACGCGGGTCGCGGGCGCGTCGAACGTCGTCGCGTGCGGCTCCGGCGCTCCGGCCGGGGCCGGCGCGGCGGGCACGGGCGGCGGCACGGGCGGCCCCTGCCGGGCGCCCTGCCGGGGCGACGGCGGAGGCGGTGCCGGGGAAGGGGAAGGAGGGGCGCCGGCCGGCTGGTAGCCCAGCTGCGTGTAGGGCGGCGCGAAGTTGTCGTCCTGCGTCTCCTCCTCTGGCGGGGAGAACCCGCCGAGCTGCGGCTCCGGCTGAGGCGGTGCCTGCGGTTCGGGCGGCGCCGGAGCAAGGTTCGCCTGCACCGGCTCCGGCTGGGGCTGGGGCGGCGCGGGGCTCTGCATCGGCGCGGGCTGCGCGGAAGCGGCGGGCTGGAAACCGAGTTCGGTGTAGGGCGGCGCGGCGCTCGCCTGGTCGTCCTCGCCGGAGGGCCCGCTGATCAGCGGGTCCGGCGGGGCGAACGCGGCCTGCTGGCCGGGTCCCGGCATCTGGTTCTGCGCCTGCGCGGCGGCGGGCCCGGGCGCGTTCTCCAGCCCCGGCTGCGCGGGCGGCTGGACGAACGGGCGGTCGGGCCCGGACGGCGCCCCCTGCTGCTGCGGCGGCGTCCCCGGGGCGACGCCGGGCTGGCTCTGCATGTGGAAGGGCGCCGGCTGGGCGGGCGCGGGGTTCGGCGGCGGCGTGGCCGTCGGGGCGGCGGCCGTGGCGCGGGCCCGGTTCCGCCCGATGATCCCGGCGATGATCGCGGTCGGCACGGGGAAGCCGCGGGGACGGGCCGGCATCCCGCCGAGCCGGCACCACGCGAGGTCGACCTCGTACATCGCGGCCAGCAGCGACTCGGCGCCCGCCCCGGACCCGGCCGCGGACCGCAGCGGCTCCGGGAGGCGCATGTCCTCGGGCCAGAGGCGGCGCAGCGGGTGCCCCTTCTGCTCCGCCACCGCCTGCACCGTGTAGCGGATCTCGGGGTCCAGCCAGGGGACGATGGTGCCGACCATGTCCTTGCGGACGACGTTCAGGTCGGCGGCGAGCAGCGCCGCGGCCACCAGGCGGGGCTCCAGGTAGGCGGGGTCGGCCGGATCCCCGGACAGGTCGGCTATCAGCTCGCTGAGCGTGTAGAAGGCGTGCCGGAAGTTGTCCCCCGGCGAACTCTCGTTCCGCAGCGACGGGACCAGGTTCGGCGGGCACCGCGTGAGCCACTGCTGGACGATCGCCTGGTCCCCGTACGGCAGCGCGCCGTAGTCGACCGTCGGGTTCGCGAGCGTGGTGCCGAGGATGGACAGCAGCGCGTCCGCCCGGATCTGGAATCGGACGTCCTCGCGGAGCGCGCTGGCGACGGCCCACATCGTCCGCAGCACGACGACCGCCGCGTCCACCCGGCTGGCGCGCAGCCGTTCGGCGTAGAGGGCGACGAGCGATTCGAGGGTGGGCGGGGTGAGCCAGCGCGGGCCGTCGACGTCGGGCAGGGGCCTGGCCCGGTAGGGCTTCCAGAGGTCGAGCATCTGCGCGTCGAGGCGCGCGTCGTAGGCGGGGGCGGCCGAGCACCACAGCATCACGCCCCAGGCGGCGGCGACCGTGGACGGCGTCTCGCTCGTGAACTCGGGCCACCAGTGCGGGTAGTCGGGCGCCGGGAGCGCGGCGGCCGACTCCAGGGTCTGCCGGACGCGCGACGTCAGCTCGGTCGCGAACCCGTGCCCGACGAACGGCAGCCCCGCCGGGGGGTCGTAGGCGAAGTCGGGCCCCGCCGGGACCACGTGCGGCGGCAGGTTCGGCACCTGCCCGGCGCCCTGCTGCGCGGGCCGCGCCGCCATCCGGACGGCGGGCGTGCGGGGCGGCGGGCACAGGTACCACTGGCCGTCGGACGGGTGCAGCCGGTACCAGCGGGCCCACGCGCCGAACAGCCACCACGTCCCGTCGGGGAGCACGAGCATGCGGCCGCCGATGGCGTGGTGGCGCTGCTGCGGAGGCGCGGAGGGCCACCACGCGGCGGCCACCATCGCCCGCGTGTCGCGCTCCGCCTCCGCGAAGGGATCCGCGAACGGCCCCCGCCCCCGCTGCGGGCCGGCCGGCGGAGCACTGCCATAGCCCGGTCCCCACACCACGATGGTCATCGTAGTCAGCAGAAATCGCCCGGGGCGTCCCTGACCGGCGCAGAAGCCGCGTCACCCCAGGTCAGCGAGCTCCTAAACCGACCTTGACGGCATGCCGGGGCGCTACTGCCAGTCGGCGGCGCGGTGTTTCGCGGCCTTCTCCACGTACACCGAGGGCGTGTACTCCAGGACGAGCCGGTCGTCGTCGTTCAGCTCGCGGACGACCTTGCCCGGCGTCCCGGCGACGAGCACCCCGGACGGGATCTTCTTGCCGGGCGGCACCAGCGCGCCTGCGGCGATCAGCGTCCCAGCCCCGATCCGGGCGCCGTTCAGCACGATCGCGCCGATGCCGATGAGCGCGCCGGCCTCCACGTGCGCGCCGTGCACCATCGCCTTGTGGCCGAGGCTGACGCGGTCCTCCAGGACGGCGGGCATGCCCGGGTCGCAGTGCAGGCAGCTGAGGTCCTGGATGTTGCACTCGTCGCCGACGACGATCTCCTCGTCCTCGCCGCGCAGCACCGAGCCGTACCAGACGCTGGAGGCCCGGCCCAGCGTCACCCGCCCGACGACGACCGCGCCCGGCGCGACCCACGCCTCCGGGTGGATCTTCGGCCGGTCCTCTCCCAACGCTCCCAGGTAGCTCATGGCGCCGAGCCTAGGACCCGCCCCCGGCGCGCGGCGGACGGCCCCCGTCCGGGCGGGTCCGGTCCCGGTTCGCGACACGGCCCCGCCGAGGGCGCGGATTTCGCCCGGATTGGATAGTTTGTCGAGTCCATCCAGATGAAGAAACGGCAGCAAGAACCGCGTTCCGGTTGCGCGAATGGGTGGACCGGACAAGAGTCGTCCTGACGTTTCCATGTGGGCCCGCTCAGGCGGGTGAGGCTTATCGCAACCGACCCTGACGGGGTGATGACCCCCGCCAACGACCCCCCAAGGCATCATGAGCAACGAAGCCGAGATCCTGCCGAACCTCCTCCAAGACGAGTCCTTCGAGATCGTCATGCGCGGCTACAACCGCCGCCAGGTCGACGACTACATCGCCCGCGCCCAGCAGAAGCACCGCGAACTGGAGGCGCGGCTCGCCCGCGCCCAGGACGACGGCGAGCGCCTCCGCCGCGAGATGGCCGAGCTCCGGGAGGCGCGCAAGCCCACCGGCGACGACCTGAGCGACCGGCTCCGGCAGATCATCAACCTCGCCGAGGACGAGGCCCAGGACAAGGTCGCCGAGGCCGAGGCCAAGGGCGCCGAGATCCGCGAGGACGCCGAGCACGAGTCCAAGCGGATCATCGACGAGGCCCGCGCGCACGCCGACAAGAACCTCGCCCAGGCGCAGGAGAAGGCCGACCACGTCCTCGCCTCCGCGAAGAAGGAGTCCGACAGCGTCCTGTCGTCGGCGAAGCAGGAGGCCGAGCAGACGGTGACGAGCGCGCGGCTGGAGGCCGAGCGCACCCTCACCGCGTCCGAGCGCCGCGCCAGTGTGATCAACGAGGGCGCGACGCAGCGGCTCACCGCGCTGACCAAGAACCACACGCAGGCCCTGCAGCGTCTCACCGAGATCAGCGACACGCTGCACCGGCTGCTCAGCGCCGAGAACGAGGCCGGGCCGCTGGAGAAGATGGTCGAGGACGCCGTCCGGCAGAGCGCCCCGCGCAAGCAGGCCCCGCCCGCGCAGCCGTCGCCCGCCCAGTCCGGCCCGTCCGCGCCGTCCCGGCCGGCCGCCGCGAAGCCGATGCCGGCCGCGGCGCCCAAGCCCGCCCAGGCCCCCGGGCCGAAGCCGGTCCCGGCCGCCGGCCCGCCGGCCGCGCCGTCGCTGAGCAAGCCCGAGCCCCCCTCCGCCGAGCCCCCGGTCCCGCCCGCGCCGCCGCAGCCCAAGCCCGCCCGGCCGGCCGAGGACACCGCCCCGGCGCACCCCCCGGTGCCGCCGCAGCAGCCGCGCGGCCCGATCGAGCTGTAGGGCCCGCCTTTTCACCAGGCTCCGGGAACGTCAGGCGGGGCGTTCCGGCCTTCACGGCCGGAACACCCCGCCTTTCCGCCTTTATAGGATTTCGCGGGTGAGGAAGCGGAGACATGCGCGGGGCGGCACGGTCCGCCCGGTCAGGCTGCTCGGCGATCCGGTGCTGCGGACCGAGTGCGACCCGGTCCGGGCGTTCGACGCCTCCCTGGAGCGGCTCGTCGACGACATGTTCGTCACGATGTACGACGAGGACGGCGCCGGGCTGGCCGCGAACCAGATCGGGGTCGGCCTGCGGCTGTTCGTCTACGACTGCGAGGACGACGAGGGGCGCCGGCACATCGGCCACGTCGCCAACCCGGTGCTGGTGGCCGCCGACGGCGAGCAGCTCGTCGAGTCGGAGGGCTGCCTGTCGGTCCCCGGCCTGCGCTTCGAGACCCCGCGGTACGCGCACGCCGTCGTCGAGGGCGTCGACATGAAGGGCCGGCCCGTCCGCGTGGAGGGCACCGGGTACTTCGCGCGCTGCCTCCAGCACGAGTGCGGCCACCTGGAGGGCGGCGTCTACATCGACGTCCTGTCCGGGGACGCCCGGCGCGAGGCCATGCGTGCCATCCGCGCACTCCAGCGCTAGCCCCGGCCGCACTCGCCGGATCCTCCGCGGGCATTCAGGGGACGTTCAGGTTCGGCTGTCATCCTCTGCGATGATGTGGAGGGGGACTGTGCAAATTGTCTGAACGTACGGCGAACGGCGGCGGCAGGGCGGCGGAGGCGACCCTCCTGGTCGTCGAGGACGAGCCCAACATCCTGGAGCTTCTCGCCGGCAGCCTGCGCTTCACCGGGTTCGACGTGGTCACGGCGACCAACGGGGCGGACGCGGTGCGGTCGGCGCGGCGGCACCGCCCGGACCTGATCGTCCTGGACGTGATGCTGCCCGACATCGACGGGTTCGACGTCGCGCGGCGGCTGCGCTCCGGCGGCGACCACACCCCCGTGCTGTTCCTCACCGCGCGGGACGGCGTGCAGGACCGGATCAAGGGGCTGACGATCGGCGGCGACGACTACGTCACCAAGCCGTTCAGCCTGGAGGAGGTCATCGCCCGCATCCGGGCGGTGCTGCGCCGGTTCCGCGGCGGCGTGAGCGAGCCCCCGCCCCGGCTGGTGTTCGCGGACGTCGAGCTCGACGAGGACAGCCACGAGGTGTGGCGCGGCGGGCGCGCCATCCAGCTGTCGCCGACCGAGTTCAAGCTGCTGCGCTACTTCATGGCCAACGCGGGACGGGTCGTGTCGAAGGCGCAGATCCTCGACCACGTGTGGAACTACGACTTCCGCGGCGACGCGGGGATCGTCGAGTCGTACGTGTCGGCGCTGCGCCGCAAGGTCGACAACGCCGAGCCGCGCCTCATCCACACGCTGCGCGGTGTGGGGTACGTCCTGCGCGAGCCGTCGAGATCGGGCTGATGGCCACGCGCGCCCCGGCGTCCGTCCCGGCCCGTCCGGGAGTGCCGGCCCGGGAGGACGTCCCGGCCGGCGCGCCGTCCCGGCCGCGGCACGGCACGCTGTCGCGGGTGTGGGGGCGGGCGTCGCTGCGCGTCAAGCTGCTGGCCGGGATGCTCGTCCTCGTCACGCTCGGGATGACGGTGATGAGCGCGGCGGGCGCGTCGGTGCTGCGCCAGTACCTGGTCGGACGGGCCGACGACCAGCTGCGCGGCTCGGTGGGGCGGGCGATCGAGCAGGTCATCCCGCAGTTGCGGCGCGGCGAGGAGAAGATCGAGGTCCGCATCCCGAGCGAGATGTACGGGCAGGTCCGCACGAACGACGGCCAGGCGCTGGGGCAGAACCCGGCGTGGAGCGAGACCGGCCATCCGCGGCTCCCCGCGGATCTGAGCGAGCACATCGACCGCCCGTTCACGGTGCGCGGGACGGGCGGCTCGCAGTGGCGGATCCTGGCCGAGCCGATCCCCGGCGGCATGATCGTCCTCGCGTTCAGCCTGGACGAGGTGGACCGCACCGTCCAGCGGCTGGTGGTGATCGACGCGATCGTCGGGCTGCTGGTGCTCGGGGTCCTGATCGTGCTCGGGGTGTGGGTCGTCCGGGCGAGCCTGCGCCCGCTCGCCGCCGTGGAGGAGACGGCGGGCGCGATCGCGGCCGGCGACCTGTCCCGCCGCGTGCCGGAGGGCGATCCGCGGACCGAGATGGGGCGGCTCGGCCGGTCGCTGAACACGATGCTGGGGCAGATCGAGGCGGCGTTCGGCGCGCGCGCCGAGTCGGAGGCGGCGGCGCGGCGCTCGGAGGAGACGGCGCTGCGGTCGGAGGAGCGGATGCGGCGCTTCGTCGCCGACGCCAGCCACGAACTGCGCACCCCGCTGACCGCGATCCGCGGGTTCGCCGAGTTCTACCGGCAGGGCGCGGCGCGCAGCCCGGCGGAGCTGGACCGGCTGATCGGCCGGATCGAGGAGACCGCGTCCCGGATGGGGCTGCTCGTCGAGGACCTGCTGCTGCTCGCCCGGCTGGACCGGCAGCGTCCGATCGAGCGGCGCCCGGTCGATCTGCTCGCCGTCGCCGCCGACTCTGTCCAGGAGGCAAGGGTTCTCGCACCTGACCGCAAGATAGACCTCTCTGTCGAGGGCGGGCTGGCGTACCAGGTGCGGGGGGACGAGCCGCGGCTGCGCCAGGTGCTCGGGAACCTGCTGGCCAACGCGATCGCGCACACCCCCGAAGGCACGCCGGTCGAGGTGCGGCTCGCGCCGGGCACGCTGCGCGGCGCTCCCGCGGCGATCGCCGCGGTCGCCGACCAGGGCCCCGGCCTCTCCCCTGAGCAGGCCGAACGCGTCTTCGAGCGGTTCTACCGGGCGGACGACGCCCGTTCCCGCGACTACGGCGGCGCCGGGCTCGGGCTCGCCATCGTCGCCGCGCTCGTCGCCGCCCACGACGGCGTGGTGGAGGCCGACTCCACCCCGGGCGAGGGCGCCACGTTCCGCGTCGTCCTCCCCTTGGACGACTAGTGCGTTGACCTGCGGCGTGTTGTTGGTATGAGCGCGCCGGAAGCAACAACACGCCGCAGATCAACGACTTGGCGCCTTCGGTCGCGGTTTTCTCTGCCATGTCGGCTTTCAGCACACTTTCAGGTTGGATCCAGGCGGCCTGCAGTCCTGCGGCGCATTCTCGGCGGTGAGTGAGCGACAGGGGGATCCGAATGAACACCGACCGGCCGCGGCCGCCATGGGAATCGCAGAGACCGGACTTCGCCCCGCGGGGGGCCGCGCATGGAGCTCCGCACGGGGCCGCGTACGAGGGTGCGCGGGGGCAGTGGTCCTGGGAGGGCGCACCGCCGCCCGGGCAGCCCGTCCGTCCGGGTCCGTTCGGCACGGCGCGGGCGCGGCTCGCGGCGGTGGGGGCCGCCACGGCGCTGGCCCTCGGGGCGGGCGGCGCGGGCGCTGCGGCGACGCTGGCGCTGACGCACGAGAAGACCGTCTACGCGAGCCCGACGGCGGTCTCGGGGGCCTCGGCCGGCGGCACGACCGCGCAGGTGGCGGCCGCCGTCCAGCCGAGTGTGGTGTCGATCCAGGCACGGACGCCGTCCGGCACCGCCGGCGGGTCGGGGGTGATCCTCCGCTCGGACGGGGTGATCCTGACCAACGCGCACGTGGTGTCGGGGGCTCGGGAGACCGCGGTGAAGTTCAGCGACGGCAGGACCGCGGCGGCGGAGGTGCTCGGAGCCGACACGGGCGACGACATCGCCGTGCTCAAGGCGCAGGGCGTGTCGGGCCTCAAGCCCGCGACGCTCGGCGACAGCGGCGGGCTCGCCGTGGGCGACGAGGTCCTCGCCGTGGGCAGCCCGCTCGGCCTGGACGGCTCGGTGACGTCCGGCATCGTCAGCGCGCTCGGCCGCCGGATCCAGGAGGGCGACTCCGAGGAGCAGCCGCCGCCCGGCCTGCGCGGGCGGCTGTCCGAGCAGCGGCAGACCGTGATCAAGAACGCCATCCAGACGGACGCCGCGATCAACCCGGGGAACTCCGGCGGCGCCCTGGTGAACGCCTCGGGCCAGGTGATCGGCATCAACACCGCCATCGCCACGTCCGGCGGCAGTGACGGGAACATCGGGGTCGGCTTCGCGATCCCGATCGACTCCGCCAAGAAGACCGCCGACACGATCATCGCCGGCGCCTCGGTCTGACCCGGGATCGCCGTCCGGCCAGGGCTCTGGGGGGAGCGGGCGGACGGGCGGCGGAACCGGGCAGAAGGTCCTCCCGGCCGGGCCGGGTGCGGGAGGACCGGCAAGGGAGAACGGCCGCGCGACCCGCCTGTGGGGTCACGCGGCCGTTCTGCCGCGCACGCTGATCGCCGGCCGGCGCTTCACCTTCGACAGCATCTTCCGCGTCGAGCGCAGGTAGTACTCCCTCGGCAGCGTCCGGACCCGCAGCGGCAGCCGCGGGTACACCGCGGCCAGCACGCCCCCCAGCATCCGGAACCGCAGCTCCCGGCCCCTGCTCCACTCCCACCCGTACTGGACGCGGATCGGCTCGGGCATCAGCCCGGCGGTGAGCAGCCGCATCAGCGCCATTCCGGGCGCGTTCAGCACCCCGCCCGGCATCTTCGGGTTCAGCACCTGCTCCGCGACCGCGCGCGACGCGTCGCTGATCTCCAGGCTGTTGAGCATGTCGGCGTAGTACTCGCGGAACTCGCGGTAGGTCGCCGGCATCCGCTCCTCCGGGCACCCCAGGATCGTCGCGTAGATCTTGGTCTGCTGGTAGAACTCCGCGAGCTCGGCCTCGCTGAACGTCCGGCGGAAGAGCAGCTGGTAGAACTGCGTCGCCACCGCGAACAGCGTCGCCGCCACCCACACCTGCAGCTCGGGGTCGTTCGCCTCGTAGTCGGGGCCGGTGACGGCCTCGTGCCCCTTCGTGACGAGCGCGCTGACGGTCTCGGCCTCGTCCCGCGTCCCGAACTGGACGACGTAGAGCCACCCCATGGTGTTGCGCAGCCGGCGGAGCGGATCGTCCGCGGTGTAGCTGTGGTCGTACACGCCCTGCGCCACCTTGGGATGCGCCGTCTGCAGCAGCGACGCCGCCCCGCCCGCCGCGATGAGCGCGCCCTCCTGCGTGATGACGCGGATCAGGTCGCCGTCCTTGAAGATGCCATCGGTCATGGCGATCAGTGTAAGTAAGTACTTGCAGTTGACGCTACCGGAGGGTAATCCAGACGACAGAGATCACACGCCCCTGCGACAATGGGGGCATGTCCGCCGAGATCCATGTCCGCGGCTCGGTCTCCATCCCGGAGTCCGAGCTCAGCTGGCGCTTCTCCCGCTCCTCGGGTCCGGGCGGGCAGCACGTCAACACCAGCGCCACCGCCGCCGAACTCTCCTTCGACGTCGCGAACTCCCCGTCCCTCCCCGAGCACCTGCGCGCCCGCGCCCTCGACCGCCTGGCCGGACGCCTCGTCCGCGGCGTCCTCACGATCCGCGCGGAGGAGTACCGCTCCCAGCAGCGCAACCGCGACGCCGCCCGCACCCGCCTCGCGACCCTCCTCGCCGACGCCACGGCCCCGCCCCCGAAGAAGCGCATCCCGAAGAAGGTCCCCCGCGGCATCAACGAGCGCCGCCTGGAGAACAAGAAGCGCCGCTCCGCCGTGAAACGCCAACGCTCGTCCCGCTGGGACTGACCGCACGCGGAAGCGCACCCCAAGAAGCGATGATCCGGGTTCTGGAGACCTCGTCGCCAGGCCCGGAGGTGTGTTGCCGAGCAGTGGCTCACAGTCACCGAGCAATCGGACGAGCGAGTGTCATATGGCCTAGGCTGGCGCTCAACCCCACAGGGATCGTTAACAGAAGACTGTGTCGACGAGGTCGTGGAAGCACGGCTCCTCGATACCAACTGACTGTCGAGGACGGAGCATGAGGGCATATGACCGGCTGCGCCCCACGGCGATCGCCATCATGGAGCGCCTGGACGCGTACGGCGTGGAACTGGACGACCAAGGCGTGCACGTCATGATGAGCCCGGTCAACCGGCACGAGTTGGCGATCGCACATCTGCGGTGGCAGTTGGAGCGTCAGCTCAGTCCGGGCCTGATGGCCCATGCCGGTACGCCCGAAATCGATGATCCGGCTACGGGCAGGTTGCGGAGGCCCGATCTGGTGGTGATCCCCCTGGCTGCGCTAGAGCGCCCCGGTCGGGCCTACCTCCGGCCCGATGACGTCGAACTGGTCGCCGAGGTCGTCTCTGCGCCCAACCCCGAGAACGACTATGAGCGCAAGACGGTCGACTACCCCGCCATGGGAATCCCGACGTACGTCATCATCGACCCGCGCAAATCGACGGTGACGGTGCTCAGCGATCCCGGCTCGGGACCGGAAGGCGCCCGCTACCGCACGCGGCACGACTACATGTTCGGTGACCAGATCGCCGCCGGCGGATACACCATCGACTCTGACGCCTTCCTGCCCTACGAAGGCGACGACTGACCTACCAGGTTCCCGGGAACATGCGGCGCTTGAGGACGCGGGCGACCGCCTCGGCCGCCGCCCCGGCGTCCCCGCACTCCGAGAGGAATGCGGCCCGTCCACGCTGAGCCTCGTGGTAGCCCCACGCTCCGCCGGGGATGGCCAGCACACTCACCGCGAGCCCTACATCGCGCACGTACACCCATAGCAGCGGCACCGGAATCGGGAACTCCTCCGGCCGGTAGAGCCGGACGAGCCGCCACCCGTCCACCTGGAGGTCGGCCGCGAGCGCCTCCAGGTACCGCACCGCCACCTCGGGCCGCCGCCGCGTCCGCCACCGAAGGACGCTCCGCTGGACCGCCTGCCGCGAGAGCGTCATCGGACGTCCGCCTTGAGCGCCGCGCACACCCACTTGCCGCGCGGAGGCGTCGGATCGACCCAGCACCGGGCGGCCAGACTCTCCACGATCGAGAGCCCCCACCCGCCGTTGTCGTCGAAGCGCTCCGGGCACAGGTCGAGCGTCTCCAGCGACAGCTCGACCCGGCGCGGGACGGGCCGGGCGGCGCACCCGTCCCACACCGCCAGGACGATTTCGCCGGGCCCGCACCCGACATGCACCTTGATCACGTCCGCCGCCCGGGACACCTCCACCGCATTCGCCATGAGTTCCCCCACGACCAGCACCGCGTCCGAGACGAGGAATGACAGCCCCCATCCGCGCAGCGCCCCCGCAACCAGATCCCGAGCCAATCCGGCAACGACCGAAGAAGCAGCAAATTGCCGGGACACGCCCGTTTCATCCTCCATCAACACGGCGACCTCGCCTTTTTGTGTTTCCTGTGAACGAGGTCACACGCTGCCTCAAGGTTTGCCCTGTGTCGTGCATACGCTGCGCCCTAGAGACATCAGGAGACAAAGGAGGTGGCAATGGGCCGGAAACGATCACCTGACGAACTACCGAAGCCGCAGACGAACATGTGGGACTTCGCCGCCTACTACGTGCGGTTCCAGCGAACGCAGCGGGGGATGTCAGGGGAAGCGCTCGGGCGGGTCATCAACGTCAGCAAGGCCCAGGTGTCCCGCATCGAAACGGGTGTCCAAAGACTGGACGCGAAACAGGCGATCGCGCTCGACAAGCTCTGGAACACCGGCAGGCTCTTCTACCTGCTCGTGTGGTATGCCTCGATCGGCCACGACCCCCAGTGGTTTGCACAGCACCTCAAGATCGAGCAGCGATCGGCAATGCTGAGGATCTACGAGGCGAACGTCATCCCAGGGCTGCTCCAGACGCCTGAATACGCCGAAGCACTGCTGCGCTCAAGCATCGAGGTGGATCCCGACCAGGTGCTCGCCGACCGCCTCCAGCGACAGGACCTGCTCCTACGGGACGCTCCCCCGCATCTCACCGTCCTGCTCTCCCAGAACGCACTGGACTGGCCAGTCGGCTCTCCCGAAATCATGTGCGGGCAACTCACCCGGCTTCTGGAAGAGGCGCAGCGGGACAACGTCATACTGAGGGCGCTTCCGAGGACGTGGGCGACCGGGGCACACGCCGGCCTCGGCGGCTCCTTCAAGCTCATGAGCGGCGACGACTTCGGAGAGGTTGCCTACACCGAATCACCAGGAGCAGGACGTTTGGTGTCATCTCCAGCAGACGTGAGAACGTACGGAATACGGTTCGAGCGGATCAGCGCGAAGGCACTCGACGAGGGCACGTCCTTCGAGCTGATCCGGAAGATTATGGAGGAGATGCGATGATCCGTCCGTCATGGCGGAAGTCCAGCCACAGCGGTCCCGAGCAGGGCGATTGCGTCGAAGTCGCCAACCTATCTTCCGGCGTGGCGATCCGGGACAGCAAGAACCCCTGCCTCGCCCACCTCACCCTCACCCCCCGAGCGTTCGCCGCCCTCCTGGCCCGCGCCAAGCGGGACGAACTCGACCTCTGAACCCGCCCCCTCGCGAGCCCCGGCCACAACCGCCGGGGCTACGCCACGTCCATGCCGAAGGTCGAGGCGCTGTGCGATGAACTCGCGCTGATGCCCGCACCGTCTGCTCCGGCGAGCAGGTCCGGCTTCTTGCGGCGGGGTGAACGGGGTTCTACCGGAGTGGTCGGATCGGTATTCTTGGGCGGTTCCTTGATCGACAGGAGTTCGCCCCCCATGCGTGTCAAGCCATTTCTCGTGCTCGCCTGCGGTTTGTTCGTCCTGGCGGGCTGCGGTGACGCTGGTTCCCCCGTGTCGGCGACACCGGCCGCTACCCCGGCGGACGGGGCGTCAACTGCTCCTTCTCCCTCAAGGTCCGCGAGCAGCGAGCCTCTGCCGGACGGCTATGACCCGACGCGCAATCCCAAGGCCGATATCGTCGCCGCACTGAAGAAGGCGAAACTCGATGGGCGGCCCGTGCTGCTCGACTTCGGCGCGGATTGGTGCCCGGACTGCGTCGTCCTGGGGCGCACTTTCCGGACCAAGACGGTCCGGCCGGTCATCGCGGGCTACCACGTCGTCTCGATCGACGTCGGGCAGTTCGACCGCAATCTCGGCGTCGCCCGCAAGTACGGCCTCGATCTGCAGAGAAGCGGGATTCCGGGGCTGGTCGTCCTTTCGAGCAGCGGCAAGGTCAAGACCAGGACGAACGACGGGTCGTTCGCCAGCGCGCGCACGATGAAACCGGCGCAGGTGGCCGCCTTCCTGAAGCGCTGGCGATGAGGTGGGCGGTACTGGGAGGGCTTCTGCTGCTGGCCTGCGGGTGCGGGCGGCAGAGCGCTCCGCCGGCCTCGGCCGGCTTCACCGAGGGCGGCGTCGAGGTCTCGATCAGCGTGTCGGAATCGGAGGTCACGGCCGTCTTCCGGCCGGAGCGGGCCGGGTTTCACGTATACAGCGTCGACCTGCCGGCGGGCGGCGTCGACGGGCTGGGCATTCCGACCAGGCTCGGTGTGCGCGGTGGCTTGGCGGCGGCGGGACGGGCGAGTGCCGATGAATCCGTGCGGATGCTCGACCTTCCGTCCCTCGGGGTGAAGTTGCCGGTCTATCCGGACGGTCCTGTGGCGGTGTCCCTGCCGGTGAAGAGGACGGGGAATTCCGCCGAGGTAGTGGTCTCCTATGGCGCGTGCAGCGCCGGGACGTGCCTTCCGCCCGTCATCGACCACGTCACCCGCGTCACGCTCGATTGAATGCGGCGTCCTCCGGGTGCGTCGGCCACCCGGGGGCGTCGCGGGCCAGGCATGGCCAAAGTGCCCGGGAAGGAGTGGAGAGCCGGGAGGATGGGGTTCTCCTCCTGAAACGGGTGGTTTTCATGGCCAATGGTGTACCGGCGGAGATCGACACGAGCGTGCCGCATTCCGCGCGGATCTGGAATTACTGGCTGGGCGGCAAGGACAATTACGCGGTCGACCGGGAGGTCGGCGCGCAGGTCGCGGAGGTGTTCCCGGGCATCGTGCTCGCGGCGCGGACGTCCCGGATGTTCCTCGGACGGGCCGTCCGCTACCTGGCGGCGGAGGCCGGTGTGCGCCAGTTCCTCGACGTCGGCACCGGGCTGCCGACGGTGGACAACACCCACGAGGTCGCGCAGCGCGCCGCCCCCGACGCGAGGATCGTCTATGTCGACAACGACCCGCTGGTGCTGGCGCACGCGCACGCCTTGCTCACGTCCACCGAGGAGGGCGCGACCCGCTACGTCGAGGCCGACCTGTACGACCCCGGCTCGATCCTCGCGCTGGCGCGCGGGCACCTCGACTTCGAGCGTCCGGTGGCGCTGATCCTCAACGGGATCGTAGGGCACGTGGCGGACGACGGGCAGGCGCGCGCCATCATCGGCACCCTGCTGGACGCGCTGCCGTCCGGCAGCTACCTCTCGCTGTCGGACGGGACGGACACCGACGCCGCCTCGGTGGAGGCGCACCGCCAGTACAACGAGTCCGGCGCGATCCCCTACAACCTGAGGTCGCCCGAGCGGATCGCGGCGTTCTTCGAGGGGCTGGAGCCCGTCCCGCCGGGCCTGGTGACGTTCACCGAGTGGCGGCCGGAGCCGTCGCCGTGGCACGAGCAGAAGGTGCCCGGCCTGTGCGGCGTGGCCCGCAAGCCGTGAGGCGGGTCCCGGCGCGGTAGGCGGTCGAACGCGGACGCCCGCCCCGCCGGTGCGGCGGGACGGGCGTCCGTGGGGTCCGGGTCAGCTGAAGTACTCGATGAAGGGGACCCTCTTGCTGGGCTCGGACGCGGTGCCGGTGCTCACGATGGCGGTCGTGCCGGGGCGGGCGTCGGCGTCGGACGCCTGGACGGTGCCGGTGCGGGCGGGGCCGTTCAGGGTCGTCCAGGACGAGCCGTTGTAGTGCATGTACTGGCTCTTCGTGCCGGTCGTGATCGGGAGCATGACCACGCCGCCCTGGCCGTCCGACGACAGGCCGATGCCGGCCGCGTTCAGCGGGGTGTTGATCGTCTTCCAGGAGGTGCCGTCGTAGCGCTGGATCGCGTTGGTGATCTGGGCGTTCTGGCGGACGCGCAGCACGTAGACGTTCGTCGGCGAGTTGGCGACGATGCGGTGCAGGGTGCCCTGGTAGCCGGGGACGCCCAGGGAGCCGGGGACGTCGATCTTCTTCCAGGACGTGCCGTTGAAGTGCATCACCAGCCCGGTGACGGACGTGCCGCTGGCGGACGTGGTGCCGGCGAGCCACACGTCGTTCGCGGAGCGGACGTCCACCGCGGTGATGGACGAGGACGCCGGCAGCGGGACCTTGGGGTCGACCCAGGCGCTGCCCGTCCAGCGCAGGATGGCGGACGGTCCGCCGGCGGCGGCGTCGACCCCGGCGACGGAGTAGGCGGTGCCGTCGGGGGCGGCGGACACGGCGGTCGGGAAGCCCACCATCGGGTAGGCGACCTGGCTCCACTTGGTGCCGTTCCAGTAGAGGCCGAGGGTGCCGCCCAGGTTGTAGCCGATGATCCAGGCCTTGGACGCGCTGGAGACGGCCACGTCGGTCGGGGTGAAGCCGACCGGGCTCGCGTCGGCGGCCCACGCGGAGCCCGTCCAGCGGACGATCTTGGCCTGCGGGCTGAAGAAGGAGCCGGCGGCGCCGACGGCCCAGCCGGCGTTCTTGGCGCCGAAGTCGACCCGGTCGAGGCTGCCGTCGTAGCTCAGCGCCCCGCTGGAGATGTTCTTCCAGCCGGCGGCGTTCGC
Organism: Actinomadura monticuli; assembly: GCF_041463655.1. NCBI lineage: Bacteria > Bacillati > Actinomycetota > Actinomycetes > Streptosporangiales > Thermomonosporaceae > Actinomadura > Actinomadura monticuli. The sequence goes on from NZ_JAXCEI010000001.1 coordinate 509,737, forward strand.
CGGTGCGGCCACCGCGACCGTCCCGGCGCCACAGGCCAGGACGGTGGCGACCACCAGCGCCGCGTTGCGTCTCATATGCTCCCACTCCCAAGATCACAGGCAAGCGTGCGCAAAAGAGTACGGCATTACTTACCGCACGGTAAGAGGAACCCCTGACCCGACCAGATCAGGACGCATCAGGCACATCAGTCACAGACGTCAAGACGCCCGGAACCAACCGGTTCCGGGCGTCTCGCGACGGTCGGGCTACTCGCCCTTCCAGTTCGGCTTGCGCTTCTCGGCGAAGGCCGCCGGGCCCTCCTGGGCGTCCTTGGACGTGAAGACCGGCAGCGTGATCTCCTGCTGCTTCTTCCACGCCACGTCGTCCGTCCAGTCCGCGGACTCGACGATGACCTTCTTGGTCGCCGCGAGCGCCAGCGGGGCGTTCTCGGCGACCTTCAGGGCCAGCTCCTTGGCCGCGGCGAGCGCGCCGCCGGGCTCGGTGAGCCGGTTGACGAACCCGAGCTCGGCCATCCGCTCCGCCGGGTACTTGTCGCCGGTGAGGGCGATCTCCATGGCGATGTGGAACGGGATGCGCTGCGGGAGGCGGAGCAGGCCGCCGCCCGCGGCGACCAGGCCGCGCTTCGGCTCGGGCAGCCCGAACTGGGCGTCCCGGGCCGCGACGATCATGTCGCAGGACAGCGCCACCTCGCAGCCGCCGGCGAGCGCGTAGCCCTCGATCGCGGCGATCAGCGGCTTGGCCGCCGGGCGCTCGACGATACCGGCGAACCCGCGCCCCTCGACGATCGGGTTGTCACCCGTGAGGAAGCCCTTGAGGTCCATGCCGGAGCAGAACGTGCCGCCGGCGCCGGTCAGCACGCCGATGGAGAGGTCCTTGCGGGAGTCGAGCTCCTCGATGGCCGCCGCGATCCCCCGCGCCACCTCGCCGTTGACCGCGTTGCGGGCCTCGGGACGGTTGATGGTGATGATGAGGACGGCGCCGTCTTCTTCCGTCAGAACAGCGTCGGACATTCAGGGCCTCACTTCGGCTGGAAGCGGATACCGCCGTCGAAGCGGATGGTCTCGCCGTTCATGTAGTCGTTCTCGATCAGGGACTTGACGAGGTGCGCGAACTCCGCCGCCGTGCCCATCCGCTTCGGGAACGGGACGGGCGCGGCGAGCTTGGCCTTGAACGCCTCCGCCTGCTCGCCCGAGCCGTAGATCGGGGTGTCGATGATCCCCGGGCAGATGGTGTTGACGCGGACGCCGATCGCGGCGAGGTCGCGCGCCGCCGGCAGCGTCATGCCGACGATGCCGCCCTTGGACGCGGAGTAGGCGATCTGCCCGGTCTGGCCCTCCAGCGCGGCGACGGACGCGGTGTTGATCACAACGCCGCGGGCGCCGTCGGCGTCGGCGGGCTCGGTCTTGGAGATGGCCGAGGCGCCGATCCGCATCAGGTTGAAGGTGCCGACGAGGTTGATCCGGATGACGGTCTCGAAGGAGGCCAGGTCGTGCGGGCTGCCGTCGCGGTTCACGGTCCGCGACGCCCAGCCGATCCCGGCGCTGTTGACGATGACGCGCAGCGGGGCGCCGGTGTCGACGGCGGCCTGGACGGCGGCCTGCACCTGCTCCTCGCTGGACACGTCGGTCTTGACGAAGACGCCGCCGACCTCGTCGGCGAGGGCCTTGCCCTTGTCCTCGTTCAGGTCGGCGACGACCACCTTGGCGCCTGCGGCGGCCAGCGCGCGGACGGTGGCCTCACCGAGGCCGCTCGCGCCACCGGATACGACGGCGGAAACTCCGTTCAGGTCCATAAGCGACACCTTACGTGAGGGACCGAATGTGGTTCGGGGTGATGCTATCCAGACGTCGTCACGCGCTCCGCTCACACCCCGGCGGAGCGCGGAGCGCGTTATTACTCACCAGTTACAATAGGGGCAGCGTTTGCTTCCCGCAGCTACGGGCACCCGCCGAACATGAACGAGCGCCCGCCCCAGAGCCAGTCCTACCCCGGTCGGACGGCGGAGATGGCACCCGAACCGCGCGACGAGATGCGCGACTACACCGGCGGCGACCTGCTGCACGGCCGCCGCGCCCTGATCACCGGCGGCGACTCCGGCATCGGCCGCGCCGTCGCCGTGGCGTTCGCCAAGGAGGGCGCGGACGTCGCGATCACCTACCTGGAGGAGGACGACGACGCCCGGCACACCGCGAGCCTCGTCGAGGCCGAGGGCCGCCGCTGCGTCACCCTCGGCGGCGACATGGCCGAGGCGCGGCACTGCCGCGAGGTCGTCGAGCACACCGTCCGCCAACTGGGCGGGATGGACGTGCTCGTCCTGCACCACGGCACGCAGACTCCGGTGAAGGACGTCCGGGAGATCGACGACGGGCAGCTCCGCCGGACGTTCGAGGTGAACGTGTTCTCGGTGTTCTGGACGATCCAGGAGGCCCTCGACCACATGGGGCCGGGGTCGTCCATCGTCGTCACGGGGTCCATCAACGGGCTGCGCGGCAACAAGTCGCTCATCGACTACTCCGCCAGCAAGGGCGCCGTGATGTCGCTCACGGCGAGCCTCGCCCAGAACCTCATGGAGCGCGAGATCCGCGTCAACTGCGTCGCGCCGGGGCCGGTGTGGACGCCGCTGATCCCCGCGACGTTCGACGAGGAGCGCGTGGAGGGCTTCGGCAAGAACGCGCCCATGGGACGTGCCGCCGATCCCGACGAGATCGCGCCGTCCTATGTGTTCTTCGCGTCCAACCGCCAGTCGTCGTACTACACCGGGCAGACGCTGGTACCCGCCGGTGGGGAGATACATCCGGGCTGATGGAGCCGCAACGCAGCGACACCGGAGAGCCGGGCTACGGGCGGTGGTGGGACGACCGGGAGATCACTCCCCTCCTCGCGATCTCTCGATCGTCCACCGGCCCATCCTCGGAGCCGAACGCGATCGGCCCCCCTGGCGAACGTCACCAGGCCGACACCCGTTCCCGGTCGCGCCGGCCGTCCGCGCTTTCCTGCGCCTCCAGGCGGTACACGGCGTAGGCGTGCTGGATCACCGGCAGCGCCACGTTCCTGACCCGCACCCCGCCGGACGTGAGGCCCTTCTCCGTCCCCTTGTGCGCGTGGCCGTGGATCGCGAGGTCGGCGCCGGCCGAGTCGATCGCCTCCCCCAGCAGGTAGCTGCCGAGGAACGGGTAGATCTCCGGCGGCTCCCCTTCGAGCGTGTCGGCGCACGGCGAGTAGTGCGTGAGGGCGATCCTGACGTCGGTGTCCAGGTCCATGAGGGACGCGTGGAGCCGTCCGGAGAAGTCCCTGGTGTGCCGGATGAACGCCTTCATCTCGGGCTCGCCGAAGTCGCTGGCGCAGCGGCCCTCGAACCCGCCGCCGAACCCCTTGCCGCCCGCGACGCCGAGGCTCGTCCCGGCGCAGTCGAGGACCGTCGCGTCGCCTTCGAGGACGGTCACGCCGGCCTCCCGCAGCACGCCCCCGATCTCGTCCTCGGCGTCGGAGTGGTAGTCGTGGTTGCCGAGCACGGCGACCACCGGGAGCCCCAGGTCGCGCAGCTCGCCGGCCGCGGCCAGGCCCTCCTCGACCGTCCCGTGCCGGGTCAGGTCGCCGGCCACCAGCAGCACGTCCGCCTGGTCGGCGAGCGCCGCCAGCCGGGCCCGGTACGTCCCGGCCGCCGCCTCCGGCCCGACGTGCAGGTCCCCCGCCGCCGCGACACGGATCATGAGATGCGCTCCTCTCCGTCCGGTTCGGGCACCGCGACGACGTGCAGCTCGTTGCAGATCTCGCGGCCCTCGGCGGCGACGCGGGCGGCCTCCTCGACGGCCCGGCTCCGCTCCTCGCTCACGACCTCGCCGCGCAGGTGGACGACGTCGCCGCGGACGTCCACCCGGATGCCGAGCTCGTAGGCGTCGGCCGCGAGCCGCTCCTGGATGTGCGCGGCCAGATACCCGGACATGTCGGTCATGGCCCGCCCCCTTTCGGTCACAGCACGTTCCCCTCGATCACGTCCAGCCGGGCCAGCAGCGCCAGGAAGGCGTACGCGTACGGGGACCCGGCGGTCTCCGCCGCCACCCGCCGCCAGTCCACCTGCTCTCGCAGCGCCCGGCCGACGTGCAGGAACCCGCTGAAGTCGCAGGCGGTCTCGGTGAACGCCAGCAGCCGCATGACCATCAGGTCGGTGGCGGGCAGGACCGGCATGAGCACCGCCCCGACCGTCATCTCCTCGGCGCGGCCCAGCAGCTCCGCGTCCACCGGACGGCCGGACGGGGTGTGGATCAGGTCGATGACGTGCTCGCCGTCGTACGCCTTCTCCAGCCAGTTCTCCGGGCTCTCCAGATGCGTCATGCCGGCCGCGCGGAGCGCGTCCAGGGCGGCCTGGAGATCGCCCACACGCACCACGAAGTCGACATCGTGCGTGGACACGGCCGCGCCATGCGCGTACGCCGCGAAACCGCCCGCGAGCGCGTACCCGATGCCGGCGTCGCGGAACGCGGCGGCGGCGCGCTTCAGGGCGTTCAGGAGGCCGTCGGCGACGCCGCCCGAGCCCGGCCCCGCTCCAGTGGTGCCGGACCCGCGCGTCGCGATCCTCGGCTCCGTCTGCACGTCCCCCCACGCGTTTCCCCTGGCCGATTGCGGTCGCGGTGGCGGTACCCGGGGACGCGCGGGTCATTCCCTCACGCGGGGGCGCGGTAGGCGGCGGGCGGTGTCGGAGTCGTCCCGAGACAGGTGGCGACGGGGTCCTCGATCGAGCACCAGCCCGGCTTGCGCACCGGCACGTACCCGGACCGCACGCCCCGGTTCGCGATGATCGATCGATACGTGGGGACGGCGTCGGTCGGACGCCGTTCGAGCGTCGGGTCCGTCAGCGCGTCGACCGTGTAGAGGCCGAACCGCGGCCGGTAACTGCCCCACTCGTAGTTGTCGGTGAGGCTCCAGTAGTTGTAGCCCATCATCTTCACGCCGTCGGCCATCGCGCGCTGGATCCAGTAGATGTGGTCGCGGAGATGGTCCGAACGCGTATAGCCGTCCTTGCGCGGCTTGCCGTCGTCGGTCGGCATACCGCTCTCGACGACGTAGACGGGCAGGTGCGGTAGGCGCCGCTGGTAGTTCTTCAGGACGTAGTACAGCCCCTCCGGCTCGGGGTCGATCTTCCAGAACTCCCCGGTGATCGCGTACACCGCGGTGAAGTTCTGCAGGTTGGCGCCGTAGTAGTAGTCGATGCCGATGAAGTCGAGCTTGTCGGCGGCGTCGTTGAACAGGGCCGCGTCGAAGATGCCGTTGATGGCCGTCCCGTAGGCGACGTTGCTCGACACGGGGGCGCCCGGGTCGACCTTGTGGATCATGTCGTAGGCGGCGCGGTGCGTCTTGAGGAGGGCGTCGCGCATCTCCAGCATCTGCCCGAGATCCATCGGACGGGTGGTGAGCTCCTTGTAGATGTAGGCGCTGGCCTCGTTGAACGTGATCCAGATGACGCCCTGGTCCTTGTAGCGGTCGACGACGAACCGGGCGTTGCGGAGCCAGTCGTCCTGCGTGCGGGGGTTGTCCCAGGCGCCCTGGTCGGCGACCCATCCCGGGTACACCCAGTGGTCGAGCGTGAGCATGGGCCGCATCCCGTTCGCCTTGATGCGGCGGATGAGGTCGTCGTAGTAGGCGAGCGCCTTCGGGTCGCGGTAACCCTTGCGGGGCTCGACGCGGGCCCACTCGATGGACGTCCGGAAGACGTTCACCCCGAGCCCCTTGGCGAGCTTGAGGTCGGACGGGTAGCGGTGCCGGAAGTCGACTGAGTTGCCGTACGGGTCGGTGACGCCGTTCGCCCTGCGGTCGGCGTACCTCGTCCAGTTGCTGTCGGGGAAGTACCCCTCGCTCTGGAAGCCGGACGTGGACACGCCCCACAGGAAGCCCGGCGGGAACTGGAGTGTGGCGGGCCCGCTCGCGGCGTACGCCGACGGCGCGGCCAGCAGCCCGGCGATGAGGACGGCGACCGACAGCAGCCGGACCGCCAGGGAGCGGACGAGTCGGGGGACGCGGACGGGCCTTGGTCTGCGGGGTCTGCCTGGCCAGCCGGACACGGATCTCCCTCCGGGAGCGGAACCTGCCTGTCCCTCGGACTACAGGCGGCCGGACCCGGCCAGTCAACCCCTCGACCTGGCCGGATCCGGCGATCTTTCTCGTCCGCTGACCCGTAACACACACGGACGATTCGAGACATAGCCCACATTTATCGATACGTGATACACGCCACAAGCGCGCGCTCGCGGCGGCCGAGTTTTCCACAGAACGCGGTTCCGGCTCCCGTCCGGCCCGGGGCGCGCCACCATGGAATCGATCTTCTTTCGGCAATTCGTGACCCAGTTCACACTTTCTTCGAGCTGCCCGGAATAAGCGCAGGCCAAGCGAGGGGCGAACGTCGGCTCATCGGCGTCCGCCGCTCCCGGAACGAACGGATGGATTTGCCATGGTCACCCGAGTCTGCATACGTTCCTGCCCGGTTCATGCGGCACAGAAGCCGCTCAGAAAACAGAACACGCACCCCGACGCGCGGCGGCGGCGCGCACGGCCGTCAACGACCGGCCGGGCGCGGCCCCACGGCCGTCCCCCCGCGGACCCCGCTCGAATGCCGCCGTCGGAAGCCGAATCCGTGCCGCCGATAGGCACGGAACCGGAAAGCGGCCACGATTTCCCCGGCACCCCGTCGAATGGCGTCGCGGAATGGCCGCCGCATCCCGATCCCGCTGTGCGGACCACCGCGGGTGACGGCTGCCCGGTAGGCATCACCCGCAAGATCTGGAGTCATTCTGCATACCCCCCGAAACACTCTGAAGGCTGGAATCACCACCGGTGGCCTCGTGCTCACCACGACCGCGGCGCTCGGCGCGTCCGTCCTCGCGGCGGGCTCGGCCGAGGCGGCGGCGCCACCGCGGCAGGCCGCCGTCGTGACGGCGGCGAAGGTCTCCGCCACGCAGTCCCGGGCCGCCGAGCAGAAGAAGCGCGCCGCCTACGCGGTGAAGTACGCGGCGAAGCAGATCGGCGACCCGTACCGCTACGGCGGCACCGGTCCCGGCTCGTGGGACTGCTCCGGCCTCGCCGGCGGCGCCTGGCGCAAGGCCGGGGTGAAGCTCCCCCGCACCAGCCAGCAGATCTACCGGGCCGTCAAGAAGAAGGTCTCCTGGAAGGGCGCCGTCAAGGGCGACCTCCTCTTCTTCTACGGCGGACGCACCCACATGGGCGTCTACGCCGGCCACGGCTACATGATCCACGCGCCCAGCTCCGGCAAGCGCGTCAAGAAGATCAAGTTGACCAAGTACTACAAGCGCAACTTCAGCGGCGGCGTCCGCCCCGGCCTCTGACCCCGCGCGAACACGACCCGTGGGCCCGCACGGCTCCCCCGTCCCGTGCGGGCCCACGTCCGCGCGGGACGGAGCGGGCGTCCGGGTCACGGGAGGGGCGGGTAGTCGGTGTAGCCGCGGTGGTCGCCGCCGTAGAACGTCGCGCGGTCGGCCTCGTTGTAGGGGCCGCCCGCCTTGACGCGGGCGGGCAGGTCGGGGTTGGCCAGCCACAGCTCGCCCAGCGCGATCGCGTCGGCCACTCCGTCCCGCAGCGCCTGCGCGCCGAGCTCGGGCGTCGCGGGGAAGGAGTCCGCGGTCGGGTGCGGGTTCAGGATCAGCGTCCCCGGCCACGCGGCCCGGATGCGGCGGGTCATCTCCCGGTTCAGCTCCTCCATGACGTGCAGGTAGGCGAGGTCCAGCGGGGCGAGCGCCGCGATCAGCGCGGAGTACAGCTCCGGCGTGTCGCTCTCGCTGACGCCGCTCGACGTGCCGCCTGGCGAGACGCGGAGGGCGACGCGTTCCGGCCCGATCGCGTCCGCCGCCGCCTGCACGGCCTCCACGGCGAACCTGATGCGGTTCGCGACCGTCCCGCCGTAGGCGTCGGTCCGCACGTTGCTGCCGTCGGCGAGGAACTGCTGGATCAGGTAGCCGTTCGCGCCGTGCAGCTCCACCCCGTCGAAACCGGCCGCGACCGCGTTGCGCGCGGCGACGGCGAAGTCCTCCACGGTCCGCGCGATGTCGGCCGTGGTCATCTCCTGCGGGACGGGGTGGTCGAGCATCCCGTCCGGCGTGTACAGCCGGTCGCCGGACGCGATCGGCGACGGCCCGAGCGGCAGGCCCCCGTCCGGGTACAGCACGGGGTGGCCGACGCGCCCGGAGTGCATCAGCTGCGCGAAGATCCGCCCGCCCTCCTCGTGCACGGCCCCGGTCACCGCGCGCCACGCCGCCACCTGCGCCTCGGAGTGCAGGCCCGGCGTGTCGACGTACCCCTGGCCCCGGACGCTCGGCTGCGTCCCCTCGGTGATGATCAGCCCGGCGCCCGCGCGCTGCCGGTAGTACTCCGCGGTGAGGCCGGTGACGGTGCCGTCCGCGCCGGCCCTGCTGCGGGTCATCGGCGCCATCACGAGGCGGTTGGGCAGTTCCAGCTTCCCGGCCGAAAGGGGCTCGAACAGTTCCTTCATGGCGTCCTCCTAGGGCGTCGTCGCTGGTCAAGAACGTACGAGCCGCCGGGTACGGGGCGAATCCGTAAGGTTTCGGTACTTGGACCCGTAGGTTGGGATCCGTGCTCTACGGGCGGAACGACGAACAGGCGCGGCTCACCTCGCTGGTCGACGCCGCGCGCGACCACCGCCGCAGCGCCGCGCTCGTCCTGCGCGGCGAGGCCGGCATCGGCAAGTCGGCGCTGCTCGCGGAGGCCGCCGCCGGGGCCGCGCGGGTCCTGCGCGCCACCGGGGTCGAGGCCGAGTCCGGGATCGCGTTCGCCGGGCTCAACCAGTTGCTGTGGCCGGTCCGCGACCGGGTCGGCGCCCTGCCGGGGGCACAGTCCGCCGCGCTGGGCTCGGCGCTCGGCTCGGCACTCGGCTCCGCGCCCGGCGACACGTCCGCCGGGCACGGCCGCTTCGCCACCGGCCTCGCCGTGCTCACGCTGCTCGCCGACCTCGCCGACGAAGGCCCCGTCCTGTGCGTGGTCGACGACGCGCACTGGGTCGACACCGCGACCGTCGACGCGCTGCTGTTCGCGGCGCGGCGGCTCGCGGCCGAGGGCGTCGTCATGCTGTTCGCCGCGCGGGACGACGGGTTCACCGGGACGGGGTTGCCCGAACTGCGGCTCGACCGGCTCTGCCGGGCCGACGCCGAACGGCTCCTCGCGGCGCGCGACCTGGCGCCGCTCGTCCGCGAGCGGGTGCTGCGGGAGGCCGCCGGCAACCCGCTCGCGCTGCAGGAGCTCGCCACCGCCGGGGAGCGCCCGCCCGAGGCCACGCCGCTGCCCGTCGCCGACCGCGTCCTCGGGTCGTTCCAGGCGCAGATCGCCCGCCTGCCGGAGAAGGCCCGGCTGATGCTGCTGATCGCGGCGGCCGAGGGGCGCGGCCACATGGCGAGCCTGCTCGCCGCCGCCGGCACGTTCGGCGTCGGGCTCGCCGACCTGGAGGGAGCCGAGCGCGCCCGGCTGGTCGAGGTCACCGGGCGCAGCATCACGTTCCGGCATCCGCTGATCAGGGCCGCCGCGTACCAGGGCGCGACGGCGGCGCGGCGCGTCGCCGTGCACCGGGCGCTCGCCGAGTCCGCCGACGACGCCGACTGCCGCGCGCGGCACCGCGCGGCCGCCGCCCTCGCCCCGGACGAGGACGTCGCCGCCGCACTGCAGGAGGCCGCCGAACGCGCCCGCGTCCGCGCCGGCCACGGGCCGGCGGCGTCGCTCTACCGCCAGGCGGCCGACCTCACGCCCGGCCGGGCGGCGCGTGCGGCGCGCCTCGCCGCCGCCGCGTCCCTCACCCTCCAGGCGGGACGGCTGGACGAGGCGGAGGACCTCGCCGTCCTCGCCGAGAAGCTCGATGCCACAGACCTGGCCGGGCTCGCCCGCGTCCACGCCGCCGTCGAGTACGAGCGCGGCGACCCGCGCGCCGCGGCCCGCATGATGGTCGACCGCGCCGCCGGAGCGGAACGCGCGGCGATGCTGCGGACCGGCGCCATGTACGGGTGGACGTCCGGCGAGCTGCCCGCCGTGCTGCGCGCGGCCGGACTGCTGCCGGACGACCGCACGCTCCGGGGCCTCGCGCTGCTCGCGGACGGCGACCCCGCGGCCGGCCTGCCGCTGCTCGCCGAGCAGGTCACCGCGGCCCGGGACGGCGCCGGCGACCGGCTCCGCGGCGCCCAGCTCGCACTGATCATCGGCGCGGACGCGGCGGCGCTCGAACTATCCGCCGCCGAGGTCGCGCACTGCCGCCGGCACGGCCTGCTCGGCGAGCTGCCGACGATCCTGCAGGTCCGGGCGCAGGCGCTGATCGCGGCGGGGCGGCACGCCGACGCCGAGGCCACCGTCGCCGAGGCGATCGCGCTGGCCCGCGACACCGGCCGTCCGCACCGCGAGGGCCGCCTCGCCGCCGTCCTGGCCCGCGTCGCGGCGATCGAGGGCGACGGGTCCCGGCTCCGCGAGCTGACCGCCGCCGCCCCGCCCGGCCTGGCCGACGGCCCCCTCGCCCTCCTCGACGTGGGCCTCGGCCGCTACGACGACGCGACACGCCGCCTGGAGGAACTCGCGCACGGGCCGCACCGGCACGGCGACGTCCTCTCCGCCGCCGACCAGGTTGAGGCCGCCGTCCGTGCAGGTGAGGCTCCGCTCGCGCACACGGCCTTCACCCGGTTCCGCTCCTGGGCCGAGGCGGGCGAGCAGCCCTGGGCTCAGGCGGTCGCCCTGCGCTGCGAGGCCCTGCTGACGGACGACGAAGAACCGTACCTCCAGGCACTGCGCCTCCACGAACGGTCGGCACGCCCGTTCGAACGCGCCCGCACGGAACTCCTCTATGGCGAATACCTGCGCCGCGCCCGCCGGCGCTCGGACGCACGGATCCCGCTCCGCTCGGCGGCGTCCGTCTTCGAGCGCCTGCGCGCCGCCCCCTGGCTGGATCGCGCACGCGCCGAACTACGGGCGACAGGCGAGTCCGGCGCGTCCACACCGACCGCCCCGGACCTTCTCGACCGCCTCACCCCGCAGGAACTCCAGGTCGTCCGGCTGGCGGCATCAGGCACCAGCAGCCGCGAGATAGCCGCGCAGCTCTTCCTGAGCCCTCGCACGGTCGAATACCACCTCTACAAGGCGTACCCGAAGCTCGGCATCTCGTCCCGCAAGGAGCTGTCCCACTTGACCCTGGAGCCCGCGTGACCTCCCACGCCTCCCTGCGAGCCCTCGCCCTGGGGGACGCCCTGGGCTCGCAGTTCTTCGTTCCAGCGAACCGCGCCGCCTACGAATCCCAGACCCTCCCGCCTGGGCCCTGGCAATGGACGGACGACACCGAGATGGCGCGTCCATCTACCTCGTCCTGACCCGCCACGGCTCCATCGACCAGGACGCGCTGGCCGAGAGCTTCGCCGAACGGCACGACTTCGACCGCGGCTACGGCCCGTCCACAGGCCGCCTGCTGCGGCTCATCCGCGAAGGCGGCGACTGGCGCACGCTCGCACGGGAACCGTTCGACGGCACCGGTTCCTGGGGGAACGGTGCCGCGATGCGCGTCGCGCCCCTCGGCGCCTGGTTCGCCGACGACCCCGACGAAGCGGCCCGCCAGGCCGCGCTCTCGGCCGAGGTCACGCACCCGCACCCCGAAGCGATGGCGGGCGCGGTCGCCGTGGCCGTCGCCGCGTCCATCGCGCCCGCCAAGCCACCGCCGGGCAGGTTCATCGACGAGATCCTCCGCCACGTCCCCGACGGGACGGTCCGCGAAGGGATCGCCGAGGCCCGGCGCCTGCTGACCATCGCCGACCCGTCGACGGCGTCCGCCGTCCTCGGCAATGGACGGCAGGTCGCCGCACACGACACCGTCCCGTTCGCGCTCTGGGCCGCCGCCCGCCATCTGGGGGATTTCAAGCGCGCCTTCTGGACGACGGCCGCGGCCGGCGGCGACATCGACACGACCTGCGCGATCGTGGGCGGCATCATCGGGACGGCGCCCCCAGACTGGCTGCCGCACTGCGAACCGCTGCCGTCCTGGGCGCTAGGACAAGGTTCGCCCTAGGAAGTCCTCCGTGAGGCGCCACGCCCGTTCGGCCGGCTCCGGCTGGTAGAACATCGGCGCCTTCCGGTTGTGGAAAGCGTGGCCGCCGTCCGCCTGGACGTGGATCTCCACGTTGGCCCGTCCGTCCACGGCCTCCTCCACGCGGGCGACGTCCTCCCTGGGGATGTACGCGTCGGAACCGCCGAAATGGAACTGCACCGGGGTCCGGATGGCGTCGAGCTGGTCCAGGGCCCCCGGCACACCCGACCCGTAGTACGACACCAGGGAATCGACGTCCGCCTGGGCGGCGAGCAGGTATGCCAGCGTCCCGCCGAAGCAGAACCCGAGGACACCGACCTTGCCGACCTCTGGCAGGCCCTTGAGAACGTCGAGGGCGGCCTTGGCGTCCTCCACGCCCTTCCCCCAGTCGAACTGGGAGACCATCGACATGCCCTTGGGAAGGGCCTCCTCGTTGTGGACGGTCGTCCAGTTCGGTTCGATCCGCCAGAACATGTCGGGTGCGGCCACCACGTACCCCAGCGCGACCAGGTCCGCGGCGACGGCCTCCATGTACTCGCCCACCCCGAAGATCTCCTGGAGAAGCAGGACGCCCGGCCCGCGCTCACCCCATACCCTCAGGTCGAACTCGCCATCCGGAACAATGACCTTCTCAACGCGCGTCATATCACCCGATGATGGCGTAAACGGCACTGGCGTGGGCCACCGTCGCCGAATCCACCGTCATGTCGATCTCCGCGAACGCCAGCGTCCGCCCGAGCTTGCTCACCTCGACCTCGATGCGCACGTCCCGTCCGACCACGGGCCGCTGGAACGACGTGCTGAGCTGCACGGTCGTCATCGGCACGAACCCGCCCTTGGCCCCCGAGACCGCCAGCACCACCGCCGTGTCGGCCGCCGCCATCAGCGCCTGCCCCGACAGCGCGCCGCCCTCCCGCGCCAGCCGGTCGGACCACGGCAGCCGCAGCACCGCCGTCCCGTCCCCCACCTCCTCCGGAACGAGGCCCAGGTCCAGCACCCAGGGCGCGAAGTTGGCACGGAGGATCTCATCAGGCTTCAACGTCACCCCGACATGATGCACGCTGATGGCATGCACGAGGAGATCTTCCTGCCCGCCACCTACGCCGCCGGGGTCCCCTACGACGCCTTCCGCAGGCTGCGCGCCGAGTCGCCCGTCACCTGGGTCCCCGAACCCGCCGTCGGCCCCTGGCCCGCCGGCCCCGGCTACTGGGCGGTCTTCCGGCACGCCGACGTCAAACACGTCCTGCGCTCCCCGGGCCTCTTCTCCTCCAACCTCGGCGCCACCCAGATCCGCGACCCCGACACGCCCGAGGACCTCGCGTTCGTCCGCGCGATGATGCTCAACCAGGACCCGCCCGACCACTCCCGCCTGCGCCGCATCGTCGCCGCCGCCTTCACCCCCCGCGCCGTCCGCGCCCTCGAAGAGACGATCGACGCCCGAGCCCGCGCCCTCGTCACCTCCGCCCTCGGCGACGACACCGACTTCGTCGAGCTGGCCGCCGACCTCCCCGTCTGGACGCTCGCGCACATCATGGGCGTCCCCGACGCCGACCGCCGCCTCCTCTACGACTGGGCGTCCCGCGTCATCGGCTACCAGGACGACGAGTACGCCGGCCTCTCCACCGCCGACGCCGCCACGATGACCCCCATGGCCCAGAAGGCGATGGACCACCGCCCGACGTCCACCACCCACCCGGACGGCCGCCCCGTCAACCCCCGCTCCCACACGGCCCTGGCCGACATGCTCACCTACGCCCACGCCCTCGCGGCCGAAAAGCGCTCCCACCCGTCCGGCGACGTCATGTCCCGCATGCTGGAGGGCGGCCTCACCACCCCCGAGTTCGAGAACATGTTCTTCCTCTTCGCCGTCGCCGGGAACGAGACCCTGCGCAACGGCATCCCCGGCGGCCTCCTCACCCTCCTGGAACACCCCGCCGAACTGGCCCGCCTCCGCGCCGACCCGTCCCTCCTCCCGTCCGCCGTCGAGGAGATGCTCCGCTTCTGGCCCCCCGTCATGGACTTCCGCCAGCACCGCCACGTCCCCCGTCACCCTCTCCGGCCAGAAGATCGACGCGGGCGACAAGGTCGTCGTCTACCACGCCTCCGCCAACCGCGACGAAACCGTCTTCCCCGCCCCCGACCGCTTCGACATCACCCGCACCCCCAACGACCACGTCAGCTTCGGCTTCGGCCCCCACTTCTGCCTGGGCGCCCACCTGGCCCGCACCCAGATGCGCGCCATCTTCCGCGAGCTCCTCCCCCACGACCTCTCCCTCACCGGCACCCCCGTCCGTCTGGCCTCCAACTTCCAGAACGGCCTGAAGCACCTCCCCGTCCACCTGACCCCCACCCCCTAACCCCGTCGCAAACCCCCCGCCGATCTCGGTACCCTTGCGAGACGGGTCGCTAGCTCAATTGGCAGAGCTCCGGACTTTTAATCCGTAGGTTGTGGGTTCGAGTCCCACGCGACCCACCATCCCTGACCAGGGCAAACGCGAGGATGCCCCGGTTTGCCCCCCGCCCGACATTGCCCCTGCCGAAAACTCCGTCCGTGCAGGTCAAGCCGCATGTTCGTACTCGTTGAGGATTCCGCCCAGCCGTTGCCTTCTTCGGATGCTCAAGTGGGCGATCTGGTCTGGTTCGGTGATCGGTGGAGGCAGCGGCTTCAGCGGGCGGGCGTTGGCGATGCCCTGATGCGGGCGATGCTCGTTGTAGAAGGTCTCGAACTCGCGGAGGGCGTGGAGCAGGTGCCGCTGGTTCCAGATCAACGTGCGGTCCAGGAGCTCACGGCGGCAGGTCTGCACCCACCGCTCCATCACCGAGTTCATCCTCGGCATCCGCACCCCGGTCAGCACCGCCTGGATACCGGCATCGGCCAGAACGGCGTCGAACAGCTCAGGGAACTTGCCGTCCCGGTCGCGGATCAGGAACCGTGCCCGGCAGCCGGCGTCTTCTAGGTCCATGACCAAGTTCCGGACCACCTGGGTCACCCAAGCTGCCTTCGGGTGGGCGGTGGCGCCCAGAACCCGGATGCGGCGGGTGTGATGTTCGATGACCGCGAACACGTACATGCGGGCGCCGGTGAGGGTTACGGTCTCCAGGAAGTCACACGCCAGCAACACCTCGGCCTGCGAGCGCAGGAAACCGCCCCAGGTGGCGGCGGAACGCTCGGGCGCCGGATCGACGCCAGCGTCGTTGAGAATCTCCCAGACGGTAGAGGCCGCGACCTTGATGCCGAGCACCAGCAACTCACCGTGCACCCGCCGGTAGCCCCAGCTCGGATTCTCCCGCACCAGACGAAGTACCAGCAGCCGGATGGAACGGACGGTGGGTGGTCGGCCCGGCCGCTTGGGTTCGGACCGGACAGCGTGCCGACCCGCGACCAGGTCCCGGTGCCAGCGCAGCAGCGTGTCCGGCCGCACCAGCAGCCGCATCCGCCGCAGCGCGCCGGAAGGTAACCGGTGCAGCAGCGCCGCGAGCAGCGCCCGGTCCGCCGCAGTGAACCGCACCCGCTTCCCGGCAAGCTGGCGCTCCAGCACAGCGATCTGATGCCGCAGCACCAAGATCTCAGCGTCCTTCTCCCGATCGGTCATCGGAAGCAGACGCAGCACCGCGAACGCGTTGGTCACGGTCATGTAGGCCAGTCGCAACAGCACAGCCGCCCATCATCCCTCGGCAACCGCCTCGCCGCAGCCTGTCCTTAAGACTGATCAAGCCCCCATGCCGGAGCCCACCCCTGCACGTCTCACCTGCACGGACGTAATTTTCGGCAGGCACAGGGCTGCCGGACGGGCCGGGGGGAGCGTTCATGCGTGCTTCGTCAGGCGGGTGGAAATCTCTTCGAGATTGAACGGGCGGGTGGGGTAGGACGTGCCTTCGTCCGTCCAGGAGTCTTCGATGGGGCTGTCGCCGTTGCCGGCGGTACAGGCCGGGTAGATCGTGTTGGGGTCGGCCGGAATGATCTTCTGGAGGGTGATCTCGTGGCGCCATTCGTCGCCGAGGTCGTACACGTAGCGGAGCCTGGCGGACGGGGTGGGGAGGACCTCGCAGATGCGGACCCCGCCGCTGTCGGAGGCGTCGAGGTCGGCGCGGAGCAGGTCGCTGTAGCGGCGGCCGTCGGGAGCTGTGAATAGGTGCAGGTGGTCATCGTCCCAGTCGAAGACCGTCTGGATGATCTGGTGAAGGTCGTAGAGCGTGGCGGTCGCGCGTACCATGACGCGCCGCCAGGCCCCCCAGCCGGTCAGGGAGATCTTCAGTTGGCATATCCGCGGGCGGGACGTCCGCGCGGCGAGAGCGGTCAGGGCCGTGAGGACGGCGTCCCGTTCCGGGTGGCCGGACGAGGCGACGACGGTGAGCCTGTCGTCGGCGGCGCGGCCGGGCAGGTCGTGGAACCGATCGAGCACGTACGCCGGGTCGGCGTCGAGGTTGACGGCCATCTCCTCGACCGTCATCCAGATGTCATCCTCGGGCGGGACCTCGTTGCGGAGGCCGTGTTCCCACTGCCACCGGCGTGCGGCGGGACCGAGCACCGGATCGGCGGTGACGTTCTGCCAGGCGGCTCCCGCGAAGGGGAGGCCCTCGACCAGGTCGAGGGCGGTGGCTCGGCGCCGGGCGGCGCTCGAGGCGGCCTCGGCCAGTAGTTCGGTGGCGGCGGCGGCCGAGGGGCGCGCATCCAGCCAAGGGGCGGCGAGGTCGGCCGCGGTGTCGTGGTGGCAGTCCTCCAGGGCTGAGAGCAGTTCCCGCACCCCCATCGACGGAGTGATCACCGGTGGGCGGAGACGCATGAACGCCCACCGTCCGGCGGGAGTGAGAGCGGTATCGGAGGCCATGCCCAGAACACCGAGCAGGGCCAGCGCTTCGGGGACCGGGTCCTCGAAGTACCGGAAGGCCTCCCGGTGCTTCCAGGGCCGGGCACGGAGCGCCTGATCCGTCCTGTCGCAGACCTCCTCCAGGTCGACGGGCGCCGGATCCTCGGCGAGTGCGGCGGCCACGGTCAAAGTGACGAACTCGGCATCGCCGCTGATCGCCTCACGGACCCCCGCGAGCCACCGGTCCGCAGCGTCGTCGCAGGTGTCAGGTGCCAGGCCGGTCGCCTTGGCCGTCTTCGGCCCGACCTCCACCAGGCCGGTGGCGACGGCGATCCGCCAGGCCCTGTGCAACTCGGGCACGTAGGCCAGTCGGTTGACCTTCGCCGGGGTCGGGATCGACACCGCCCGGCCGAGCAGCGGGATATCGGCGGGCCTGGGCATGCCGGAAGCGGTGACGGGGACGGCGTCCGCGGCCCAGTCGGCGACGCGGCGGGTCAGGACGAACGCGGGGGCGTTCCAGGCGTGCGGAGGTTCGGTGTTCATCGGGCTCTCTCTGTCAGCACGGGAGGGCGTCGCTTTTCGGCGTCCAGTTCTCGGTGATCCAGGCGAGGTCCGCCCGGTGGCGTTCGCGGATGAGGCGTTCGGTGTCGAAGAGCGCCTCGGTCTTGGTGAGAACAAGGGTGTAGGGACGGCCTTGGCGGCGGGTCTGGTGCCGGACGGGCAGTTCGGCCGCGTCGATCCGGGAGTGGATGTGGGAGCGCCCCTGTTTGGCGAGCGGCCATTCGAGGCTGCGGCTCGCACGGTCCCGGAGGAACGCGGCGAGGGTCTCGCACAGTTCGCAGGAGCAGGCCTCGGGAGGATCGATCGACCAGTCGCCGGTTGCCCGCTGCGGCCGGGCGAGAGCGTTCTGGAGGTGTCCAGCGCATCCGGCGGCCAAGTCGCCGAAGACGGCGCCCCGGCCGTTTCCTGTGGCGTGTTCCCCGGCGGCTCGCAGCGCGGAGACTACGAGGAGGGCGGTCTGGTCACTCGGGGTCCGTCCGAGCCGGACGGCCTCGTCAAGGACGCCGTGCGCTTCGGTCTGCGCCGCGGCAGTCAGGATCCCGGCCAGGGGCCGACCCAGATCGCTCAGCCAGGTGTCGCGGCTGCTGGTGGACGGCCCGGTCAGCCAGGGACGGACCTTGCCGGCGAACAGGTTCCAGGCCTGTTCCAGCAGGCGGTGAGCGGTGATCTTTCCGTCGGGCCCGGCGGCGAGAAGAGCCGCGGCCAGGAGCGGGAGTTCGCAGAGCCAGTCCATCACCTCTGTCCGGTAGGAGTGTGCGCCGCGCCGCCAGGACTCGAACCAGACGCGCTGAAGGTCGCCCATCCAGGCGTCCCCGTAGTGCCCTGCCAGACCCGCGAGCAGCGGCGCGTGACCGGGGGCCAGTAGTACGAGCTCGAATGGACGCAGGAGCGCAGTGGCCGTCTCCGGTTCGTCGAGCCCACCGACGGCGCGGAGTGTCGCCGCGAGGGGAGCACTCTTCGAATCGGAGCGGATCGCGGTGTCCCAGAACGGCAGCAGGGTCCGGGCCACTTCCTGCGCTTCGGACGTGTTCCCCGCGCGGATCATCCGTTCGAGTTCGTCCATCGCCCATTTGGGGGTGGCCTGGGCCCGGTTGGAGAACCTTCGGGCACGCGGCCAGATGACAAGGGCGGCCCGCCGGTACCAGCGGTCCAGGGTGTTGCCATAGTTGCCCATGTAGCCCTCGTACTGCGCCTCATACGGCGTCAGATGGGAGGACGGGGTCGTCACGGCCACCTCGTGGTCGCGGATGGTCAACGAGACGTCCTCGGGACGGCTGCCCTCTTCCGGCGCGGTCCAGCGGGCGAGCGTGATCGAGGAGTCGAGCAGGTCCTGGAGGACGTATTCCCCGTCGTCCCCGGGATCTTCCGTCTTGTGTTCTTCCTCGCCCTCGTAATAACTGTCGTTCCAGGGGTCAGGGTCGAGAGCGTCCCAGGTCTCCTGGATCTCAGCGAGGGCGAGGACGACGTCACATCCGGCCCGGTCGGCCGCCGCTCGCAGGAGCGCGGCGCGCTGGGCGTCGGATCCCTTGAGCCGGGACCAGCTGAAACCGCTGGCGGTGTACTCATGGTCGAGGAGGTAGGCCAGCCGTATGGGCGGTTCCGCATGGCCGCGGCCGTAGAGGAGTCTCGCCGGGGTGGCGAAATGCTCGGTGAGGCAGGCGGCGAGTTCCTCGGTGAGAGCGTCCTCGGTGAGGGCGGCGCCGGGGCCGGTCAGGAACAGGTTGTAGGTGAGGGTGATCCGATTGCCGGTCTTGATCGGCAGGACCTGGTGGCGGCAGTCGGCATAGAAGGCGACCAGGGAGACCGCGACCTTCGATCCTCGGTACTCAGCGGTGTCGCCGAGGTGCTCGATGACGAGTTCGCCGCCGGTGTGCACTGATGGCAGCGTCACCACCAAGGTTCCGACCATGGTGTCGTCCTTCTCGGAGTCCTGGTGGGTGACGAAGAACTGGCCAGTCTCGTACAGGAGCATCGAGTGCAAATCCGGGGTGAGTTCGCAGTGCGCCGGCAACCCCAGCCCATCACGGATCACCGCGAGTGCGGCATCGAAGGCCTCGGTCCACTCGACACTCACCAGTTCCTTGGGGATCTCCCAGGTGTCGCGGACCGTCGGATCGGTGAGGGTTTGCCGCCCGCGTCCGAACCGTGCCCGACGGCCGAGTTCCCGCAGCCAGGCGGTCTGCTCGTCCGGGACGGGGAACCGGAGCGGGCCGATCCCGTCCACCGCGACCGAAAGGTCGGACATGAAGAGCTTGAGGTAGACGCTCGACGCTGGAGGCTCCGCCAGGTCGCCGAGCAACTCGGCAAGTCGTTCACGGGCCGTCCCGGTCACTGTTCACCCATTCCCGTCTTTCTCCCGGCGAACAAGCCTATGCCGAACGTCGCACGTGCTCGGCTCGTCCGTGGAATCGTTCCGAGGACGACCGGCACCGGCACCCTGAGCAGTGCAGCCGGCGGAGGGTGTCGTGACTGCCCGGCTTTCGCCCAGGAAGTATGATGACCTGGTTGAGTCCACCGACCCCCGCCACCGTTCCGGTGGC
The DNA here is from genome assembly GCF_041463655.1 of Actinomadura monticuli. NCBI lineage: Bacteria > Bacillati > Actinomycetota > Actinomycetes > Streptosporangiales > Thermomonosporaceae > Actinomadura > Actinomadura monticuli. The sequence continues at coordinate 529,708 of NZ_JAXCEI010000001.1, forward strand.
CGGACCTGGCAGGAAGTCGATGACCACGGCTGAGCCTTCTCCTTCGCGACATGTCGCCCTGGAGGAGTTTCTGGCGACTGATCCGCACGCGTTCGGGGCGCGGTACGAGATCGTCGACGGTCTGGTCGTGCACGCGATGGCGCAGTCTCCTGCGCATGACCGGGTGGTGCGCCGTCTGGCGGATGCGCTGGAGCGAGCGATCGACCCGGACGGGCCTTGTCGTGAGGTCAACTCTGACACCGCCGTGCGACTGGCGGACGGCGGTTCGGTTGACGCTTCCCGGAGGCTCAACGTCCGCTTCCCGGACCTGATGGTGCGTGACTGCTCTGAACCCTATGACGCCGCAACGGTGGCTTCAGGAGCGCTACTGGTCGTCGAAGTCACCTCGGAAGGAACCATCGACGCCGACACGACCATCAAGCGCCGGTTGTACGCCCGAGCGGGAATCCCGACCTACCTGATCGTCTATTTCGACAAGGACTGGGAAACGATCAGCGAGGTCGAGGAACTACGTCTGGACTGGTCGGGTGTCCGTTACGCTCCGTATCAGGTGCACCGTGATGCCCTCGTGCTGACCCAGCCGGTCTCGCTGGCGGTCACGTTCACCGATCTTCAACGGCGACTGCCCCGACGGTAAGTGCCGTCCGGTCAGGCCGGCATCATAGACCCTACTCTGGCACCTGAACCCGGGCCTGCGCATCCCGATGATCCCATACGCACAGGGTGGGCAGGACCCCGACGAGGGAGCTGCAAGATCGTCAAAGACCGTGTCGGCTCGTTGTCGGCTCGGCGGTTCCGAACCGGACCGGCACGCGGCGGCATTTGCCGACATATAAGTTGGGCTCGATGCGGACAGGCTGGCACAAAATGACACCCAGAACACCATCCTGATACGGCAGTTTTGGACTTTTAATCCGTAGGTTGTGGGTTCGAGTCCCACGCGACCCACCCAGCTTGACCAGGGCAAACGCGAGAATGTCCGGCTTGTCCGCCGCCGCATTTGCCCCGCTTCATCTCCATGCCGGCTCGAGGACGGCTCGGCGGCCCAATCCAGGCCCCACTTCCCTCTGGTCGCGCCTCCAGGCCCGGCAGCCCGCACACACTCAAGCCGGTCATACCGCCTACAGAACCGACGGCCAGGCCTGGGACGCCCGCTGGTCGACACGGTGCAGGGTTCGAGGGGCCCGATCTACGCTTCGGCCGTCAGTCCGAGGTCCGGATCTGCTCCAGGTACGTCAGAGATTCCCGGCGGAACTCCATGAGCTCCCGCAGCGCGTCCTTCTCCGCCGTGGTGATCACAACGTCCTCCTCCGACAGGGCGCCGACGAGCGTCGGGATCGCCAGGTCCCAAGCCCCGGCGCCTCCGGCGGTCAGGACGATCGGCCGGTAATTCGGGCTGATCTTGGGTGCGAGCTGGTCGGTGATCCGGCGGCTGAGCCGGTAGAAATCGATGACTTCCATGGGTCTCCCGTGGGTTCGGTGGCTAGGCCGGCGGGTTGGTGGTGACGCCCTCGCCGCTGACGGGGAAACCGCCGGAGACTTGTCCAGGGTAACGACGCAGGTGATGCCGTCGCGGGTGCCGCTGACGACCCAGCCGTCGCCGTGGGGACGCGCCTGAGGCCGGCTGTCGGGGTTGGCGGCGATGCTCGTGAACCAGCCCTCGACCTGCGCCTTGGTGGTGCCGGGCGGGAAGAGCGTCTTGCCGGGCTCGGTGGACGAGGGCTTGTGGTTGCCACTGCCCATGCCGTCGCCGTCCCAGATCTTGTCCATCGCCCCGTCGCCCATCTGACCGAAGCGGTGCATGTCGTACTTGGCGTCGGTGAAGTCGGGGTCGTCCCAGGGGTTGGTCTTCTTGGGCGCCTCGGGCTCGGCTGTGTCGGCGCCCTTCGGGCGGCCCTCCTCGGCGCGCTTGATGCCGTGCTGCTGGGCTGGTCCCACGCGCTTACGGCTCGGCTGCTATTCGTCTCCCAGTGCTCGGTCCAGGGCGACGAGTCCCTGTTGGAGGCCGAAGATGGCGGCCTGGGTGCGGTCTTGGAGGCCGAGCTTGGTCAGGATGTTGGAGACGTGGGACTTGACCGTCTGTTCGCTCAGCGAGAGGGTGCGGGCGATCTCGCGGTTGGACCGTCCCCGAGACAGGGCGGCCAGCACTTCGCGTTCCCGGCGCGACAGGACCCGCAGCGGGCCCGGGTCGGGCTCCTCGCGTACGCGCTTGACCAGCAGGGCCGCGACGCCCGGATCCAGGACGCTGCCGCCGACGGCGGCGGCCCGTACCGCCTCCACCACCCGGTCGACCGCGGTGGTCTTCGGCAGGTACGACAGCGCCCCGGCGTGGACGGCCTCCATGGTCCGGTCGTCGGCCAGGAACGAGGTGAGCACGATCACCGCGGGGTCGGGCGGGCGGTCCCGGATGGCGCGCAGCACGCCCAGTCCGTCCAGGCCGGGCATGACCATGTCCAGCAGCACCACATCGGGCAGCATGGCCTCGATCGCGCGCACCGCGTCGTGCCCGTCGGCGCACTCGCCGACGATCGCGATGTCGGGTTCCTGTTCCAGGACGAACCGCAGGCCCTGCCTGACCACCTCGTGGTCGTCCACGATCAGTACCCGGATCATGACGCGCCACCCGGGATCCGCACCCGCACCGTGGTCCCGCTCCCGGGGGCGCTGGCCAGGTCGAACGTGCCGCCCAGTTCGGTCACCCTCTCCCGCATCAGTGCAAGGCCCATGCCGTGCCGGGCTCCGGCCCGCACCGGATCGAAGCCGCGGCCGCGATCGGATATCGCCATGACCACGTGGCCCTCGACCTCCGCGACGCTCAGCTCGATGTCCTGGGCGCCGCCGTGCCTGGCCGCGTTGCCCAGCGCCTCCTGCGCCACCCGCAGCACCGCGAGCTCGACCGCGGGTTCGACTTGGAGGTCACCGACGTCGGCCGAGATCTGGATGCCCAGGCGTGCCTCATAGGCTCGGCACAACTCTTGCAGCGCCGCCACGAGTCCCGCGTCCTCCAGCGCGACCGGCCGCAGTTCCAGCAGCATGGCCCGCATCTCGCGCATGGTGTGGTCGACGGTGCGCTCCATCGCCTCGGCCTGCCGGAGCAGCGCCGAATCCGCGGGCAGCGCGCGGCGCATGCCTCCGGCGAGCAGGCTCAATGAGAACAGGTCCTGGGATACCGAGTCGTGCAGTTCCCGGGCGATCCTCGTCCGCTCGACCCTGCACTTGCCGAAAACTTCGTCCGTGCAGGTCAGCCGAGGGCGCCGCCGAGCGTGCCACGAGATCACCAACGGTCCATGGCGGCTCGTTGTCGGCGCGGCAGTTCTGAAACGAATCGGCATGTAGTGACATTGGCAGCAGGGAAATCGGGTGAATTGAGGACGGATCGGCATTCAATGCCACTGTGCAATCCGTTTCGACACGACGATTTCGGATTTTTAATCCGTAGGTTGTGGGTTCGAGTCCCACGCGACCCACTACCCCTGACCGGGGCAAACACGAGATTGCCCTGCTTTGCCCCATGCCAGCTTGGTCCGACTTCGTTCCCGTGGTTGCTCGATGGATGCTCGCGGGCACGGATCGGGCCTGGTCAACCCCGCTTCCACGACGGCCGCCCGCACCGTGACCGGATCGCTTCACCTGTCGGTCCATGCCACCGTCTTGATCACTTGCTCCGGCCGGCCGCGCATACGGTTTGGCGTCTACCGCGCTGAGGGGGCCGTCCCTCGGCTGCACCGAGCCGGCAGGTCCGCGAGGCTCGGTGCAGCCGTTGCCGGGCGTTCAGATACGGACCAGCGGAGTGTCGACCAGGTGTTCGACCAGGAACCAGGACTGCTGTTCGCCGGTTCTGATCACCTGGGAGACCAGCAGGTCGTTGCCGCCGTCGTCGCCCATCTCGGCGGTTCGGGTGGCGGCGTCGTGGGCTTGGACGAGGATGGTCTCGTGGGCCTCCAGCAGCCGTGACAGCATGGCCGGCATTTCCGCGACGCCGTCCGGAGGCCGCGGGATCGAGGTGATCTCCGCGATGTGCCTGGCATCGCCCACCGCGACGCCGCCCAGGGACTGGATGCGTTCGGCGATGGTGTCGACGATTTCGAGCTGCTCGCCTGCGTGCTTGTCCAGGACGAGGTGCAGCTGGTAGAAGGTCGCGCCGCGCATCAGCCAATGGTGCTTCTTATTAAAGGCCGTACAGGATCTGAGTGTCGGCCAAGACCTTGTTCAGCCGCTGGCAAGCGTACATTGCTCCACGGGTACCGAACCGTTGGATGCGCTGACTTCAGCCCCTGCGGGGAACCCGGTGTGACAGTGCTGGCCGACGTGCCGAACGCCGAGCGGGAGGGACGCCTCGGAAACCAGAACGCGTTCTTGTCAACGGCCGCGGTGAAGAGCAAGCTGCCTCGCATGGATCTGAATGCCCTGGAAGAGATCCGTCAGGTGAAGTACCGCTACTTGCGCTGCCTAGACCTGAAGGACTGGAACGGGTTCGCCGACACCCTCACCGAGGACGCTCTGGGCGCCTACGGAACCCGCGCGGTCGGCGAGCCGCTGCGCTTGGAAGGCCGCGATGCCATCGTCGACTACATGCGTGACAATCTCGGTCCCGAGATCACCACGGTGCACTGCGCGGGCCAACCCGAAATCCGGGTCGACGGCGACAGAGCCGAGGGCACCTGGTGCCTGGAGGACACCGTCATCGCCAAGGCATTCCGGGTGCTGATCCGCGGATCCGCCTTCTACGAGGAGACGTATCGGCGCTGCGCGGACGGCGGGTGGCGCATCAGTGCCATCGGCTATGAACGCACCTACGAATACTCGATATCGCTCGACGACGTGCCCAGCTTCAGGCTGCTGGCAGACCGCTGGGCGCACTCGCCCTCGCAGCCGGGAACCTGACCTGTATCAAGAGTCAGGCTTGATGCGTGCCATCGCCCGTCGTCAACGCCTCGTGGACGAGGTAGGGCCGTCAGTGGAGTCGGCGGTGGAGGGGCATGGCCAGATCAGTGGTGGTCAGGACCAGGGCGACGATGTGGTCGCTGAGGTGGTCGCGGAGCGGCTGCGGCCTCGGCACGGCCATCCGCGGAACCCGACCGCCTGTATGAGGTGTACGCGGCCTCGGGCGCTGCGCTTGCTGAGAGTGCAGGGCGCCTTGACCCACGCGTCCTACTTGCGAGCAGCGGTGCGCGCGGCCGGGGCAATCCCGTCTGTCAGGCCTTGGGCACGCTGCTGCTTGAGGCGGAGTTCCTCCTTGCGGACCTCGGCTTGGACGGCTTGCTCGCGTTCCAGCCAGTCGGGCCTTTCGGCCTTCAGGTTCTCGATCTCGGCCGTCGTGAGGGGGCCCGTGACGCCGGCGCGGGCCAGACCTGAGACGGAGACGCGGAGCTTGGCGGCGATGACCTGGCGGGGGTGGGGCCCCTCACGGCGCAGGTTCGCCAGCCATGAGGGCGGGTCGGCTTGGAGCGCGTTCAGTTCGTCCCGGGAGACAGGACCTTCCTGGAACTCGGCGGGTGCCGCCGACAGCAGGATTCCCAGCTTCTTGGCCGCGGTCGCGGACTTCATGGTCTGCGGGGTCTTTGCTTTGGACGTGCCCATGACCTCAAGGGTAGCCAGCGGGAGGGAGCTGCCTGGACGTGACTAGGGTGGCGGTGTGACCGATGGGGAGTTCCGGCTGGCCTACGTGCCGGGGGTGACGCCAGGGAAGTGGGCCGGGGTGTGGGCCGAGCGGGTCCGGGAGGTGCCGCTTCGCCTGCTGCAGATGCCGGCGACCGACGTTGTCCCCCTGCTGTGGAACGGTGGCGTGGACGCGGCGTTCGTACGCCTGCCCGTCGACCGCGAGGGCCTCCATGTTATCCCGCTGTACCTGGAGACGACCGTGGTCGTGGTCCCCAAGGACCACGCGGTGGCCGCAGTGGAGGAGGTGGAGCTCGCCGATCTCGCCGACGAGGACGTGTTCGAGCCACTCGACGAGGTCTTGACCTGGGATGACCGCCCCGGGCAGCCTGCCTTCACCCGTCCTGAGAGCACCGCCGGCGCGATCGAGCTGGTGGCGTCGGGAGCCGGTGTCCTGCTGCTCCCGCAGTCTCTGGCCCGCCTCCACCATCGCAAAGACCTCACCTACCGAACCGTGACCGACGCTCCTCAGTCCCAGATCGGCCTGGCCTGGCTCGCGGCCGTGACAACCGACCTCATGGAGGAACTGATCGGCATCGTCCGCGGCCGCACCCCCAACAGCTCCCGTGGCCGCAATCCCCGGCAACAGCCCACCCGTCAGAAGCCACCGCCACCGCAGCAGCGCTCCGCCTCCAAGCACCGCCGCCAGAAGCGCCGTCGGCGGTGACGAGAGCCGTACTCACCGACAACACCACGCCATCTCCCAGGTGGAGGGGGCATCCAAGTTGATCGAGATCAACTCAGATCGGGTGGTGTCCGTGGAACGGGGCAAGCTCGATCCGTTGAGCCATCGAGGACCAATGCGCCGCCGATGACCGCGGACAGCACGGCCTCATGGCATGCGGCGGCACATCCGGACCGACTCGCAGCATTGTCCCGCGCTGGCGGCATGTTCGGCCCGGTCCCGTCGTCCAATTCGGCCGCAAGGACGCCTCAATGGCGGTGTCGGTCTCGGACGTCTTGCCGCTGCGGCCGTTGGGTAGTCCGGAGTCGGCGCTGGGGCCTGCGAGGCCGCCAGGTTGGGTGTGGCCGGGCAATTCGGTGACGGTCGCGCCGGATGAGTGTCCTGGGTGCTGGTCGGCGTTCAGGACGATGGCGGCGTCTTCAGCGGATTGACGGGCCAGTTGGGGCAGGAGGGCAGAACGCAGGCGATGGCGCGGGTACGGGGGGCGCGTCCTGAGAGCAGGCATCCCGCACCACCTCGGGGTCATGCGCCTGCGGACAACTGGCGTCCCAGGACGGCCCCACTTCGGAATAAGTGTCTGCACAGGCAGGTTGTTCGGGTACTCCAGCGACGAGGAAGGGCGATCTCCATGGGTCTCCTCGCTCATCCCGACGCCGGCGTCCTGGTGGCGCACGCCCGGGAGGCCGGTCGCCACCGCGAACGTGAGGGGCCCAGCGCCCGCAACACTGCGAAAGGACGGATCACATGACCGGCAGCACCCTGCCCGAGCCGGTGAAGCTCGGTGACCGCGTGACCTACGACGTCCCCGCCGAGCGAGTCGCCCGTGCGACGCTCACCCGGTCCGAGACCGGGAATCTGCAGGACGTCCACCTGCTCTACCAGCTCGACGCCGCCTACCGGCGTGCCGCGGCCGACGACTCGATCTCCGTGTTCGTCCTCGCCGCGGAGGGCCAGGACTTCTCGATGGGTCACGACGTCGATGGGCTCTTCAGCACCGACGGCATGGACCAGGTGACGTTGGAGGGCGGACTGGGGCTCGGCGGCGTCGAGGGCGATATGGCCTGGGAGAACGAGGTCTTCCTGCAACTGCACTGGCGCTGGCGCAACTTCCCCAAGCCGAGCATCGCCGCGGTTCAGGGGCGTGTGTTCGCCGGCGGATTGATGATCATGTGGCCCACCGACCTGATCGTGGCCAGTGAGGACGCGCGCTTCGCCGACCCGGTCACGGCGTTCGGGATGAGCGCTGTCGAGTTGTTCATGCATCCGTGGGAGTTCGGTGCGCGCCGTGCGAAGGAGTTGCTGCTCACAGGCGACGTCTTGACGGCGGCGGAGGCCAAGGAAATCGGCATGGTCAGCCGGGTGGCCCCCCGAGCCGACCTGGAGTCGGTCACGCTGGCCCTCGCCGAGCGGATCGCGACCCGCCCCACTGCCGGGCTGAAGATGGCCAAGAGGGCCGTGAATCAGACCCTGGAGTTCCAGGGTCAGTGGAACGCGCTGCAGGCGGCCTTCAGCCTGCACACCCTCGGCCACGCCAACAACCGGATCGTGAACAACGGCTCCTATATCGACCCCGCGGGCTTTCCGCTGGTCGCTGACATCTGGGAACTGCCGCAGACGGATTCCTGAGTTCTGTGAGGCGAAATTCGCGGACGGGAGGAGCGAGTGCCGGGGCGAGCGTGGGGCCGAGTGCCACGGGCCGCGATGACGCATGGCGCCCGCCGGCGTGTTCGGCGAGTTCGGTGATCGCCTCGGGACCCGAAGGGCAGCGAAGGGAGAATTCCATGAAACAGCATCATTCGGCCACCAGGGCTCCGAAGGGGCTTTCGCCTCATGGTGACGCCGCCCACCTTGGCGCAGTGGCACCGGGAGTTGGTCGCCAGGAAATGGACCCACCCGCGTAAGGCGCCCGGCCGGCCACCACTCCGGCAGAAGATCCGCCAGTTGGTGCTGCAGTTGGCCGGTGAGAACCCGGCTGAGGTCACCGGCCCGTCCACGGCGAGCTGATCGGGCTCGGCCGCCGGATCTCCGCGGCTACCGTCTGGCGGATCCTGCGCCGCGCCGGTGTGGAGCCGGCACCACGCCGGTCCGACAACCTTCTGGAGCACGTTTCTGCGAGCCCAGGCTTCCGGCGTGCTGGACTCCACCCGCGACCCGACGGGCGCGTGGGCGGCGCAACGGGCCCGGAATCTGCTGATGGACTGGACGACCGCGCCCAGCGGTTTCGGTTCCTGAAGATCTGCGCCGATCGCATAACGACCACCACATCCGGAACCACACGGAACCCCGGGCCAAAGCCCAGGTTCGGATATTGAAGCCTCACAGGAATAGTCAGGCCGGTGCCGCGCTCAGTAGTGGCGGCTCAGGTACTCGACGGAGTCGGCGCCGCCCCTCCACGAGGCCAGCACCTTGGGCCACACGTCGGCGAACAACCCGGGCGGCAGCGCGATCACCCGGACCGCAGCCGGTTTAGGGGGCTGGTCGCTCGCCGACCCCGCCTACGTTTCCGCGGCATCGAGGCCGGCGCCCTCGTCGCTCTCCGACCCGAGGCGTGACCAGATCCGCGTGAGGTCGCGCAGGTCGTCGTCATCGAGGCGGTCGAGGAAGAGTCGGCGCACGTCGGCATGCTGCCGCTTCCATGCCTTGCGCAGGAGGTTGCGCCCATCGGGTGTCAGGACGGCGACGTAGCCGCGCCCGTCCCCGGCCACACGCTGACGCTCGATGAGCCCGCGGCGCTCCAGCCGGTCGGCGAGCCGGGTGAAACCACCGGTCGACATCAGCCGATCCCTGGCCAGCTCGGACATCCGCATGCCGGAGCGACCGGCTCGGCCGAGCAGGGACAGGACGCTGTACTCGGCCATGCTCACGCCCAGCGGCGCGATCCCTGCCTCGATCTCACGCCAGATGCGGTCGTGGGCATAGAGGAAGCCCTGCCAGGCCTCGTTCTCAAGGTCGCTCAGAAGTGGAGCCGCCACCCCCGAAGCGTACCGCGACCGCGTCCTCATCGCCGGGCGTATATGTCTGCGCAGGCAGGACGTCCGGGGGAATATCTGCCTGCGCAGACATCTTGTTATGGTCAGGACACCGAACGGCGTCCGCACGAGGACCGTGAGGAGAGCACGTTGCCCACCACCGTCGCCGGGGAGCGATCCCCCTTCGAGATCGGCTTCATGACGTTCGCCGAGATCACCGCGGACCCCGATACCCGCACGCTTCCCTCCGCGCACCAGCGCGCCCGGGAAACCATCGAGCAGGCGCGGCTCGCCGACGAGGTCGGGCTCGACCTGTTCGCCGTCGGCGAGCACCACCGCACCGACTTCGTCGGCTCGGCCCCCGCCGTCGTACTGGCCGCGGCCGCCCAGGCCACCACGAGCATCAGACTGACCAGCGCGGTCACCGTGCTCAGCTCCGACGACCCGGTGCGGGTCTGGGAACAGTTCGCCACACTCGACCAGCTCTCCGGAGGCCGGGCCGAGATCATCGCCGGCCGCGGCTCCTACACCGAGTCCTTCTCGCTCTTCGGCTACGACCTGGCCGACTACGCCGACCTGTACCGCGAGAAGCTCGACCTGCTGCTACGGATCCGCGCGCAGAACCCGCTCACCTGGAGCGGACGGTTCCGCCCCGCACTGGACGCCGCCGACATCGGTCCTCGCGCGATGCAGGAGGAGCTGCCGATCTGGGTCGGCGTCGGAGGAACCCCCGCCTCCGCCATCAGCACCGGCCGGCTCGGCCTCCCCATGGCCATGGCGCTGCTGCTCGGGCCGATCACAAGTCACCAGCAGACCATCGACCTGTACCGAGAAGCCGCACAGCAGGCCGGGCACGACCCCGCCACGTTGCGCACCAGCATCAACCTTCACGGCTACGTCGGACGTACGAGCCAGGGCGCCCGCGACACGATGTACCCCTACTTCGCGCAGGGCATGATGGCCAACAACCACCAGCGTGGCCGCGGGTTCGCGATGCCGCGGGCCGCCTTCCAAGCCCAGACCTCCCCCAACGCCGGACTCGTCGTCGGCAGCCCGGGTGAGGTCATCGAGAAGCTGCTGGCCTACCACGAGATCTACGGCCTGGACCGCGCCCTGATCCAGATCGGCTTCGGCGGGATGCCGCAGAAGGACGTCCTCGAGGCGATCGAACTCCTCGGCACCGAGGTCGCCCCCGTCGTACGCCGCGAGGTCGGCTCCCGAAAGGAGCAGGCGGCATGACCACCGCCGTGAGCGACCAGCGGGCTCTCATCGACGGCCGCACCGGCCGTGCCCCCTCCCAGGAGGAGGCTCGGACACTGCGGGTGGTGGTCGTCAACGGCAGCCCGAGCGAGAAGTCCAAGACCGTCGGACTGGTCGGCGTCGTGCTGCGAACACTCACCAGTGTGCTCGCCGCCCACGACGTCGCGGTCGAGCACACCCGGATCGACGTCTACCGGCTCGGCCCCGCCTTCACCGGAGCCTTCGAGAGGGAGGGCATCGCCCCCGAGATCGAGGACGCGCTCCGCCGCGCCGAGGAAGCCGACCTGCTCGTAGCCGCCACCCCGGTGTTCCGCGGCTCATATACCGGCCTGTTCAAGCACTTCTTCGACCTGGTCGACCAGTACGCCCTCGCGAACAAGCCGGTCTTCCTCACCGCCACCGGCGGCGGGGATCACCACGCGCTGGTCCTGGAACACGCCCTTCGCCCGTTGTTCGGATTCTTCCAATCGATGACCCTCCCGGTCGCCGTCTTCGCATCCTCCGGCGACTTCGACGGCACCACGCTCCTCACTCCGCGCGTCTACAGCCGCATCGAGATGGCCGTCGAGGACGTGAGCGACATCCTCACGCTCGTGGCGACTCGCGGGAGGCCCGCTGACTGACACCAGCCGCGTCACGGTGACCGCAAGGGCCACAACCAAGGAGAAAGTGATGGACGGTGGATGACGGGAGTGTCGCCGAGGACCTGGGCGAGTTCGGGGTAGGGAGGACCTGCGGGAAAGTCCTCGGGAGCGGCGGTGACGATCAGCGGTAGGTGGAACAGCTTCGCGGTCTTGGCCAGCGCGAGCGTGCCGTTGAGGTTCTCTTCGGAAGCCGTGTTATCGACGCGACCCCGGACAGCAGGCCGCGCCCGGACGCGGGCCACGCCGGTTCGGGGCGCGGAGCGGTCGACCGGCGCCGCACCAGGCCCGCCCGAGTGCGGCTCGGCGCCGGGCGGGGCCAGGCACCACACCAGCCGCGCGCAGCAGGTATGCGGCGATCTTCTCTGCGGCGATGTGCGCGACCTCCGGTAGCACGGAGGTGTGGCGTTCCCGGACACCACGATCTTGGCCTTGCGGCCGGTGGTCTTCACTCGGGAAAGTGCTCCAGAACCCGGCGCGGACAGGACCTTCAGCAAGCCCTGTACTCCCAGTTCTGGAGCACTTTCTCATGTGAACGACCAGCCGGAATCAACCTGCCGTGAAAGCGGGAGGTCAGCCCAGCACGCGCCCGAGGAAGCCGCGCAAGTAACCCGCGACGACGTCCAGGTGACTCTCCAGCAGGAAGTGGCCGCCGTTGATCAGGTGCACCTCGGCGTCCTTGGCGTCGCGGGCGAAGGCCTGCGCGCCGGCCGGGCCGAAGATTTCGTCGTTGCGGCCCCATACGGCGAGCACCGGGACCTGGCTGGTGCGCAGGAACTCGTGCAGCAGCCGGTAGAGCGGGCGGTTGTTGTGGTAGTCGCGGAACAGCGCCAGCTGGACCTCGTCGTTGCCTTCACGGGAGACCAGGGCGAAGTCGTGCTCCCAGGTGTCCGGGCTGACCAGGCTCGGGTCGGGCACGCCGTGCAGGTACTGCCAGCGGATGGCGTCGATGCCCAGCGCGGCGCGGACGGCGGGTTCGGTGTCGGGGCCGGGGTTCGCCCCGTAGGCCCACACGTCGGTCCAGAACGACTCGACAAAACCGTCCTCGTAGCCGTTGCCGTTCTGGGTGACGAGGGCGGTGATCCGTTCGGGGTGCCGGAGTGCGAGGCGCCATCCGATGGGGGCGCCGTAGTCCTGGACGTAGAGGGCGTAGCGGTCCAGGCGCAGGTGGTCGAGCAGTGCGGAGGTGAGGTCGGCGAGGGCGTCGAAGGTGTAGGTGAACTCGTCGGTGAGGGGGGCGTCGGAGAGACCGAAGCCGAGGTGGTCCGGCGCGATGACGTGGTACTTGTCGGCCAGCAGCGGGATGAGTTCGCGGAACATGAACGAGCTGGTCGGGTAGCCGTGCAGCAAGACGATCGCGGGGGCGTCGACGGGGCCGGCCTCGCGGTAGAAGATCTCATGGCCGTCGATGGTGGCGGTCCGGTGGTGCACCGAGCTCATTTCTAACCTCTTTCCAGGCTTGATGTGGTTAGGTATTCGGCATGCAAGCACGTGATGAGCTAACCTGTCAAGCGACCTAATCTGGTTAGAGAAGGTGGTATCCGATGGACGCCCTGCTGGACCTGCTCAACAGCAGGCCGCTGGTCAGCGGAAGGGAGCAGGACGCGCTCGGCGACCCTGCCACGGGCACCCGCTGGGCGCGCGAGCACGGCGGCGACGGCAGCCTCGCCGAACTGGCGCTGCTGCGCGCGGCCCGGGACGCCCTGCAAGACGTCGTACGCGGGGAACGCGCGCCCGACGCGCTGAAGCCGCTGCTCGATGGGGTCCGCCAGACTCCGGAGATCACTTCGGACGGTCTTGAATGGACGGTCCAGGCACCCCCGCACGCCCGGCTGGCCGTCGAGATGGTGCTCGCCTGGGCCGCCACCGAGAAACAGCTACCCGGCCGACTACGCCCCTGCGCCAACAGCGAGTGCCAGCTGTTCCTGCTCGACCGCAGCCGCGCCAACCGCGCCCGCTGGTGCTCAATGGCCGTCTGCGGCAACCGCGAAAAAGCCCGCCGCCACTACGAACGCACCCGCTGATCCACACTCACTGGCATTACCGTCGGGATGCCGTGCACGGCGATCGCCGCCTGTTCGCTGACGGCGTTCGGCTGCACGTACTTGTTGAACACCACCGTGCCGCGGCGGTCCACGGCCGTGATCGTGCGCGGGGCGGCGACGCGACCGAGCACCGGCCGGATGCATATGGCATGCACCGCCGGGTTCAACAACAGCGACATCCGTCGGATGTGCCCCCAGAGGCGGATGGGCCTCGACCTGCAACGCCGCCTGCCCGAGTCCACCCAGCACCACGCCGTGGCGATCGCACCGCTGGGCCTGGGGCTGGTCACCGCAGCCGGTTCCACGCCCGCAGGTCATGACCACCCATCCCCTGGACTGGGGATTGTTCAAAGCCCCTGGCCCTGGGGCACCGCCATGGACCTGCGCGAACGCACCCGCCGCTACGAACTCCCCGGACAACGCCCCATCGTCGGCTCACCACCCGCCCGCGCTCACGCGCATGCAGTCACGGCGCGCGAGCTACTCGGTGTTGCTATGTACCGGTAATGAGTGATACTTTGTACCGGTAGTCAGCGCTACTGAGTAGCTGAGAGGGGGTGGTCATGGACAAGCAGATGACGGAGATGCTCAAGGGCACGCTTGAGGGCTGCGTCCTCGAAATCATCGGCGGCGAGGAGACCTACGGGTACGCCATCACGCGCCGGCTGAACGACCTCGGCTTCGCCGACGTCGTCGAAGGAACGGTTTACACCATCTTGCAGCGGCTGGAGAAGAACGGACTCGTCCAGGTGACGAAACGGCCGTCCGAGGTGGGCCCGCCGCGCAAGTTCTACGCGCTCAACGACGCGGGGCGCGAAGAACTCGCAACGTTCTGGGCGAAATGGGAGTACGTCACATCGCGGATCGACAAACTCAAGGAGGGCGGCACATGAAGTTCTGGGAGACCGTGACAGGCAGCGATCTCACCAAGGAATGGAAGACCTTCGAAGCCCGGGCCGAGGCGCTGCCCGCCGACTACCGGGCGGCATGGGAAGAGATCAGGGGCCACCTCGACCACTACTCGGACTTCACCGGCCGGAACCTGATGCCGATTTTCGACGCGGCTCTGGGGCTGCTCGAAGAGGCGGCGGCCGAGGGGCAGATCGTGCAGGAGGTGCTCGGCGACGATATCGCGGGGTTCAGCGCGGCGCTCGCCGGCGGAGAAGGGGCTCGGAGCTACCGCGACCGGTGGCGCGAGCAGTTGAACAGGAACGTCGCAAGGAAACTCGGCCGGCTGGGAGGCTGACGTGAGCATCCGGGACATCATCGAGGGCAAGAAGCAGTGGCGGGCGCACATGGCACGGGTTGACGCGCTCCCGCCGGACTACCAGATCGTCTACAAGGAGATCCAGCGGTACTTCTTCAAGGTCGGACCCGTCGACCTGGCCGACGGGAATCTGCTCGGGGGGCTCGTCGATTTCTTCGAGGAGGGCGCCGCGTCCGGAAGGCTAGTCCTGGAACTCATCGGTGAGGACGTCGCCGCCTTCTGCGACGACCTGATCAAGGACTCGCCGACCTACGCGGACGTCTATCAGGCATCCACCAAGAAGAAGACCCGCACGACCGGGAAGTAGCGGCACCCACCCCTCGACCGGCGCCCGCCCGGTCCTTCGGTGGGCAGCCGACGCTGAACACCGGCCCCGCGCGCGTCGGCCGTCTCCCCGCCGGAGCCGCCATCGCGGTCGCGCCCGCCTTCAGCGGGCGGCCGGGCGGCGAAATCCTCGGCGCGACCATCTGGCACGGCACTCGCCCCTGCCGGCGCAGCCCGCATTCCAATCGCCGAGTCGGCCTTCCGCCTCATCGGCATCGACATCCCGGCCGCCTCTCGCCGGTCAGGCGAACACTTCGCTGTGGCGTACGTCGACCCGGTCGGCGACACCGCCGGCCTCGACGTTGCGGGCGGCGTCCGGGGCGATCGACCCTGCATGGCTGATCTTGACGCCGAGACCAAGCGTAAGCTGGGCGCGCACGCGTCGGCCGCCGGGCCGCAGGACTCGGCGCGGACCCGCTTGGTGTGCCCGCGCCGGCCAGGCGTATCGGGTCACCGGCGCCGTCGGCGGGTGCGGTGCGTGTGCCATATGGGACTCCGCCTCCCGCGGCCAGAGCCGGATGCCTTCGCCGTCCGGCCGGTCGAGACAAGCGTTCCCCAGGGCGGGGTCGACTGTTGCCGACGGCATTGACCTGAGGAGATGGCGTGGAGTTCGAGGGGGCGATCGAGGTCGTCGGGAAGGCGGTCGACATCGCGGGAGTGGTCGTCATGATCTGTGGCGCCCTCGCTGCGACGGGACTGTTCGCGCGATGGCTGGTGCGCCGTGAAGACGACTTCGCCGTCGCGTACCGGCGATACCGGCAGAGCCTCGGACGCGCGATCCTGCTCGGGCTGGAGTTCCTGGTCGCCGGTGACATCATCCGCACCGTCGCGGTCTCCCCCAGTTTCTCCAGCGTCGGCGTCCTCGCGGCGATCGTCGTGGTCCGGACCTTCCTGAGTTTCTCCCTGGAAGTCGAACTCGAAGGGCGATGGCCGTGGCAGCGGCCCACGTCCGCCGGGCTGCGGCAGCCGGACACCCGATCAGCGGGATAGAACGGCTGCCGCCGCGGTCGCCTCGCTATGTGTCATCGTCGTCCCGTACCGGGTCTCCGGGCACGGGCCTGGCCACGTCGAGGCCGAGGCCATGGTGCATGTGGTCGGCGATCCAGGCGGTGTACTCCCGCTCGCCCCAGCCCCGCGCCCGGACCAGGGACCGGTAGTGGGAAGGATCGTTGAACATCCAGACGACGTCCACGGCGCGATCGCGATCGAGGCGGTACGACCCGGGCGCGATTTCGGCAATCCGGTCGATCACCATGGCGGCTCCAGCGCGCCGGTTGCGCTCCATCTCCTCCCAGAGACCCGCCAGCTCGGGGCCTTCGTCCGCAGCCTGGCGCACTACCTCGAAGACGTCCGCGGCGCGCCCGCCGATGATGCGGCAGACCTCGGCATAGGCGGCCAAGACCGCCTCGGGCGTCCGCCCTTCCCGCACTGGCCGGAACCAGGGCCGATCGGCGACCGGTACCGGCTCGTCGTCGCCTGCCAGCGCCTGGTCCACCACCTCCCGGAGCAATGCGGCCTTGGACCCGAACGCCGCGAAGGCGGTCGGCCGTGCCACCGAGGCGTGCGCGGCGATGTCGGCGAGGGAGGTACCCGCATAACCTCGGGCGACGAAGAGCCGAGTCGCCGCCGCGACGATGGCTCGCCGGGTCTGCCTGGCCTGCTGATCGCGCAGCGGCGACTCATACCGTCGCCGCCCACGGCCGGCCGAACCGCTGTTGACGCCCATGGCCCAGCATACTAGCGTCATATTGACTAGACACGGTCTCTTGAAAGAGGAGGCGGCCATGCCTTCCACCAACCGTCCCTATGTCCTGGGAAGCGCCGAGGGCCAGGCGATGTGGTTCCTCGGCAACCTCGTCACCGTCAAGGCCGCGGGAGCACAGACCCGAGGCCGGCTCACCGTGGCAGAATTCCTCAACCCGGCCGGCTTCGCTCCGCCCCTGCACCGGCATCTGGAAGAAGACGAGATGTTCTACATCCTGTCCGGCACGGCGCGTTTCCTGTGCGACGGAGAGGAACTCACAGCCCACCCCGGAGACTTCGTCCTTCTACCGGTCGGACTGCCCCACACCTTCGTCGTCGACCCAGGGGAACCACTGCGCTGCCTCCAGATCACCACACCGTCCGGCTTCGAGGACTTCGCCGCCGACGTCGGCGCGCCGGCCCACGAACGCCGCCTCCCCGACCCGGGACCGTTCGATCCCGCGGCCCTCGGCCACGCCGCCGCACGCCACCACATCGAGATCCTCGGCCCGCCGCCGAACACCCACGACCACTCATAGCCGCGGCCAATCGGTCACCGTGAGCGGACTCCCCCGTACCCCGCAACCCGCACCAACACCTCGACCGCGGACTTGCGGTGTCACCACCCCAGCGGACCGGACGTCGACGGCCGTCCGCGCCGACCCATTTCCCGCGCATACCAGCTGCCATGACTACGCTCAGCCGCCAGCCGCCGAAAAGCCCCCACGACCGGCACTCCTCGAAGTTCCCGAGCACGGCCACGACGTCGGTCAGTCGGGGTCTTCGTCCTCCTTGAGGTGGGTCGCCCAGCGGTCCGCCCAATGACTGAGGCGCAGGAGCTCCTCAGCGAGGTCTTCGCCATCCGGGGTCAGGACGTAGCCGCGTTCCGCGCGTTGGACGATGCCCGCCTCGGTCAGCTCACCAAGCCGCTGGGACAGCACGCTGGAGGAGACGTCGTCGCAGTGCTGCTGGAGTTGACGGAAGGTGGCTCCCGGTGCCTGGACCAGTTCCCATACGACACGCAGGGCCCAGCGGCGTCCCAGCAGATCGAGTAGCGCCATGATCGGCCGGCCGCTCGCCGAGTTGCGAACCGACCGGCCCGGCAACGGTGCCGAAGCCATCTCTCCCCGTCCCGTCGAACAGCTTCACTAATCGAAGCATACGGGTCGGGCCCCGGCCCATCTCCTGGAGCTACGCGGCTCCTGTCAAGAGTCGGCGGGTGCGCGCACGGGAGGACGGGGGCAGGCCGGCGAGGACGTCGGCGAGGGAGGTTTCGCCGAGGCTGCTTCGCCAGGCTTCGTGCGCCCGGGCCATTTTCGCGGCGAGTATGCAGGCGTCCCGGCACTGTTCGGGGGGCAGTGCCCCTCGTCCTTGCCGGCGGATCTCGCGGCAGTCGTAGGGCGAGGACGCGCCGTCGACCGCCTCGACGATGTGCAGGAGTGTGATCTCGGAGGCGGGACGGGCCAGCCGGAACCCGCCGCGGGGACCCGTCGTCGCCGCGAGGACGCCGCCCTTGACGAGCGCCTGGAGCTGCTTGGCCAGATAGGCCGCCGGCCCTCCAACCTCAGCGAAAAGTCGCCCCCTAGAGGAGTAGCGGTCATCATGGAGCCCGACTCTCACAACTCCTTGTTCGGCATCTGGCTGCGTCGGCCGGTGCAATCCTCAGCGTTCGCGTTCTTGCTGCTGCTGCTGATCGTGGCCCCGAGCGCTCACCTTCTCGGTGCCGGAGTGTCCGACCACGGCTGGGCGACCGCCCTGGTGTTCGTGACGATCCTGACTTCCCCTGCGCTGACCTTCTTCATCTACCGCAAGAAGGTTCACCGAATACCACCGGCTCAGATGATGGCATTGCTGTGGTCCTACGGGAACCTTCCCTGGCTGGTCGCCTTCTTCCTGCTGCTCCTCGGTGCGGCGACATGGTCTTTCTGGGTGGCGGTGATCGGGGTCGGCGTCCATCTCGGCTGGATGGCATGGGTTTCGCCCGTGATCGGAGCTGCCCGAACCGAGTCCGACCCGACGACATGACGACATGACGCCGCTCTTCGACCGGGGTGCAGCAGTCTCCTGGTAAGTGGGCACGCCCGACCATCCGCACTTTGCCGCCGGACTTCAACGGCGGGTGTTCACCGGCGGCGAGCCCGCCGGGTTACGTCGTGTCCGTCATGCGTTGGCGGGTGCGGGCATGGGCGGACGGGGGCAGGGCGTCGAGGATGTCGGCGAGCGAGGTGCCGGCCAGGCTGCGCCGCCACGCCTCGTTCGCGCTCCTCATCTTCTCGGCGAGGATGCAGGGGCGTCGGCACTCCTCGGCGGGCAGCGCCCCTCGTCCTTGCTGGCGGATCTCGCGGCACTCGTACGGTGCGGACGCGCCGTCGACCGCCTCGACGATGTGCAGGAGTGTGATCTCGGAGGCGGGTCGGGCCAGCCGGAACCCGCCCCGCGGCCCCGTGGTCGCCGCCAGTACGCCGCTCTTGACGAGCGTCTGGAGCTGCTTGGCCAGATAGGCCTGCGGCAGACCGTGGTACTGCGCGAGCTGGGCCGCCGAAGCCGTGGCGCCCGGACCGAGCTGGGCCAGCGTCGTGGCGCAATGCAACAGCCATTCGGTGCTCACCGGCAGCTTCATGACGCAGATTCTAGTGGAGTTATTGCGGATCTATGAAGTCCGAGATACCGTCCGATCGAACGCGGGAGATGAGGAGAGACACCATGCGGATCGCAGTCGCCGGCGCGACCGGGAACATCGGGGCCCTTACCGTCGCCGCCCTCCAGCGGGCCGGGCACGACGTCGTGCCCCTCAGCCGCTCGCTCGGCATCGACCTGGTGACCGGGCAGGGGCTCGACGCAAGCCTTGCCGGGGTCGAGTCCCTCGTCGACGCCACGAATTTCTTGGCGGCCGACCCCGCGAAGGCGGTGGCCTCCTTCGGCGCCGCCACTCGGAACCTCCTCGCCGCCGAGGAACGCGCCGGGGTCGGGCACCACGTGCTGCTGTCGATCGCCGGGGTCGGCCGTGTCGAGGGCAACGCGCACTACGCCGGAAAACGAGAGCAGGAGCGCCTGGTCGCCGCGGGGCCGGTGCCGTGGACGATCGTCCCCGCCACGCAGTTCCACGACTTCGCCGCGAGCGTGGCCGGCTGGACCGAGCAGGACGGGGTGGCCGCGATCGCGCCGCTGCTCATCCAGCCGATCGCGCCCGCGGACGTGGCCGACATCCTCGCCGAGATCGCCACCGGCCCACCCCAAGGGCGGTACATGGACATCGCCGGGCCCGAGCCGCAAGACCTGGTGGACATGGCCCGGCGCACCCACGCGGCGCTCGGCCGCACGGTGAAGCTGGTGCCGACGTGGGCGACGATGTTCGGCCCCGCGATGGCGGGTAACGCGCTCATGCCCGGCGAGGGCGCCCGCATCGCGCCGACCACATTCGACGAGTGGCTCGCGACACAGCGATAGGACCGCCGGAACGGCGGCGGCCTGGGCGATGGCGCGGATACGGCGGCGCCTTCGGAAAAACGACTCGAGGAGGCTCTCGATGCCGGACACGCTGGTGACGCCCTTGTGCCTCCGCCTGGGGATGGAGTTGCCGATCGTCCAGGCGCCCATCGGATCAGCCGTCACCCCGGAACTGGTCGCAGCGGTCTCGAACGCGGGGGGCCTGGGCATGCTGGCGTTGACCTGGGTCAGCGAGCAGGAGGCGGTACGGCGGATCCAGCGGGTCCGCGAGCTGACAGACCGGCCGTTCGGCGTGAACCTGGTGCTGGACTTTCCGGTCGACCACCTGCTCACCGCGTGCTTGAAGGCGGGCGTGGCGGTCGTCTCGACGTTCTGGGGGCACCCGGGGTCCGTGTCCGAACGCGTTCGCCCCGTCGATCGGCGTTCCCGAGGACATCGCCAACGCCAACGGTACCGCCGGCCTGGCCGCCCACCTGGCGCACCAGGGCTTCACCGAACTGACCGTCGACATGGGGGACCACCTATCATGCGGGCCGCGGTGCGCCCCTCTGCTGTGGGCACCGTGTTGAGGTAGCAGCCGAGCAGGCCGAGCCGATCGCATGCCCGGCGCAGACGCCCGAGATCCGGGCTGACGGCCGCCAGGCCCGCGCGGCTCGGGACGGGGATGAGCATCCGGGGTCGTCCCACGAATGCGACGACGGGCGGCCCGGCGGGCGCCGGGAAGAGGGGAAGGACCAGGTCGCGTTCGGACGCGGTGGTCTCCCGGAGCGTGACCGGACCCGGGTCGAACCGTGCCTCGAATGCTCCGGCGCGCCGCACGGCTCGGCCGGCGAATGAACGGCCGCCCGCGTGCAGGGTGGTCCGGTACTCCGGAAGGCCGGACCGGTCGGCGAGAACGGCCAGCGCCGCGACCGTCCCATGGCCGCATGCGGGCAGTTCACCCTTCGCGGTGAAGAACCGGAGCGACGCCCGTCCATCTCGCGCGGAGACGAACACGGCATGCGATGTGCCGCACGCCACCGGAACCGCGCGGCGTTCCTCGGCGGTGAACGGGCCGCCGTCCAGGACGACGGCGGTGGGGCTGCCTCCGGCACCGCCGCGTGAACAGGCGCGCACGATCAGCGCCCGCCGAGGATCCGCTGTCATTTTCGTACCCGTGGGCGAATCGTCTGCACCAGGCCACCTGCTCTCTAACGAGCGGTCTCGCCGCGGTCTCGGTGGCCGTGCTCGGACGTGACCGGGACTGGCGGGAGGGCCGGGGTACCGGGCTCGGGCGGCAGGCGCAGGACGCGGGCGGCGAAGGAGATCGCGTGGTACCAGCCGCACAGGAGCAACAGGTCGACGGCGCCCTCCTCGCCGACGGCCGCCACGAGGTCATGCCACTGATCGTCCTGCAGGTCGTCGGTGCCGTACAAAGCGTCCACGGCACACAGGACCGCGCGGTCGGACGGGTCGGTCCAGCATGCGTCGCCAGGGCCGCCGGTGGCGATGGAGCGGATCTGCTCGTCGTCGAGGCCGGCCTTTTCGGCGAACTCCGCGATGTGGACGCCCCATTCGTACTCGGCTCCACAGCGCGCGGTGGTGCGGTCGATCACCAGCTCACGGTGCCGCAGCGACAGCGCCGACCGGCGCGACAGGTAGTACCGGCCCCAGTGGTGGATGCCCGCGGCCCGGTCCGGCCGCCGGGCGAACACGCGGAACAGCGCGATCGGCGGGCCCAGCGCTTGCAGGGCCTGGGCGGTGTCGGCGTCGTAGGGCGGTTCGACGGGAGCCAGGCGCGGCACCTGCTTCGATTTCAGATGCATGCCGGCAGGCTACCCACTCTGCTTCGATTTGAGAAGCACTGGTCGTGGGAATGAGGGAGAGATCGCCCCGGCACCGCGCCGGGAGCGGCCGGCTCACATCTCGATCACGTCCGGGGCGCGGGCTCGGCCGATTCGCCGGTGAGATGGTGCAGGGTCCCCGTCAGGTCCAGAAGCCGGTCGAGTCGCGGGCTCCGGTCCGTCAGGCGGAGGCGGGCGCCGGCTGCGGCCGTACGGCGCCGGATCATCAGCAGGGCGGACAGACCGGCCGAATCGCACATGCCCATCCGAGTGCAGACCAGTTCCAGGTCGTCGGTGTCCGGGTGGTCCTCCAGATGCGCGCAGACAGCGGTCACCAGCGTGTCGGCAGTACGGAAGTCCAGCACGCCCTCTATCCCGATCCGCAGCGATCGCGCGCCGGCCACCGTGGCGAGGACGCGCAACGGAACATCGGGAACGAAGGCCGTCATGCGGTCCTCTCTTCGAAGAGGCCGCCCACGCCTTCGGACGGGGTGCCGGTGGGCTCCGGCAGCGGCGACCGCACGGTGTCCCGCGCGCGCGACAGCAGGTCCGCGGCGCGGGGATAGTCGACGAGTTGTTCCGCCAGCAGATCCAGTGCGGGCAGCAGGCTGTGGACGGGCACGTCGCGTGCGGCCAGGATCCCCGCGATCCAGCCGGCGAATCCGGTGAACAGGTCCGGGTCGTCCACATAGAGGGCGGCACCGAGGAAGTCGACGATGTGGGCGATGTCCTCGGCGGTGTGGCGCCGTTGCCGGTCGGTGTAGTCGGCCATCGCCGGGAACCGGGACTCCAGTTCGGCCAGCACGTGGCGCACCAGCCCCGGCGCCGTCCGCGTGATGTGCGTGTACTCCTGGTCGGCGAGATGCGGAAGATCGTCGACGGCCTGGTGGACGGGCGGCGGCTTGGGCAGCGGCCCCTCGGCCAGCCGGGCGGCGGCGGCGCGGGCGTCGGGAGCCCAGCCGTCCGCGCCGAGCAGGGAGGCGTAGCGGCCGCCCGGCCCGTACGCGGCGCCGCCGACCATGACCGGGGTCCCGGTCACCTGGCAGGCGGTGATGGCGGCGTGGGCGGCCGGCAGCCGGGTGGCGATCGAGGACGACAGCGCCACCACCGCCGGGTTCGTGCGGTGGACGTGCGAGATCAGGTGCGGCGTCGGCACCTGCGCCCCGAGGTAGTCGACCTGCCAGCCGCGCAGCCGCAGCACCTCGGCCAGGATCCGGGCGGGCAGCGCGTGCCACTCGCCGTCGATGCAGGCCACCGCCACCCGGCCGCGCGGTGCCCCGGCACGCCTCTGCATGCCCCGGCGGACGGCCGGATGGTACGCCATCGTCCCGATCACCCGTTCGTTGATCGCCGTGGCGGTGTGCTCCTGCGCGACGGTGAGCCGGTTCGCCGCCCACTCGCGGCCCACCCGGGCCTGCAGCGGTGCGATGACCTCCAGCAGCAGCGTCTCGGCGGCGGCTCCCTCGTCCAGGGCGGCCGCCATCGCGTCGGCGGCGGCGTACTCGTCGCCGCCGACGATCGCGTCCCAGAGCGCCTTCGCCCGATCATCGAACTCGGCGGGCGGCTCCTCTGCGGTGCGGATCACGTCGTGCGCCTCCCAGGTTCCCGGCCCCCGACCGCACCGGGGCTGGTGCGCCGCGGAGCGGCGATGGCGATCACGGCCATGTCGTCGTGCACGCGGGTGCCCACCCACTCCGCGGCGAGCATGTGCACCCGTTCGACCAGGGCCTCCGGGGGCATCCCGCCACAGCCTCGCAGTTCCTCATGCAGTCGCTCGTCACCGAACATCTCGTCGCCCAACGGGCCGCCGACCGCCTCGGTGATGCCGTCGGTGTACAGCAGGCACGCGTCGCCCGGTTCCAGCAGCACCGTCGCGGTCGTGGACGTGATGTCGTCCAGCACCCCGATCAGCGAGCCGTGCGTGTCGGCGGATTCGACCTCGCCGCCGGCACGCACGATCAGCGGAGCGGTATGGCCCGCGCTGGTCAACCGCAGTCGCACGCGCTCGCCCTCCCGGACGAGCGAGGCCAGTACCAGGGTGACGAATCGGGTTGAGTCGCCGTGCAGCAGCGTCCCGTTCAGCAGCTCCAGCACACGCTGGTGGTCCCCGGTCAGCGGCACCAGAGCGCGCAGCGTGTTCCGGATCTTGCCGGTGAGGACGGCGGCCTCCAGCCCCTTGCCGCACACGTCCCCCAAGACCACCAGCGACTCCGGCGGCGCACCGGGGTCGTCGGCCGCCGGATGCAGATCGTAGAAGTCGCCTCCGACCCGCTCGCCGTCGCCCGAGGGGCGGTAGCGGGCCGCCAGCTCCGCCTCGGGCAGTTCGATCGTCCGGGGCGGCAGCAGCTCGCGCATCAGCGTGTCGGTGATGGACGCCTGCTCGGCGTACACGCGGGCGGCCGACATGGCCGCACCGGCTCGCGCCGCGAACAGGCGCGCCACCATCTCCTCGTTCTCGGAGAACGCGCCCTGTCCGCCGCGCCGGAGCAGCATCAGCGCCCCGGCCGGAATCCCGTGTCCGGGCAGCGCGGTCACCACCATGGCGGCGAGTTCACCCAGGTGCTCGCGGGCGACCCAGGCGGGCGCGGCGGCGGGATCGATCCAGCGTGACGGCACCGGCGGGAACCCCTGCATCGCCTCCGCGAGCCCCGGAACCTCCGCCGGATCCACGAGGAGTTCCTGATGCTCCACCTCACCGTCCGGGCCGCAGAAGGAAACGGGATGGGACCGCCCCGATCCGGGAGCGATCACCAGTGCGGCGTCGGCGAGATGCCGCGCGGCCAGCCGCACGGTCACCTCCATGCACCGCTCCAGATTCAGCGACGCGAGCAGCTGGCTGGACGCGTCCGCAAGGAAGGACGTCCGCTCGCGTTCGGCGGCCAATTCCCGCGCCAGACGCCGGTTCTCGGTGACATCGAACAGCCACCAGATCGTCCCGGCCGAGTGGCCACGGGACACGCGGGGATCGGCGGGTCCTCCGTCCGGCACCGCATGGGCCGCGAAGAACCGGTCGCCGACCGGACCATGCGCGATCGGCTCCAGCGGGGAACGGCCGGGCTCCGCACGGGCCGGGGCAGGACCGGCGGCCAGCGCGTGGTGGGCCTCTGCCAGCCACCCTGGCACCTGGTGGTCCGACACCCCGCCCGGCACCGCGCCGAGCAATGGGCGAGCCGCGTCATTGAGTCGTGTGACTGCCCCCGCCGGATCCAAGGCGAGCACCGGATACGGGGCGGAGGCCAGGGCCGAGTCGAAAACACCGGGAGGACCATCAGTACTTTGAGTGAGTTCCATCACTTCAGAGGCTGCGGCGAGACCACTTCCCTTCCTGAGAAAACCGCCTGACGAGGAAGCTACCCCCCGCATCACACCGTAACAACACGAAGGTACTTGACGGAAGGCAAGGAAGCGTCCCTCCCCGCCCGCGGGATCGGCGCACCCGCGACGATCTCCCGGGTCCGCTGGTCACCGCTGGTTCGCGAGGCCGGAGACGTGCCGGCGCCGCGCATGATCGGTCGAATCTTCCGCGGGTAGCGTTAACGCAACGAGAGTTCGCTTATCGGCGATGGACGCGACACGAAAAATGCGGCTCTTGCGAAATCAGCACGATTTCCCATTGCACTGCGTCGCCGAGCCGCTCGGCCACCTGCCTCGTACGACGACATCATCGGCATGCACCGGCAGTTCGCCCGCTCACTGGGCGTTTCGGCGGAGGGCTGGCTGGACGAGGCGCGGAAGATCACCGCACTCCTCTTCGACGGCCTGTGCCACCGCGCCCCCGGGCGACCTGAACCGGAGGACGCGGGCGGCGTCCTATGGGCGGCGTAGACGCGCCTCGATGTCGGTGAGGGCGCCGGGCGTGAAGGTGCGCAGGAACGGGACGATGATGACCGCGGTCGACACCGCGAAGACGCCGAACGCCACCTTGGGCCCGAACCACTGCGCGAGCACTCCGGCCAACGCGGTGCCCAGGGGGATGGCACCCCAGCCGAACAGCCGGGCGGCGGCGCTGTACCGGCCCATCATGTCCGGGCTCACCAGTGTCTGGCCGATGATGCGGGAGTTGACGGTCCAGAGGCCGCCCCCCATGCCGCCGAGGAAGGCGGCGAAACCGACCGCCCACACGTTCGCGGTCACCGCGGGCACCGCCACCATCCCGCAGGTCAGGAACACGTTGGCGAACATCACCCGGCGGCGTCCGAACAGCCGGTTCGCGGCGCCCACGGCCAGCGCCCCGGCGAGGCCGCCGACGCCCAGAGCGGCGACCAGCGCGCCGTATTCGCCCGCGTTCAGGCCCATCATCCTGGTCGCGACGAGTGGCATGAGGGCGAACCACGCGCCCCAGCAGCTGACCAGCACGGCGACCGTCAGGGCCAGCATCCGCAACAGGCTCTGGCGCCACAGGAAGCGCACGCCCTCGACGGCCTGTTCGCGGACGGACGGCGCGGGTTCGCCGACGGCGCGCTGAACCCGGAACCGGCCGGCGAGGAACACGAGGACGACCATGGCGAGCAGGTAGCCGCCGACGGTGGCGCCGAGCGCGATCGCGGCGCCCGCCACCACGAGCAGGCCGCCCAGAAACGGTCCGGCGAACTCGTTGCACAGCGTCTCGGCCGCGCTCATCCAGGTGTTGACGCGCTCCCGGCCGGCCGGCGCCACCGCGTCGGGCACGATGGCCGCGGCCGAGGTCAGCGCGATCACCTCGGCGACGCCGAGCGCCGCCCCGCCCGCGTAGAGCATCGGCAGCGCCATCCGTCCGGTGGCCAACAGGGCCAGCAGGCCGAGAACGGCGGTCGTCCGCAGGCCGTCCGCGAGCCACAGCAGCCTGCGCCGGTCGGCACGGTCCACCAGAACGCCCACCGGCAGCGCGATCAGCAGCCACGGCAGCGACAGGGTCAGCAGTACTCCGGAGACCAGCGCCGGAGAGCGGGTCAGCGACGTGGCGATCATCGGCAGCGTGATCTTGGTGATCCCGTCCGCCAGGTTCGTCAGGGTGGTGAACACCACCAGTACCCACGCGTTACGTCCGCGCCGATCCGCCGGCGCGGACCGCCCGCCCCGCTCGTCCACGGGCCCGCCGGCGACGACCGATTCCGCCACGACAACTCCCTGTCCAGGTTCACACCACGTCACGGCGGAACGCCCGGCGCCCCCCGTGCGAGAACTGTTGTGATCGTCGCGGCATGACAGGCCGAGGTCCGAATGATTTGATGAGGTCCAAATGGACCATGTGGATGTGGATCGGGGCCGATGATCCGGATTGACCTGGGTCCGGACGGACTGGCCCGGACGAGGTTCGCGATCTCGCCCGTGCGCGCGGCGAACGAACTCCTCTTCATGCTCTGGCACCATCCGCACCTGCTCGGCAGGCAGTGGCAGCGGCGAGCCGGCGAGGCCCTGCGCGTCCACCGGCTGGAGTTGCTGGCCGCCGTCAGCGGCCGAGGGCCGTACTGCTATTCACCCGACTTCGTGAGTCCCGTGCCGGAGGCCTACGAGCGCACTCCGGAGGCGGAGCTGCACCGGGTGGCGGTCACCTCGATGGAACGGGTCGGACGCGAGATGGGCAACGCCCTCGACCGGAGCGGGGACGTCGGAACGTCGCGGACACTGGTCCGGAATGCCCTGGACCGCGGAGAACGGCACTTCGCCGAGCTCCTTGCCGGCCAACTGGAGCAGTTCTGGACGGCGGCGCTCGCTCCGCACTGGCCCCACATCAGGGCACGGCTGGAAGACGACGTCGCCCACCGGGCCGACGCGATCGCCAGGGACGGCTTCGCTCAGATGATCGAGGGGCTCGGCCCCACCGTGCGCTGGCGGGAGGGCGGCCTGGACATCGACCGTCTCCACCGGCGCCGGATCAGCGCCGAGGCCGCGGTCTTCACGCCGACCGTCTTCCTGCACCACACCATGTACGACGTCCATAAGGACGACCTCGCCCCGCAGACACCGCTGATCAGCTATCCGGCGATCTCCACGGCGTCCGTTCCGCCCCGGCCGCTCGACGAACTCGTCGGCGCCACGCGGGCATGGCTGCTGGCCGAACTCGCCACGCCCC
The DNA here is from genome assembly GCF_041463655.1 of Actinomadura monticuli. Classification (NCBI taxonomy): domain Bacteria; kingdom Bacillati; phylum Actinomycetota; class Actinomycetes; order Streptosporangiales; family Thermomonosporaceae; genus Actinomadura; species Actinomadura monticuli. The sequence continues at coordinate 557,622 of NZ_JAXCEI010000001.1, forward strand.
GCTCCACCACGGAACTCGCCGAACGCCTCCACCTGACCCCCGGGACGGTGTCCTACCACCTGCAGGTGCTGCACCGCGCCGGCCTCGTGCACCGCACCCGCCGATCCAGGCACGTGCTGTACCAGAGGGTGCACAGGGCCAGGGGAGCCACGGTCCAAGAGTGACCGCTTTGACCGGCGCCCTCACGCGGCCTCCGATAGGTTTCGGTCGGTTGATCACGCGTCCGAAACCTGGGTTTTCTGGACTTTAACCCCGTGGGTTTCTAACCTCGACAATGGTGACCGAATCACATTCATGGGAGTGGAATGACCACGAGTGCGGAGCTTCCCGATATCCTGGCGGACGGATTCGCCGCCGATCCCTACAGCGCCTATCAGGTGCTGCGCGAAAAGGCGCCGCTCTACTGGCACGAGGGAACGCAGAGCTACGTGATCTCGCGGTACGAGGACGTGGCGCGGGCCTTCCGGGAGCCGGTGTTCACGACCGCGAATTACGACTGGCAGCTCGAACCCGTGCACGGGCGGACGATTCTGCAGCTCAGCGGCCGGGAGCACGCGGTGCGGCGGGGCCTGGTGGCGCCCGCGTTCCGGGGCGACGAACTGCGGGAGAAATTCCTGCCGGTGATCGAGCGGAACGCACGCACCCTGATCGACGGCTTCCGCACGGCGGGCAAGGTGGAGCTGGTCGGCCAGTTCAGCGCCCACTTCCCGATCAATGTCATCGTCGACATGCTCGGGCTCGACCAGGCGGATCACGCGCGGTTCCAGCGGTGGTACACCTCGATCATCGCGTTCCTGGGGAACCTCGCTCAGGATCCGGACGTGGCGGAGGCCGGGCTGCGGACGCGGGAGGAACTCGCCGCCTACATGCTGCCGATCATCGCGCGCCGCCGCGAGGAGCCCGGAGACGATCTGCTGTCGCGGCTGTGCCTGGCGGAGATCGACGGGACGCGGATGAGCGACGAGGACATCAAGGCGTTCGTCAGCCTGCTCCTGGCCGCGGGCGGTGAGACGACCGACAAGGCCGTCTCCGCGCTGTTCGCGAACCTGCTCGCGCATCCGGACCAGCTCGCGGCGGTGCGGCGGGACCGTGATCTGATACCGCGGGCGTTCGCCGAGACGCTGCGCTACTCGCCGCCCGTCCACATGATCATGCGGCAGCCGGACGAGGACGTGGCGGTGACCGGTGGAACGATCCCCGCCGGCAGCACGGTCACCTGCCTGATCGGCGCGGCCAACCGGGACCCCGAGCGCTACCGGGACCCCGAACGCTTCGACATCTTCCGCGATGACCTGACGACCACGAGCGCGTTCTCCGCCGCGGCCGACCATCTGGCGTTCGCGCTGGGACGGCACTTCTGCGTCGGCGCGCTGCTGGCCAAGACGGAGATCGAGGTCGGGACGAACATGCTCCTGGACGCCATGCCCGACGTCCGGCTGGCCGAGGGGGCCGACCCGGTCGAGCGCGGTGTGTTCACCCGCGGCCCCGCCCACCTGCCGCTGGAGTTCACGCCTCCGGGGTGAACGGCACCGCCCCGCCCCTGCGGGCGGCCGGACTGAAGGTGACCGGGAGCGTGTGCAGCCCCCGCATCCAGAAGGACGGCCGCCACTCCAGGCCGTCCGGCGGGACGGCCAGCTCGATGTCCGGCAGGCGGTCGAGCAGCACCTCAATGGCCGTCCGCGCGATGACCTCGGCGTGTTCCGGGGCGGGGAACGGGCAGCCGTGCTCACCGTGCCCGAACGACAGGTGGGCGCGGTTGCCGGTGGCGGCGCCGGCCTCGGGCCGCACCTGGGGGTCGGCGTTCGCCGCGGCCAGGCCCAGGACCAGTAGGTCACCGGAGCGGATGTCGCGTCCCCCGAGCCGGCAGCCGTGCACGGCCCAGCGGCCGATGAAGTTCTGGGTGGGGGTGTCCTCCCAGAGCACCTGGGTCAGCGCCTGGTCGACGCTGCTCCTGCCGCCCTGGAACGTCATGGAGAAATGGTCGTCGACCAGCATCAGCCGCAGGGCGTTGCCGATCCAGTTGCCGGTGGGCTGCTGCGCGGCGGCCATCACCACCAGCAGATCGATGATCACCTCGTCGGCGCTGAGCCCGGCCGGATGCGCCAGCAGCCGGGAGGGGAAGTCCGGTCGCGGGCGCAGCCGCCGCTCGGCCACCAGGTCCGTCATGCGCTGCTGGATGCGCTGATGGGCGGCGACGGCCTTCTCGTCGGCGTCGAGGGACTCGGCGACGTCCTGGACGAGCGCGGGCACGTCGGAGTCGGGCAGCCCGAACAGCCGGGCCATGACCAGCAGCGGGATGCGGTGGGAGTACTGCCCGACCAGGTCGGCCTCCCCGTTGCCGGCGAACTCGTCGATGAGCCCGTCGGCGAGTTCTTCGCAGACGGCGGCGAGTTCGGTGCGGTGGACGGCGTCGAGGGCGTCGCCGATCGCGCCGGCCCGCCGCTGGTGCTCCTCCCCCTCGGCGAACATCACCGACGGCGTCCACCCGACATAGGGCATGAGCGGCCAGTCGTCGGGGACCTGGTCCCAGGCGTTCCAGCGCCGGCAGTCGCGCGCGAACAGCATGGGGTTGCTGGTGATGTGGTTGACCTCCCGGTAGCCGACGACGAACCACGCGGGGACGTCGCCGTCCAGCAGGACCGGTACCACCGGGCCGTGGTCCCGGCGCAGCTCACGGTAGAACTCGGCGGGGTCCCGGGTGACGGTGGCCCCGTACAGCCGCACGGGGGTGTCGGGGGCGTCCCCGGCGGGCGCGGACCGCGGAATGGACGATTCGGTCACGGTGCGACCTCCTGGGCGGCGGACGGTTCGCGGAGATGGGCGAGGTGCCGGACGAGCGTGATGAGCACGGCCTTGGCGGAGTCGCGGGAGCGGGCGTCGCACTCGATCAGCGGGATGCCCTCGTCGAGGGAGAGCGCGTCCCGGACCCGGTCCAGCGACGGCCGCGGGCCCTCGAACCGGTTGACCGCCACCACGAACGGCATGGCGTGCGCCTCGAGGCGGTCGACGCTGTAGAAGCACTCCTCCAGCCGGCGCGTGTCCACCAGGACGATGGCGCCGAGACTCCCTGAGAACAGCTGGTCCCACAGGAACCAGAACCGCTCCTGGCCGGGCGCCCCGAACAGGTAGAGCACCCGCTGCTCGTCCAGCGAGATGCGGCCGAAGTCGAAGGCGACGGTGGTGGTGCGCTTCGTCTCGACCCGGCCCGGGTCGTCGATGCCGATCCCGGCCCGCGTCATGGTCTCCTCGGTGCTGAGCGGCCTGATCTCGCTCACCGAGCCGACCATGGTGGTCTTGCCCACGCCGAACCCGCCGACGATCACGATCTTCAACGCGTCCCGGGCGGTATGCCGCAGGGGCGTCCCGGCGCGCCGGTCGGCGGGCTGCGCGCCCGGCGTCGGGTCAAATGCTTTCGAGTCCAACGAGCACCTGCTTCAGCGTTTCCAGGTCGGCCGTGTACGCGGCTGGTGCGGCGGCCGAGGACGGATGGCGGACGGTGATGCGGCCCATGTCGCGCAGGTCGAGCAGCAAGATCTTCATCACGCTCACCGGCAGCCGCAGCCGGGCGGACAGTTCGACGACCGCGACCGGGTTGTGGCGGCAGAGCCGCAGGATCGTGGCGTGCTCGGACTGCATGCCGGGTTCGGCTTCGTCCTCGGCGACGATCAGCGCCACCAGATCGAGCGTGTCGTCGCCCGCCTCGGAGCGGCCCCGGGTCACGGTGTAGAGCCGGTCGGGGTCCTCCCTGTCGAGAGGGCGGCGGTTCATGTGCGGGCGTCGTGCTCAAGTCTGCGAGGCGCGGCCGTCAGGTACCCGCCGATCTGCTCGACCAGCTCGTTCATGCAGTGCCCCACGAGGCCGACGTCGGCGACCTCGTCCGCGACCACGGCCAGGTGCGCACCCTGGCCCGCCGGGACGATGAGCAGCACGCCGCCGGCGAACTCCACCATGGACTGGCCCGCTCCGAGGCCCTCGCCGAACTCGGCGGACGCGCTCAGCGACAGGCTCTGGATGCCGGACGCGATGGCGGCGAGCTGGTCGGCCCCGTCCTCTTCGAGTCCGGGCGTGAAGCAGATCTTGAGGCCGTCCCTGGACAGCACCAGGACGTGCCGGGCACCCGGTGCTCGCTCCAGCAGCCCCGCGAGCAACCAGTCAAGATCACGCTGATCGGTGTTCATCGGTTCCCCGGGGCGGCCGGTGGTCCGGGTCGCCCCTCCTCCCATCTGTGAATCCTGCTGTCCGTCGTTCTGCCGGGGCCTGTCGCGGATCTCACTCGTCCGCGGCGGGCCCCGCCTCCCCCGCACCTGCTCCCCCACCCCCGGCCGCCGCGGACCCGGCCCCGTCCGGCTCGGCACCGGAGGCCGACGCGGACGCGGACGCGGACGCGGACGGGGATGCGGAGGCGGCGGGAGGCCCGGCCGCGGATTGGCGGAACGCGGCGAACCGGGTCCCCGAGTCGCGGAGACGGGGTTCCTGCCCCGCGGGCCGTCCCGCGGGCGCGCTCGCGAGGGCGGCGCCGCGTCTGCGTTTGGGCAGGACCAGATCATCGGATTCCGCGCCGGCGGGCTGAGGCGCCGCGACCTCGCGCTTCGGCTCCGCTGGACGGCGGGCGGCGGGGACGGCCGCGTCCGCCGCGTCCACGGCGTCCGCGGCACCGGGCGGGGTGTAGACGATGAGGTTGGCGGGGATCAGCACGATCACGCCGATTCCACCGCGCGAGGACGGGCGGAAGCTGACCCGCAGGCCGTGCTTGCGGGCGAGGCGCCCGACGACGGCCAGGCCGAGCCTGGTGCCGGGCAGCGAGCTGAGATCGGCGGCCTCGCTGACGAGCCGTTCGGCGCGCTGCCGTTCGCGCTGCCGCATGCCGAGGCCGCCGTCCTCGATCGTGACCAGGATCCCCGCGTCCTCCTCCTCGACGTACACGTGCACGGTGCTGCCCTGCGGCGAGAAGTTGGCGGCGTTGTCCATCAGCTCCGCCAGCGCGTGGATCACGCCTTCCGCGGCGAATCCGGCGACCGCGGCGGTACTGGTCAGGTGGTACTGGACGCGCTGGTACGCACCGATCCGGCCCATGGCGCCGCGCAGGACGCTCTCCATCACGATCGGCTTGGTCCAGCGCCGCCCCGACCGGCCGCCGCTGAGCAGCGCGATGCTGTCGGCCAGCCGTCCCAGCTGGGAGACGTCGTGGTCGAGGCCGAGCAGGTCCCCGAACACCTTGTCGTCGCCGTAGCGGTCCTCCAGGTCGCGCAGCTCACCGAGCATCCGGGTCGTCCTCGCCTGGATCCGCGCGGCCGCGCTCGCGCAGGCCGCCAGCGCCGCGGCGCTGGTCCGCTCTCCCTCGGCGAGGTCCTCGGCGACCCGGTGCAGGACGCGCCGTGTGGTGTCGTGGGCGGGGTCCGCGAGTTCGGCCAGGACGGCCGGGACGCCGACCCGGTCGCGCCTGATCCGGGTGGCCAGGGCGGGCAGCGCGGTGTCGGCGAGCCAGGCCAACTCCGCGTCGAGCGCGGCCGACTCCGCCCGCACCTGCGCGGCCGCGCGTTCCCCGGCGGCGAGGCCGTCCACGACGATGCGCAGCAGCCGTCCGAGGGCCCGGTCGGTCACCGGCGGGAAGCCGACCAGCACCTTCTCGGGCGGAGCGCCGTCGCGCAGCCGGGCGACCAGGGTGGGCAGCGGCCCGTCGACCAGTTCCGCGAGTTGTCGCTCCAACCGGTCGTCCTGGGCGGTGACCTGCATCAGCCGGCCTCGCAGCCGCTGGTTGTCCGCGGCGAAGTACACGGCGGCCCCGATGGCGGCGCTGAGCGCGAGGAGCATGCCTCCACCTCCGCCCGCCACCAGGGCGCGTGATTGCGGGCCGACGGCGAAGAGGGCGGCCAGCAAGATGCCGCCGCCGGCGATCGCCATGATGAGCCACACCAGTACCGCGCGTTCCAGGGGGGCGCGCTCGATGCGGAGTCGGCCTGCGTGTACCGGCATCCATCCTGTCCTTTGAGCGAGGGGCTGGCTGATGGAACCGTGCGCAGGCCCAGCGGACTGCGGGCCCGACCCGGATGCGGACCTCAACACGCACGAACCCCGAAATGGGGCGGAACCCATGATGCACGAAGACACGGGAGTAAGGGGAGATACTTCAGCGAACTACTGTCCCTTTTGCTCTGAATTGACCACCTTCCGATGCGGTTATCCGACCGGAAGAATCACCAAAGATCGTGGATCGTTCCAACTCTGGAGCCGCTAAGCCGGGGATCCGCCGCTTCGCGGGAGCGCGCCACGAACGTCCCGACCTCACGAAACGTTCGCCGAAGGCCCGCCGTGAACGGGCGGCCAAAAACGATCATCATTGAGCGATTCCTCCGGGTGCCCTGCACCTCGGCCAGGCGCGCCGAACCTCTCCTTTGCGGACGGCGGCGCCGCCGACTCCGCCACACCGTTCAGCACGCGGCGGTATTGATCGACATGAGAAATCGGACTCGATGCGGAGCGCCGACCTGAGGCCCCGGACAGCGGCCTCCGGTCCCGCCGCCGCGGCGCCCGGCCGTGCCCCCTTCCTTCGCTTCTCCGGCAGCCGCCCACCGACCGGGTTCCCCATGCGCCCGCGCTGGTCTCAGATCATGAGAGCTGCCGGGGTCACGGCCTGGACGCGGCCGATGTGGAAGACCCTCTCGGCGTCGCGCAGCCGGCACCACGCGGTGAGGAAGGGGGCGTCGAGCCGGGCCTTCTCGATCACACGGGTGGTGGGATTGCCCTCGCCGTTGACGTACTCGATGCCGACGGCGACGCCCGTCCGCAGTGCGTGGGCCAGCATGCGCCGTTCGGAGACCGGCAGGTGGGAAGCGAGCTCCGCCATGTGGGCGTCGACATCGTCGGCTTCGGCGGGCGGGTCCGGTGGTGTTCCGTGCAGCCGGGCGGCCAGGTCGATCGGCGTGCGCGGCCGGGTGGCCTCGGCCTTGCCCGGACGCTTCTCGCGACGTGGAGGGCGTGCGCGTTCGATCAAGGGCGCGTCGCCGTCGCCCGCGCCGGCCGGTACGTAACCGGCCGCCCGGAGCGCCGCGAGGGTCTGGTCCACCGGCTCGGCGCTGGCGAGCACCGTGGGCGCCAGTTCCCGGAGCTTCAGCCGGCGCAGCCCCCGATGGGCCAGGATCTCGGCGAGCAGCGCGGGACGGGAGCAGCGGATCGCGCAGGCGAGCGCGGTGACGGTGACCTCGCCGTGCCTGCGGGCGACATCGTCGATCAGGTACGCCAGCGGCTGCGGCAGGCCGGTGCCCGCCGCCGCCTCCAGGTCGGAGCGGATCCCGTCGGCGGTGCGGCCCTCGTCCAGGGCGCGCCGCACGCTGGGCAGGCTGAACCTCCAGACCGAGGCGGTGCCCCGTGATTCGCGATCGGCGACCAGGTCCAGGAGTCCCGCCAGCCACGGCGCGGGCGGCCCGGGGACCACGGCCGTGAGGTCGCTTTGCAGGAGCACCCGTCCGCACGTCGCTTCCAGCGCGTCCGCGACGGCCTCATCCAGCGTCACCGCAGCGTCGACGCCCGCCAGCACCCGTCCGGTCGGGGTGAGCGCGCCATGGGCGATCACGCCGAGCAACTCCGCCTCGTGCCAGACGGCCGCGATGTAGGGCGGCGCCACCTCGGCGTCCTCGAACAAGAGCGGGGACCGCCATGTCACCGCCGCGACCAGTTGTCCGGGTCCGGTCGCGCCGCGCCCTCCGGGGAGGGCCGCGAGGCTTTCGAGCACCGCGGCGCGAAGCCGGGGCGCCGCTGGATCGTGCGCCCGAGTGTCCAGAGGGGCGCTACGGCCCGTCTCCGGATCGTCGAGCAATGGAAGGCGCGGCATCTGCGCCCAGGTACGCAGCATGGACGCCAGGCGGGCGGCGGACGGCGGCGGATCACCCGCTTCAGCCGCCGGGGCCAGCGCGCCGTCGCGCCAGTCCAGCAGCCCCTCGGCCGCGGCCAGTTCCAGCCAGAGCCGGACGGCGTCCTCGGAACCTCCTGTCCGCTTGGCCGTCCGCCGCAGTTCCCGGACACCGACGCCACCGGACTTCAGACGGGCCGGCGGCTCCGCGGCGCAGGACCGGAGAACCGCCTCCATCTGCTCTAGGGCGCGTGCCGAGGCCGCCGCGAACTCCGCCGTCACCGCGCCCTCCGACGCCGCGGCCGTGCCCACGGACGGCGCGGCCGGTGTGAAAGGCGCCTGGTAGGACGGGCCGCGCAGCGCCAGTGCCACCTCCGCGGGCATGAGCGGCTGCAGCCAGTCGAGCTGGACGAGCAGTCCCCGGGCCAGCGCCCAGGTATACGGGCTCTCCCGGCCGAACAGGTAAATGCCCTGGTCGCCGTCTATGCGGCCGGCGCGTGCGATCTTCTCGATCCGGCTCCGTTCCCGTTGCGGCGCGGCGGCCACGACTCGCCGCACCCGTTCCGCGTCTCCCAGACCCGCGAGAGCCGCGTCCAGCAGCTCGGCCTTGCGCTTCCCCCGCGGCTCGACACCCAGGCCGCGGACGATCCGGCGGAGATCCTCGGCTCTCAGGTGCGGCAGCAGAACGGCGGCCGACGGCCCCAGACCGAGCGGTCCGTCCCCGATCGGCCATTCCCTCAACGGCTCCACGAGGTGCAGCAGGCCATCCGCCGGCCATACGAGGCCGCGCCGGACGAGTGCGTCCAGCACCCGTTCGAAGTCGTCCGGCTCGGCACCGAGCAACGCCTCGACGTCCGCCCTCGCCGCGGCGCCGCCGAGGGCCGCGAGCACCTCCGCGAACTGCACCAACGGCAGCTCGCAGGCGGCGAACGCCACCAGCGCCCCGCGCGGGCCGGACAGCCGTTCCGCGAGCTCGCCCAACGTCAACGGCTCCGGGTCGGCCAACGCGTCCGACCGCTCGGACAGCAGACCGGCCAACTCCTCCCGGCTCAACCCCGCCAGCCACGTGCTGAGCGACCCCGTCACACCTCGATCCTTCTGCGCCACCCGCCTACGATCCCACCGCGTGGACGCGTCGGCGAGCCGAACAGCGGGTCCGCACCGATCCGACCGCGATCGGGGGTCGTGTCGGCGGGTCGGCGCCGCTTGGTCACGGGTGAGATGTCGTGGAGACGTCCAGCAGCCGGGTCGCCGCGTGGACGAGAGGGATCGCTTCCTGTTCGATCCGGCGGAACGGGGTGGGGCCGGCCGTCGCGACGGTGTCGTAGGCGGTCGCCTCGGCTTCGGTCAGATGAGGCAGATTCTCCTCGGACGGCTTGAGGGGGCGCCCCCTCTTGTCGTGGTTCACGCCGTGCTGTGCGTAGCGGTGCAGGTCGGCGGCGTCCATCAGGATGGAGGTGACCGGTTTCGGTGGCGCGCCGTCCGGTGCGGGCTTGGCCAGCGCGGCGCGGAACCCGTCGAGGATCGCGTACCCGTCCGCGTCGATGTCTCCCCAGTAGACGATGTGGTCCGCAGCGCGGATCCAGGGGACGTTCGCCAGGAGGGACGCCGCCGCCTTGCCGCCGCCCTCGACCACGATGGCGTCCTCCACAGGCGGGAACCAGAGCCTGGAGTCGCGGTTCTCGACGACGAGGACGATCCGCGGCCGGTAGGCGATGTCGTGCGTGTCGCCGGTCGTCCACGCGTCGTGTCTGCGGCTCCCCGATGCGGCGTGCGCGGGGTCGACGTAGGTCAGATGCAGCACGGCCGGCCGGGACCGCACCTCGTCACGGACGTCGCGTCCGGCGACGTCGCGCAGTAACGCGCCATGGGTGTCGAGCCACTTGGTGTGCATGCCGGGGACCGGGAGCTGGCGTAAGGTCCACGCGCCCGCGTCGGGGTTCCGGCGCAGCCAGGTCACCGCGCTGAGCAGCACCTCGACGTCCTCGCCCCCGAGCAGGTAGACGGCCCGGACGGTGGCCGGGGTGAGGACCGCGCCGGTCGCCCGTAGCGACGACGCGAGCGCGCGGGCACGGCCCGCGTCCACGGGCGGCGGCTCGGTCCCGGAGACCAGCGCGAGGGCGGCGTCCAGGCCCGCGGCAAGCGTGGCGGGGTACTCATCCGTCACGCCCTGGACGGACACGGGCTTCCGGACGATCTGCACGCCCGCGGGCAGCCGGCCGGCGAAGTCACGCCAGCGCATGTGCCACTCGTGCCAGGCGGGGTACCCGATCCGCGCCACGGCGCTGCCCGTCGAAACGCCGGGACGGAGCGGGACGGAGAACGTGACCGGTTCCCCGGCACCGAGGTCGGCGCACACGGCGGCCGCCCACTTCTGATGGATCTTGCGGCGGAGCGACTCGACCGCGTCGGCCGGGACGACCAGTCGGGGGGTCATGCGTCGGGGACCGCCACGATGGGCTTCGCCCACGACCGCCCCTCGGTGTTCTTGAGGGTCAGGTATTCGGCGTCCACGTGCGGTTCGATCGCGCTGTGCTTGTCGTTGGGGGCGCTGATGACGAGCTGGAAGCCGAGCCCGCGCCAGGCGCCGATGGCCCGTCCGGTGAAGTGCGCGTCCGCCTTGATCAGCGCCTCGTCGAGGAAGACGGGGGCGTAGCGGGGACGTTCGGCGCCCGCGTCGCCCAGCTGGTAGCGCAGCGCGGCGCCGACGATGAACGCGACCAGTTCCTGCGACTCGCCGCCGGACTTCTCCCCGATGTGGTCGTAGACCGCGACGTGCTCGCCGGCGAGGTCGCATTTCTCCGCGCTGATCCGGACGTGGTTGCGCACGTCGATCAGGTCGGCGAAATCGGGGGCGGTGCGGCGGATGCGGTCGATCACCTTGGCCATGCGGTGGTAGGCGCGTTCCCGGTCGGCGTCGGTGGCCGCCTTGTCGATGGCGGCGCGCACGTCGCGCAGCTCCTTGCGGAACCGGGCGCGCACCGCGGAGTGGCTCTCCTGCGGGTCGATGCGCAGCCGGTGGCCGTCGTCGGCGAACGGCAGTTCGGCGAGGATCCGGTTGACCGGGTCGATCCGGTCGCGGATCTCCCGGACGGCGGCGGCGAGCTCGCTGTCCAGGCTGGTGAGGTCGTTGCCGGAGAGTTTGAGCAGGCTGTCGCGCCACTCCGTCTCCAGTTCGTGCAGGCCGCTGGTCTCCAGATCGGTGAGGAGGCGGTCGAAGTCGCGGTAGGAGTCCTCCGGGTCGGTGCCGAGGTTCGGGTTCGGCCAGCGTTCGACGAACGTCGAGAACGTGTCCTGCAACGCCTTCCGGGACCGGCCGATCTCCTCCTCGGCCGACTTCCGGTCGTCGTTCATGCGGTCCACTCCGCGCCGGTGCGCGGCGTCGAACTCCGCCAGCGCCGTCGCGGGGCCGGTGCCGTCCGGGGCGGCGCCGAACAGCCCGGCGAGGTAGTCGCGGTGCTCCGGGCTCACCGTGGCGCCGGTCGCCGCGGCGGTGTCGAGGGCCCGCTGGGCGCCGTCCACCTCGTCGACGATCGATTCCCAGTCCTTCTCGAGCCCGTCCAGCTCCCGCTTCTGGCCGCCGACGCGCTCGGTCAGGTCCTTCACCTCCTGCTTGAGCTCCTCCGCCTCCCGCTGCAACCGGTCGATCTCCGGGTTGCCCTCGCGGACCTCGGCGATGACCTGCTTCCAGCGATCCCGTTCGGCGGTGACGGACGCGACGTCCACCTGCTCCCAGGACAGTTCGGTCACGGTCTGGTGGGCGGTGCGCCGCTCCTCGAACGAGTTGAGGGCCTGCTCCGCGTCCGCCACGCGTGCGGCGGCGTCGTCATGGCGCTCCCGGGCGTGGCCGATCCGGGTGTCGAGGTCGGCGAGCAGCCTGCTGTTGCTGAAGCCCAGGAGGTTGGCGCGGCCGTGGCCGCCGTGCGCTCCCCTGCCGCGCTGCGACATCTGGCCGGTGATCGTGAGCGCCCTGGAGTACTGCCCCAGCAGCTTGGGCGTCTCGACGCAGACGAAGTCGAAGCCGCGGACGAGTTCGCCCTTGAGCCAGGCGGTGAACGGCGACGGCCGGTAGTCGAGCCGGCCGGGGAGCCGCTTGTCGTCCAGCCCGATCTCGTCGCGCATGCCGGTGCGGACGCCTTCGAAGTGGATGCGCCGGGCGAGCGGCACCGCGTTGATCGCCTCGCGGAACGCGTCCAGCCGGCCGATGTCGATCAGCATCCGGGTCGCGAACCCGCCGAGCGCCAGGTTGAACGCCTCCCGCCACGGTTCGAACTCCGTGCGCACCTCGATCAGCTCGCCGACGAACGGCAGGTCGTCCGGCGTGAGCCCGGCGGCGTCGGCCAGCCGGTCGCGGGCGGTGTGCAGGTCGGACGGGATGTTGCCGCGGCGGGCCTCGACCGCCGCGCGCTCGCCGCGCAGCGCGGCCAGGTCGCGTTCGGCGGCGGCGGCCTCCCCCGCCGCCTTGGCGAACTCGTTCTGGGCGGTCTTCCTGGCCTGGGAGTCGGCCAGCGCGCGGCGCGCCGCCTCGACCAGCGCGGCGAAGTCCGCACCGGTCGCCGCGGTGGCGCCGATGGCGGCGAGGGCCCGGTCCAGGCGCTCCCGTCCGCGTTCGACGTCGGCCAGCCGCCGCTCCACATTGCGGATCTCCCGGAGCGCGGTCTCCAGCCGGTCGCCGCCGGACGCGCGCAGGGTGTCCAGCAGCGCGTCCCGCCGGGACTCCGCCACGCCGATCAGCGCCGTCGTCTCCCGCACGCCCTGCTCGGCCTGGCGGCGCCGTCCGGTCAGGTCCTCCTCCGCCGCACGCAGCAGGTCGAGCCGGCGTTCGTGCCGCCACAGCGCCGCGGGGGACACCGGGTCGGCGAACGACCCGACGTCGTCGATCACCCGCAGCCGCGCCACCGCGGCATCGATGGCCCTGCGGTGGTCGCGGATCGGGGCCAGCGCCCGCACCTGCCGGCGAGCGGTGATCATTCGCTCCCGGGTGCCGGACAGCTCGTCGAACTGCTGCACCACCTCGTCCGCCGTGGCCAGGGTGGACGGCTCCTCCAGGACCATCGTCTTGTACAGCGCGTCGACGGTGGTGATCTGCTGGCCCGCCTGGATCCTGCCGAGCAGCCCGACCGCCTTGTGCCCGTCCCCGGCGGCGCCGATGCCGAGCGCGGTGTGCAGCCGGGCGGTGAAGTCCCGGTCGGTGCCGAAGCACGTCAGGCCCGTCGCGGCGACGGCGTCGCGGGCGAACCTGCTGCCCGCCGGGCCGTCCAGCTCGCGCAGGTCGTAGGCGTCGTCGCGGACGGCGCGGACCGCGACGACGTCTTCGAGAGTGCGCGCGGCCGACGGCACGTACCAGGCCCGCAGCGCGGTGAAGACCGCACCGCCCTGGTCCGCCCAGGTCATCGCGATCGCCGACCAGGTGTCGCGGCCGTCCCCGCGCAGCACCCGCACCCTCGTCTCACCGTCCGCCCGCGACTCGTCGAGCTTCCCGCGCGCGTAGGAGAGGATGTTGCGCTGGTCCTTGCCCCGCGGCCGGCCGACCACCCCGCCGTTGGACGCCCCGTTGAACGGCGTGGTGTGCGGCATCAGCAACGCGATGTAGGAGTCCATCAGCGTCGACTTGCCCGACCCGGAACCGCCGCTGAACAGGGTCGCGCCCGGGGCGAACCGGACGCGGTGGTACCCGTCGTAGCCGCCCCAGTTGACCAGCTGCAGGTCCCTCGCCACCCACTGCTGCCCGCGCGAGGCCTCCGGGATCAGCCCGAACAACGTGTCGATCATGCTCATGGCGCGGCCTCGTTCCGCTCCCGTAGCCACTGGCTCAGTTCGGTGAGCTTCCCGGTGCTCAGCACGACCTCGACCAGCGGCGTGATGCGGTACCGGCCCGCGGACTCCTCCGCGAGCAGCCCCTCCTTGGCCAGCCGGTCCACCGCGTTGCGGATCTCGCGCTGGCCGCGGGCGAGGTTGTGGTCGTCGGGGTCGAAGTAAGTGAGCACGGTCTGCTCCAGCTCTTCGATGTCGACCCGCGCGGACGTCTCGCCGGTCCCGCGCTCCCGCTGGTAGACCGTCCGCAAGTGGACCAGGACCAGGGTCTCGGCCCGGCTGTAGGGATCGTCCTTCAGCAGGATCGGGACGTCGGACTCCGCCGAGCGCACCTGCTGCTTGTAGGCGATGCCGCGGTCGTGGTCGACCACGAGCCGGACGAACAGGTCGTGCAGCCGCGACTCGATGAGCTGCTGGTTCTCCAGCAGCGTGCGCCACTGCGCCGGGTTCTTGTCGGCCAGGACGAACCTGCGCTGCAGGAGCCGCACCAGCACCTTCCGCACGTCCACGTCCAGCGTGCCGGTGTCGCCGGCGAACAGTTCGGACGGGTCGTCCTCCATCGCCACCGGGTCGATGAAGCCGGCGTCCGCGCCCGTCGTCCAGCCGTCGTCCGCGCCCTCCGGTTCACTCATCGTCGTTTCCCGGCCTCTCGCCGGCGGCGCCGTCCGCGGGACGGGGATTCGCCGGGTTCGCCGGGTTCACCGCGCGCACTCCGCCGAACGCGAGGCGCCGCCGGGTCCGGTCCGGGCGGACCGCGTCGACCACCGCCACCTCCTCCGTGCCGGTCATCCCCGAACCATGAGCGATCTCCAGCAGGCCGAGCAGATCCACCGGCCGCCGTATCCGCTCGTCCGCCGCGCGGAACGCGGCCGCGACGTCGACGCTGTCCGCGTCGCCGGCGAACGCCGCCAGATGCGCGTGCAGTTCGGCGTACTGGGGGCCGCCCCATGCCCGGGTGTCCGCGTCCGGCACGTCCTCCGCCTCGTCCCATTCGCGCAGCGGCGTGGGCGGCGTGGGCGGACGCAGGTCGCTCAGGGTCTGGCGCAGCTGCCTCACGTCGGCCACCGGCAGGCGGCGCAGCGGGGCGACGACCGCGCCGCGGCGTGACTTCGGCACCCAGGCGTGCAGCCCCGACATCACCTCCCGCAGCAGCTCGTCCACCTGGCGGTCGCGCATCGGGTCATGGTTGCGCACCTGGGTGGTGATGACGTGCGACGCCTGCCGCTGCGCGGCCAGCACCTCCTTGACGCCCTGCTCGATCCGGCGCGCGATCTCGGCGAGCTCCCGGCGCCGCGGCTCCGGCATCAGGTCGGTGAACCCGTGCCGCAGCACGGTGCGCAGCAGATTCCACAGGTCGTCGATCTGCGCCGGGTCGCCGATCAGGCGCAGCGCCCCGGCGAACGCGCGGCCCTCCGGCGTCGCGTCCATGATCTGCCGGCCGCGCTCCAGGTACTCGCGCAGGACCTCCCCGGTCGGCCGCACGTCCTGCCGCAGGTCGGCGACGACGTCCCGCTGCATGGCCTTGATCGACTCCGCGACGCGGGCGAAGTCGGCGGGCAGCTCCCGCGCCAGATGCAGCACGTTCTCGGCCGCCTCCAGAAGCTGGTCGTCGTCGACGGCGTCGATGGCGCCGCCCCGTTCGAGCCGGTCGAGTTCCCGCCGACGCTGGTCGATCTCCGTCTGGAGGCGCGCCATCCGGGCCATCACGTCCGGGTCCGCGTCCTGCGCGAGCCGCTCGACCGCCTCCAGCAGAGTCCGGACGCGGGACTCCGACACCCGGGTCCGTGCCCCGCCGACCCGGCCGGCCACCTCCAGCGCCCCGACGCCGTGCGCGGACAGCCGGTACACCTCGACGTCGTCGGCGACCTGCCGCACCAGCCAGCCCGCATGCACCCACTGCCTGCACAGGTCGCGGGCATTCCCCGAAGGCAGCGGCTGGTCGCCCTCCTCGCCGTAGCCCGCGGCCCGCAGTTGTTCGAGGGCGTCGGCGATCTCCGCATGGGCGTCCGCCACCGCCACCACCGGCCGCTCCGGCGTGAACATCATCGCCAGCACCGTCACCACGAACGGCGCATAGGTCCGGTGGAGCAGATCGAGCATCGGATTCTGGAACGCCCGAAGCGCACCCTGATATGCGCCTTGCACACCTCGTGTTCCCATCGCCGACCAGAGTACGACCTGTGACTCGACGCCACGCATCCGAAAACCGAAACCGGGGACCTCACCCCCTCCACCTCGGTCCAGCGCACACCTGGCGGGACCGCCGTCCGTCATTCCGCGGCCCGGACCTGCCGGTCTCCGGCGGCGATGCCTCGCCACCGGCGAGCGGCTTCTGCGAAGATCTGAACTGTTCGTGCAGACACGCTTGTTCCTGTGAGAGGTAGCGCCGTTGGAACCGCTGAGGCAGGACGGCTCGCGACGGATGGCGGACGCGGAAGGGCAGGTCCTGGCGGACCGGTACCGGCTGGTCTCACTGCTCGGCCGGGGCGGCATGGGAGCGGTCTGGCGAGCCCGCGACGAGCAGCTGGGCCGGGAGGTGGCGGTCAAGGAACTGCGCCTGCCCGAACAGCTGGACGACGCCGCGCGGCGGACCTGGATCGCCCGGCTGGACCGCGAGGCGCGTGCCGCCGCCGGGCTGAGGCATCCCGGGATCGTCACGGTGCACGACCGCGTGGCCGGTGATGACGGCCGCCCCTGGATCGTCATGGAGCTCGTCAGGGGGCGGTCCCTGGACGACCTGCTGAAGGCCGAGGGGCGGCTGCCGCCCGCCCGGGTCGCGCAGATCGGGTTGCACCTGCTGGACGCACTGCGCGCGGCTCATCAAGCGGGAATCACCCACCGCGACATCAAGCCCGCCAACGTCCTGCTGGAGGACGACCGCGTCGTCCTGACCGACTTCGGCATCGCGGCCGTCGAAGGCGATGCGACCCTGACCGGAACGGGCGCCGTCCTGGGCACTCCCGCGTACATGTCGCCCGAGCAGGTCCGCGGCGAAGAGGTCACGGCCGCCGCCGACCTGTGGTCACTCGGCGCCACGCTCTACACCGCCGTGGAGGGGCGCCCCCCGTTCGAAGGCGCCGGCACCGGGGCCGTCTTCATCGCCATCGCCACCCAGGACCCCACCCCGCCCGTCCACGCAGGCCCCCTCGAACCCGTCCTCAGGACGCTGCTGGACCGGACCCCCTCCCGACGTCCGACCCCCGATCGCCTTCACACCCAGCTCACCGCGGTCGCCCAGGGCCGTCCGCCGGAACAACCGACCCTCGTCCAGCCGCCTGTTCCGCAGCCGCCGCAACGCCCCGCCCGCACGCGCAAGGTGAAGAAGGCCGCCTTCATCGCCCTCGCGGCGGTCGCCGCCACCCTGACGCTCACCGTCGCGACGGGGTGGGTGGTGAACGAGTTCCAGGGATGGCAGGGGAACCGGCGCTACGAGGCGAACATGGACACCGTCGGGGGCCTGGGGACGATCCCGGGCAGTTCAACCGAGCTCACAAGGACGTACAAGGACACGGTGGAGGTCGACTCGACTCTCTGTGAGGACACATCCGCCCCGGGGTGCAACCTGCAGGCACAGGTCGACACCGTCCTCACCTGGTTCCGCACCCGGAACGGCGTGCGGTCCGTGCTCCTCCAGCCCCCCACCGAGGAGCCCAACACCTATCCCAGCCGTTCGCTCACGGTTCTCACCGAGGGCTCACCGAAGATCACCGAAGTCATCGTCTACGACAACGAGCACACCGACAAGATCATGCTCAGCTTCACCGTGGGCTGACGGCCGGCGCTCCGAACGCTTCGTCGACGGCCTTCACCCGGAGCTCTTCGAGGACGGTGATCTGGGCGTCGGCGCGTTCCAGCAGCGTGCGCAGCTCGCCGACGTCCAACCCGGGTTCGCGGTCCACGAGGGAGAGCAGGGTGCGCCACCCGGCGGCCTTGCCTTCGACCGCCAGGCGCATGGCTTCCAGCTCCACCAGGTCGCTCAGTGGCGAGCGGGTGCGCAGCCGTCCGTTGAACTTGAGCCGGGCCGCCTTCTCGCCCGCCCACGCCGCCATGCTCTTGTACCGGCGGACGGGCAGCCCCAGCGACAGCACGATCGACAGCAGGGCGCCCCGGTCGGCGGTGATGTCCCCGGCGAGCCGCTCCAGCCGCTCCTCATCGGCGGAGCCGCGGTGCGCGTGCGCGACCCGGCGAGCCAGTTCCACCCCGCCGGCCGCCCCGGCCAAATGGTCATTGAGGTAGATCCCCAGAAAGGCCCTGGTGTCTGTGGTCTGCATCTTCCACCGGTACCCGAAGGTCTCCGCACAAACGGGACGACGGCAAAACCGGTCCTGTGGTCGCGCGAGCGCCGACGGATCCGGAGCGGGGCCCGGCCCGCAGCCGAACCTGGGATCGCTGACCCTGGACGCGCGCGAGCCCGGCGCCCGCTGACCCGCCGCGGACGGCGGAGGCAACGGTGGAGGCGGTGGAGGCCCCGGACCTCCACCGCCTTGCCGCTACTTCACTTGTGGCAGGTCAGGTGCGGGTCCAGCGCTGGTTGCTGCCGTTCCAGCAGGAGTAGAGCTGGATCGGGGTGCCGTTGGCGCTGCCGGCGGCGTCCAGGCAGAGGCCGGACTGGACGCCGACGATGGATCCGTCGGAGTTGACGCGCCACTTCTGGTTGTCGCCTCCCCAGCAGCCGTAGATCTGGACCTTGGCGCCGTTGCCGGTGCCGGCGGCGTCCAGGCACTTGTTGCCGTAGACCCTGAGCTCGCCCGCGTCGGTGTAGGTCCACTGCTGGTTGGTGCCGCCGTGGCAGTCCCAGAGCTGGACCTGGGTGCCGTCGGCGGTGCCGGCGTTGGGCACGTCCAGGCAGCGGCCCGAACCGACACCCTTGATCGTTCCGGCGTCGTCGTCGGGGGGCGTCGTGGTGCCGCCGTTGAGGGCGTTGAGGACCGAGGTGTAGGCGGCCTTCTTGTTGCCGTTGCCGTCGAACAGCAGCGGCGTCTGCTCCGAGCGCCAGGAGTCGGTGTCGCGCACGCCCCAGACGGTGATGCCGAGGCACCGCGAGACGGCGAGGCAGTCGTTGGTCACGTTGGCGTAGGTCGTGGCCGAGGCGCCCTGGATGTCCAGTTCGGTGATGGCCACGTCGACGCCGAGAGCGGCGAAGTTCTGCAGGGTGGTGCGGAAGTTGCTGTTGTAGGGGCTGCCGCTGTTGAAGTGGGACTGGAGGCCGACGCAGTCGATGGGCACGCCGCGCTGCTTGAAGTCGCGGACCATGGAGTACACGCCCTGGGTCTTGGCCCAGGTCCAGTTCTCGATGTTGTAGTCGTTGTAGCAGAGCTTGGCGGACGGGTCGGCGGCCCGCGCGGTGCGGAAGGCGACCTCGATCCAGTCGTTGCCGGTGCGCTGCAGGTTGGAGTCGCGGCGGCCTCCGGAGCCGCCGTCGGCGAAGGCCTCGTTCACCACGTCCCACTGGACGATCTTGCCCTTGTAGTGGGCCATGACGCCGTTGATGTGGTTGATCATCGCCTGGCGCAGCGCGCTGCCGCTGAGGTTCTGCATCCAGCCGGGTTGCTGGGAGTGCCAGGCGAGGGTGTGGCCGCGTACCTGCTTGCCGTTCTGGACGGCCCAGTTGTAGACGCGGTCGCCGGAGCTGAAGTTGAACTGTCCCTGCTGGGGTTCGGTCGCGTCGATCTTCATCTCGTTCTCGGCGGTCACCATGGTGAATTCGCGGCCGGCGATGCCGGTGTACACCGAGTCGTTGAGCCGGCCCGAGGCGATGGCGGTGCCGAAGTAGCGGCCGCTCTGCGCCGCCGCGGCGCCCAGCGTGCTCTCCGCAGCGGACGCCGGGGACGGCGCCACCATCGCGGCGGCGGCGAGGACCCCGGCAGCGCCCGCGAGGACGGCCCGCCTGCGGATCCCGGGCCTGGTCATGGCATTGATACGCACGTCTGTTTCCTCCGTGAATTGAATGAGGGATGGGAGCACGGAACACCGCCGTGCGACAGACGCCGCGCCCCATCATGGGAGCGCACACACCACCCGGGGCGTCGCGGACTCATTGTGTGAGCCTTCAAAGATCACGTCAATATGTCTTGGAAAGATTTCATCGCACACGTCCAGGCACCGAATCGTGTATGCGGTCTAGCAGGGAATTCGTGCCTCGAAACTTTTCGGGGAGCCGTGGGTCTTGACGATGTCGCTTCGCCTCGTATTTACTCCGGGCCACCACCACCCCCCTCCACCACCGACAGAGAGAAGGTCCCGCCCGGCCGGAAATGTTAGCGCTAACATCATCTGGAACGAAGGGAAGAAGTTCATGTTGAGGACCGGTGCAGCAGTGCTGGCATCGCTCCTGCTGTCGGTGCTCCTGTTCGTGCCGAAAGCACAGCCGGCCCAGGCCGCGACAGTGGATGTGAACAAGTGGTACGTCCTGGTGAACCGCAACAGCGGCAAGGCCCTGGACGTCTACAACCTGGCGACCAATGACGGCGCCCGCATCACCCAATGGACCAGGAACGATCAGAACCAGCAGCAGTGGCAGTTCGTCGACTCCGGCGGCGGTTACTACCGCATCAGGTCGCGCCACTCCGGCAAGGTGCTGGATGTCTACAACTTCTCCACCGCGAACGGCGGCTCGATCGTCCAGTGGTCCGACCTGAACGGCACCAACCAGCAGTGGCGGCTGGCCGACAGCTCGGAAGGCTACGTCAGGTTCATCTCGCGCCACAGCGGCAAGGCCCTCGAAGTGCAGGGCGGCTCCACCACCGACGGCGCGAACATCGTCCAGTACGACGACTGGGGCGGCGCCAACCAGCAATGGCAGCTCGTCGAGGTCGGCGGCGACGATCCCGGCCAGCCGTGCAGCCTTCCGTCGACGTACCGCTGGTCGTCGACGGGCGCGCTGGCGCAGCCCAAGTCCGGGTGGGTCTCGCTCAAGGATTTCACCGTCGCCCCCTACAACGGCAAGCACCTCGTCTACGCGACGACGCACGACACGGGCACCCGATGGGGTTCGATGAACTTCGGCCTGTTCGGCAACTGGTCGGAGATGGCGTCGGCCAGCCAGAACGCGATGTCGAACGCCACCGTCGCGCCCACGCTGTTCTACTTCGCACCGAGGAACATCTGGGTCCTCGCCTACCAGTGGGGGTCGACCGCCTTCTCCTACCGGACGTCGAGCGACCCCACCAACCCGAACGGCTGGTCATCGCCGCAGGTGCTCTTCTCCGGAAGCATCTCGGGCTCCGGAACGGGCCCGATCGACCAGACGCTCATCGGCGACGACTCGAACATGTACCTCTTCTTCGCCGGCGACAACGGCAAGATCTACCGGGCGAGCATGCCGATCGGGAACTTCCCGGGCAGTTTCGGCTCGTCCTCGACAGTGATCATGAGCGATTCGACCAATAACCTGTTCGAAGCCGTTCAGGTCTACAAGCTCCAGGGCCAGAACCGCTACCTCATGCTCGTCGAGGCGATCGGTTCGCAAGGGCGCTACTTCCGCTCGTTCACGGCCACCAGCCTGAACGGTTCGTGGACCCCGCAGGCCGCGAGCGAGGGCAATCCCTTCGCCGGAAAGGCCAACAGCGGCGCCACCTGGACGAACGACATCAGCCATGGCGAACTGATCCGCACCAGCGCCGACCAGACCTTCACCGTCGATCCCTGCAATCTGCAACTGCTCTACCAGGGGCGCAGCCCCAATTCCGGCGGCGACTACGGCCTCCTGCCCTACCGGCCGGGTCTGCTGACGCTGCAGCGCTGACGCGACCCGGGTCCGGACCCGGCGTGGCGGCACCGCGTGGCGGGCTCGGCGGCATGCCGAGCCCGCCATCCGGGCCGGGGTCAGGCTCCGGTTCGCCCGGCCTCGCGGAGTCGGCGCGGCCCGTGTGCAGGTAGCGCGCGCGGCCCCCGCCGTCGTCCCCCAGGAACGCGACGGGCCGGTGGCCGGGCTTCGCGGGCAGCAGGGAGTCGCCGCGCCATCCGAGCAGCTCCGTCCGGTACGGCTCGTCCCCGGCCGCCGCGGCGAGGCCGAGGGGGACGTGCTCCAGCCACAGCCGTCCCCCGTCGTCGGCGCTCACCCTGGTCCGGCTCGTGCTCGACAGGTAGAAGCCCGCGTAGCGCCGCGCGTCCAGGCGCGCCGCGGGATCGGGGACGGGCTCGGCGGGCGGCTCGACGACCCTGCCGAGGATCTCCCTCATCAGCGGCCTGCGATCGCCGCCGTTGGTGAGGATCGCCACGCACACGTCGCGGCCGGGATCGACCCGCAGGACGGCCGACTGCCCGACGGTGTTGCCGTCGTGGCCGAAACCCCGCCCGCCCGGCAGGTCGTAGAGCTCCCAGCTCAGGCCCCACGCCGTCCCCCAGCCGATGTCCGGCAGGACGACCTGCGGCTCCCGCATGGCCCGCAGCCCTTCGTCGGCGAGGTGCGCGCGGGCGAAGGCCAGCAGGTCACGCGCGGTCATCGCGAGCATCGATCCGGCGGGCGCGTTCGAGCGCGCCATCGCCCAGACCCGGACGGGCCGCCCGCCCAGATGCCCCACAGCCGCGCGATGCAGGATCGCCTCGTACGGGTCGCTCGCCGCGTGCGTCATGCCGAGGGGCGTGAACAGGTGGTCCCGCATGCACCGGTCGAACGGCTCGCCGCGCACGACCTCGACGATCCGCCCGAGCACGCTGTAGGCGGCGTTGTTGTAGGAGAACATCGCCCCGGGCTCGAAGATCTGCGGCACTTCGGCGAGCAGCTCCACATACCTCTCCAGGCAGTCGTCCCCCTTGCCCGTGTCGGTGAAGACGTCCCCCTCGAACCCGGCTGTGTGGCACAGCAACTGCCGGACGGTCGCCTCCCGGAACCCGGGAAGATACGTGTCCACCGGCGCGTCGAGCTCCACCAGCCCTTCCGCGACGAGCCCCATCACCAGCGTCGCCGTCAGCACCTTGGTGACCGACCCGATCTGGAACACCGAGTCGACCGTGGCCTCCACTCCCGTCGCCGTGCTCAGGACCCCCGCCGCCGCCTCGACCACCCGTCCGCCGGCATCGACCGCGACCGACACACCCGGCACCCCGTACTCGTCCGCCAGCCCCGGCAGCCGCTCCCGCAGCCCCTCCCCCACCTCATCGATCTCCATCCCCATCCACCCACCGTAGATCGGCCGGGGTCACGCCCTCGTCTGGACGCGGGGAGAGGTCCGCAGGAGGTCGCGCCAGTCGCGGGGCTGCGTTGACCTGCGGCGTGTTGTTGTTATGGCGAGCCGGATACCAACAACACGCCGCAGATCAACGAACCGGCGGGCGTGCCGTCCGTGCGGCGGGTGGGTGGCTGGGGGTGGCGTGGGTGCTGGGTGGATGCGCGCGGGCGCGGCCTGCTGCTGATCGCGCACCTCGTCCACGACTGGGGCGTCCGCCCACCCTAGCTAGTTCGGCCCGGAATCATGTCCGCGTCTGGACGCGGGGAGAGGTCCGCAGGAGGTCTCGCCAGTCGGCGGGCCAGTTGGCCAGCGCCAGGACGCCCATGATGACGAGGTGGGTGGGCGCGGCCCAGCTTTCCGCCGCCGGGTCGTGGTTGACGATGTGGGTGGTGACCGCACCGGTGAGCACGAGCACCAGGGTCGTGGCGGCCAGGAAGCGCGTCCGCTTGTCCGGGATCACGAGCAGGACGGCCGCGATGCCTTCCAACGCGCCGACCACGAGGCGCATCCAGGACGGGTAGCCCCAGTCGACGAACTTCACGGAGTACGCGGGGCCGAAAATCGTGTCACCGGGCCAGTACTTCGTCACGGCGCCCAGCGCGAATTCAAGAGCGAGGAACCAGTACAGGACGGTCATGAGCCGCTTCGACATCGTCTTCCTTCCGGATATTCGAGCAGGATCAGGTCTCCGCGCGGCGATTCCGGCGGAGTCGAGGTCGGGTTTCCGGTGCTGGCCGCGTAGGGCCCGGTGAAGTCCTCGTGCCGGGCGGGCGCGGCCCGAGGGTGATCGTCACCCTCGGCCGCGCGTCCGCGGAGTTCCACGCGCCGGGCGGCGCTACTCGGCGTAGGGCTGGTCCTCGCCCTTGTCGCTGTATCCGAGGCTCCAGATATAGCCCTCGGGGTCGGCGAAGGTGCCGCCGTACCCTCCCCACTGGAGGGGCCCGGCGGGCTTGAGGATCGTGGCGCCGGCCTTCTCGGCCTCCGCCATGACCTCGTCCACCCGCGCCTCGCTGCGGACGACGTAGGTGAGGACCACCCCGCTGAAGCCGCTGCCGTCCGGGGCGGTGCCGACCTGCTCGGCCAGCCCCTCGCGGCCGTAGAAGCCGACGGGCGAGGCGCCGTCGGAGGCGAAGAACACCGAGACGCCCCAGTCGTTCTCGATCGTCCAGCCGAGCCCCTCGGTGTAGAACCGCTTGGCCCGGTCCATGTCCCGGACGCCGAGAAGGATGGAGCTCACGTGAGCCTTCATGGTTGTCTCCCAGGTGGTCGGTGGTCCGCCGGATGGGCGGGACGACATCCGCGACCGGATGTCACATCGACGCGTTCGCGCCGGTCACTTCGTATGACAGGGACTTTCACGGGAGTGTGACGGATGGCCGAGCAGGACTGGCTGAGCGCGCGGTTCGCCGAGCACCAGAAGCACTTGCAGGCGGTGGCGTACCGGATGCTGGGCTCGCGGAGCGAGGCCGAGGACGCGGTGCAGGAGGCGTGGGCCCGGGTCAGCCGCGCCGACACCGGTCAGGTGGAGAATCCCGGCGGGTGGCTGACGACCGTCGTCGCGCGGGTGTGCCTGAACATGATGGAGGCGCGCCGCATCCGGCCCGAGGACGCCGCCGGAGCGCTGCCGCCCGAACCGGCGGCGCCCCAGGCGAGCCCGTCTCCGGCGGGTCGGGCCGGGCCCGAGGACGAGGCGCTGCTCGCCGACTCGGTGGGCATCGCGCTGACGGTGGTGCTGGACACGCTCACGCCCGCCGAACGGCTCGCGTTCGTCCTGCACGACGTCTTCGCGGTGCCGTTCGGGGAGATCGGCGGCATCATCGACCGGTCGCCCGCGGCGGCCCGGCAGCTCGCCAGCCGGGCCCGGCGCCGCGTCCAGGGCGCCGCCGAGGCGTCCGACGCCGCGCGCTCGGCGAAACGGGAGATCGTCGCGGCGTTCCTCGCGGCGGCGCGCGACGGCGACTTCGACGCGCTGCTCGACCTCCTCGATCCGGACGCGGTGGCCGTGGGGCAGGTCCGCGGCGCCGAGGCCGTGGCGTCCTTCTTCGCGGGCAGGGCGCGGGCCGCCCACCTCGCCCTCGTCGACGGCGAGCCCGCGGCCGTCTGGTCCCACCGCGGCGTGCGCAGGGCGGTCATCACCTTCACGGTCGACGACGGCCTGATCACCCGCATCGCCACCGAGACCGACCCCGACCGGCTCCGCGCCCTCGACGTCATCTTCCTGCCCGCGAGCACGCGGGGCACCTGACCGGCCGTCGGGTATGCGCGACCGGTTCGCGCCGTAAAGGGTTGGACGGGCGGGGCCCGGACTTGTAGCTTGCCGGTGACCGTGGCACCGGCCGAGGAGGTGAGACCCATGAACGCTGTAGCGATGTGGGTGCTCCCCCTCCCCGTCACGGCCGGCGACTGACGCAGGTGTCGCCGGGAGCGCCTCGACAACAAGGCACTCCCGAAAGGCAGCACCATGCGTTCACTCTTCACCGCCGAGTCGTCGCCGGACTCCGGCACCGGCACCGCACCCCGCACGCACGACGTGATCATCGCCGGGTGCGGGCCCACCGGCGCGGTGCTGGCCGCCGAGCTGCGGCTGCACGATGTGCGGGTCCTCGTTCTGGAGAAGGAGACCGAGCCCGCGTCGTTCGTCCGCATCGTCGGCCTGCACATTCGCAGTCTCGAACTGATGGCGATGCGCGGGCTGCTGGAGCGCCTGCTCGAACACGGGCGGCGGCGTCCGGCCGCCGGGTTCTTCGCCGCCATTCCCAAGCCCGCGCCGAAAGACCTGGACACCGCGCACGCCTACCTGCTGGGCATCCCGCAGCCGGTCGTCGTCCGCCTGCTCGAAGAACATGCGATCGAACTGGGTGCGCGGGTCCGGCACGGCACCGCCGTGGCCGCCTTCGAGCAGGACGACGAGGGCGTGACCGTCGAACTGGCCGACGGGGAACGGCTGCGGTCGCGCTATCTCGTCGGCTGCGACGGCGCGCGCAGCACGGTCCGCAGGAAGCTCGGTGTCCCCTTCCCCGGCGAGCCCTCGCGGACCGAGACGCTGATGGGCGAGATGAAGGCGGCCGCGCCGCCGGAGGAGATCGCCGCGAAAGTCGCCGAACTCCGCGAGGTCTACCAGCAGTTCTGGCTCCGGCCGTTCGGCGAAGGGGTCTACAGCGTCGTCGTCCCGGCGGCCGGAGCCGGGGATCGCGCGGAACCGCCCACTCTCGACGATTTCAAGGAGCGGTTGCGCGCCATCGCCGGAACCGATTTCGGCGTGCACTCCCCGCGCTGGCTGTCCCGTTTCGGCGATGCCACCCGGCTGGCCGAGCGTTACCGGGTCGGTCGCGTCCTGCTGGCGGGCGATGCGGCGCACATCCATCCGCCCACCGGCGGGCAGGGCCTCAACCTGGGCGTGCAGGACGCGTTCAACCTCGGCTGGAAACTGGCCGCGCAGATCCGCGGCTGGGCGCCGGCTTCGCTCCTGGACACCTACCAGGCCGAACGCCATCCGGTCGCCGCGGACGTGCTGGACAACACCCGCGCCCAGATGGGACTGCACTCCGCCGACCCGGGCGCGCGGGCCGTGCGGAGGCTGCTCACCGAGCTGATGGACATCGACGAGGTGAACCGCCGCCTCATCGAGAAGATCACCGCGATCGGCGTCCGCTACGACTTCGGCGAGGGACCCGACCTGCTCGGCCGCCGCCTGCGCGACATCGACGTGAAACAGGGCCGCCTCTACGACCTGCTGCGTCGTGGCCGCGGCCTGGTGCTCGACCGCACCGGACGCCTCTCCGCCGGCGGCTGGACGGACCGGGTCGACCACCTCGCGGATCCCACCGCGGCGCTGGACGTCCCGTGCGTCCTGCTGCGCCCCGACGGCCACATCGCCTGGGTCGGCGACGACCAGCAGGAGCTGGACGACCGGCTGTCCCGCTGGTTCGGCCCCCGCCAGGACCCGCCGCGTTAGCGACCGGTGAAGTCGGCGGGACGGCGTTCCAGGAAGGCGGCGACGCCCTCCGCGTGGTCTTCGGAGGCGGAGAACTCGGCCAGCATGGCGTAGGTCATGGCGCCGCGCTTGTCCGGACGGTCGATGGTCAGCGTCGCGACGCCGTCGCTCGTCTCGTAGCGGATCTCGCGCATCGTGCTCCCTCTTGGCTCCGCGGGACGGCTGGTGTATTGCTAGTTGAACAAACGTTCAGGAGGATTTGTGGACTTCGCCCTGCCCGACGAGCTGATCCGGCTGCTGGCCGACCTCGACGCCTTCATCGAACGCGAGATCCTGCCGCTGCACGCACAGGACGACAACGAGCGCTTCTTCGACCACCGCCGCGAGTACGCGCGCACCGACTTCGAGAACGGCGGGGTGCCGCGCCCCGAATGGGAGGAGCTGCTCGCCGAGATGTTCCGCCGGGCGGACGCGGCGGGCTGGCTGCGCTACGGGCTGCCCAAGGAGGCGGGCGGCTCCGGCGGGACGAACCTGGACATGGCGGTGATCCGCGAGCACCTCGCGCACCGGGGTCTCGGGCTGCACAACGACCTGCAGAACGAGTCGTCGATCGTGGGCAACTTCCCGTTCGTCCACATGATGCTGGAGTTCGGGACGCCGGAGCAGAAGCAGGAGTTCCTGGAGCCGATGCTGGCCCGGGAGAAGCGGATCGGGTTCGGCCTCACCGAGCCCGACCACGGCAGCGACGCGACCTGGATGGAGACCACCGCCGTCCGCGACGGCGGGGACTGGATCATCAACGGGGCCAAGCGCTTCAACTCCGGCATGCACTCCGCCACGCACGACGTGGTGTTCGCCCGGACGTCCGGCGAGCCCGGCGACGCGCGCGGCATCACCGCCTTCTTCGTGCCCACCGACGCGCCGGGCTTCTCGGTGGACTTCCACTGGTGGACGCTGAACATGCCCACCGACCACGCCGAGGTCACCATCCGGGACGTGCGCGTGCCCGATTCGGCGATCTTCGGCGCCGAGGGCGAGGGGCTGGCGGTCGCGCAGACGTTCGTCCACGAGAACCGCATCCGGCAGGCGGCGTCCGGCGTCGGCGCCGGGCAGTACTGCATCGACCGCAGCGTCGAGTACGCGCGCAAGCGTCTGACGTTCGGGCAGCCGCTGGCCACCCGGCAGGCGATCCAGTGGCCGCTGGTCGAACTGCAGACCGAGGCGGAGATGCTGCGCGGCCTCGTCCGGAAGACGGCCTGGGAGCTCGACCGGATCCCGCACTTCGAGATCAGCGACAAGGTCTCGATGTGCAACTACCGCGCCAACCGGTTCGTGTGCGAGGCGGCCGACCGGGCGATGCAGGTGCACGGCGGCCTCGGCTACACCCGGCACACCCCGTTCGAGCACATCTACCGCCACCACCGCCGCTACCGCATCACCGAGGGCGCGGAGGAGGTCCAGATGCGCAAGGTCGCCGGGTACCTGTTCGGGTTCGCGGGCCCGAACAAGGTGGAGCGCTGAGGGCGCCGCGCGCGGCGCAGGGCCCCGGCGAGGAGGGGATCCTGAAGGCCGCGATCACGGTGATGGCCGAGAAGGGCTACCACGGCACCTCGGTGCGCGACATCGCGATGCGGGCGGGGCTGAGCCCCGGCGCGCTCTACTACCACTTCGAGTCCAAGCAGGAGCTGCTCGCGACGATCATGGAGCGCGGCATCGAGGAGCTGCTGCGGCGGACCCGCGCGGCCCTCGCCGGGGCCGGGGACGACCCCGCCGCCCGGCTGCGGGCGATCGTCCGGACCCACGTGCTGTTCCATCTGGAGGACCAGCGGGGCACCATGCTCGGCACGAGCGAGCTGCGCGCCCTGGAGGAACCGGTGCGGGCCCGGCACCTGGACAAGCGGCACCGGCAGCAGCGGCTGTTCGACGACGTCGTGCTGCAGGGCGCCGAGCGCGGCGTGTTCGGCACGCCGATCCCGCTGGAGGCGTCCCGCGCGGTCGTCGTGATGTGCACCGGCGTGGCGGGCTGGTTCTCGCCGGAGGGCCCGCTCGGCCGCACCGAGGTGGCGCTGCGCTACGAACGCCTCGCGCTGGACATGGTCGGCGCCGTCCGGAGCTGACCCGGCCGGGCTGAGCCGCACCCCGAACCGGCACGCCACCAGGACTCCACGGAAAGGGACGTCATGGCAGGAGATGTCACTAGGTCAGTCGCGGACGGGGGACGGGCCGAGGCAGGCGCGGGCGATGCGCCGGGACTGGGCGAGGAGCCGTTCGACCGGGTGGTGCTCCGGGTCGGTGAGGCGGAGGCGGACGAGCTCGTCGGCGAGCGCGTGCAGGACGCGGATGCTCAGCTCGGGGTCGTCCTGATGGCCGGTGATCTTGTGCAGGTGGGAGCGGGTCACGGCGCGGGCCCGGGCCAGCCGCTGGTGCAGCTCGGGCGGTCCGCCCTCGGCGGGCAGCATGAGCATCCGCCAGGTGGCGGGGGCGGCGTCGACGGCCTCCAGGACGCCGGCCAGCCCGGCGGTGAAGGGGTCCTCGCCCGCCGGGACGGGTCGGGCGACGGCCTGCCGGAAGCCGGCGAAGGCATGCTCGACCTCCCGGTCGAGCAGCGCGATCAGGAGCCTGGGCAGCGAGTCGAACTGCTGGTAGAGGACGGTGCGGGTGACGCCGCACTCCGCGGCGACCCGGTCGAAGGTGACCGCGTGGTAGCCCTGCTCGACCACGATCCGGCGGGTGACGTCGAGGATCTGGGCACGCCGCCGCGGACCGCTCAGCCGCCTGCGTGTGGCCATGCGCCGGAGTCCCCCCCGCCCCTTGCCGGGCTAACTTACGATCTGTAAGTTAACGCCTCGTCCGGCGGTCGTCCAGCCCGGACGGAAGCGAGGGTCAGCGATGGGCACGACGTACCGGGTGATCGTCTGGGGGCCCGGAGAGGTCGGCGGCGCCTTCGCCAGGGCCGCCCACCGCAGGCCCGACATCGAGCTGGTCGGCGCGAAGGTGTTCAGCGAGCGCAAGGACGGCGCCGACCTCGGCGACCTGCTCGGGCTCGGCCCGATCGGGGTCGCGGCGACCACGTCGGCCGAGGAGGTCCTCGCCCTGGACGCCGACTGCGCGATCGTCACACCGCGGCCCGACGTGCTCGGGGCGAAGCTGGACGCCGACGTGATCGCCCTGCTGGAGTCCGGCAAGAACGTCATCTCCACCGCCGCCTACCACAACGCGGCGATGCCGAACTGGCTGACGGCGTCCCGCCCGCCGGTCTCCCGGCTGCTGGAGGCGTGCCGGACGGGCGGGACCACGCTGCACGGCACCGGCGTGCATCCGACGTTCATGGTCGAGCGCGTCGCGATGACGATGGCCCGGGGCGTCTCGGGCGTCTCGCACGTGCGGTGCGTGGAGGCGGTCGACTTCGCGGCCGCGGCGGGCTCGATGTGGGGCGGGCTCCGCCGGATCGGGTTCGGCTCCGACCCGGCGGACCTGGGCGCGGGCAAGCCGCTGGCGCTGTTCGGCGACCTGTACTACGGCGACCTGACCGGCAACGTCGCCCACCACCTGTTCGGCGCCTCGATGGACGAGGTCCGGGTCGTCCACGACCTGCGCGGCATTCCGGCCGCCGAGCGGTTCGAGACCCGGTCCGGCTTCGTCGTCGAACCCGGCCAGGCCGCGGCGCTCCACCTCACGCACAAGGGCTACCTGGGCGACCACTGCTTCTTCACCAACGAGGAGTGCTGGTACCTCGGGGCCGCCAACGCCTTCCGCGGCGACGATCTGCCCTACCCCGACCGCGAGGGCCACAGTCCGATCGACTACACCATCGAGATCACCGGCGACCCGTCGATCTTGCGGACCCGGCTCACCTTCGACCCCAACCCCGGCGCGTCCGGCACCGACCGCACCAACCCCGTCACCGCCGCCTCGGTCCGCGCGATCCTCGACGCGCTCCCGGCCGTGTGCGCCGCCGGACCCGGCGTCCTCATCGACGATCCGACCCCGCACTACGTCCACGACGACCGAGTCCGTCTGTGACCGCGTCCTCTGGAGCCGCCATGACGCCCGAAGCCCGAGCCTGGGCCGGCCTGGTCGACGCGCTGTCGGCCGCGGGACGGGACCTCGACGACGCCGCCCTGTCCGAGGACGAGCGCGCCGACGGCTACCGGGCGCTGCTGCGCGGCCTGCACCACCAGCTCGCCCGGTTCGAGGCCGACCGCGAACGGCCCGAACTCGTCCCGTTCAACGGCTGGCGGCAGAAGTTCTTCATGGACAACCCCGACACCCGCTACTGGGTCGCCGACGTGCGCGGCGACCGCCGGTACCGGGTCACGGGGCACCCGGGAGACGCCGTCTACACCTCGATCACCGCCTACACCGCCTCCGCGGGCGCGGCGGAGGCCGCGGCCCGCATCGACGGCGACGCGCTCCCCACCGACCCCTCCGGCGAGTTCTCCCTGCTCGTCGGCGGGGAACGGCCGGAGACGGGACCGTGGCTGCCGCTGCCGGACGGCAACGTCCAGCTGTGGGTCCGCCACTTCCACGACGACGTCGCCGCCGACCGGCACGGCTGGTGCGCCATCGAGCCGGTCACCCCGCCGCGGCCCCCGCCGGTGATCGAGGCGGCGCGGTTCCGGCACCGGCTGCAACGGCTCGCCACGACCGTCCAGATGATGCCGGCCGTGTTCGCGGCCGTCGGCGGCCAGGTGGAACCCAACACCGTGCACCACTGGGCGGAGATGGCCGGCGGCGCCGCCTTCACCGAGCCCGGCATCCACTACCAGCGCGGCGCCTGGCGGCTCGGCCCGGACGAGGCGCTCGTCATCGAGGGCGAGACCGTCCCCTGCCGCCACTGGAACGCCCTGCTCTACAGCAGGTACCTCAACTCCCTCGACTACCGGCACCGGACGGTGTCGCGGACCGGCGCCACCGCCGCGCTCCGCGACGGCCGCTACCGCCTCGTCCTGGCCGCCAGGCGACCGGACGTCCCGGGGATCGACTGGCTGGACACCGAGGGCCGCCCGTCCGGGCTGATCGTGCTGCGCTGGCTGCACGCCGAACAGCCGCCGCAGCCACCGCAGGTCCGCACCTGCCGGATCGACCAGTTGGAGAACGACTCGTGACGCTCTGGCGCCCGCCCCGACGCACCCGGCAGGCAGACGCGGTCTACTCCGCAGCCGAAGCCGACCGTGCCGCACGTCCCGACGCCTACGCCCTCGACGCCGACACCGTCGTCGAGACGGCGCTGCGCGGCGCCGACCCCGCGGAACTCGGCGACCCGGCGCACTGGCGCGAAGCCCTGGACCGCTATCTGGCCTCGGCGCGCGACGACGGCCGCCTCAACGCCGTCGGCGACCGGATGGTCCGGGGCACCTCCGTCGCCGGGCTGCGCGCCCGGCTGGCGATGAACCGCCTCCCCCGCGACGACCGGCCGCTCGACCAGGCGCCCATCGTCATCACCGGCGGATGGCGCACCGGAACGACCTTCCTGTACCGGCTGCTGGCGAGCGACCCCCGGCTGCGCGCCCCGCTCCCCGCCGAACTCGCCGTCCCCTGGAAGTTCGCGGGGGCCTCCCCGCAGCGGCGCGAGGAACTCCTCCAGGCCGGCTCGGCGGCCAACGACATGCTGGACCTGCTCAACCCGGACCTGGCGACCGTCCACGACCACGGCCCGCGCCTGCCCGAGGAATGCGTCGTCGCGATGAACCCCGGGTTCCGCAACTGGGGTTTCAGCGCCACCGTCCGCCTGGACGGCTACAGCCGATGGCTCGCCGGCCAGGATCTCACCCGCACCTACCTGGACTACCGGCACGTCCTCGCCACGCTCGACGCCGCCGACGGCCGTCGCTGGGTCCTCAAGGCGCCCGCCCATATCGCCGAGCTTCCGCGCCTCGCCGGCGCCTTCCCCGGCGCCACCGTGATCGTGCTGCACCGCGACATCGTCCAGACCGTGGCCTCGGGCGCCAGCCTCTTCGCCGTCTTCCGCTCCACCTACAGCGACCACGTCGATCCCGCCGACGTCGGACGTTTCCAGACCGAGCAGACCGAGCTGTGGCTCCGCCGCGCCCGCGCGTTCCGCGACTCCCCCGAGGCCGGCTCGGTCAACGTCCTCGACGTCGCCTACGACGACCTCGTCCGCGACACCCCCGCCGTCCTGCGGCGCATCTACGCCGCCGCGGGCCTGTCCCCCGGCGACCCGGCCGACCTCACCGACCGGTACCACGCCGCCCATCCCCGCACCGCCAAGGGCGCCCACCGCTACACCGCCGCCGCCTTCGCCCTCGACGAGGCGGACCTCCGTGCCCGCTTCGCCTTCTGAGGACGCCTGCCGCGCGACGCGGGCCTGCCGCCGGACGCATCGGTGGGCGCCAGGTCCCACGGCATGTCGCGTTCAGTAATCCCGACCTGCTGGGGAAGGAAACAGTGACGCCCGCGGCAGACCGGGGCTGGACGCGAGCGAGGTCGATCATGGTCGGCGACGGAGGGACGAGGTGAACGACACGGGCGGTCGCGGGATGGGGTGGCTGGCGCTGGAGGCGTTCGACCTGGCGCCGGTCGCGGTCGCGCTCACGATCGGGCCGGACCACCGCCTCGTGTACACCAACCAGGCATATCGGGCCTTCGTCGGGGACCGTCGGCTCGGCGAGCCGATCGGGGACGCGTTCGGCGAGTGGGTCAAGGAGGACTACGGGGACCTGTTCGACCGCGTGCTGGCCACCGGGGAGCCGGCCAGCATGGTCGAGGCGCCGGTGAAACTGGCCTCCGCCGGCACGGACGACGAGACGAGGTTCTTCTCCTTCAGCCTGTCGCGGTTCGTCCACGAACGGCCCGGAGTGCTGGTGACCGCCGTGGACGTCACCGAGCAGGTCGCCGCCGTCCGGCAGGCCGAGCGGGCCACGGAGGAGCAGAAGCGGTCGCGGCGCCGGTTCGAGAGCCTGGTGCGGGTGAACGCGCAGACCGTGTGGGTCGCCGACCCCGCCGGGCGGATCATCGAGCCCAGCGCCGGCTGGGAGCGGATGACCGGGCAGACCTGGGAGGAGTACCGCGGCGACGGCTGGCTGACGGCGCTGCACCCCGACGACCGCGGACCCGCGATCCGGGCGTGGGCCGATGCCCGGCGGCGCGCCCGCCCCCTCCAGCACGTGTACCGGGTGCGGAACCGGGACGGGGAGTACCGGCACGTCGAGGCGCGCAGCGCGCCGGTGCACGAGAGGGGCGTGGTGGCGGAGTGGATCGGCTCCTGCACCGACGTCGAGGAGGAGTACCGGCAGCGGCAGCGGCTCGACCTGCTCGGCCGCGCCGCCGCGGCCGCCGCCGAGCACACCGGGCTGCAGGAGGCGTTCGCCGCGCTCGCCGAGGTGCTGGTGCCCGCGCTCGCGGACGGCTGCGGCGTCCACCTGCTGCCCGATCTCGGCGACCGTCCCAAGCGCGCCCCGGTCATCGCGCAGCGCATCGTCACCGCCGCGCGCGACGGCCTGCGCCGGCAGCCGCCGGCGGGCGAGGAGCGGTTCGCCCCCGACAGCGGGTTCGCCCGCGCGCTGGAGGGTCGGCGCCCGGTGCACCGCACGTTCCCGCCGGGGCGTCCGCCGGCGGATCTGCTGCCCCGCAGCACCACCGACTGGCTGGTCGACGTCCGGGCCGGCAGCGTCGTGCTGCTGCCGGTGGTCGTCGACGGCACCGTGGCGGCGGCGGTCACCGCCGCCAGGCGCGGGGACCGCGCCCCGATGGGGCCGGACGACATCTCCCTCATGAGCCAGATCTTCGAGCACACCCACGACGCGCTGAGCAGCGCCGTCCGGTTCCACCGGACGCAGCGGGTGGCGCTGGCGCTGCAGTACAGCCTGCTCGCCGACCCGCCGGAGGTCGCCGGGCTGGAGGTGGCCGCCCGGTACCGGTCCAGCCCGACCGCGGCCGAGGTCGGCGGCGACTGGTACGACTCCTTCGTCCTGCCGGACGGCTCGGCCGTCCTGGCGATCGGGGACGTGGCGGGCCACGACCTGGCCGCCGCCGTCGGGATGAGCAGGCTGCGCAACATGCTGCGCGTCCTGACCGCCGACCGCGCCGACCCGCCCGGGGAGATCCTGCGCCGGCTGAACGTCGCGATGGCCACCGTGGCGCCCGAGGCGACGGCGACGTGCGTGCTGGGCCGCGTCGAGGAGCCCGAACCCGGCCGGCGGCGCTTCCACTACGCCGGGGCCGGGCACCCGCCACCGCTCCTGACCCGCGCCGACGGCGCCTGCCGCTTCCTGGAGGGCGGGGCCAACCCGCTGCTGGGCGCTCCCGTCGACCAGCCCTACGACACCGCGTCCTGCTCCCTTCCGCCCGGCTCCACCCTGCTGCTCTACACCGACGGCCTGGTCGAACACCCCGACGAGCACCTCGACGCCGGCCTGGCCCGGCTCCGCGAGCACGCCTCCGCGCTCGCACGCCGCCCCCTGGACGCCTTCTGCGACGGCCTCCTGGACGACCTGCCCACCTCCGGAACCGACGACATAGCCGTCATCGCCGCCCGCGTCACCCCCTAGCCACGACCATGTGGCTATTGGCTGGTTTGCCGGGAGCGGTGGTGAGTTATCTCCATTACGTGCTAAGTAACTCTCAGTTGAGTCGGCGATGAATCGCTCTCCGACCGCCCTCGGGGAGGGTTCCGCCGGCCTGCCGTGAGGGGAGTGGCCGTGAGCCGGGTCAGCCCGTGGGTGGGGGTCAGGGCGTTCGAGGAGAAGGACTGGGGGCGCTTCTTCGGACGTCAGGCCGCGACCCGCGAGGTGGCGGACCGGTGGCGCCGGGGACGGCTGACGATCGTGGCCGGGGACCCCGGGATCGGCACGACGTCCCTGCTGCGGGCCGGCGTCGTCCGGCGGCTGAAGGACGACGGGGCCCGCGTCCTGCCGATCGGCGACGTCGGGAAGCGGGGGCTGATCGGGCCCCCCGCGCCCGCCGCGGCGGTGCGCAACCCCTATGTCGCGGCCCTGCTGCTGTCCTGGCGGCGCGACGACGCGCCCGACGATCTCGGGCTGGTCGATTTCCTGCGCGGGGTCGAGCAGTACGGCCAGGGCGGTCCGCCCTCGCCCACGCTGGTCGCCGTCGACCATCTCCACCATGTGCTGCCCGAGGCCGGGCGCCGCGGCTTCCTGGAGGAGCTCGCGGAGGCGATGTCGGCGGTGCGGGACGTCCACCTGCTGATGTCGGTGCGGACCTCGGAGCTCGATGAGCTCGGTCCGCTGCGGGACGTCCTCGGGGACGCCGATCCCTTCGTGCTCGGACCCCTCGACCGGGACGGCGCGCTCGACGCCGTGGTGCTGCCGACCATCGGGTCCGCGGTGGACTTCGACGCCGGGGTGGCGGGACGGCTGGTCGACGGCCTGGGCGGTCCCGCGGTGGAGCCGCTGCTGCTCCAGGTCACGCTCCAGGCGATGTGGGACGAGCTGGCCCCCGAAGTGGCCGCGCTCTCCGCCGGGCACTTGCCGGAGCCGGAACTGGCCCTGGCGGCGTACTGCATCCCGGTACTGGACGGCATCACCGGCGAGCACGGGATGCAGACCTGCGAGGTCGGCACGTGGATGCGCCGCACCATGGTCGCCGAGGACGGGACGCCGCGCACCGTGGCGGAGGCGGCGGCGCGGCGGGACATGCCCGATTCGGTGCTGCGGGCGCTGGAGAACCACTACCTGATCCGGACCGGCCGCGCGGAGGTCGAGCTGCGTTTCCCGCTGGTCGCGGAGGCGCTGCGCCGCATCCCGGACGTCCGCGCGCCCGCGGGCGGGGCCGACCCGCACGACAGCCTGATCGCCGCGCGGCTGGCGCTGTCCGCGAACGACCTGCCCGTCGCGACCTGGCGCGCCCAGGCGGCGCTGCGGAGCGGCGGCCCGGACCGCCGGACCGTGGCCGAGGCGCGGTCGCTGCTGGGCGACATCGCGTTCCACCGGCGGCGGCTGGAGGACGCCGAGGAGCACTACCGGGTGGCCGCCGAGGAGTACGTGTACGTCGGCGACCTGCCGCAGGCCGGGCGGCTGCTCGCGGCGATCGGGTGCCTGCGGCTGGAGCAGGGCGACCATCAGGGGGCGATGGAGAAGCTGAGCAACGCCGCCTACCGGGCGCCCGCGGATCCGCTGGTGCAGATGGGGCTGGCCAGGGCGTTCTGGGTCACCGGCTCCACGCAGTCCGCGCTCACGGCCTTGGACAACGTGCTGAGTCAGAGCGGTCTGGGCAACGTCGAGGCGCGGCGGCTGCGCGGGGAGCTGCGCGCGGACCTCGGGCAGGCCCGGCACGCCTTGACGGACCTGGCGCACGTCGACCGGCACGCTCCGGCGGCGCAGCGCGCCGCGCGGCTGCTGGCGCTGGCCATGCACATGGGGGCGTCCGGCCATCTGCTGGAGGAACTGGACGAGATCATCGCCGCGGCGCCTCGCAGCGGTCCGGTGCTGCTCCGGGCGGCACGGGCCTGCGCGCTCTCGGGTGACGCCGCGCGCGCCGCCGACCTGGCCGTCCGGGCGCGGGCCGCGGAGGACCCTCCGCTGCCCGCGCACCAGCACGCCCTGGTCGAGCAGCTCATCGGTTCTTGACGGTGCGGCGGTCGCGGGCGTCACGGATCTCGCGGAGCGTGGTGAGCACCGCGATGTACACGGTGGCGAGCGCGGCCACCGCTCCGGCCAGGCCGGGACGCTGGCTGAGCACGTCCAGCCCGGTGGGGGCGGCGCCGGCCGCCGCTCCGCCCCCGGCTCCGGCCACGGCGGCGGCGAGCGTCCAGAGCGGTCCCGGACGGTCGCGGTGCCGCGCGGGTGCCGCCTCCGAAGCGCGCGCACGCTCGCCGCGGGCGCGCTCGGCACGGGCCCGCGGCACGGCGGCGCCGGCGGTCGCCGGCCGGGCGTCGGCCCGCTCGGCCCGACCGGGTCCGAGCCGTTCGGTTCCGGCCGGGGCCGGCTCGGCGGGACGCGCCGGGCCGGTGTCGGCCACGATGTCGCCCGCGATGTCGGCGGTGCGCTGGAACACGTCGGGTTCGGGACGCGTCACAGAAGTGGGACCGGTCGGCCGCTGGGATTCCGGCATTTGTCGCGCCATCTGTGTCTCCTGACATGGTGGGCGGGCTCGCTTCCACCCTTGATCTGGAGAAGGGGTGTCCTGCGCCGTCGAGCACACCGACCCCAGGTCACGCGCCTGCACGTCAGGACAGACGGCGGACGTCCGGTGTCCGGGTCTTGGATGGAGGCGGGATGGCGAGATGGGCCGAGCTCCGAGGGGACCACGTCGAACCCCGGGAACTGGCGCAGTTCCTGCGGAACGTCGTCGACGACTACCGGCTGTCGGTCCGCCAGCTCGAAGACCGCATGCCCTACTCGAGGTCCGTCATCTCCGAGCGGCTGTCCGGGAAGGCGCGTCCGGGATGGGAGTTCGTCGAAGCCCTGATCGACGCCTGCGCGCGGACGGACATGGAGGCCAGGGCCCTGCTGAAGGCCGACGCCCGGGAGAGGTGGAAGGCGGCCGACCCGACCCGGCTGACCCCGGTGGACGGGGAGGCCGCCGAGGTGCTCGGGCCCGTGGACCTGATCGTGGAACGCATCGTCGAGCGGCTCCAGGAGCCATCGGCCGGGGTGACGGGAACGGAGCCGCGGCCTCCCCGCCGTGGCGCCGGTCCCTTGGCACCGCGTCCCTTCGAGGGGCCGGTCCCCGAACGCAACCGGCACTTCACCGAGCGGGCCGGGATGCTGGAGCGCCTCACCGCGGGCTTCTCCGCGTGCCGTGTGCAGGTGCTGCACGGCCTGCTCGGCACCGGCAAGACCCAGCTCGCGGCGGAGTACGCGCGACGCCCCGCCTCCGGCTACGAGCTGGTGGTCTGGGTCCCGGCCGGCGAACCGTCCCACGCGAGCTCGTCGATGGCCGCGCTGGCCCCCCGGCTCGGGCTGGAGTTCACCGCGCCGCTCCCCATCATGGAGGCGGCGCGGGCGGTGCTCGCGGCGCTGCGGGACGGCGCGATCGGCGACCGCTGGCTGCTGGTCTTCGACAACGCGGGCCATGTCACCGACGACCTTCTCCGGCTCGTCCCGCGCGGCGGCGGCCACGTGCTCATCACCTCGCGGGACCCGGCGTGGGCGTCCGTCGGCGAGGTCGGCGGGGCCATCGAGGTCGGGAGCTTCAGCCGCGCCGAGAGCGTCGACTTCGTCGGACGGCGGGTGGGTCCGGGGCCGGACCGGCGGCGCCACGACCCCGCCGACGCGGACCGCCTCGCCGAGGCGCTGGGCGACCTGCCGCTCGGCCTGGAGCAGGCGGCTACGCTCCTCGACCGGTTCCCCCGCCTGAGCATCGCCGAGTGCCTGGCCTGGCTGTCGCGCGAGCCCGGCAGGGCGCTGGACCTGGCCGCCCCCACCGCCTACCCCGTGACCCTCAAGATCGCCTGGAGCCTGGCGGAGAACAAGCTCGGCACCCGCTCACCGGAGGCGCTCGCCCTGCTGCGGCACTGCGCGCGCTCCCCGCTCGACCCGGTCCCGCTCCGGACCTCGGGCCTGGACGGGCCGGACTCGCCGGACGCGCAGGACGGGCCCGGCGCGGACGCGGAGTTCACCGCCCTGCTGGCCGACCGGTTCGGCGCGGTGGAGGAGCTGCGGAGGTCCGGGCTCGCCCACGTCGCCGCCGACGGGATCCGCGTGCACCGGCTCGCCCGCGCGCTCGTGCTGGAGGAGCCGTCGGGTCCCGCGGCCGGCACGTGAACCGGCCGGCGGGACATGCCGCAAGCCTGCCCAAACCGGGGTTTCGGTCCTGCACCCCGAAAAGGCGTGCCATTATCTGCGCTGACTGGACCACGGGGGAAGTTCCCGCCGCCCAGCGCCGCATGCGAATCCCACCGTGGAGGTTGGCGTGGCCCTGAAGCCCGGAGCTGAGGCCGTGCCGCCCGAGACCGAGTGGCCGGCCGGCCTGGACGTGCGCACGCTGCTGGAGGAGGGCTGGCGGCCGACGCCGTTCCACGAGTTCGTCCTCAAGATTCACAGCAGGTGCAACCTGGCCTGCTCGTACTGCTACATGTACGAGATGGCCGACCAGAGCTGGCGCGGCCAGCCGCGCCGGATGGCGGACGCGACCATCGAGACGGTCGCGCGGCGCATCGCCGAGCACGTCGAGTCGAACGGCCTGTCCCGCGTCGAGCTGATCCTGCACGGCGGCGAGCCGCTGCTCGCCGGGCTCGACGGCCTGCGGCACGCCGTCACCGCCGTCCGGTCGGCGGTCGGCGGCGGCGCGACGGTGAACGTCGGGCTCCAGACGAACGGGCTGCTGCTCGGCCCGGACTTCCTCGACCTGTTCGCCGAGCTGGACGTGCGCGTGAGCGTCAGCCTGGACGGCGACGAGGAGGGCCACGACCGCCACCGCCGGGCCCCGAACGGCGGCGGCAGCTACCACCGGGTGGTGGCCGGACTGGAACGGCTCCTCCGACCGCCGTACCGGCACCTGTTCGCCGGCCTGCTGAGCACGATCGACCTGCGCAACGATCCGGTGGCCACCTACGAGGCGCTGCTGAGGTTCGGGCCGCCGTCGCTGGACTTCCTTCTCCCGCACGGCACGTGGGAGGCCCCTCCACCGGGCGCCGCCTCCGCCGACTCGACGGGCGCCTCCGGCGCCCCGTACGGCGAGTGGCTCGTCCAGGTCTTCGACCGGTGGTACGGGGCGCCGGTCCGCGAGACGCGCGTCCGGCTGTTCGACGAGATCATCCGGATGGTGTTCGACCGCCCGTCCCGGATGGAATCGGTCGGCCTCTCCCCCTTCGCCACCGCCGTCGTCGAGACCAACGGGGCCATCGAGCAGGTCGACACGCTCAAGGCCGCCTACGAGGGCGCCACCCGCACCCCCCTGCACGTCTCGCGCGACAGCTTCGACGACGCCCTCATGCTGCCGTCGTTCGCGGCCCGACAGATCGGCCTGCGCGCACTCTCGGACGAGTGCCGCGGCTGCGACCTCGTCCGGATCTGCGGCGGCGGGCTCTACCCCCACCGGTACCGGGCGGGCAGCGGTTTCGCCAACCCCAGCGTCTACTGCCGCGACCTCTCCCGGCTGATCTCGCACATCGCCGCGACCGTCCGCCGGGACGTGTCCGAGCTCCGGGAGAACGGGCGGCGCCGCATCGCAGTCCACGGCCGGAAGGACGGAACCGAGTGACGAATCCGACTCGCCACGCCGTGCCCGACGAGGTCTTCCTCGATCTGGCGGCGGGCGGTGGCGGCGCCGGGGCCGTGGCGGCGCTCCAGGCGGCCCAGCAGAGCAGGCGGCTCCTGCTGCTGCACGGCGTGCGCGATCTCGCGGCGCGGGCCGACCCGGACCGCGCCCGGCCGGTCCGGGACGCGTACGCGCTGATCACTGCGGTGCAGCGGGCCGACCCGGCGGCGGCTCGGGCCGTCCTCGGCTACCCGACCGTCGCGTCCTCGGCGCTGCGGGCGTTGACGAACCTGTCCGGCGCGTCGCCCGACCTCCAGGACTGCGCCGACCGGTTGGCCGCGATCGCGGCCGCCGCCGCGATCCGCGCCGGGTTCCCGGCCTCCGTCGAGCTCCCGGCGACCGGGGCGCGGGTCGTGCTGCCGTCCCTGGGGATGGCGAGCGGAGTGGGCGGCGACCGCGTCACGGTCCGGTCGGGGCCGGGCGGAGCCGCGGTGGGCGCGGTCATGCTCCCGGCGTCCCCGGACGAGGACGGGCCGGGCTGGACCGCGCTGTACCGCCTCGCGGCCGAACACGACGGCGTATCCGTCGGCGTCACGCTGGACGAACTGGACCCCGATCGGATGCCCGGCGCGGACCTCGCCCCCCGGCCGCTCACGCCGGAGCAGATCGCGCGCTGGCGGACCACGCTCGACGCGGCGTGGGCCCTGCTGGTCGACCGGCACCGCGCGGTCGCCCACGAGGTCCGGTCCCTGATTAGCGCGCTGACGCCGCTGGCCGCGCCCGCCGGCGCCGAGAGCAGCGGGACCTCCACGAAGGCCGTCGGGAACGTCGGGATGACGCCGCCGCGCGACGCCCGCGGGCTGGCCGTGACGCTGGCGCACGAGGTCCAGCACGTCAAGCTCACGGCGCTGATCGACATCGTCCCCCTGACGCTGCCGGACGACGGCGGCCGCTACTACGCGCCCTGGCGCGAGGATCCGCGCCCGCTCGCCGGGCTGCTCCAGGGCGCCTACGCGCACCTCGGCATCACCGGCTTCTGGCGGCGCGAGCGGACCGCGGGCGAGGGCGGCGCGGCGGAGCACGCGCACATCGAGTTCGCCCGGTGGCGGGCGGCCACCGCGCGGACGATCGTGACGCTGCTCGGCAGCGGACGGCTCACCGGCGCCGGCGAAACCTTCGTCGCCGAGATGGACCGCACGCTCGGGGCGTGGTGCGCCGAGCCCGTCCCGCCGGGCGCCGAGGCGCGTGCCGCCGCGGCGGCCGACCTGCACCTCGCGCGCTGGCGGGAACGGCCGCACGGCGAAGCCGTCGCCCCGCGGTGACCGGGCCCGCCCCGCGGTGACCGGGCCCGCCGCGCGGCGGGCGGGGACGGCGTCAGATCGGCGGCGGGTCGAAGTCGAGGTCCAGGTGCCGGTGCTCCTTGAAAGCGCGGACGTCGGGGTGCTCGTGCGGAAGCGTCCGGACGTAGCGCGCCTCGGTGTCGGCGGCCAGTTCCTCCGCGTCGTCCGTCCGGCCGAGCCTGCGCAGGTCGGCGGAGAGGTTGCCGGCGCAGGCCAGCGTCATCGGGTGGTTCTCGCGGGCGAGGCGGCGCAGCCGCGGCAGCGTGTCCTCGCCGATCGCGACGGCCCGTTCGAAGTCGCGCAGCTCGGCGAGGTCGCTCGCGAGGTTGGTCGCGACCGTCAGGTAGTAGTGGTGGTCCTTCCCGACGGCCGTCTCCAGGCTCGCGAGCGTGCGCTCGTTGAGGTCGCGCGCCTCCTGCGGCGAGGCGATCAGCCGCAGCAGCAGCGCGTGGTTGCCGGCGCAGGCCAGCGTGTACGGGTGCTCGGAGCCGTAGACCTTCCGGTAGCGCTGCACGGTGTCGGCCGCGAGCTCCAGCCCCTCCTGCGCCCGTTTCGCGTTGCGCCGCGCATTGGCGAGCGACATCGCCGCCGCGAGCGTGTCCGGGTGGTCGAGGCCGAACAGGCGGACGCACCGGCCGTGGACGTCGCGCGCCAGCTCCTCGGCGCGCTCCACCTCACCGAACCGCCGCAGCGCGGTGGAGAGGTCCTTGGCGGTCCGGAGCGTCCAGGGGTGGTCGCGGCCGAGGTAGTCGATGCCGTAGGCGTACG
This sequence comes from Actinomadura monticuli, assembly GCF_041463655.1. Classification (NCBI taxonomy): domain Bacteria; kingdom Bacillati; phylum Actinomycetota; class Actinomycetes; order Streptosporangiales; family Thermomonosporaceae; genus Actinomadura; species Actinomadura monticuli. Next base: position 600,615 of record NZ_JAXCEI010000001.1, read on the forward strand.
CCTCCTCGCCGACGTCGCACGCCTGGCCGTACTCGCCGTTGAGGCGGGTGGCCCGCGCGAGCCCGCCCCAGGTGGCCAGCAGGAAGGCGGCGCCCATCGTCCGGCCCGCCTGGTCGGCCAGGGTGAACGCCTCCTCGTGGAGCCGGACCGACTCGGGGAACCGGCTGTTGAGGCTGTTGTCCACCGCCAGGTTGTTGGTGGCGCGCAGGGTTCTCGGGTCGTCGGGGCCGAACGCCTCGACGTGCGCCGCCCGCGATTCCTCGTCGTGCTTGAGCGCCTCGCGGAACCGGCCGCTGGCCCGCAGGTCGGCGCCGATGCTGTTGATCAGCGGGAAGGTGTCGTCCTTGGGCAGCCCGGCGGCGCGCATCTTCTTCAGGGTGTCCTGGTTGAGCTCGTACGCCTCGCCGTAGCTGCCCAGCTCGCGGAGGATGTTGCCCTTCTCGCGCAGGCCCCGCAGGGCGTCGGCGCCGGGCGCCTCGCGGCTCTGCGACCAGTGCTCGATGAAGCGGTCGACGTAGCGCAGGGCCGAGGAGAAGTCGCCGGAGAGGAACAGGTACCGGATCATGTCCAGGGCCATGGACCGGACGTCGTCGTCCGTGCTGGTCTCCAGCTCGGTCGGCTCGAGGTGCGCGACCAGGTTGCGGAACGACTCCCAGTAGGTGGCCTCGTCGGGGTTCTGCGGCAGCGCGGAGACCAGCAGCTGGTGCACGTCCGCCCGGATCTCCTCCTGCTCGGCCGGCGGCAGCGCCTCCCGGACGAGCGCCTGGATCAGCCGGTGGACCTGCACGGTGCGGCTGTCCAGGTCGACCCGCAGCAGGGCGTACCGGCCCAGCTCGCCGATCGCCTGGCTGAGCCGGATCGGCTTCGACAGCAGCTCGGCGAGCTGCGGGCGCTGGACGACCCGCGCCCGGAACACGTCGCGCGGGATCGGCTCCGGGCCGAACAGCGCGCAGCAGCGCAGCAGCTCGACCGCCTCGGGCATCCGCTGCTCCAGGTTGGTGACCGAGATGCTCCACGCGGCCGTCATCGACATCGGGTACTCGTTCGGCTTGCCGACCGAGAGCAGGTGCCCGGTCTCGCGGTGCAGGGCCTCCAGGTAGTCGGACGGCGTCATGCCCGTCTGCGCGAGCAGCGCCCCGGCCTGCTCCAGGGCGAGCGGCAGGTCGCCCAGTTCCTCGGCGAGCTTGTCGGCGTGGTCCGGGCTGATCGAGGTCGAGACCCGCTTGTGCAGGAACTCGATGCTCTCCTCGCGCGCGAACACGTCGACGGAGATCGTCTCGACGATGTCGCCCCAGCGGTTGTTCCGCGAGGTGAGGAGCACGTGACCCGGCCCCCGGGGCATCAGCTCGTTGATGTCCTCGGGCTGGTCGGCGTTGTCGAAGATCAGCAGCCAGCGGTGGTAGGGGTGGCCGCGGCGCAGCGCCTCCAGCACGGCGGTCGCCGCGTCGCCGACGCTCGTCGCGGCCGTCTGCGGAAGGTCGAGGGAGGGAGCGAGCTGGGCGAGCGCCGAGCGGATCATCATGGGCTGGTCGGCCGGCACCCACCAGACCAGGTCGTAGGAGTCCTGGTAGCGCCAGGCGTACTCGATCGCCATCTGGGTCTTGCCGACGCCGCCCATGCCGTGGAGGGCGTGCAGCGCGACCGTGGTCGACGACTCCTCGATCTTGGTGCGCAACGCCTCCAGCAGGTCCCCGCGCCCCGTGAAATTCTTGTTGCGCAGCGGCACCTTGCCCCACACCGCCGGACCCCGTCGCTGGCCTTCCCCGGTCTGCAAACGGTCCACAAGTCGCCTCCGGCGGGTTGGCTTGTCCCGGCACCAGAATAGCGGAAGAGTCAACGACTCCATAGAGTGCTTTTACGGGCTTTAGTGATAATCAGTTAAGTGCAAGTGCATATCCACGCAAGGGCTCTACCGATCGCCCCAGAGCTCACGTACGGTTCGATGGGTTAAGCTCGTCCCGGTGATGTCGGAGAACCGGCGTTGAGGAGACTCACATGCAGCCCCAGCAGCGCAATGACGCGCAGAGCTGTCTGATCGACGTGTCGGCCATGTCGCTCGACGACCTGGAGGGCCTCGACCAGTCCGCGCTCGGCCTGGCCATCCAGGAGCTCCTCGACCCCGGACGGCACGACGGCACGCCCGTCGCGCGGTTCACCTCGTACACCGACGGCGCCGACTGACGCGCCCCATCGGCGGCGAGCCCGCAGCGGGCCATCGGACGTCGGGGCCTGCGAGTCCCGAACCGGCCCCCGGGCCCGGTGCGCCCAGGCGCAGGGTCGGCGACGCTTACGGCGGGCACGGCCGCCAAGACGCGCGAGGACGCCCGGCCCGCCCGGCCCGCCCGGCCCGACTTGACCACGAGCATGTGCGCGGACTCGCTTTCTTCAAGGCCGAATCGCAGCCTTTACAGGCGACATCCGGTCTTTGTTTATCCGGGCTGCGGCAATGCGAGTCCGATGAAGAGCGGCACAGGCGCCATTGCAGCGTTCCATTCGAATTGATGCCGGCCATCTTTGGCAGGCCGTCCGGCAGAACGAGCACAGGCCGGTCGGGTTGAACCCGCCCGCCTTGCCGAGTGCGAACGCGAAGCGCAGTGCCATCCCCGGTAAGCCGGTCGCGCGTTTCAGCGATCAGGTAGGCACGCTCGCTCGGGGTGACCGAAGGGTGCGGCCCGCACACGGTGAGGCGTGCGGGCCACGTTCGTTGGCCGTTTTCTGAGGACCACCCTCTGGCGCCAGTGACGCCACATGGCGCCCGTCGGCGCTCACCCGACGGTGAGAACGCCGCGGAGTTTCGCCGGTCCTCGTCGCTGTCGACGTGCAGGTTGGCCGTGGAGCCGTTTCGATAGCGTGAATGCCGGGGGGCGGCGCAGCGTGCGGAATTGTTCGAACGCCGTCGCGCTGATGGCTACATCTGGCCGGCGAACCACGACCTGTGCCGCGTCCCCATCGCGAACCCGACCCTCGCGTACCCGCTCTCGCTGATCCTCCCCATGACGGTGGAGTTCGTCAGGTGGCGGGCGGCGGGGTGAGGGACGGCGTCCTGGCGGCCAGCAGGGAGGGGACCAGCCAGCGCCGCAGGAAAGGCCGCGGGTCGACGTCGTCGGGGCGGGGCCGCTCGGGCCCGGGGACGTAGGAGTGCAGCAACCGGAGCAGGTATTCGGCGAGTCCGTCCAGGTCGGCGCCGGTGTAACCGAGCTCCTCCCAGTCGATCCGGAGTTCCCGGAGGAGGTCGGTCGTGAGCATGATCGCGGTCGGCGACAGCAGGGCGATGCCGAAGCTCGTGGTGGCGCCGGTGGCGAGGAGCAGGCCGACGTAGGGCTCGCGGGGAACGCGCTCGATCACGTGGGCGACCAGCTCGACCAGGATCTCGGCGGGGTCGTCGAGGCCGGCGACGTGGGCCTTGAGGCGGTCGGCGAACTCGCCGGCGGCGGCCAGCGAGGTGGCCTTCAGCACCTCTTCGATGTTGCGGTAGTACCGGTAGATGGTGGCGCGGGTGACGCCCAGCTCGTCGGCGACGTCGGTGAGCCCGGTCTTGCGGGCGCCGTAGCGGTCGATGCAGCGGGCCGCGGCGGCGACGATCCGCCGCCGCGCCTCCTGGTCGCTGCCGGGCGGATCGCCCCGCCACCCGTGCGTGCGCATGGCCCTCATTCCATCAGACGATCCCGGCACCCTTGACAGTACACAGAATCGAACTATGTACTGTCGTATGCCCGGACGCCGTCCCGGCATACCGCACGAGGCCGAATCGGCGCGAGGTCGGTCTCCGCCATCCCGGCCGAGGTGCTGCCTTCATGTCGCCGACCACCCGAGTGACGTCCGATCAGCCGGTCAACGACGCGGTCAACCTGGTCAGCGGTGACTTCTGGGGACGTGACCCCCACCCCGAGCTCCGCTGGATCAGGGAGAACGCGCCCGTCTACTGGGACCCGCACGGCCAGGTGTGGGGGGTGTCGACCTATGACGCGGTCAAGTACGTCTCCCGCAACCCGGCCCTGTTCTGCAACGGCGGCGGCATCCGCCCCGACGCCGACCCCATGCCGATGATGATCGACATGGACGATCCGGAGCACAAGCTGCGCCGCAAACTGGTCAGCGCGGGGTTCACGCCGCGCCGCGTCGCCGACCGCCGCGCCTACCTCGAACGGCTCTGCGACGAGATCATCGACCGGGTCTGCGAACGCGGCGAATGCGACTTCGTCGCCGACCTGGCCGCGCAGCTGCCGCTGATCGTGATCGGCGACGCCCTCGGCTTCGCCCCGGAGGACCGCCAGACGCTCCTGGACTGGTCCGACGACATGCTCCGCGCCCTGACGGGCGGCGACGACCCCGACCTGATGGTCCGCGCCACCGCCGCGTTCGTGGGCTTCAACGACTACACCTCCGGTGTGGTGGCCGACCGCCGCACCTGCCCTCGCGACGACCTCATCAGCGCCCTCACCCACGCCACGGTCGACGGCCGCCAGCTCGACCACGACTCCCTGCTGCAGGAGGCCCTGCTCATCCTCATCGGCGGCGACGAGACCACCCGGCACGTCATCTCCGGGGGCATGTGGCAGCTGTTCCAGCACCCCGGCCAGCGCAAGGCCCTGGCCGCCGACCCCGGCGCCATCCCCACCGCCGTCGAGGAGATGCTGCGCTGGGTCTCCCCCATCAAGAACATGGCCCGCACCGCCACCCGCGACACCGTCCTGGACGGACGCGAGATCGCCGCCGGCGACACCCTCCTGCTGCTCTACCCGTCCGCCAACCGCGACGCCCGAGCCTTCACCGATCCCGACACCTTCGACACCACCCGTCGCCCCAACGACCATCTGGCCTTCGGCAACGGTCCCCACTTCTGCCTGGGCAACAGCCTCGCGCGCCTGGAGCTGGAGGTCATGTTCACCAAACTCCTGGCCCGCCTGCCGGATCTGGAGCCGCTCAGCCCGGACGAACCCGCCCACCGTCCCGCCAACTTCGTCTCCGGCTACGAGAGCATGCCCGTCCGCTTCACCCCGGTCCGGCCCGTCGTGTCCTGACCCCCGGCGATCCGGGCCCACGCTGCACGGAAGGACGAATATGAGCTCCCGCCCGGGCGGCACCACCTACGACATCGACGCCAACACCGTCATCTGGGAGTTCGTCTCCCGGTTCCGTCTCCCCTGACGGACGCCGCGAGGCCCCGCACGATCGGCGCGATGAGCGCTCCCCGCGAACAGGACCGCCCTTTCGGGCAGGATGCTCGTGGGGCTGCAACGGCCGATCGGGAGGCAGGACGTGATGGACGAGTTCGACGTCGTGGTGGTGGGGGCGGGGCCCACGGGTGAGAACCTGGCGGATCGGGCGCACGCCGGCGGGCTGAGCGTGGCGGTCGTGGAAAGCGAGCTGGTCGGCGGGGAGTGCTCCTACTGGGCGTGCATGCCCAGCAAGGCGCTGCTGCGTCCGGCCGCCGCCCTCGCCGACGCGCGGCGGGTGCCCGGCGCCCGCGAGGCGGCGACCGGGACGCTGGACGCCGAGGCCGTCCTCAAGCGCCGCGACGAGTTCACCTCGCACTGGAAGGACGACGGCCAGGTCGACTGGCTGGAGGGCGCCGGGCTCGTCCTGGTGCGCGGGCACGGGAGGCTGGACGGGCCCCGGCGCGTCGCGGTCGACACCCCGGACGGCGGGCGGCGGGTGCTGACCGCCCGCCACGCCGTCGCGGTCTGCACCGGCACCCGCGCCGCGCTGCCCGGCCTGCCCGGACTGGCCGAGGCCCGTCCCTGGACGAGCCGCGAGGCGACCTCCTCCGAGCGGGTGCCGCCGCGGCTCGCCGTCATCGGCGGCGGCGTGGTCGCGTGCGAGATGGCCACCGCCTGGCGGGCGCTCGGCAGCGAGGTGGTGCAGCTGGTCCGCGGCTCACGCCTGCTCCCCCGCATGGAGCCGTTCGCCGGTGAGGCCGTGGCCGAGAACCTGCGCGCCGCCGGAGTCGACGTGCGCTTCGACACGTCCGCCGCCGAGGTCCGCCGCGAGGGGGCGGTGACCCTCACCCTGGACGGCGGCGGCACGGTGACCGTCGACGAGGTGCTGTGCGCCACCGGCCGGACCCCGGCCACCGCCGACCTCGGGCTGGAGACGGTCGGGCTGGCGCCGGGCCGCTCGATCGAGATCGACTCCACCGGGCTGGCGGCCGGCGTGCCCGGCGCGTGGCTGTACGCGGCCGGGGACGTCAACGGCCGCGCGCTGCTCACCCACCAGGGCAAGTACCAGGGGCGGATCTTCGGCACGGTGATCGCCGACCGCGCCGCCGGACGGCCGCTGGACACCGCCGACTGGGGACGCAGCGTCGCGACCGCGGACGAGCGGGCGGTGCCGCAGGTCGTCTTCACCGATCCCGAGGTCGCCGCCGTCGGCCTCACCCTGGAGGACGCGACCCGCGCGGGACGCCGGGTGCGGGCGGTCGACTACGAGATCGGGGACGTGGCCGGCGCGTCCCTGCACGCCGACGGCTACCAGGGCCGCGCCCGCGCCGTCGTGGACCTGGACCGCGAGATTCTGCTCGGCGCCACCTTCGTCGGGTCCGGCGTGGCCGAACTCCTCCACTCCGCCACGATCGCGGTGACGGGCGAGGTGCCCGTCTCCCGCCTGTGGCACGCCGTCCCCTCCTACCCCACCATCAGCGAAGTCTGGCTGCGCCTCCTGGAGACCTACCGCGGCTGACCAGGTGGCCGGCCACGGCGATCCGACTCCCCGGATTCAGACGATCCGGCGGATGATCGACACGGCGCGGGCCAGGTGCGGCTCCGTCCGGCCGGTCCGGTGGGCGATCGCCAGGTCGACGGTGACGCTGGGCCGCGCCAGGGGCCGGTAGGCGACGCCTTCGAGGGCGAGGGCCGTCACCGGCTCCGGGACGACGGCCACGCCCAGGCCACCCGCGACGAGGGTGACCAGCGTGGACGTCTCGCCGACCTCGTGGCGGACGCGGGGCTCGACGCCGGCGTCGCGGAAGAGCCCGAGCACGACGTCGTACATGACCGAGCGGCGGTCCGCGGAGTGCACGATGAGGTCGGCGTCCGCCAGCTCGGCGATCCCCACCCGCGCGAGGGCGGACAGGGGGTGGCGCGCGGGGACGGCGACGACGAGCCGGTCCCGGCGCAGCGGCAGGACGGTGAGCGAGAGGTCCGCGATCGGCGGCCGCAGCAGCGCCAGGTCGATCTCGCCCGTCCGCAGCGCCGCGACCTGGTCGGGCACGAGCATCTCGCCGCGGAAGGAGAAGTCGACGCCGGGAAGCTCCGTGGAGAGGTCGCGGGAGAGCGCGGGCAGCAGGCTGTAGGTCGCCGACCCCACGCAGCCGAGGGCGAGATGGCCGACCGCGCCGGCCGCGACCCGGCGGGCCTCGTGCGCCGCCTCGTCCACCTCGGCGAGGATCCGCCGGGCGCGGGCGAGGTAGGCGCGGCCCGCGTCGGTGAGGTCGACCCGGCGCGTGCTCCGGCGCAGCAGCGGCACGCCGAGTTCGGTCTCCAGCCTGCGGATCGCCTGCGACAGCGGCGGCTGGGCCATGGTGAGCCGCTCGGCGGCCCGGCCGAAGTGCAGTTCCTCGGCGACGGCGACGAAGTACCGCAGGTGGCGCAGATCCATATCAGGAGCGTCTTAATAAAGGCGGATATTGATACTTCACTGTATCAAGGCGGGCCGCCTAGCCTCGATGCCATGACCTCCTACCTGTACTCCGCCGTCCGGACGCCGTTCGGCCGCTTCAACGGCGCACTGTCGGGCGTCCGGCCGGACGACCTCGCGGCCGGCGTGATCACCGGGCTGCTGGGCCGGGCGCCGCGGCTCGACCCGGCCGCGGTCGGCGAGGTCGTCTGGGGCAACGCGAACGGCGCGGGCGAGGACAACCGCAACGTCGGCAGGATGGCCGCGCTGCTCGCCGGGCTGCCGACGAGCGTGCCGGGCTCGACCGTCAACCGGCTGTGCGGCTCCAGCCTCGACGCGGCCATGATCGGCTCCCGGACGATCGAGACGGGCGACGCCGACATCGTCCTGGCCGGCGGGGTCGAGTCGATGACCCGGGCGCCGTGGGTGCTGCCGAAGCCCGCCAAGGGGTTCCCGGCCGGGAACGTCACCGCCGTGTCGACCACGCTCGGCTGGCGGCTGGTGAACCCGCGCATGCCGCGGGAGTGGACGGTCTCGCTCGGCGAGGCCAACGAGATCCTCCAGGAGAGGTACGGCATCGGCCGGGAGCGGCAGGACGCGTTCGCCCTGCGCTCCCACCGGCTGGCGGCGGCCGCCTGGGACGACGGCTTCTACGACGACCTGGTCGTCCCGGCCGGCGACCTGAAGCGCGACGAGGGCGTCCGCGCCGACACGTCCCTGGAGAAGCTGTCGGCGCTCAAGCCGAGCTTCCGCCCGGACGGCACCATCACCGCCGGCAACGCCTCGCCGCTGAGCGACGGCGCGTCCGCGCTGCTGCTCGGCTCGGAGGGCGCCGCCGACCGGATCGGCCTCGACCCCGTCGCGCGCATCGCGGGGCGCGGCGCGTTCGCGCTCGACCCGCAGGACTTCGGCTACGCCCCCGTCGAGGCGGCGAACCGCGCCCTCGCGCGGGCCGGGATCGGCTGGGACCGGGTCGGCGCGGTGGAGCTGAACGAGGCCTTCGCCGTCCAGTCGCTGGTCTGCGTGGACGCCTGGGGCATCGACCCGGAGATCGTCAACACCCGGGGCGGCGCGATCGCGATCGGGCACCCGCTCGGGGCCAGCGGCGCCCGCGTCCTCGGCACGGTCGCGAAGGTGCTCCGCGAGCGCCGGGAACGCTGGGGCGTCGCCGCCATCTGCATCGGGGTGGGGCAGGGCCTGGCCGTCGTCCTGGAGAACACGGAGGCGGGCGCGTGAGCCGCGCGGAGATCCTCGAAGGAGTCGACGAGGCGGTCCGCGGCATCGAGGACGGCAGCACCGTCCTGGTCGGCGGCTTCGGCTTCGCCGGGATGCCGTTCGACCTCATCGACGGGCTGATCCGGCAGGGCGCGACGGACCTCACCATCGTGTCCAACAACGCCGGCAACGGGGACGTCGGGCTGGCCGCGCTGCTCAAGGCCGGGCGCGTGCGGAAGGTGATCTGCTCCTTCCCCCGCCAGAGCGACTCCTACGTCTTCGACGGGCTGTACCGGGACGGGAAGATCGAGCTGGAGATCGTCCCGCAGGGCAACCTCGCCGAGCGGATGCGCGCCGCCGGCGCCGGCATCGGCGCCTTCTACTGCCCGACCGCCGTCGGCACCCCCCTCGCGGAGGGCAAGGAGACCCGGACCATCGACGGGCGCGTGCACATCCTGGAGTACCCCATCAAGGGCGACGTGGCGCTGATCAGCGCCCACCGCGCCGACACGATGGGCAATCTCGTGTACCGCAAGACGGCCCGCAACTTCGGCCCCGTCATGGCGACGGCCGCGACGACCACGATCGTGCAGGTCGGCGGGATCGTCCCGGCCGGTGGCCTCGACCCCGAAGCGGTCGTCACACCCGGCATCTACGTCGACCGCGTGGTGCGCGTCGAGGACCGGCACTACACCGTCCAGGGAGCGCGCTGACATGTCTCTGAGCACCGACGAGCTCGCCGCGATCGTGGCCCGCGACATCCCGGCCGGCTCCTACGTCAACCTCGGCATCGGCCGGCCCACCAAGGTCGCCGACCACCTGCCGGACGGCTCGGGCGTCGTCCTGCACACCGAGAACGGCATGCTCAACATGGGCCCCGCCGCCGTCGGCGAGCAGATCGACCCCGACCTCACCAACGCCGGCAAGGTGCCGGTGACCGAACTTCCCGGGACGTCCTACTTCCACCACGCGGACTCGTTCGCCATGATGCGCGGCGGCCACCTCGACGTGTGCGTCCTGGGCGCGTTCCAGGTCTCGGCCACCGGCGACCTCGCCAACTGGAGCACCGGCGCCCCCGACGCCATCCCCGCCGTCGGCGGCGCGATGGACCTCGCCATCGGCGCCAAGCAGGTCTTCGTGATGATGACGCTCTTCGACAAGAAGGGCGAGTCGAAGCTGGTGCCCGCATGCACCTACCCGCTGACCGGCGTCGCCTGCGTCAGCCGCGTCTACACCGACGTAGCCGTCATCGACGTGGGCCCGGACGGAGCGGCAGTCCGCGAAACCTTCGGCATCACGCTCGACGAGCTGCGCGACCGCCTCCCCATCCCCTTCAAGGACGCCTCGGCCCCCCGCTCCCGGTAACCGACACGAACACCGGCGACTCGCCGGACCGCTCCAGCGCGGCCGGCCCGGCCGCCTTCCGCTGCGCGGTCGATCCGGCGCAGTTCGTCCTGCGGTGCGATCACCAAGCCCCCCGCCCGAGGCGCGGGGTCGACACCCTCGGCAGGACGTTCAGCCCCACGGAGCCTCACGGTCGCGTGCTCCCTTCGGCTGGGCGCTCATCACCGGGGTGCGTGACACGTCTGACTTCGTCTTCTCCCGCGTCCGGCAGGGCGGGTGCGGGTGTCAGATCGCGCGTACGGCTGTTCGGACGTGCGCGGCGTACAAGCTGACAACAGCGATCTTCTTGTGAACACGCGCGGGAATCCGTGACGGTGGTCTTCGCCGCGGGCTTCACGGCCCGGCTCCCAAGCTCCCGCACTCAGGAGAATGCATGAAGCTGCCCTCACACGTCGCCGCCTTCACGGCGGCCGCCCTGCTCGCCTCCCTGACCGGAGCGTCCGGGACGTCGGCGGCGCTGGCGGCCGGCGCCGACGACCAGAAGGCCCTTCCGAGCGTGAACATGGAGGCCACCGTCAAGGCGGCCCAGATCGACCCGCGGCGGCCCGACGACACGCTGACGCCCGGCGCCAAGGCGAGCGTGCTGCTCGTCGAGCGGGCGCTGCGGGACCGGAAGCTGCTCGACGCGCGGTGGGTGGACGGCTACTTCGGCACCACGACGGTCGCCGCCTACGCCAAGTACCAGAAGTCGCTCGGCTACACCGGTCTCGGCGCCAACGGGCTGCCGGGCAGGACGTCGCTCGCCAAGCTCGGGGCCGGCCGCTTCACGGTCGCCCGCGCCATCGGGCCGGGCGACCGGGTGACCACCGGCGGCGTCCTCGTCAACACGCGGACGCGGGACATGCTGGCCGAGGCGGAGCGGCTGCTCGGCCGGAAACTCGTCCTCGAGCAGGGGTCGTACAACCCGGGCGGCGACCCCACGTCCGCGGGCACCCATGACGGCGGGGGCGTCGTCGACATCTCCGTCGACGGGATGGGCTCCGCCGCCCGGACCGCCGCCGCCCGCGCGCTGCGGCGCGTCGGGTTCGCGGCATGGGTGCGCAGTCCCGCGCAGGGCGACTGGCCGTGGCACATCCACGCCGCCGCCATCAGCGACACCGACCTCTCCAGCCAGGCGCAGCACCAGACCGGCGACTACTACCTCGGCCTGAACGGGCTCGCCGGCAAGGGGCCGGACGACGGCCCGGAGGTGGCCATCCGTACCTGGGAGGAGTACCAGCGCCGCTGACCCGTTCCGAAAGACCAGCTCCCGAACAGAAAGGCAAGAAACGATGAGTACGCTCGGCAAGATCCTCACCGTGTCGACCGCCGCGATCGCGCTCGGCGGCGCGGCGACCGCCCTCCTCGCGCCCGCCTCGGCGGCGAGCCGCAACGGCGTCTGCGAGAGCGGCGAGTTCTGCTACTACTACAACAGCGGCAACGAGGGGTCGGTCTCCGACTTCACCGGTTCGGTCGCCGACTACGGCACCACGCAGCCGTCCTGCTACGACTTCAAGGGCGCGGGCGCCGGCAAGGGCAAGTGCGTCAAGAACGAGGCCGCGTCGGTCTGGAACCGCAGCACCAAGACGGTCCGGGTCTACTACAACAGCAACTACGGCGGCGCCTACCAGGACTTCAAGGCCGGCGCCAAGGGCAACCTGAACGCCACCCTGAAGAACCAGAACGCCTCGCACCAGTTCTCGCCGTCGTCGCGGACGAAGATGACGACCGGGCTGTACAAGGCGAGCGGCGGCCGGATCACCTGCGGCTTCGACGGATACACCTCCACTCCCGGACGCCACGAGGGCATCGACATCGCCCGCGGCATCGGCTCCGACGTCCACGCCCTCGTGAGCGGCAAGGTCATCTACATCGCGCGCGGGGCCAACGGCAGCGGCGGGCTCTCCACGATCTCCATCTACAACTCCTCGCTGAACAAGACCGTCATCTACCTGCACTCGGCGCCGCGGTCGTCGCTGGCGGTCGGCCAGTCGATCAGCCGTGGCCAGATCATCGCGGACGAGGCGTGGCGCGGGGTGTCGTCCAGCTCCGCCGCGCACACCCACGTCGAGATGCGCCTCGGACGGCAGACGCACGCCGCCAAGAGCGTCAACGACCCGACCCTCGACAACCCGAACCCGACCTCGTTCTGGCACGCCCGGGGCTACAACATCGGATAGCGGCGCTGGGCCACGGCAGAAGAGGAAGAACACTGTGTCGACACGAACAGCGCGGCTGATCCCGCGGCTCACCGCGGCAGCCGCCGCGGCGGCGCTCGGCGGGACGGTCCTCGTCCCGGCATCGCCCGCCGCGGCGGCGAGCCGGAACGGCGTCTGCGAGAGCGGCGAGTTCTGCTACTACTACAACAGCGGCAACGAGGGGTCGCTCTCGGACTTCACCGGTTCGGTCGCCGACTACGGCACCGCCCAGCCCTCGTGCTACGACTTCAAGGGCGCGGGCGCCGGCAAGGGCAAGTGCGTCAAGAACGAGGCCGCGTCGGTCTGGAACCGCAGCGGCAAGACGGTCCGGGTCTATTTCAACAGCAACTACGGCGGCACGTACCAGGACTTCAAGGCCGGCGCCAAAGGCAACCTGAACGCCACCCTGAAGAACCAGAACGCCTCGCACAAGTTCCTGAGCTCCACGCCGCCGGCCGGCTGCAAGACCGACGGCACGAACAGCAAACTGCCCACGACGATCCTGGTGTACCGGGTGTCGCTCGACCGGGTCGACCGGGTGGCGTTCAAGACGTACGTCAAGAACGTCCTGCCCAACGAGTGGATCACGAGCTGGCCGAGCGAGTCGCTCAAGGCCGGGGCGATGGCCGTGAAGAGCTACGGCTGGTACTGGGCGCTGCACTCGACGCGCAAGACGTCGGACGGCCGGTGCTTCGACGTCTACGACACCACGTCGAGCCAGGTGTACAAGCCGGGCTCGGCCAAGGCGTCGACGAGTTCCGCCGTGGACGCGACGTGGGGCACCCGGATGACCCGGGGCGGGAGCATCCTGCAGGCCCACTACTGCTCCACGACCACGGCGTGCGGCGGATGGGTCACCGGGGACTGGATGTCGCAGTACGGCTCGCGTGACAAGGCCAACGCGGGCTGGAGCCACTCCAGGATCCTGAAGGCCTACTACAGCGGGATCACGCTCTCCTGAACCCGCTGATCACGACCCCGGTTCCCCGTCGTGCCCGCCACGGCGGGGAACCGGCGTCATTCGACGATGATCTGGAAGTTGACCGGCCTGCTCCCGGGGAAGGCGACCTTTCCGGCGGCGTCCACCATCTTGAACCGGACGTAGCAGAGGCCCGGCTTCCTGGGCGTGGTGATGACGGTCCGGATGTCGACCATCCGGCCGGGCCGCGTGTCCTTGATCGGCACGTCGGAGATGGTCTGGCACTGGTCGGCCTGCTGCGGGACGTCGAGGCGGCGCAGCGAGTACCCCTCCCACGGCACTTTCCCGGCGTTCTTGAGCCGCCACACCTTCGTCACGGTCTTGCCGGCGCCGACGCGGGTGCAGTCGGGCAGTGTGATGTCGGCGATGAACGCGGCCACGTCGCCCTTGTGCGCCGGCGGCGCCGGAGCGGGGTTGGTCGCGTGCACCGGGCAGTCGGCCGGGGACAGCGCGGCCTTGGAGACGCCGCCGGACGGTTTCGCGCCGCCCCCCGCGGCCCCGGAATCGCGGTTGACGGCGACCACGATGACGACCACCGTCCCGACGCCGACGGCCGCCGTCGCCAGCGCTAAGGCCACCGGACGGCCCAGGCGGAATCGGCCCCGGCCGGACGCCGGCGGGACGCCGTCGCCCGCTTCGCCGAACGGTGGCGGCGCCGGCACGGCCTCGCCGGGCGGCTCGGCCGTCGGCGGCTCGATGGCGATGTGCACGGCGGAACGTTCCGCGGCGCCCGTCACGGGGGCGGCGAGCCCGCCGGACGCGCGGCCCTCGGCGGGCGCGGGTTCGGTGGCGCCCGCCGATCTGACCGCCTGGTTCGCCCTCTCCCAGCGTTCGCGGTAGCCGGCCGGGTCGGCGCCGCACGCCTTGACGAACTCGGCCGTGGTCCCCCAGCTCGGGAGCCGGTTGCCCTTCGTGGCCTCGTGCAAGGTCGTGTGCGAGATCGCCCCCGACCGGCCGGACATCTCACGAAAAGAAGGATTGCCGACCGATTCGCGCAGTTCCCGCAGGTCCGCCGCGAAACCCTCGATCGCATCCGCCTGTGCACGCCTGTCGTCCACCGGGTGAAGCTAACAGCGGCCGTACCCCCCGCTCAAGCATGCAACGAAACCGGCGTCGGGCCGTGATCAACCGCCGCCGCTCGCATTCCCGCCCAGTTCACAGTTCCCATGACCAGGGCATTTGACGAACACGTCAGATCGCGGCCACGGAGATCCGCCGGCCGAATTCGAGCCCGTGCGCTCGCAGTTCGGACGGACGGTCGAGCGCGAGCCCGCGGTCGGCGATCCTCCCTGCTCGCCCATCCCGGCCACGCCGCGCCGGATCGGCCCGGTTACGCTCCCAGCGGTCAACTGGTCAGTAATCACTTGCTCCCCGTACGTCGCCCCCCGCCCGAATGGAGTACCGATGCCCGACGTGAGCCGCCGTTCCCTGCTCGCCGGCGCCGCCGCCACCGCCGGCCTGGCCGCCGTCGGGACGCCCCGCCCCGTCGCCGCGGCGGCGAAGCGGACACCCGTGACGCGCGAGGAGCACCGCGTCGTCATCATCGGCTCCGGCTTCGGCGGAGGCGTGACGGCCCTCAGGTTCGCGCAGGCCGGGGTGCCGTGCCTGGTCCTTGAGCGCGGCACCTGGTGGCGCACCGGGCCGAACGCCGAGACGTTCCCGCACGCCACGTCCCCCGACAACCGGATGTTCTGGCTGGGCTCGACCCCGACGGTCTTCGGCATCCCGGCCAGCCCCTTCCCCCCGTACACCGGGCTGCTCGAACAGGTGCCCGGCGACGGCATGGACATGATCGTCGCCGCCGGGGTCGGCGGTGGCTCGCTGGTCTACCAGGGCATGACGCTCCAGCCGACCGAGGAGGTGTTCAACGCGACGTTCCCCGAAGAACTCGACTACGCGCGCATGGACCGCGACCACTACCGCCGCGTCGCGAGCATGCTGGGCATCGAGACCGCACCGGACGCGATCGTCAACAGCGCGACGTACAAGCCGTCGCGCATCTTCGCCCGCAACGTCGAACGCGCCGGCTACTCGGTGTCGAAGATCCCGATGCCGATCGACTGGACGTTCGCCGAGCGCGAGCTCAAGGGCGAGATGAAGCCGTCCTACACCAACGGCGACTGCGCGCTGGGGGTGAACAACGGCGGCAAGCACTCGGTCGACGCCACCTACATCGCCGCAGCGCAGGCCACCGGACGGGTGACGGTGGCGACGCTGCACAACGTCACCGACGTGGCCCTGGCCAAGGACGGCCGCTGGGAGGTCCTCGTCGACCGCATCGGGACCGACGGCACGGTGCTGGAAAAGAAGATCATCACGACGAAGGCCCTGGTCATGGCCGCCGGCACCGCCAACACCACCAAGCTGCTGATGCGCGCGGCGGCGAAGGGGCAGATTCCCGACATGCCCGACGGGCTCGGGACCAACTGGGGCTCGAACGGCGACCGCATCTACTTCTGGACGAACTTCGCGGACGACTTCGGCGCCCCGCAGGGCGGGCCGGTCGTCTACGGCAGCAAGGAGTGGGACGACCCGGCGACGGCCAACACGATCATCCAGGCCTCGCTGCCGCCGCTGCCCGACATCCGGTCGACCATGATCGTCGGCTACGGGGTGAGCTCGGGGCGGGGCCGGTTCGTCTACGACTCCGCCAAGGACGACGCCGTCCTCCGGTGGCCGCGCGACGCCGACGCCGCCCTGTACGAGCGGATCCACGAACGGGTCACCAAGATCGCGGGCCCGGCCTCGCTGCTGCTCGACACGACCGGCGCGTACCCGTCCACCTGGCATCCCCTGGGCGGCGCCTCGATGGGGACGGTGTGCGACCTCGCCGGCCGCGTCCGGGGGCATCGCGGCCTGTACGTCCTGGACGGCGCCCTGATGCCCGGCACCACCGCGGCCTGCAACCCGTCGATGACGATCGCCGCGATCGCCGAACGCGCGACCGACGAACTGATCGCCCACGACGTGGGATCGGTCTTCTGACGCACGGCCGGTCTCACCCGAGCACGGGTTCCGCAGGTGAGCGGGTCAGCGGGTCAGGCCGGGCTCCCGCCGGACGGGTCCAGCATGGGGACGAGGAAGCGCCGGGCCAGGTCGGCCACCTGGTCGTCGCTGTCGAGGTCGACGAGGTGGCTGGGGATCGCGAGGAACGAGGCGGAGATCCGCACCATCATCTCGGCGACGAGGTCGGCGTCCAGGTCGGCCGAGACGTTGCCCGCGCGCTGCTCCCGGCGCAGCTGGCCCGCGACGAACTGCCGGACGATGGCCAGGGTCCGGCCGCCGTCGCTCACCATGGAGGGCACGACCATGTCGGGCTCGGTGACGATCAGCCCGCCGATCAGCGGGTTGCCCCGGATGGCGCGCAGCGAGGTCACGAAGCCCAGCACCACCCGGTCCGCGGGGCTCTCGGCCCGCTTGATGTCGACGAGGAACCGGTCGAAGTAGCGCCGGAACTCGCGGCGCACCACCTGCTCGACCAGCGCGTCCTTCGTGGCGAACCGCCGGTAGACGGTGATCCGCGAGACCCCGGCCCGCCGGGCCACGTCCTCCATGGTGGACCGCTGGATGCCGATCCGGGAGAACTCCGCATGGGCGGCGTCGAGCACGCGCGTCCTGGTCGCGTCCCGGTCGTCGACCCGTTCCACCGCGTCGCTGTACGCCTGGTCGAGCAACGATTCCGCGCCCCCCGGCGCCAGAAACGACTGCACAGAATCCACGAGCTCCTCCTGAGGCGATCGATTCTGCCCCAATCACCGGCGACCGTCACGGCGGGTCTTGTGATGGCCGACACGTTGTGCTCTTATTGACGCTGTTGTTGATGATACACGGGAACGAGTTGCGTTTCAGCGTATCATCACGGTGCTCTCGGCCCCGAGGAGGAGCGAAGGCATGGAGAAACCCAGCAGGCGCAACGTGTTGGTGGCAGGCGGAACGCTCGGCGCGCTCGGCGCGCTCAGCGTCGCGACGCCCGCGCAGGCGTCCGCACTGTGGACGTGGTCGCCCAAGGGCTCGGTGGCGGGTGCCGGCGAGGGCGCCGACCCGCGCTGGGTGTGGGACCCCGAGTGCGACGCCCTGGTCGCCGGCATCATCGACCGGGGCGAGGCGCCCGCGGTCAACAAGCTGCTGAAGACCTGGACCAAGAACGGCCAGGCACTGCCGAGCGGGCTCCCCGCGGACCTGCGCGCCTTCATCGAGAACGCCCGGCAGCTGCCGTCGTGGGTGGACCGGGCCAAGCTGGCCAAGGCGTTCGAGTTCAACGAGAAGCGCGGGCTCTACCTCGGCGTCACCTACGGCTTCGCCAGCGGGATGATGAGCACGGCCATCCCCAAGGAGGCCCGCGCGGTCTACTACTCCAAGGGCGGCGCGGACATGCGCGACCGCATCACCAAGACCGCCAAGCTCGGCTACGACATCGGCACCGAGCGGGCCTTCGAGCCCGACGGTGAGATGATCGTGACCTGCGTCAAGACGCGGCTGGCCCACTCGGGCGTCCGGCACCTGCTGCCCAAGTCCCCGTACTGGCAGAAGGCCGCCGACGAGGAGATCCCGATCAGCCAGGCCGACATGATGGTCACCTGGCACAGCCTGCCCACGACGGTCATGAAGCAGCTGACCAAGTGGAAGGTTCCGATCCCCGCCGACGAGTCCGAGGCGTTCCTGCACTCGTGGCAGGTGACCGCGCACATGCTCGGCATCAGGGACGAGTACATCCCGAACTCGTGGGCCGAGGCCAACTCCCAGGCCGCGCAGGTCCTCGACCCGATCCTGGCGGCCACCCCCGAGGGCATCAAGCTCGCCGACACGCTGCTCAACCTCGCGTCCTTCATCGACCTCGGCCTCCTCACCCCCCACATCCTCGGCGCCCTCAGCCGCTACGTGCTCGGCGACGAGATCGCCGGCTGGCTGAAGATCCCGCGCGAGCCCGTGTGGGACCCGATCTTCAAGAACCTCTGGCCGCCGTTCGTCGCCGTCCGCGAGGGCCTCCTCGAGCTGACGGACGCTCCGCCGGAGCTGCGGACGGTCTACTGGATCTTCGACGAGATCATCCGGCAGGCTGTCCTGTTCGTCCTGTCCGGGGCCGACTACCCCATCAGCATCCAGATCCCCACCACCAACAACCCGAACTACTGATCAGGACCGCCTGATCGGGCAGGCTCCCCACCAGAAGACGATGATCTCCGGGCTCGGAATCCATGGATTCCGAGCCCGCGGCGCGTCTCGAACGGTGCGTTCGATGCGAACTAATGGGACATGTGTGACACTTGCCGCGGTCGCGGCGCTGCATGATCATGGGGTCGGCCCACGGGCCGCGACGTGAACGGGGAAGCATGCTCAAGCGCACAGTGATCGGGGCGTCCGTCGCCGCCGTGGCGGTGGCCGGAACGGTGAGCTGGACGATCACCTCCTCCAAGGGGACGGCGACGACCGCGTCCGCCAACGGACCGGGCACCGGGCGGGTCCACGCCCGCGCACTCCAGGATCTGGCGGGCGCCGCCTCCGGCGGGAAGGCCAAGGGACTGCCCGCCGCGACGACGGAGCCTTTCAGCCTCGCCGGCGTCACCTGGGACCGGCCCCGGGAAGAACTTCGCGGCACCGTGCGGCTGCGCACGCGGGACATCGCGACGGGCCGCTGGTCGGCGTGGCGCACCCTGGAGCCCGACCTCGCCGACGCCCCCGAACGGGGCGGACGCGGCGGCACCAACGGGCTGTGGGTCGGCCCGTCCAACGGCGTCGAGGTGCGCGTCACCGGGCAGGGCCGCACCCTCCCGGACGGCCTGCGCGTCGACCTGGTCGACCCGGGCAAGCCGGCGGCGTCGCCCACGCCCCGGGCCGCCGGGCCGGACGCGGACACCGGGATGAAACTGGTCGCGGCGACCACCCCGCTCGGCACCCCCCTCGGCGCGCCCGTCACGGCGCCGAAGCCGGCCATCGTGGCCCGCTCAGGGTGGGGCGGTGACGAGTCGATCGTCCGGAACCCCCCGACGTACGACGCCTCCGTCAAGGCGGCGTTCGTCCACCACACCGACACCGGCAACGGCTACACCTGCGCCGAGTCGGCGTCGGTGATCCGGTCCGTGTTCCTGTACCACGTGCAGAGCCAGGGCTGGGACGACATCGGCTACAACTTCCTGGTCGACAAGTGCGGCACGATCTTCGAGGGGCGGGCCGGGGGCGTCGAGCGTCCGGTGCACGGCGCGCACACCTACGGGTTCAACACCGACACCACCGGGATCGCCGTCCTCGGCACCTACACGGCCGCGGACGACCCCGACGTCCCGGGCGTGGCGCCCAGCAAGGCCGCCCTCGACGGCGTCGCGAAGACCGCCGCGTGGAAACTCGGGCTGACCGGCGTCGACCCCACCGCCAAGACGACCCTGACCTCCGCGGCGCCCGACGGGTCCGGCGGGAAGTACCCCTTCGGGCAGCAGGTCTCCTTCAACACGATCTCCGGCCACCGCGACGGGTTCGCGACCGCGTGCCCCGGCGCGCAGCTCTACAGCGCGCTGCCCGCCGTCCGGACGGCCGCGAAGCAGATCACGGTCCCGGCCCTGGCCGCCACCGTGACGGGCGCGAAGGCCGCCGGCGGCGCCTACTACACCAAGAGCACGGCCACCGTGAACTGGACGCCGGCCGAGGGCGCCACCTACACCGTCGCCGTGGACGGCGCGACGGCCGCGACGCCCGCCGCCGGGGCGACGTCGGCGACGCTGACGCTCGCGCCCGGCACGCACACCGTCCAGCTGCACGCCGATTTCGCCGACGGCACCGCCTCCGCGTCCCCCGTCTTCACGGTCATCGCGGACACGACTCCCCCGGTCATCTCGTCCCAGGCGCTGTCCCTGCGCAGGGCGACGGTCAACACCACGGGGATCCCCGTCGCGCTGACCTGGAAGGCGGCCGACAACACGCTGCTCAGCTCGCTGAAGGCCACCTCGCCGACCGCGAAGGCCTTCTACACGACCACGACGAGCTGGTCGACGAGCGCCAAGCCGCTGGCGACGCAGTCGTGGTCGCAGACCGCCACGGACGCCGCGGGCAACACCGGGACCAGCGCGATCAGCCGGTACGCCGGCGGCATCAGCGAGGGCTCCGCCCGCCGCACCGGCACCTGGAAGCTCACCACGACCAAGTACTACCTGGGCGGTCGCGGCCTCTACACCACGTCCAAGGGCGCGAGCGCGAGCTGGACGTTCACCGGCCGCACCGCGGGCCTGATCTTCAAGCGCGCGTCCAACCTCGGCGCCGTGTACGTCTACGTGGACGGCGCCAAGGTCGGGACGCTGGACACCCGCTCCTCGACCACGGCCTACCGGCAGCTCCTGTGGACGCGCACCTGGAGCACCAGCGGCAAGCACACCATCAAGATCGTCGTCGCGGGCACCTCCGGACGCCCGCTGGTGGGCATCGACGGCCTCGTCTACCTACGCTGACCCACCCCGGCAAGCCGCCGTCGGCCTCGCCCGCGCAACGTCGTAGCCCGTCTGGAACACCTCCAGGCGGGCTACGCCCGTCTCCACCGGGGTGCCCGCGGCGGCTTCGTCCCGGCTGAGGGCGGTCAGGCGATCCATCCGTCGTCGCGCGCCTGCTCCAGAAGCCGGTCGGCCTCGCGGGTGTCGAGCATCTCCAGGCCGCGGACGGCCCAGAACTGCAACGACTCGTCCATGCTCTCCAACTGGCCGCGAAAAACGTCGAGGGCCTTCGGAGACCGGGCCTCGGCCAGCAGTTCCAGAAGCCAGCAGCGCAGCCCCGGATCCCGCTCCGCCCCGAACTCCCCGATCAGCTCGTCGACGTAGGCGTCGGCGTGCTCGCGCAGGAAGTCGAACGCGCCCTCCCGGGCCCGCGGGTCCGTTCCCCGCATGGACTGCATGGCTTGATCGAAACGCCGCCGCGACATGCCCCGACCCTACGACCCTTCGCCGACATGTCCGGAAGCGGTGGTCAGGCGCGCCAGGCGCGGGCGGCGGTCCGCTCGATCAGGGTGACCGAGTCCGCGGGAGTGAGGCTCCGCCGGGTCAGCCAGTCGAAGACGCGGCGGTGCTCGTGCGCGACCGTCTCGTCCTGGACGAGGCTCAGCGGATGGCTCTCGCTGTGCACGACGGCGGGAAAGGTGACCTCGAAGGACGGCGCGAACTCCAGGAGAGTGAACGCTTGAAGAGCGGCGCTGTGGTCGGCGTCAAGCGGCAGTATCCGCAATTCCATATTGGGCAGAGCCGCAAGTTCCACCAGCCGCTCCAGCTGCCCGCGCATGATCTTGGCATCGCCGATGCGGTGCAGCAGGACGGCCTCGTCCAAGATCACTGACAACCGCAGCGAACGCGGCTCCCGAAGGAGTTCCTGGCGCTTCAGACGTACTTGAAGATCGCGTTCAATGATCGCCTCCGGTGCGGGGACGATCTCGGCCCAGCCCAGGATCAGGCAACGCGCGTAACCCTCCGTCTGCAGTAGCCCCGGAACCCATTGCGGGTCATAGGCGAACGCGACGTCGGCCTCGTCCTCCAGCGCGCAGTAGGCGGCCTGGTCCTGCGGCAAGCCCGCAAAACGGGCCCACCAGCCAGGGCTCGCCGCCTCGCGCGCCAGGGCGAGCATCTCGGTCAGCGCGTGGTCATCGGCCCGGTAGAGCTTGAGCATGCGCTTGATGTCGGACTCCCGCACACCGATCCGCGCCGTTTCGATACGGGAGACCTTACTGGCCGACCAGCGCAGCCGCCGTCCGACCGTCTCGGTGCTGAGATCGCTGTCCTCGCGCATGCGGCGCAGCGCGACGCCCAGGCGTCGGCGGCGCACGGACGGAGCTTGAGATGTCGGCACGGCCCACTCTTCCCAAGGGCGGCCAGGAATGGCGACGACCACCTGGCGTCACGGATCTTGAACTGTCGGATAACGGTCGGCTATCCCGACATGAAACCCTCGGTGCATGTTGCACCGCAGATATTACCTTAGGACACGTCCAAACTGAGTGAGAATTTCAAAACGGTGTGTCACCACATGGATAGATTTGCATGAACGGCCGGGTGCATCAAGCCGTGCATGGTGCACGGACCCTCGGGGGCGGGCATATTTGAGGCCAAGGGGAGTAGGTCGCCTCGGGTTCAACCGCTCGCGGCGAAGCATTGAGTCGAGTACCCGTGATCGCGATGGTGCGGTGTCGGGACAGGCCACCTCAGCGGTGGCGACCTCTGCATCGTGGACGACTCGTCCGCCGACTGGGGATGGGAGGACGAAACCTTGCCCCTCTGCGGCCCCCTTCACCGGAGCATCCTCGCGCTCGACTTGGAGAACTCGTCGACCCGCACCGACCTGATCAAGGTCGAACTGCGGAACCAGCTCTATCTGCTGCTGCATCAGGCGATGCGGGCGGCGGGCATCGAGGACCGCTGCTGCGAACCCATCGAGGACCGCGGCGACGGCGTCCTCGTTCTCGTCCAGCCGACCGACGACGTGCCGAGATCCCGCTTACTGGACCCGCTCATCCCCGTCCTCACCCGCCTGCTGGTCGACTACAACGCCGCGCTGCCGCCCGCCGACCGTCCCGCCTACCGGCTGCGCATGCGCGCGGTCGTCCACGCGGGCGATCTGTTCCGAGACGACCATGGGCCGTTCGGCGGGGAGATCGACGCGGCCTTCCGCCTCCTCAACGCCGACGCGGTCCGCTCGGCTCTACGCGAGACGAGCGCACCTCTCGCACTGGTCGTCTCCCAGCAGATATACGAGGCGATCGTCATCCACGGGTACTCCGGCTTATGCCCGCAGTCGTACGAGCGCGTGGTCGAGGTCAACGTCTGCGGCGTGACCCGTTACGGGTGGATTCGCATCCCCGATGACTGCGAATCGGTTGCACTCGACTCCCTCCGTGTGCTTACGGAGAGTACGTAACGATTTTAATATTACTTCGCTCATCCTGCCAGAAACCTCTTGCATGGGTCCGACATCCTGAGTAAAGGGTACGATCGCGCTCTCTACAGGGAGCGCGATCGTATTCGTCCACTTCATATCAGGTCCCCGCAGAGGATTCCCATGTACATGGCAGCCGCAGACGCCGAACCACCGAAGACGTACACCCGCCCGACAGGCCCGGACTCGGAGCGGGGCAGGTGGCGCAAGAGCCGGTTCTGCGGGGCGACCAGCGGCTGCCTTGAGGTGAGCCCCTTGGGCGCCGGAATGACCGGCGTCCGTGACAGTGTCCTCGACGAGGCGAGTCCCGTAATCGTCCTCGACCGGAAGGTCATGGCCGGCCTCCTCGGGCGCATCAAAGCGGGCCAGCTCGACCTGAAATAGAGCTGAACACCCTTTTCTTTGAGAATTGCAGAGGCCCGAACCCCGGCCAGACGTCATGCCGCCCGTGAAAGCTTTCACGCCGGGACGGGCGCTAGGGCAGCAGGTGCCTTTCGTAGGCGGTGGCCACGGCCGCGGCGCGGTCGTTGACGTCCAGCTTCGCGTAGATGTGGGTGAGGTGGGTCTTGACCGTGGCCTCGCTGATGAAGAGCTCGGCGGCGATCTCCCGGTTGCCGGTGCCGCGGGCCACCAGCCGCAGCACCTCCAGCTCGCGGGCGCTCAGCGAGCCGCCGCGCGGGTCGCGCACGCGCGAGACCAGGCGCGACGCGATGGCCGGGGACAGGACGGTCCGGCCCTCGGCCGCGGCGCGGACGGCGTCGAACAGCTCCTCGCGCGGCGCGTCCTTCAGCAGGTAGCCGGTGGCGCCCGCCTCGATCGCCGGGATCGTGTCGGTGTCGGTGTCGTAGGTGGTGAGGACGAGCACCTTGCAGGGCAGCCCGCGCCGGACGAGTTCGGTGATGGCCTCGACGCCGCCTCCGCCGGGCATCCGCAGGTCCATGAGGACGACGTCGGGGCGCAGCTCCTCGGCGAGCGCCACGGCCTCGCGTCCGTCGGCGGCCTCGGCCAGGACCTCGAACCCGGCGGTCGCGGCGAACATGCCGCGCAGGCCGTCGCGGACGACGGGGTGGTCGTCGACGATCAGCAGCGTGATGTCAGCCATGGCGGATCAACGGTACGCGGGCGGAGACGGCCGTCCCCCGGCCGGGCTCGGACTCGATCTCCAGGGTGCCGGCGACGCGTTCGGCGCGCTCGCGCATGGCGGTCAGCCCGAAGCCGCCGGAGGCACGGGCGGCGGGGGTGAAGCCGCGGCCGTCATCGCGGACGTCGAGGGTCACCTCGTCGTCCATGTAGGAGAGGGTGACGCCGACGCGGGCGGCGTGCGCGTGGCGGGCGGCGTTGGCGAGGGCCTCCTGGGCGATCCGCAGGAGCGCGGCCTCCAGCTCGTCGTGCAGGGGCTCCACCGGCCCGGTGACGGTGAGCCGGGCCCGGCCCTCGGTGATCTTCTTGAGGGCCTCGGAGAGGGTGCCGTGCTCCAGGTCGGCGGGCGCGAGGTCGCGCACGGACCGGCGGGCCTCGCGCAGGCTCGTGCGGGCGAGCTCGGTCGCGCGGCGGACGTGCTCGCTGTCCTCGGCGGCCTGCAGCTGGGTGATGATGCCCGCGAGGCCCTGGGCGATGGTGTCGTGGATCTCGGCGGCGAGGCGGCGGCGCTCGTCGCCGACGCCCGCCTCCCGGGCCTGGACGAGGAGCTGGGCCTGGAGCCCGGCGTTCTCGGCGAGGGCCTGCTCCAGCCGGGCGTTGGCCGTTTCGAGTTCGGCGATGGTCCGCGCCTGGACGAGGGTCCGCTCGGCCTCCCGGTCGGCGAGCGCGCCGAAGATGAAGATGAGCCCGGTGTTCAGGGCGAGGAGCCCGGCGAACCCGGCCGCCTGGGCGAGGCTCGCGGGCGGCAGCCCGCCCGACTGGGAGCCCGCCATGGTGACCGCCGTGATGAACGCTCCGGCCCTGGCCCAGTGGCGGGTCAGGTAGTGCGGGCCGTCGAAGTATCCGAGGACCGCGTAGACGGCGAAGAACGGGTTGAGCCAGGTCAGGACGAAGGCGAGGACGGTCCGCGTCCAGAAGTAGACGGGCCCGGGGATCTTCCGTCCGGCGTGCAGGATCTGGAGTGCCGCGGCGGTGACCAGGAGGGCCGCGGCCGCCTGCTCCTCCGCCACCGACATGACCTGCTCCCGGATGAGCAGCGCGAGGAGGGTGGCGAGCGGGAGCAGGCCGAACGGCCCCCAGCGGTAGAACCGCTCCCACTGCTCCTGGATCGTCGCCACGGCGCCAGTCTCCCCTACTCCCAGCGGAACCACCGCACGGCGGCGGCGATCAGGACGGCGGCCCACACCGCGGTGACGCCGAGGTGCGTCCAGTCGGGCCAGGCGCCCTCGGCGGCCTGGTGCAGGGCCTGCGACGCGGCGCCGAACGGGAAGTACTCCACGACGCGCCGCAGCAGGTCGGGCATGGCCTGGACGGGCACCCAGACCCCGGCGAGGAACATCGCCGGGAAGAAGACGACCGAGCCGACCACGGCGGTGGCCTTCGTCGTGGGCGTGACCGCCGTGACCGCCGCGCCCAGCGCGAGCGCGCTGAGGGCGCCGAGCAGCAGCGCCAGCAGGTAGCCGGGCGCCTGGCCGGGCAGCGCGACGCCGAAGGCGAGCCGGCCGACGGCGATGACGAGCAGCGCCGAGCCCAGCGCGGCGGCGGAGTGCAGGACGATCTGCGCGGCCAGCAGCGAGCCGGGCCGCACCGGCGTGGTCGACATGCGGCGCAGGATGCCGCGCTCGCGGTAGCCGGACAGGACGGGCGGCAGCGCCTGGATCCCCGCCATGATCAGTGCGAGCAGCACGTTGACCGGGACGTACAGGTCGATGACCCGGCTCCCGCCGAGGGACGGGTCCGGTTCCCGGAACGACGGGATCAGGCCGAGGATCGTCAGCAGGATCGTGGGGAACGCGACGATCCAGAACAGGGTGAACGGCTCGCGGGAGAAGAGCCGGAACTCCGCTCTGAGGACGGCGGTGGAGGCGGACACGTCAGTTCTCCTGCTCTGCGGTGAGTTCGAGGAAGGCGTCGTCCAGCGTGGAGTCGGTGATCCGCAGCTGGTGGGCGGTGACGTGCCGGCGGGCGAGCAGCGCGATGACGGCGTCGACGGTCGCGTCGGTGCCGTGGACGGTGAGGCGGCCGTCCCGGCGCTCGAACGTCGTGGCCTCGGGCAGCTCGGACAGCTCGGCGTCGTCGAGGGGCCGCGACGGGGTGAAGGAGAGCACGGTCCCGCCGGCGCTGCGCCGGATCAGCCCGGCGGGGGTGTCGAGCGCCGCGATGCGGCCCCGCTTGAACACCGCGATCCGGTCGCAGAGGCGCTGGGCCTCCTCCATGAAGTGCGTGACGAGCAGGACGGTGACGCCGGAGTCGCGGACGTCCTCGATCAGCCGCCAGGTGTCGCGGCGGGCGCGCGGGTCGAGGCCGGTGGTCAGCTCGTCCAGCGCGACGACGCGGGGGCGGCCGATGAGGGCGAGGGCGATGAACAGGCGCTGCTTCTGGCCGCCGGACAGCCGGCCGAAGCGGGTGCCGAGCTTCCCGGTGATGCCGAGGCGTTCGGCGAGTTCGCGCCAGTCCGCCGGGTCCGGGTAGAAGGCGCTGTAGAGTTCCAGCGCCTCCCGCACGGTCAGCTTCTCCTGGAGTTCGCTCTCCTGGAGCTGGACGCCGAGGAGCCCGGTCAGTTCCGCGCGTTCGGTGCGCGGGTCGAGCCCGGCGACGCGGACGACGCCCGCGTCGGGCTCGCGCAGCCCCTCCAGGCATTCGACGGTCGTCGTCTTCCCCGCGCCGTTCGAGCCGAGGATTCCGAAGATCTCCCCCTCTTCGACGGAGAAGGTGACGCCGTCCACCACGGGACGGCCGCCGTAGACCTTGCGCAGGCCGCTGACTTCGATGATCGGCATGCTTCGAGGATCGTCCCGGACGGTGCCCGCGCACATCGCCCGGGCCGCTCGTCCGGCCATCATCCGATCGGTTGACGGCCCGCTACGACTCCGCGGCGCCCACCGGCCGCGGGAAGACCAGGGTCCGGGTCAGGTGGACGAGCATCGCGGCGAACGTGAGGGTCCAGGCGGCCAGGGCTATCCAGGTCTCATGGGCGCCGATCGACTCGACGATGGGGAGGCTGTCCGCCCGGCCGAGGTACTGCCCCGCGACGCCGTACATGCCGAGGGGGAACACGATGCTCCACAGCGTCGCCTCGTACCGCAGCGGCACGCGGTGCTTCACGTGCCGCCACCATCCGGCGGCGACCAGCGGGAGGATGAGCCAGCTCCCGAACGCCCAGAACACGACGGACGTTCCGGCGATCAATCCGCGGGTGGCGTTGACCATCGGCGCCTCGGCCATCTCCACGATCCGGGCGCCGGCCACGACGGTGATGGCCGTGGCGCCCATCGCGACCCAGTACGGCGGCGTCAGGTCGACGGGGCGCAGCGGGTAGAGCAGCATCCGCGCGGCGACGAACACGCCGGCGGCGGCGTAGAGGATCGCGCCGACCGACCAGGAGCAGACGGCGAGCAGCGCGAGCGCGGAGCGGGCCGTCTGCGCGGACGGCTCCAGCGCGGCGGCGAGCACCGCCACGGACTGGCTGGCGACCACCCAGATGAACCACGTCCCGTTGGCGCCGGCCACGACGGGACGGTCCTCGCGTCCGAGCACGGCCGTCCAGGGCACGACGTAGCCGAGGACGAGCCAGCTGAGGCCGCCGACGACGAGCAGGCAGAGCGCGATGCCGTGCTGCCCGGTCCCGGCGATCCGCGTGCCGAGGACGTCGGTCCCCGCGACGAACGTGAAGAACCCGAAGCCGCGCCGCGGATCGGTGAAGTCGGCCCGGAGGTCGGCGCGGAACGCGAGGGCCCGCCACGCGGTCGCCGCGACGAGGACGGCGTAGCAGAGGACGGCGAGCCACATCAGCGTGCCGGACAGCAGGGTCAGCCCGTTGGTGTTGACGCCGATCGACACGATGCCGGTGCCCATCACCAGCGCGAAGTAGCCGGGGTTGAGGCCCCGCACCGCCCGGGTGACCGCTTCCCGGCGCGCGCCACGACGCGCGACCAGCTGGTCATTTCGCACATCTAGTACGGTACGCCGATCTTGCGCCACTTCCGTCCACCGGTGCCCGGCTCGGGGGGCGGGCCGGCGCGGCGCTCGCGGTAGACGACGTAGGGGCGCCACAGGTACCACAGCGGGTAGCTCCA
Organism: Actinomadura monticuli; assembly: GCF_041463655.1. NCBI lineage: Bacteria > Bacillati > Actinomycetota > Actinomycetes > Streptosporangiales > Thermomonosporaceae > Actinomadura > Actinomadura monticuli. Next base: position 629,114 of record NZ_JAXCEI010000001.1, read on the forward strand.
CGCGTGGACGAGCCGGCTGAACGGCCACACCGCGAAGATCATCCAGGCGGCGGTGGCGTGCACCTGGTACATCGCCGGCGCGGCGCCGATCGCCCGGTGGTCGGGGGTGCCGGCGAACAGGCTGCGGAACCACGGGGACACCGTGTTCCGGTAGTCGTAGCCGCCGCCGAACTGCTGCACGCCGAGCGTCAGGTAGATGCCGAGCACGCTGATGATGCCGAGCAGGACCAGCGCGAGGTAGTCGACCGCGCTGGTGGTCGCGCGGACGCGCGGCACCCCCATCCGCCGGAAGATCAGGATGCCGGCGCCGATGAGGACGCCGATCGCCGCGACGGAGCCGGCGATGCCGGAGAACAGCGTGTAGGCGCGTTCGGGGATGCCGAGCCATTCGGTGAACGACTTCGGGATGAGGATGCCGATGACGTGGCCGGCGATGGCGGCGAAGGTGGCGTAGTGGAACAGCGGCGCGCCCCATTTGAGGAGGCGGCGCTCCTGGAGCTGGGTGGAGCGGCTCGTCCAGCCGAACTGGTCGTAGCGCCAGCGCCAGATGTGCCCCACCACGAAAACGATCATCGCCGCGTAGGGCAGGATCACCCACCACCACAGGTCCCAGCTGGTCATCGCCGCGCCCCCGCTCCGGTTCCGTCCAGGTACTGCGGCGGGGCGAACGGTTCGAGCCCCACCTCCTCCTCGGGGGGCCCGTCCTCCCAGGCCCGCCGGACCACCGCGAGGTCGCGGCGGCCGAGGCCCGGCAGCCGCGCGCACACCGCCTCGGCGAGGTCGGCGTACGGGGTGCCCGCCTCGCGCAGGGCCCGGCGCAGCAGCTCCAGGTCGGCGCGGTGCCGGCGGAGCAGCTTCGCGCCGTCCGGGCTCAGCGCCGCGAAGTCGAGGACGAGCGGCAGGTAGTCGGGCAGCTCGTCGTCGGACGGCCGGAACCCCGCAGCGCGGTAGGCGGTCTTGAACGCCAGCAGCGCCATCCCGCGCCGGCGGGTGTCGCCGTGCCGGTGGTAGGTCAGGTAGAGGGCGCAGCGGCGCCGCAGGTCGAACGTCTCGACGTAGTGCTGCGCGACCTCGGTGGGCGGGGTGGCGCGCAGCCAGCCGAGGAACCGCCCGAACGCCTCCCGGGACGCCTTCGGGCGGACGCCGGACGCGGCGGCGTCGAGGGCGTCGAGCCCCTCGAACAGCGCCATCGTCGGGCATTGCAGCAGGACCGAGGCGAGCTTGCAGGCGTCATCGTTCACTGGGCGTCCCCCTCCGGGAAGAGGTGGGGCGCGTCGCCGCGTCCGTCCCAGCCGAGCAGGTTGAAGTGCGTCCTGCCGTCGCCGCCCTTGAACGTGCCCGCGCCGCCGCGGACCTCGCCGGGATGGAAGCTCTCCACGCTCGGCGGCGGCCCCTGCCCGCCCATGCCGGGGCCGCCCTCGCCGTCGAGGCTGCAGAAGAGCTGCTCGTGCTGGGCCATCAGGCGTCCGGCGTCTTCGGCGTGGGCCTTGGGGATGACGTAGCGGTCCTCGTACTTGGCGATGGCGAGGAGCCGGTACAGGTCGTCCAGCTCGTCGGCGGTCGATCCGACGGACGCGGGCAGGTCGTCGGCGAGGTCGAGCCCGAGCTGCCCGGCGCGCTGGATCGCGCGGACGGCGGCGAGCTTGCGCAGGACGTCCCGCACCGTCTCGGCCTTCCCGGCCGTGAACAGATTGGCGAGGTACTCGACCGGGATGCGCAGCTCGTCGATGGTGGCGAAGACCCTGTCGGGGTCGGCCTCGTCGTACCCGGCCGAGTGCGCGACGTCGGCGACCGGGGACAGCGGCGGGATGTACCAGACCATCGGCAGCGTCCGGTACTCCGGATGCAGCGGCAGCGCCACCCGGTGCCGGACGGCCAGCTCGTAGACCGGTGACCGCTGCGCCGCCTCGATCCAGTCGAAGGGGATCCCGGCGCGCGCCGCCTCCGCCCGCACCTCCGGGTCGGACGGGTCGAGGAACACCGACAGCTGCGCCTCGTACAGGTCCTGCTCGTCGGGCGTGGCCGCCGCCTCGGTGACGCGGTCGGCGTCGTACAGGAACAGGCCGAGGTAGCGGAGCCGTCCGACGCACGTCTCTGAGCAGATGGTGGGCTGCCCGGCCTCGATGCGCGGGAAGCAGAGCGTGCACTTCTCCGCCTTGCCGGTGCGGTGGTTGAAGTAGACCTTCTTGTACGGGCAGCCGGACACGCAGAACCGCCAGCCCCGGCAGCGGTCCTGGTCGACGAGGACGATGCCGTCCTCCGCCCGCTTGTACATGGCGCCGGACGGGCAGGACGCGACGCACGACGGGTTGAGGCAGTGCTCGCAGATGCGCGGCAGGTAGAACATGAAGACCCGCTCGAACTCCATCCTGACCCGGTCCTCGATCCCGCGGAGGTCGGGGTCGTCCATCGCGTGCTCGGGGGCGCCCGCGAGGTCGTCGTCCCAGTTGCTGCCCCACGTCAGCTTCATGTCGCGTCCGGTGAGCGCCGAGATCGCGTGCGCGCTGGGGTTCTGCGTGCCGAGCGGGGCGTCGATCACCGTCTGGTAGTCGTACGTCCACGGGTCGCCGTAGTCGTCGATGGACGGCAGGTTCGGGTTGTAGAAGATGGCCAGCAGCTTCTTCAGCCGCCCGCCCGCCTTGAGCTCCAGCCTGCCCTTGCGGTCGAGCGTCCAGCCGCCCTTCCACTCGGCCTGGTCCTCGTACCGGCGCGGGTAGCCGGCGCCCGGCTTGGTCTCGACGTTGTTGAAGTACACGTACTCGGTGCCGGGACGGTTGGTCCACGTCTGCTTGCAGGTGACCGAGCAGGTATGGCAGCCGATGCACTTGTCGAGGTTCATGACCATCGCCACCTGCGCCATCGGCCGCATCAGAACCGCACCTCCTGGGACCGCCGGCGGATCACCGTGATCTCGTCGCGCTGGTTGCCGGTCGGGCCGTAGTAGTTGAACGCGTAGCTGAACTGCCCGTAGCCGCCGATCATGTGGGTCGGCTTGACCACCAGGCGGGTCAGCGAGTTGTCGGAGCCGCCGTGCCAGCCGGACAGCTCCGACTCCGGGGTCATCAGGTGCCGGTCCATCGCGTGGTACATGAAGACGGTGCCCTCCGGCATCCGGTGGGTGACGACGGCCCGGCACGCGACCACGCCGTTGCGGTTGAACGCCTCGATCCACTCGTTGTCGCGGACGCCGATCCGCGCGGCGTCGGCGGGGCTCATCCAGATCACCGGGCCGCCGCGGAACAGCCGCAGCATGTGCAGGTTGTCCTGGTACTCGGAGTGGATCGACCACTTCGAGTGCGGCGTCAGGTACCGGACGGTGATCTCCGGCCGGCCGTCCTCGCGGAGCCCCTGCTCGCCGAAGTGGCGGACGAAGTCGAGCGGCGGCCGGTAGGTCGGCAGCGCCTCCCCGTACTCGTGGATCCAGTCGTGGTCGAGGAAGAAGTGCATCCGCCCCGTGAGGGTGTGCCACGGCTTCTTGCGCTCGACGTTGACGACGAACGGGGAGTAGCGGCGCCCGCCCGTCTCGCTGCCCGACCATTCCGGGCTGGTGATGACCGCGCGCGGCTGCACCTGCGTGTCGGGGAAGGAGATGTGCTCGCCGGAGCGCTCTTCGGCGAGGTCGGCGAGGTCCATCCCGGTGCGCTTCTCGAGCGCCTTCCAGCCCTGCAGCGCGACGCGGCCGTTGGTGGTGCCCGACAGCGCCAGGATCGCCTCGGCCATGTGCACGTCCCGGGCCAGCGAAGGGCGGCCGTCGCCGACCCCGCCGCGGACGGCGCCGTTCGACTGGCGCAGGTAGTCGACCGCGCCGGACGGCACCAGGGTGACGCCCTTGGTGGACGTGCCGAGCGTGTCGACGAGCGGGCCGAGCGCCGCCATCTTCGCCGCGACCGCCGTGTAGTCGCGCTCGATGGCCACCAGCTTCGGCATGGTCACGCCGGGGACGGGCGCGCACTCGCCGGCCGTCCAGTCGAGGACCCGGCCGCCCGGCTGCGCCGTCTCGTCCGGGCTGTCGTGCATCAGCGGCACCGGGACCACGTCGGTGCGGGTGCCGAGGTGGTCGGCGGCGAGCCGCGAGAACTCCTCGGCGATGAGGCGGAACGCGTCGAAGTCGGTGCGCGACTCCCACGGCGGTGAGATCGCCGGGTTGAACGAGTGCACGAACGGGTGCATGTCGGTCGTCGACAGGTCGTGCTTCTCGTACCAGGTGGCCGCCGGCAGGACGACGTCGGAGTACGTGCACGAACTCGTCATCCGGAAGTCCATGGTGGTGAGCAGGTCGAGCTTGCCGCGCGGCGCCTCGTCCCGCCAGGTCACCCCGGCCGGGCGCAGATGCTCGGGCGACTCCTCGGCGCGGACGGCGTCGTCCGTCCCGAGGAGGTGCCGCATGAAGTACTCCATGCCCTTGCCGGACGAGCCGAGGACGTTGGCCCGCCAGATCGTCATCACCCGCGGCCAGTTCTCCGGCGCGTCCGGATCCTCCCCGGCCCACTTCAGCCGCCCCGACCGCAGCTCGTCCACGACGTGGTCGGCGACGGGACGTCCCGCCTCCGCCGCCTCGTCGGCGAGGTCGAGCGGGTTGCGGTCGAACGCCGGATGCGACGGCGTCCAGCCCAGCCGGGACGCCTGCGCGAGGCAGTCGGCGAACGACCGGCCCTCGAACAGACCGCGGCCGAGCGGGCTGGCCAGCTCCCCGGCGCCGAAGCTCTCGTACCGCCACTGGTCGGTGTGCAGGTAGAAGAACGACGTGCCGGTCATGTGCCGGGTCGGGCGCTGCCAGTCCAGCGCGAACGCGGTCTGCTGGAAGCCGGTGAGCGGGCGGACCTTCTCCTGCCCGACGTAGTGCGCCCAGCCGCCGCCGTTCACGCCCTGGCAGCCGCACAGCATCGTGAGCGTGAAGAACGTCCGGTAGATCTGGTCGGAGTGGTACCAGTGGTTGGTGCCGGCCCCCATGCAGATCATCGACCGGCCGCGCGACAGCTCGGCGTTGCGGGCGAACTCCCGCGCCACCCGGGTCGCGGCGGCGGCCGGCACCGAGGTGATCCGCTCCTGCCAGGCCGGGGTGTAGGGGTGCGCGGCGTCGCCGTAGCCGTCCGGCCACTCGCCCGGAAGCCCGTCCCGCCGGACCGCGTACTGCGCCATCAGCAGGTCGAACACCGTCGTGACGAGCCGTCCGCCGACCCGGACGGCCGGCACCCCGCGCCGGATCGCGTCCCCGCCCTCGGTGGCGCCGGCGTCGAAGCGCGGCAGGTCGACCGGCACCGCCTCCTCGTGCCGCCCGTACAGGCTCAGCACCGGGTCGACGTCGCCCAGCTCCAGGTTCCACCTGCCCTCGCCCTCCGCGGTGAAGCGGAACCCGAGCGTCCCGTTCGGCGCCACCGGCTCACCGGTGCGCGCGTCGAGCAGCACCGGCTTGTGCGCGGCGCCCGCGCCCTCGTCGCCCAGCTCGCCCGCGGTGAGGAACCGGCCGGGACGGACGGCGCCGCCGTGCTCGTCCAGCGTGACGAGGAACGGCAGATCGGTGTAGGTCTTGACGTACTCCGTGAAGTAGGGGACCTGCCGGTCGCGGAAGAACTCGCTGAGCACCACGTGGCCCATCGCCATCGCGAGCGCGCCGTCCGTGCCGGGCGCCGCCGCGAGCCAGTCGTCCGCGAACTTCGTGTGGTCGGAGAAGTCGGGCGAGACGACCACGACCTTCTGGCCCCGGTAGCGCGCCTCGGTCATGAAGTGCGCGTCCGGCGTCCGGGTGATCGGCAGGTTGGTGCCCCAGATGACCAGGTACGACGCGTTCCACCAGTCGCCGGACTCGGGGACGTCCGTCTGGTCCCCGAAGACCTGCGGCGACGCGATCGGCATGTCGGCGTACCAGTCGTAGAACGACAGGATCGTCCCGCCGATCATCGACAGGAACCGGGTGCCCGCCGCGTACGAGACCGGCGACATCGCCGGGATGGGCGAGAACCCGACCACCCGGTCGGGCCCGTACTCCTTGACCGTGTGCACATGGGCGGCGGCGATCAGCTCGGTCACCTCGGGCCACGACGCCCGGACGAACCCGCCCTTCCCCCGCGCCCCCTTGTAGAGCGCCGTCCTGCCGGGGTCCCCGGTGATCTCCGCCCAGGCGGCGACCGGGTCCCCCGTCCGCTCCCGCGCCTCCCGCCACATCGCCAGCAGCGGCCCCCGCACGTACGGGTACCGCACCCGGGACGGCGAGTAGGTGTACCAGGAGAACGACGCCCCGCGCGGGCAGCCGCGCGGCTCGTACTCCGGCGATTCGGGGCCGACCGACGGGTAATCCGTCTGCTGCGTCTCCCACGTGATGATGCCGTCCTTGACGTACACCTTCCACGAGCACGACCCCGTGCAGTTCACCCCGTGGGTGGACCGCACCTCCCGGTCATGCCGCCACCGCTCCCGGTAGAACTCCTCGGCGCCGCGCCCGCCCTCCCGGTGCACCTCCCGGTGGTCGCCGGACGCCGTCCCCGGCACGAAGTACTGCGCCTTCCGCAGCAGCCCCTCGACCGGCTCCCCCATCGGAAGCAGGGGCGCCAGCGACCCGCGGTCCGTGGACATGCGACTCCCCTCGCGAACCCGGGGGGAGTGTGTGCTTGATCACGACTACCCGCCCCGGACGGCGCCGAACCACCGAGCCGCCCTATCTACCGAACCTCGATGCAAAAATGCCCCGCCTCGCACCAGCGGTGAGATGTCGCCTGGGGCTCGCGTTGTACTCGGAGCTGACGGCGGGGTAGTAAATGCCGGGATCGCCCAAGAGGTCCAGAAGTCACGTCGGCAGGGTGGTCCGGAGGGCTAGGGCGAGGGTGTTGATCGCGGTGTCGGTGTATGCGCGTGCGTCACCCGGCCGGCGAGGACTTCGCCCGCGAGGGCCGGCATCGTCCAGCAGGGCGAAAGACGCCGGCCACCACCGCGCGGCCGTTCGATCCGCCCGCCGACGCCGGTGAGGCCGACGACGTCCTCGACCGTTGTTCGCCGCAAATCGCAGGCCGGGCATCGGTCAGGTGGACTCGGTACCGTGCTTCTCCCAGCGCCGCATGATCTCTTGAAGACCCTCATCGAAAAAGGCGTCCCGCCTCGGCCACCAGTCGGCCGGCGCGGAGAGCTTCAGCAGGTCCCCACCGTTCGTTCGTATGGCAACGTGACGCCACTTTCCGTGATGGGCGACGGATATGTCAGAGATGTCGCGCCAGGCGACTGAACGTCCACCGAAGAATTTTCTGATCTCTACCCCATCCGCCGAGACGGCGGTCCCAGACCTCCAGAACTTGACGAGCAGAAGAAGAGTGACAACGAGCACCACCACAGATGGAGTGTCGACGTCCTTCCCTTGCACGGCGATCACACCGACGGAGAACCACAATGCGATATTCATCGCCAGCACAAGGCCCAAGAACTGGCGCCGCGCTCCATTACGCAGTTGTACACGATCTTCCATCGTCCCTCATCGAATAGGAGTCGCTCGGCCGGGGTTGCCTCGGGACACGTGGACGAGCGCTGGGCTGCCCGTGGACAGGGTGGGGGCGGCAGGTCGTCCGGGTCGGAGCACGGGGCGAGTCGCCGCCGCTCGGCGGCTCTCGGTCGCCGGGGTGGTCGGTGCCGGGCCGTCAGTGGGTGTCGGCGGCGGACTGGACGGCCGTCCGCAGTGCCGCGCGGGTCAGCAGGAGGACGGGGCCGGAGGGGTCCTTGCCGTCACGACGGCCACGAGACTTGAAATCGTCGCCAGCTCGACGCAGACATCACCTTGCCCGCTGCTTCGGAAGGACTTACGCCACACGACCTTGCCCACGTCCGTCCCACCCATCACCTCTCTTCATCAGCGACCGGCCTGCCGACCGCCATAGGCCGCCCGCGAATAAATTCAAAGGTTCTTGAGAGCGTTGGCGATGTGCCGGAAATCGCTGCGACTGATGATGAAATTGTGGCCATCGGGATCTTTGCTGTCCCGGATCGCCACGAGATCATAGAGTGATGCAACTTCAACGCATTGGTCTCCGTCGTCGTGGCTACGAGATGCCTTGCGCCAGATTACCCTGCTCAGGTCCATCTTTCCTTGATCACCTTTCTCATCAGTGCTCGCGAGTCCTCCGTGTTGAGCGACTGCGCCGTCAACGTGTGCATCACTTCGCTAACTTTCGCAAGCTCTGAAGGGTCACGGGTGGTTTCACCTCCCGTAGCTTTGACGACATAGCCGATCTCGCTCCGGTCGGATTGAGTTGCAATAGTGAATGATGCTCGCACACCTCGGTAATAGGCGGTCCTGGCGATCTGCAAGAAGATACCTTCCCGCAAGGAGAGCTCGATCAAGTACTCGAGCTGCTCGTGCATGACCTCCTTGGAGCCGACCTGCCGGTACAGGACGCTCTCCTCCATCACCACGCTGATCATCGGGCGGGGTGTCCTGGACAAGAGCGCCTGGCGCTTCATCCGGGTAGCTACCGCATCATCATCGACCAGTAGGACACGAGCATACGCCTCCGTCTGAAATAGCCCATAGACGAGATAGCTCTCATACACCCGCAGTTGGTCGGCCGATGCCTCGACCTTCGGGAAGGCCACGAAGTGGGTCGGGTATCTGACCTGCTTGATCTGCTCCAAGAGGTCGTCCCATGCCTGGGTGATGTCGCCCCCGGCGTTCAGCACGTTGTCGACGCGTTCGGCGAAGTCTCGGCGGCACTTGGTACGCCCGCACTCGACGTGGCTGATGTAGGAGCGTGCGACGTTGACGAGGTCCGCCAACTGGCCTTGCTTGATCCCCGCCGCCTCACGGCACCGCTTCACCACCGTCCCGAAACCGACCAGCTCGGGGTCGATCCTCGGCCGGACGCCACCAGATGCGGACATGGCTGCTCTCCTCGCTGATGCTAGTAGCGCGCTATTAGCTGCTAACCGAATGTGGCTACTAAGCGACTCTCCTGAGATCCTACGGCGTTGCATGGCTGGATGGTGGTCGGTCAGTAACACAGGGTGATAGCGGCGGGTACTTCCGTTTCGGCGGGATGGCCCGTTCGGGATCACCCGCCGTCCAGGCTGGAGGGGTTCACCGATGCTCGCAGCGCTTCTCACGCCCGAGGCTCCGCCCTTGGTGCTTGAGCCGTCCGATCGAGCGCCCTCGCTGGCGCGCCGCTACCTGGCCGAGCGCTACCGAGAGCTCGGGATCGCCGACGATTACGTCGGGCAGGTCGTGGTCAGCGAATTGGTCACCAATTCCTGGCAGCACGTCGGTACCGGATACATCGTCGTCCAGGTCCGTCCCGACAAGCGCGACGACCTGGTCCTGATCGAGGTGTGGGACGTGGGCGCGGGCCGGCCTGTCGTCCGGGGCGAGGACGACGACGCCGAGAGCGGGCGCGGCCTGCTGCTGATGGAGCAGCTCGTCCACGACTGGGGCGTCCGGCCGCTCAACGAGGAAGGAAAGGTCGTATGGGCCCGCTGCACCCGCTGAACGTCCAGGCCGGACGCCACCTGCTGCGCGTCCCGCGCCTAACGTTGATCTGCGGCGTGTTGTTGTTATCCGCACGCCCAAAACAACAACTCGCCGCAGATCAACGCGGGCGCGGCGCGGTCGTGAACGTTTCGAGTCGGCTCGTCCATCTGCGCCTCCAGCAAAGCCGCGCTCAACGCGCTGACCAGGTGCTGGGCGGCCGAGTACGGACCCCGCGGAGTGCGCGTCAACGCCGTCGCCCCGGCCCCACCTACACCGAGGGAACGCGGGAACAGTCCGGGGTGCAGGCGCTGGAAAAGCTCGCCTCCCGCGCTCCGGCACGCCGCGCCGACCCCATGGAGATCGCGCGCACCGTCGCCTACCTCGCCGGGGACGAGGCCAGCTTCCTGCACGGCGTGATCCTCAACGCCGACGGTGGCCGCAGCGCCGTCTGAACGCGAACGCCGGTGTTCACCGCTGCGCCCGACCGCGAGCGGGCGCTCACGATGACGCCTTCCCCGTCGGCTCTGCACGGGAGAGCCGGCTGGGCCACCAGGTGCGGGGGCCCGCGTCGCGGACCAGGGCGGGGACGAGGAGGGAGCGGACGAGGAGGGTGTCCATCAGGACGCCGAAGGCGACGATGAAGGCGATCTGGACGAGGAACGCCAGCGGGATGACGACGAGGGCGGCGAAGGTCGCGGCGAGGACGACGCCCGCCGAGGTGATGACGCCGCCGGTCGCGGTGAGGCCGCGCAGGACGCCGTCGCGCGGGCCGTGCCGCAGTGACTCCTCGCGCGCGCGGGTCATCAGGAAGATGTTGTAGTCGACGCCGAGGGCGACGAGGAACACGAACCCGTACAGCGGCACCGACGGGTCGGTCGCGGTGAAGCCGAGCAGATGCTGGAACACCAGCGCGGCGACGCCGAGCGTGGCCAGGTAGTTGAGCGCGACGGTGGCGACGAGCAGCAGCGGCATCACGAGCGAGCGGAGCAGCGCCACCAGGATCACGACGATGATGCCGAGGACGACCGGGATGATGACGTTGCGGTCGTGCTGGGCGGCGGCCAGGGTGTCGGCCTGCTGGGCGGTGTAGCCGCCGACGAGCGCGTCCGCGCCGGGGACGGCGTGCAGGCCGTCGCGCAGGCGCTCCACGGTCTGCCGGGCGGCTTCGGTGTCGGCGGCGGCGGTCAGGGTGACGTCCACGAGGGCGCGGCCGTCGACGACGAGCGGCGCGCCGGCCTGGATGCGGGGCATCACCCCGGAGACGCCCTCGGTGCGCTCCGCGGTGGCGACGACCCGCGGCAGCGCCCCGGCGTTGGTGAGGACGACCGCCGGGTTGCCCGAGCCGCCGGGAAAGTGCGCGTTCAGGACGTCCTGCGCCGTCACCGACCGGGCCTCGCCAACGAACGTCTCCGACAGCGGCACCCCCTCCGTGCGCAGGGTGGGCATGAACGCGGCGAAGGCGACCAGGACGATCAGGCAGCTCGCCCACACGCGGCGCGGGTGCCGGGCGAGCAGGCTCGCGATCCGCTCCCAGACCCGGTGCCGGGACGCGCCGGCACGGTCGGGGTGGGGCCGGGCGGGCCAGTAGACCGACCGTCCGAGCAGGAGCAGGACGGCGGGGAGGAAGGTGAGCGCGCTCAGCAGAGAGCAGGCGATGCCGATGGCGCCGACCGGACCGAGCGCCCGGTTGTTGGACAGGTCGCTGAGCAGCAGCGCGATCAGCCCCATGGCGACGGTGCCGGCGCTGGCGGCGATGGCCCCGGCCGAGCGGCGCCACGCGGACCAGAGCGCCGACATCCGCGTCCCGCCGGCGGCGAGTTCCTCGCGGAACCGGGCCGACAGCAGCAGCGCGTAGTCGGTGCAGGCGCCGATGACCAGGATCGACAGGATGCCCTGCACCTGGCCGTCCACCGTCACCGTCCCGCGTTTCGCCAGGTAGTAGGCGATCGCGCTGGCGAGCCCGAGGGCGAACACGGAGCCGAAGATGATCACGAAGGGGAGCAGCAGGCTCCGGTACACCAGCAGCAGGATCAGCAGGACGACGAGGACCGCCACGCCGATGAGCAGCGTGTCGATGCCGGCGAACGCGTCGCTGAGGTCGGCCTGGGTCGCGGCGGGGCCCGCCACGTAGGCGATGGTGCCGGGCACCTGGGCGGCGGTGTCGCGGATGCGGTCGACCGTGCCGGCGCTGTGCTCGCCGACGTCGGACCGGACCTGCACGACGCCGGTCAGCGCCACGCCGTCCTTCGACGGCACGACCGGGGACGGCGCGCCCGTGACGTACGGGACGTCCCGCATGGAGGCCAGCGCCCGCTCGGCCGCCGCACGCTGGTCAGGTGAGACGGTGCCGTCCTGGGACGTCCACACGACGATCGCGGGGATCGTCTGGTTCGTCTCGAACGCGGCCTCCTGTTCGAGGACCCGGGTCGATTCCGCGCTCTGCGGCAGGAAGGACGACTGCTCGTTGGTGGCGACATCGCCGAGTTTGCCCGCGTACGGGCCGAGGGTCCCCCCGATGACCAGCCAGACCAGCAGCACCACCACCGGCAGAGCCCAGCGGACGGCTCGCGATACGGACATGCACCTTCCCGGCTATCGATTGATCAGGCATCGCACAACCTTCCCCGGGAGGGGCGGCGAAACATGATCGCCGGGAAGGGCCCGGTGGTGGGAGGGCTGGTCAGGCGTAGCCGAGAGGGGCGGCGAGGGTCGGCCAGACGAACACGTGCGTGTACCACCCGGCCCCGTCGCCGCGGGCGCGCCGCCTGCCGTAGGTGACGGCGATCGCGGCGAGGTGGGAGCCCGGCCCGGCCCGGTCGGCGGCCGCGTCGTGGATCTCACCGAGCAGCAGGCGGGCGGGCTCGTGGAGTTCCAGCCGCAGGACGAGCGGCCCGCGGCAGCGGGCGGCGGCCCGCACGACGAGGTCCTGGATCAGCGGTGCGACGCGGTCGGTGAGGCTGCCGGTGGCCGGGCCCGTCCCCCACGACTGGAGGGCGCCCCGGATGATCCCGCGGACGTTGCCCACCGCGATCCGCCCGCCGGGCAGCTGCCAGCGGCCCGCGTGCGGAGGCTGCCCGGGGGTGGCGGGCACGGGAACGGTGCTCATGTGCTTTCTCCGATCACGAACATGCTCCGAGCCGGCGGGCGCTCGGCCGGCGGGCACCTGGGCCGGAACGCGGTCGTTGCCTCGCCGGACTTGTGCCCCGCCTGCCCGCGCTCATGCATGAGGGCGCATACTGGGAATGATGAAACCACGGCGGCGACCATTGCCAACAAGTCCCTTCAAACCACCACCACCGCCTCCGCCCGCCAAGCACTTCGGCGTGTCGGACCGGGTCACCCACGACAAGTACGGCCTCGGCCAGGTCGTCGAGGTCGAGGCGAATGCCGTGCTCGTCGACTTCGGCACCCAGAAGGTACGGATCATGGCCCCGTACGCCAAGCTGTTCCCGCTCTAGCCACCGGCGCACGGCACGGCACGGCGGGTGCGGCACCGGCGCGCGCCCTCCACGCCGCGCGCGGGACGGCCGAGCGCCGCCTCGGCGACCTCGGCCGGCCCTCTGGCCTGCACGGGCGTCCGGCGTCAGGACGTCCCGGTGGTCCCTGTGGTCCCGTTGCCGGCGCCGCGCCCCCGCGCGCCGGCGGTGCGCCCGCGTCCGCTCAGGTCGCGGGCTTGTCGCGCAGCCGCCCGACGGGGTGGGGCCCGTCGGTCTCCAGGCGGTACTCGTCGCCGAACTTGTCGCGGTGCTCGTCGATGACGCGTTCCTGCGCCCCGCGCTCGGCGTTGATCTTGTCCTGGTAGGCCTCGAACCGCTGGTGGGGTGCTTGACCTCCGGGTCCGGGCAGATCCGGGCGAAGTGGTGGCTGAACATGATCGCCTCCACCTCGATCCCGTTCATCGTGATGATCCGGCACCGGGTGTAGGGGTCGGCGTGATCGGGATCGATCGGCGCCACGTCGAGCTGCGCCCAGTTGCGCAGTTGGTCGTCCAGCGGGATGCCGCGGTGTTCGAGCGGGTTGAAGGCCATCGGGTTCACTTTCTCCTGTCGGTCGCGGAACGGGTCACAAGGTGCGCCCCTACCCGGGCAGCCCGCTTCCGCGCGGGATTTCCCCGGCGCTGACGAGACCTTTCCCGGCATCTCCCGCCTGCTCGCTTACCGGGTCCCGCTGCGGGTACCCACACGTCCGGTCGCCGTCCGGGCGGCCGTTCACCGAAGGAAACGGGGAAGCACCGATGCGGACGACACCCGCCAACGCCGAGACCACCGAGGACGTCATCGACCTCCTGCGCGCCCAGCACGGCCGCATCAGGGACCTGTTCGACGAGGTCATGAACTCCGAGGGCGACGCGCGCACCGGCGCCTTCCGGCAGCTCGTGAAGCTGCTGGCCGTCCATGAGACGGCCGAGGAGGAGATCGTCCACCCGGTGGCGCGGCGCCTGCCGGGCGGCGAGGGCATCGTGGACGACCGGCTGGCCGAGGAGCGCGAGGCCAAGGAACTGCTGGCCGAACTGGACGGCATGGACACCGACGACCCGCGCTTCCTCAAGTCCGTCGACAAGCTCCGCATGGACGTCCTCACCCACGCCCGCGCCGAGGAGCGCTACGAGTTCGACCGGCTCAAGGACCAGTTCAGCCCCACCCAGCTCAGAGGCTTCGCCGCCGCCGTCCGCGCCGCCGAGGCCACCGCCCCCACGCACCCGCACCCCGGGGTCGAATCCGCCACCAGGAACATGTTCGCCGGGCCGATGGCGGCGGTGACCGACCGCGTCCGCGACATGATCCGCGACGCCCGCGACAAGGGCTGAGCCGGAGCGGGGATCAGCAGCGCCTGGTCCAGGAGCACTCCAGCCGCTGGCCCGTCCGCGCGGTGCGCGCCGCGCCGGTGGACGCCCCGCCGGCGAGGCGGATCGCGATGGCGTCCTCGATGTCCTTGGGCGCGCCGCCCCGGTAGCCGTTGAGGATCACCGAGAAGACCAGCGGGCGCCCGGACGGGTCGGTCACGTAGCCGGACAGGGCCGTGGCGCCGGTCAGCGTGCCCGTCTTCGCGCGGACGTTGCCGGCCGCGGGCGTGCCGCGCATCCGCGAGGCCAGCGTGCCGCCGGCCATCCTGCCGGGGTCTCCGGCGACGGGCAGCGCCCGGTACCAGGCCGGGAACCACGGCTTCTGACGCAGGTTCCGGAGGACGGTGCTCACGTCGCCCGCGGTCGTGCGGTCGAGCCGGGACAGCCCCGACCCGTCGGCCATCGTCAACCGCCCGGACGGGACGCCCAGGGAGCGGGCGTACCGTTCGATCACCGGCAGGCCCGCGTCCCAGCTGCCCCGGCCGCCGGCCTTCCGCCCGATCGACTTCACCAGGATCTCGGCGATCATGTTGTTGCTCAGCTTGAGGAACGGGACCATCAGCCGGGACAGCGGCATGGACGCGCGGGACGCGATCCGGGCGGCGCCCGCGGGCGTCCGGCCGCGCTCGGTCCCGCCCCTGACCTGGACGCCGTGGGCCCGCAGCGCCCGGCGGAACACGTCCGCCGCGTACATCGTCGGCTTCCTGACCGTGCGCAGGGTCGTGTACGTCGCGGCGCCCGCCGGATAGGACCCGCTCACCACGATCGTGTCGCTGCCGACGGCCCGGTTCACGGCCAGCGTGGACGGCGAGCCGGGCGCGCCGGTGACCGCCCTGTTGTCGATCTTGACGGCGCGGGTCGCGGGCGCGAGCCCGACCCGGACCGGCTTCCCCCGCGCGCCCGGCCCGACCGACACGTTGACGGAGCCGGCGTCGAAGTCGTCGTTCGGTGAGACCGTCAGCGCGGAGATGGGCGCTGCGTAGTAGTACTGCAGATCGGACGGGTCCCAGTGGGACGGGGTCCGGACGGCGTCGAACCACGTGTCGTCCGCGACGAGGTCGCCCTCGATGCGCTTGACGCCCTTCGCCGCGACCCGGGCGGCCAGCCGGTCGTACTCGGCGGCCCGCATCGTCGGGTCGCCGGTCCCCCTGAGGTACAGATCCCCCTTCACCGACGAACCGGACACCGAGCGGGCGTGCACGCTGGTCTGGAACCGGTACCCGGCGCCGAGCAGCGACAGCGCCGCGCCGGAGGTGTAGATCTTCAGGTTCGAGGCGGGCAGCAGCGGGGTGGCCGCCCCGCGCGAGTACCGCACCGCGCCCGTCCGCGCGTCGCGGACCACCGCGCCGACGGCGGCGCCGTCGAGCCGCGGGTCGGCGAGGATCGCGTCGAGGTCGCCGCCCAGGTCCCCGGGCGCGGACGCCCGCGCGGGCAGGGCGGGCGCGGTGAGCGCCACGACTCCGGCGAGCAGGATGGACGAGATCCGCGCTGGTCGACCGTGCATGATCGTGAGCGTAGGCTCCCCGCGGGCGCCGTCAAGGACCTCCGCACGACCGGCATGCCGGGTCGTCCGGACGGCCGGTCATGTCCCGGTTCGGGGGCGTGTACGACGTCGTGCCGGGGACCGCCTATCGCGGGGCCGCATGCTCGGACAGCCGGCGGAGCAGGTCGACGAGCTGGTCGCGCTCGTCCGGGCGGAGCCAGCCGAAGAGCCGCTCGCCCACGTCGGCGGCGGCCCGCCGCCCGCTCGCCAGCGTCCGCCGGCCATCGTCGGTCAGGGTGATCGAGTAGGCCCGCCGGTCCTGCGCGGCCCGCTCCCGCCGGACGAGGCCGCCGCCCTCCAGCTCGTCGATGATGCGCACCATCGTGGACTTGTCGATGCCGGTCATGTCGATGAGGCGCCGCTGGCTGGACGGCCCGTACATGTCCAGGGCGAGCAGCATGGAGAACCCGCGGACGTCGATGCCCAGCGGGCGCAGCTCGTCGTTCATCCCCGTCCGGCTCCCGCTGTGCGCGGCGGCCAGCAGCATGCCGAGGCCCACATGCCGGGCGGCGGCGTCGCCGTCCGCGGCGAGGACCCGTTCGAGCAGATCGTCGAGCATGGCCCCATGGTAGGCCCTTCTGATATAGTCTCATCTGAGACTTTCTCAGTAGAGACGTGGGCGGCGCTTCCACTGAGCCGAATGGAGACGGCCATGCCCGAACTGACCCGCCGACGCGCACTCCAGCTGTCCGGCCTGACCGCGGCCGCCGCCGCGCTGCCCGCCGGAGCCGCCGCCGCGGCCGGCCCCGAGCCCGGACGCGGACGGATCGACACCCACCACCACGCCGTCCCGCCGAAGATGCGGCAATGGGCCGTCGACCAGGGCATCATCCCCCCGGTGGGCGGCCCGTCCTGGGCCCAATGGACGCTGGAGAGCACGCTCCGGACCATGGAGGCCAACGGCATCGCCGCCGGCGTCGCGTCCGCCCCGGTCCCCGCCGAGATCTTCCAGGACCGCGAGACCGCCGTCTCGGGCGTCCAGGTGTGCAACGAGTCGCTGGCCGAACTGGCGCGCGACCACCCCACCCGGTTCGGCTTCTTCGCCAACGTGGCGATGCTCCACCCCGACCTGGCCGTGACGCAGATCGCCCACGCGCTGGACGACCTGGGCGCCGACGGGGTCCTCCTCAACACCTCGGCCGACGGCCGGTACCTCGGCGACCCGATGTTCGCACCGCTGTTCGCCGAACTGGACCGGCGCCGCGCGGTCGTGTTCACCCACCCGGTCGCGCCCAAGGGCATCGTCGAGGTGCCCGAGGTCGGTGACTGGCTGGCCGACTACCTGCTGGACACCACGCGCACCGCGCTCAGCCTCATCGCGAGCGGCACGCTCGACCGGTATCCGCACGTCTCCGTCATCCTGTCCCATGGCGGCGGTTTCCTGCCGTACATGGCGGGCCGCGCCGAACGCTCGC
Source organism: Actinomadura monticuli (assembly GCF_041463655.1). Classification (NCBI taxonomy): domain Bacteria; kingdom Bacillati; phylum Actinomycetota; class Actinomycetes; order Streptosporangiales; family Thermomonosporaceae; genus Actinomadura; species Actinomadura monticuli. The sequence goes on from NZ_JAXCEI010000001.1 coordinate 646,354, forward strand.
ACCGGGAGGACGACGGCCCCTTCCCTGCGAAGATGCGCCCGGCCCTCCGCCGCTTCCACTACGACACGGCCTTGCCGACGTCCCCGTACGCCTCGCCGACACTGCTGGACGCCGTCGGCGCCGACCGCGTCCTGTTCGGCACCGACTGGCCCGCGAACTCCGCCCGCGAGGTGACCCTCAACACCCGCGACTTCGACCGCGACCCGGCCGTGGACCACCGCGCCCACCGCGCCATTACCCGGACCAACGCGCTCCGCCTCCTGCCACGCCTGGCCCGAAGGCTCGCCGGGTGACCTGACCACGCGTCCACCAGGGCGCGCCCGGCCGGGCCGGGAGCGAGCCAGCGGCAGCGCGCGGGTCAGCCGGGCAGCGCCGCCGTGAGGTCGACCTCGACGAGCTGCCCGTCGAAGCCGAGCTGGGCGACTCCGAGCAGCGTGCTGGCGGTGGTGAACGCCGGCCCGAGGACCGAATCGGTCAGCCGCTGCCAGGCTGCGCCCAGCGGCCCCTGCTCGGAGCTGACCACATAGATCACCGAACGGACGACATGCTCCGGCCGGGCGCCCACCTCGCTCAGGGCGGTGACGGCGTTCGCCGCCACCTGGTCGATCTGGGCGTCGAGGTCGCCCGGCCCCATCAGCGTCCCCGACGGGTCGAGCGGGCACTGCCCCGCCAGGAACGCCGTCCGCCCCGCCTCCACGACGGTGATGTGGTGGTAGCCCGGGGTCGCGTGGAGCCGAGCGGGATTGATGCGTGTGATCTCGGCGGACATGCGCGCGAGTCTAGGCCGCCGCCGGGGGCGAAGATCAACTGATTTTCACGGGGAGGGTCCTGGGCCCGCGGACCTGGCCGGCCGCCCACGTCACCGCCGACGGGTCGTCCAGGGTGAAGGCGGGAATCCGCTCCAGCCAGACTTCGAGCGCCACGCGCAGTTCCATGCGGGCCAGGTGGGAGCCCACGCAGCGGTGGATGCCGAGGCCGAACGCGGCGTGCCGGTTGACCTCCCGGTCGATGACGACCTCGCCCGCCCGGTCGAACTGGGCCGGATCGCGGTTGGCCGCCGGGAACGACAGCAGCACCCAGTCGTCGGCCTTCATGTCGACGCCGCCCCAGCGCATGTCCTCCTTCACCAGCCGCGCCATCGTGACCGGCGCGTAAACGCGGAGGAACTCCTCCATCGCCGTCGGCAGCAGCGACGGTTCGGCGACGAGGCGCTCCCGGTCGGACGGCGTCCTCGCCAGATGCCACAGCGACGCGCCGATCGCGCTCCACGTGGTGTCGATGCCCGCGATGAGGAGCAGCGCCATCGTCCCGGACACGTGGGACGGGTCGAGCCTCCGCCCGTAGAGCTCCGCCTCCAGCAGGTAGGTGGTGAGGTCGTCGCGGGGGTTCGCGACATGGTCGCGGATCTGGTCGAGGAGGTACTCGAAGAGCGCGTCCATGCGGGCGATGCGCTCGTCCGGCGGCAGGTTGACGCCTTCGAGGACGTTCTCGACGAACTCGCGGAACCGCGGCGCGTCCTCGGGCGGGAAGCCCAGCATGTCGCCGATGACGCGCATGGGGATGTGCTGCGCGTACTCGTGGGCGGCGTCCACGGCGTCCCGTCCCTCGAAGGAGTCGACGAGCGCGTGGCAGAACGCCCTGGTCCCCTCCTCCAGTTTCTGGACGGCGGACTTCTTGAACGCCGGCAGCAGCAGCCTGCGCGCGTCGTGATGGAACGGCGGGTCGGACGAGATCGGGGGCGTGACCCCCACCGGCGCGAGCTCGCGCGGCGGCCGGAAGTTGCTCACCACGACCGAGCGGGAGGTGAAGCGCTCGGTGTCGTAGGCGATCGCGGCGACGTCCTCGTAGCGGGTGGGGAGCCAGCCGCCGCCGAACCGCTCGGTCCGCGCGACGGGGCAGCGCCGGCGCAGGTCGTCCTGGATCGGGTACGGGTCGGCGGCCCATTCCGGTTCCAGATGGGAGAAGTCGGTCGCCCAGTCGGAGACCGGGCCGGTGACGACCTCATTGCGCGTGCCGAGCGGCCGGTTCTTCCGCCTCTCCCGCACCTGGTCGTCGTCGAACCGGTCGTCCGTGCGGCCCAGGTCCCGGTCGTCGGCGGTCACGTCATGCCTCCTCGGAGACGTCGATCGCCCGTTCCGGGCAGTTCGCCGCCGCGAGGCGCGCGTCCTTCTCCGCGCCGCCGGGCACGAGGCCGTCGCCGAGGACCGTCCCGTAGCCCTCGTCGTCCTCGCCGAACAGGCCGGGCGCCAGGTCGTAGCAGCGGCCGTGCCCCTGGCAGCGTTCCGGGTCGATCCGCACCTTCATCGTCATGGTGTTCCCCTCCCATCCGCGCGCAACAGCATTATCAGACGCGGAACGCGCGCATCTGGAGGGCGAGGGTCGAGTAGTAGCCGACGAGCGTGGTCAGCTCGAAGACCGTCTCGCGGTCCAGCGGCGGGACGCAGGCCGCCCAGGTCTCGTCGTCCACGTCGCCGGCGGCGAGCGCGCGGGTGAGGCGCAGGACGGCGGCCTCGTGCGGGTCGTCCAGCGCGAGCGGGGCCCGCGCGGCGATGGCGGCGAGCTCCGCCTCGGTCAGGCCGGCCGACCGTCCGACGGCCTCGTGGGCGGTGCGCTCGAACTCGCTGTCCCAGGCGGCGGCCACGACCAGGATCGCCATCTCGCGGGCCCGGCCGCTCAGGGAGCCCTCGTAGCGGATGGCCGCGCCGAGGCGCTGCAGGGCGTCGCCGAGCGCGGGCCGCAGCAGGAACTCGTTGAACGGGCCGAGCAGTGCGCCCGACTCCGAGACCAGGTCGAACAGGCGCGGGCCCCTGGCTCGCGGCCCCTCGGTGATCGACTTGTAGACGGCCAGGCGGTCGCCGTCGAGTTCGCCTGGCGTGAACGCGTGCTGCCGTGTCATCGGGTCCTCAGTCGTGTGCTGATGTCGTCGGCGGTCTCGCGGAGCCGTTCGAGGATCTCGCCGTGCAGGTCGTCCTCGGAGCGCCGCATCGCGGACACGGCGACGTTGACCGCGGCGGCCGGGGCGTCGCCGCTGCCGAACACCGGGACCGAGACCGAGCGCAGGCCCTGCGCGAGTTCCTGGTCCTGGACGGCGTAGCCGTTGCGGCGGATCTCGGCGAGCTGCGCGCGCAGTTCGCCGACACCGCCGACCGCGTTGGGCCCCGCGCCGGGGGTGAAGGACGCCGCGGTGATGCGGCGGTCCAGATCGTCCGGCGGCAGGTACGCGAGCAGGAGCTTCCCCATGGACGTGTAGGGCGCGGGCAGTGTCGAGCCAACGTGCACGTTGGCCGTGACCAGGTCGGCGTTGCGCAGCCGCGCGAGGTAGAGGACGCGGTCCTCGACCAGGACGCCGAGGTTGACCGTCTCCCCGGTCGCCTCCGCGAGCAGCCGCAGGGGGCGGTCGCTGAGCTGCACCAGGCTCGACCCGCGCATCGCCGCCGAGCCGAGCGTCAGCACCTTCACCCCGGGCTGGACGGACCCGTCGTGCCGCCGCTCCAGGTAGCCGAGGTCCTCCAGCGTCGCGACGATCCGGAACGCCGTGGGCATCGGGATGCCCGTCAGGGCGGCGATGTCGCTGGTGCGCAGGGACAGCGTCGGCCCGTCGAACAGGCTCAGCACCTGCAGCCCCTTCGCGAGTGCCGCGATGTGGTAGCGCGACCGGTCGCTTGACGGCATGTCCGGGACCACTCCATACTCTTGTTTAGTGAAACTAACTTTCACTTGATGAAAGTACACACGAAGGCGAGGGACCGCAAGTGGCTGACGGGTCACCGACGACTGAGGCGGCGCCGGGCACGGCGACCGACTGGCTGGGCCTGCGCGGCGCCCGGGTGCTCGTCCTCGGCGCGGGCGGGATCGGCGCGGAGTGCGTCGCCGGCTACCTCGGCGCCGGCGCCGCCGTCACGGTGGTCGACCGCGACGCCGCGCGGCTCGCCTCCCTCCCCCCGGGCCCGGACGGGACGAGGCCGCACACCCTCGCCGCCGACCTGACCGAGCCGGGCGCGGGCGCCGCCGCCGTCCGGCACGCGCTGGACGCGATGGGCGGCCTCGACGTGCTGCTGCACTGCGTCGGCGTCAACGACCGCCGCCCGATCCTGGAGTTCACCGAGGCCGAGTGGGACGCGATGCTCCGCACCAACCTGTCGACGGCGTTCGGCGCGGCGCGGGAGGCCGGCCGGCACATGGTGGCGGCGGGCGGCGGGCGCATCGTCCTGCTGTCGTCGGTGTCCGGGCATCTCGCCCACAAGAAGCACGGGCCCTACGCCGCGTCCAAGGGCGGCATGAACCAGATGATGCGGGTGATGGCCGCCGAATGGGCCTGCCACGGCGTCACGGTGAACGCGGTCGCCCCCGGCTACGTCGAGACGCCGCTGACCGCCGAGTACCTCGCGCGGCCCGGCGTCCGGGATGATCTGGTGCGTCTGGTCCCGGCCGGGCGGCTGGGGACGGCGGCGGAGGTCGCCGGCCCGGTCCTGTTCCTTTCCTCGCCGCACGCGTCGTTCATGACCGGGCACGTCATGTACGTCGACGGCGGCCGGACGCTCGTATAGGGCTTTGCCGGGTGTGGGCGGCGCCCCCGGCGAACGACACGACTAGGGAGAACGCAGTGAGCACTGGGCAGCAGATATTTCCGCGGTTCGCCGGGAAGACGGTGCTGGTCACAGGGGCCGGCACCGGGTTCGGCGCCGAGATCGCCGTGCGCGCGGCGCAGGAGGGCGCGCGGGTCGGCGTCCACTACAACAGCTCGAAGCAGGGCGCGGAGCGGACGGCCGAGCGCGTCCGGGAGGCGGGCTCCGAGGCGTTCGTCGTGCAGGCCGACATCTCGTCGTGGGAGGCGATCCGCGGCCTCGCCGACGAGGTGTTCGAGCAGGCGGGCACGCTGGACGTCCTGGTCAACAACGTCGGCGACGTCGCCACCGAGCAGATGTCGTGGCGCGAGCTGACGCAGGAGTCCCTCGACCGCGTCATCGACGTCGACGTCAAGGGCACGCTGCTGATGACCCACGAGTTCGGCTCCCGCATGCTCGACCAGGGCCACGGCTCGATCGTGAACATCGGCTCCACCGTCGTGGTGCGGGGCAGCGCGCGGGCCCCGCAGTACGCCGCCGCCAAGTACGGGCTGCTCGGCATCACCAAGTCGTACGCGGCGGCGTTCGCGCCGTCCGTCCGCGTCAACACGTTCGCGCCCGGCTTCATGGAGACGGGCGCCACGCTGGAGCGCGAGGACTGGAAGTCGGGACGCCGCGAGAAGCTCATCTCGCAGACCCCGATGGGCCAGATCCCGCCGCCCGAGATGGTCGCGGGGACCGCCCTGTTCCTCGCCACCGAGGACGCGTCCCACATCACGGGCGCCTACATGCTCGCCGACGGCGGTTTCAACATGGTCGGGGCGTGAACCGATGAAGCTGATCACCTTTGACGAGGGCCGCGTCGGACGGCTGGACGGCGACGACGTCATCGAGCTGGACGTCCCGTCCACCCGGGCGTTCTTCGAGCGCGGCGGGACGGCCGCCGAGACCGGCGAGCGGCTGAAGCTCGCGGACGTGCGGCTCCGCGCGCCCATCCGGCCGAAGAAGTTCTTCCACACGGCCGGCAACTTCGCCGACCACCACGAGGAGCTCCAGGCGGTCAACTGGTCGCATCCGGTGCACAAGGGCATCGTGTTCTTCCAGAACGTGGACGCCATCATCGGCCCGGACGACCCGATCGTCTACCCGGAGCACCTCACCCGGGAGCTGGACTACGAGCTCGAACTGGCCGTCATCATCGGCAAGCCCGGCAAGTTCTTCGGGCCCGAGGAGGCACTGGAGCACATCGCCGGCTTCACGGTCTTCAACGACATCACGGCCCGCGACATCCAGCGCCGCGAGATGGAGTCGGGCGTCTTCTCGTTCAGCAAGGCGATCGAGACGTTCTGCCCGATCGGCCCGTGGATCGTCACCGCCGACGAGATCGACGACATGCAGGACCTCGCGATGCGGCTCCGGGTGAACGGCGAGGTCCGGCAGACGGGGCACACCAAGCAGATGCGGGTGTCGATCCCGCATCTGGTCGCCTACCACTCGCCGCAGACCTACAGCGCGGGCGACATCATCACGACGGGCACGGTCTCGGGCGTCGCGGCCGTCCAGCCCAACCCGTTCGACTTCTACCTCCGCCCCGGTGACGTCGTGGAGGCCGAGATCGACGGCGTCGGGACGCTGCGCAACACGGTCGTCTCCTGGCAGGACGCGCACGGCGAGCCCGCACCGGAGAAGGTCGACTGGTGAGGCTCGCCAACCTGCGCGGACGCCTCGCCGTGGTCGCCGGGGACGCGGCGGTCGACGTCGCCGAGGCGAGCGGGGGCCGCTTCTCCGCGGACCCGCAGGCCGTCTTCGCCGAATGGGACGCGTTCCGCGACTGGGCCGCGTCCCTCGACCCGTCGCAGGGCGAGGCGTTCGCGGTCGAGGAACTGGGGCCGCCCGTGCCGCGCCCGCGCCAGGTGTTCGCGATCGGCATCAACTACGCGGCGCACGCGAGCGAGGCCGGCTACCCGCCGGAATCGGCGCCGGTGACGTTCACCAAGTTCCCGGGCTGCCTCGCCGGGCCCGTCTGCGAGGTCGAGCTGCCGTCCGCCACCGTGGACTGGGAGGTCGAGATGGTGGTGGCGGTGTCCCGGGACACCGTCCGCGTCCGCCGCGAGGACGCCTGGGACCACGTCGCCGGCATCACGCTCGGCCAGGACCTGTCCGAGCGGACGTCGCAGCTCGCCGGGGCCAAGCCGCAGTTCAGCCTGGCCAAGTCGTTCCCGAACTTCGGCCCCACCGGCCCCTGGCTGGTCACTCCGGACGAGTTCGGCGACCCGTCCGACCTCGCCATCTCGTGCAGCCTGTCCGGCGAGACGGTGCAGAGCGCGCGCACCTCGGCGATGATCTACGACGTGCCGGAGCTGCTCGTCCGGCTGTCGCGGGTCTGCCGCCTGTTCCCCGGCGACCTGGTCTTCACCGGGACGCCGTCCGGGGTCGGCAACGCCCGCACGCCGAAGCGGTTCATCCGCGCGGGCGAGGAGCTGGTCAGCGAGCTGGAGGGGGTCGGCCGCCTCACCCAGCGGTTCGTGGCGGCGCGGGAGGTCTGACAACGGCGTCGATCATGAAGGGCGGGCGCTCCCACGCGGTGCCCGCCCGGACATGATCGGCGCCGTCATCCGACGGGCATCGAGGACCGCGCTTCCACCGCCTCCCTCCGGTTGACGGTGAAGAAGCCGACCAGCGCGGCGAGCGCCGCGACCAGCTCCCCGGCGAGACTGATCGTCTTGTCGGCGTACCACGACGGGTCGTACATGCGCGGGATCGGGCCGAGCTGCCCGAAGTCGACGAAGTAGTACAGCAGCACGGCCCCGGCGGCGCTCGCCGCGACGAGGAACGCGATCGCGTACGTCCACCTCCGCGCCCACACCAGCACCAGCACGGCCGCCACGGCCGCCGCGATCGCCTGCGCGTAGAAGAGGTCGTCGCCGGGGATGACGTCGTCCGGGGTGTTCGGCCCAGGGGCCATGTCCGGCGCGAAGCGCCAGTGCACGACAGCGTCGGCCGCGAGTCCGGCGGCCACGAGTAGACGAAGAACTATGCCCATAACCATTGCACGGTGATACCCCGCCGCCGGATCAACGGGACCGTGCCTTTTCTCCCAGGTTTTTCCCTGGCTTGTTCCCAGCGTCCTCCTGGGAGATCACGGCGGCGGGGGCGCGCGCCGTAGAGTTGCCTGGCGACCGGGGGGATCGCGCCCGGCGGCCACCGGCAAGGAGGGCAGCGCATGGCACCCCGCATCACGCCGAGTGCCCAGGTCGACCCGAGCGCGAGGCTCGGCGACGGCACCACCGTGTGGGACCTCGCCCAGATCCGGGAGGACGCCCGGCTGGGCTCGGGCTGCATCGTGTCGCGCGGCGCCTACGTCGGCGCCGGGGTCCGGATCGGCGACAACGTCAAGCTGCAGAACCACGCGCTCGTCTACGAGCCCGCCGTGCTGGAGGACGGCGTGTTCGTCGGCCCGGCCGTCGTCCTCACCAACGACCGGGAGCCCCGCGCGGTGGACCCGGACGGCACGCTGAAGCGCGGCGGCGACTGGGAGGCGGTCGGCGTGCACGTCGCCGAGGGCGCCTCGCTCGGCGCGCGCAGCGTGTGCGTCGCGCCGGTCCGGATCGGCCGCTGGGCGATGGTCGCCGCCGGTGCGGTGGTCACCCGGGACGTCCCCGACTTCGGCCTGGTCGCGGGCGTGCCCGCGCGGCGCGTCGGCTGGGTCGGCCGTGCCGGGGCGCGCCTGGTGGAGGGCCCGGACGGGACGTGGGAGTGCCCGCGCACCGGCGAGCGCTACGCCGAGGCGCCCGGCGGGGACGGCGCGGCCGTCCTCACCGAGACCTCCTGAGCGGGCGTCCTGAACGGTCAGGGCTTGGCGTCCAGGCTCCGGTCCTGGCGGGTCGTCACGACGATGTCCGGGTGCAGGCGGGCCAGCCGGCGGCCGAGCGGCACCGACGTCCGGTCCATCACGACGACGCGGGTGAGCCGGGCGGGGTCGAGGCCGCACAGCACCCGCCGCTGCGCGATGCGGGCGAGCAGCAGCGGCCGGACATGCCGGTAGAACGGCACGAACAGCCGCCGGTGGACGCCGCGGGACAGCCGGGTCCGGGCGGTGTCCAGCCGGGCGCCGGCCCGGCCGAGCCCCGCCACCGGCCGGACGATCACGCGCGGCATCCGGGTGACGATCGTGTGCTCCAGCCAGGGCAGCGGATGCCGGGCCTCCGCCCGGTCGAGCCGGTGCAGCCGCACCCTCCCGTCCAGCTCGTCCCAGCCGTCCGGTTCCGCCGTCACGAGATCGACCTGCGCGCCCTCCTCGTCCACGAAGTGGCCGGCCAGGCCGATGATGCGCGTGTACTGGCGCCGGGCGGGGATGATCGGCTTCGGGTCCATGGCGAGCCGGGGGTCCAGGGCCAGGACGAGCACCCGCGGAGCCCGCGCGCCGCCGCCCGGGTCACCGTGAGTGCCGCCGCCGCTCAACGGAACCACCCCGTCCCGCACGCGCCGCGCCTGCGCGCGGCCAGCTCGGTGAGCCGGCCGATGAGCGGCTTCAGCGTCACGTTCCGGGAGAAGCGGTCCGCGTACTCGCGGGCCTCGGCGACCTGCCGCACGTCCAGCCCGGCCGCGGCCTTCGCCGCGGCGGCCATCGACACGGCGATCTCCGCCGGGTCGAGTCCGCCCGGGTTGAACCAGAGCGGGTAGCCGCGCAGCACCTCCTCCGCCGCCGATCCCGGGGTGTGCACGGACACGACGGGCCGTCCCGCCGCCATGTACTCGAAGATCTTCCCGGAGGTGACGTAGCGGCCGCCGCCGTTGAGGAAGACCAGGACGTCGGAGTCCCGGTAGACGCCGGCCAGGTCGGTCTTGGACACCGGTCCCCGGTAGCGCACGCCCGGTGCGAGCAGCCCGTCGTCCTCGGCCCCCTCCCCGCCGACGGCTTCGCCGCGGCCGGCGACGGCGGCGGCGAAGCGGTTGCGGATCACCTTGACGGAGTTCTTGAAGAAGCCGAAGTACCCGTAGAAGTCGAGGGACGCGTCCGCCATGTGGGGATGCTCCCGGGCGCGGGAGAACCCCTCGACCAGCTCCTCGATGGGCTGCTGGTCGGTGACGGTGCCGACGTAGGAGAAGCGCGGCGCGTGCGCCCGCGCCGCCTCGCGCGCCGCCGGGGGCGGCTCGGCGATGCTCGGGAGCGTGTCGGCGTCCCACCCGTTCAGGACGGTCATCATGCGGCCGGCCGCGTGCGGGTGCCGGTCGGCGTGCCACGCGCGCTGCGCGTCGTTGACGAACAGCGAGTTCGCCGCCGACCGCAGGATCCGGCTCTCCCACCGCCAGGCGGGATGCCCGTCCTCGTACCTGGGCTCCTCGGAGAACTGGTCGAGGGTCCAGGAGTCCCGGTAGTCGACGACGTAGGGCGTGCGGGTCAGCTTGTGGAACAGCCATGCCGCGCCGAACGAGGCGAACGGGTTGCCGGTCGCGAGCACCACGTCGAACCTGTGCCGCCTGTGCATCCGCAGCGCCTGCCGGACGCCCGCCCGCGCCCACGACGCGTAGTGCTCCGGGAAGACGTGCTCCTGCCCCCACGTGTAGAGCGCCTGCGCCAGGTACGGGAACCTGGCGCGGAATCCGCTGTACTCGCGCAGGTTCGTCTCCCACACGAACCGGTTCAGGCTGGGCCGCACGACCGTGACGCGCGGGTCGACGGTGTCCATCAGCTTGTCGTCGACCGAGCCGATCGTGCCGTAGAGGAACGGCAGCGGCGCCGCGAACACCGTGACGTCCCAGCCCAGCTCGACGAGCCGGTTCGCGGTCGCACGCGGGCGGTACACGCCGCTGGCGCGGGACGGCGGGAAGTAGAAGGCCAGGTACAGCAGGCGCGGAGGGTGGCGTTCAGTCATGGGATCGTCCTCCGGCGATGGTGTAGGCGGGCCGCGCGGCGGACGGCAGCAGCCGGGTGTAGACGGCGTCGAGGATCTCCGCCTGCGCCTCCCACGTCCACTCGCGGAGCAGCTCGGGCCGGTCGTCGTACACGGCCCGGTAGCGGCCCGGGTCGGCGAGCACCGCATTGACGGCCCGCACGTAGTCGTCCAGGTCCTCGGCGCGGAACACCTCGCCCTGCCCGGTCTCCCGCACCATGCCGCCCATGGCCCGGACGTCGCTGACGACGATCGGCAGCCGCGCGTGCGAGTACTCGAAGAACTTCGTGATCAGCGCGATCTCGTGGTTCGGCCAGTGGTGGATCGGGATGACGCCGAGGTCGGCGGCCGACAGGAACTCCACGACCCGGTCGAACGGCACGTACGGCAGGACGTGCAGCCGGTCGGCGACGCCGAGCCCGGTGGCGCGGGCGAGCAGCCCCCGCACGTACTCCGACCCCGCCGTGGCGACGACCAGGGCGACGTGCAGCCGCGGCAGCCGGGGCAGCGCCTCGATCATGATGTCCAGGCCGCGCTGCACGGAGGCGCTGCCGCTGTAGACGGCGACCGGGACGTCCGGCCCGACACCGCACAGCTCCCGCAGGTCCGGGACCGGGGCGCGCTCCTGCGCGCCGCTGCCCGCCGGCGCTCCGGCGAGCGGGGCGTTGAGGACCACGGTCGGCTTCTCGCGCAGGCCGTGCCGCTCGGCGAGCAGTTCGCCGAGGGCCGCCGAGACGGTCACCACCGCGTCCGCGTCGCCCGCGTACTCGCGCTCGTGCGCGCACATCGCGGGATGCCAGCGCGGCGCGGCGCCCCAGGGCCGGATGCCGGGCAGGAACTCGTGCGCGTCCCACACGAGCTTGGCGTCCCGGCCCTTCGCCCGCGCCCGCCGCACGGCGCGCGCGCCGATCCCGAGCATCCGGAAGTCGTTCGCGTGGACGATGTCGGGTTCCAGCGCGTCGATGATCTTGCCGTAGGCGCTGTCCCAGTCCCACAGGGCGCGGTCGAGGACGCGCCAGGCCCGGTCGCCGAGCACCGCCTGCCAGAACCTGATCGGCAGCCGCTCCAGCGGCGTGTGTGGGTTCTCCCGCGCCGCGGTGAGCGCACCGGTCTGCCGCAGGCGCAGCGCGACCCACCGCGACTGCGTCTTCGCCGTCGCGCGCCGCGCCATCAGCCACGCCTTGCGCAGCCTGCCGCCGGGCTCCAGCCCGGACGCGGCCAGGTCGGCGCGGCGGGACTGGACGAGCCGGCGCCGGTAGTCCGCCACGCTCGGATGCCCGTAGGCGAGCGGGCGGCGAAGAGTGGCGCGCAGGACGCCGTGCCGGTCCCGGACGAGCGTCTGCCGCAGCGGGACGAGGCGCACGTGCGCGCCGCCCAGCGTCCAGGACCGCCGCCGCCTGCTCGGCGGGGCGCAGCCGAGGAGGTGCACCTCCCAGCCCGCTCCGGCGGCCGACGCCGCCGCCTTCTGCACCCGGGAGTCCCGTTGGACGTCGTTGTCGACGAGCATGACGATGCGGCCTCGCGACTCCCCGGCCGCCGTGTCGTCCTCATTTCGCATGCGGTGCTCCAGTCGGTTCTCAGTCGAGGCTCCAGTCACTGGTCAGCGAGGCGAGCCGCCGATGACGACGCGTTCCACGCCGCACCAGCGCGCCGGGTCGGTGACGCGGCGGCCGTCCACGAGGGCCTTGACGCCCGGCAGGTCGTCCGCGCCGAGGTCCCGGTAGGCGGCGTGGTCGGCCTGCACGATCGCGGCGGTGACCGCCTCCCCCCGGTGCGGGGGAAGGCCCAGACCCGCGAGTTCCCCGGCCGTGTACATCGGGTCGGACACGTAGGGGACGGCGCCGCGCGCCCGCAGCGCCTCGACCGTGGGGAAGACGCCGGAGAACGCCGTCTCCTTCACGCCGCCCCGGTACGCGGCGCCGAGCACGAGCACGCCCGCGCCCGCCAGGTCGCCGTAGGCGTCCGCGAGGAGGCCCACGGCGTACTCGGGCATGCCCGCGTTGGCGTCGCGGGCGGCGCGCACGACCGTCGCGGACGGGTCGTTCCACAGGTACATCCGCGGATAGACGGGGATGCAGTGGCCGCCGACCGCGATGCCCGGCCGGTGGATGTGGCTGTACGGCTGGGTGTTGCAGGCGTCGATGACCTTCATGACGTCCACCCCGACCGCGTCGGCGTAGCGGGCGAACTGGTTCGCCAGGCCGATGTTGACGTCGCGGTAGGTCGTCTCGGCGAGCTTGGCGAGTTCGGCGGCCTCCGCGGACCCGAGGTCCCAGACGCCGTTGGGCCGGTCCAGGTCGGGCCGCTCGTCGAAGTCGAGGACCCGCTCGTAGAACTCGACGCCGCGCCGGGTGGACGCGCCGTCGATGCCGCCGACCAGCTTCGGGTAGCGGCGCAGGTCGGCGAAGACCCGCCCGGTCAGCACCCGTTCCGGGCTGAACACCAGGTGGAAGCCGTCGCCGGGCGCGAGGCCCGAGCCGTCCGCCAGCATCGGCGCCCAGCGCCCCCGGGTGGTGCCGACCGGCAGCGTCGTCTCGTAGCTGACGAGCGTGCCGGGCCGCAGCCCCGCCGCGATCGAGCGGGTCGCGGCGTCCATCCAGCCGAAGTCGGGCGTGCCGTGCCCGTCGACGAACAGCGGGACGACCACGACGACCGCCTCCGACCCGGCGACCGCCGACGCCGTGTCGGTCGTCGCGGCCAGCCGCCCGTCCCGGACCGCCGCGTCCAGGTGGACGTCCAGGTCCGCCTCGCCGGGGAACGGCTCGCGGCCGGCGTTCACGTCCGCCACGACCCGCTCGTCCACGTCGGCGCCGATCACCCGGTGCCCCTTGCGGGCGAACTGCACCGCGAGAGGAAGACCGATCTTGCCCAGCGCGACCACGCAGATCCGCATCAGCCACCCGCCTCCCTGGAAGAACCGCGCCCGAGGTCAGACGGCACCCAGCACCTCCGCCGGACCGAGGGCCACCGTCGTGCCGAGGCGCGCCGACTCCAGCACGGCCACCGACACCTCGACCGTCCGCAGGCCCTGCCGCAGCGTGACGATCCCGGGCTCCTCACCGCCGCCCGCGCCCGCGCGGACCGCGTCGCGGAACCGCTCGTGCTCGACCAGCAGCGGCTCCCGCTTCGGGATCGCGTACCGGACCATGTCGCCTTCGGACACGCCGCGGAACGTCCGCAGCGCCTCCCACTCGGTGCTCGTCTCGCCGTTGGCGTAGAACGTCAGGTCGGCCGTCAGCGTGTCGGCGACGAAGCAGCCGCGCTCCCCGGTGACGGCGGTGGTCCGCTCCTTGAGCGGGCTCAGCCAGTTCACGAGGTGGTTGACCATCGCGCCGTCGGCGAGGCGGCCGACGGCGGCGACCATGTCCTCGTGCGGGCGGCCGGTGCGCGCGACCGTGTGCGCGCAGATCGACACGTAGTCCTGGCCGGTCACCCAGGCGGCCAGGTCGATGTCGTGGGTGGCGAGGTCCTTGACGACCCCGACGTCGGCGATCCGGTTGGGGAAGGGCCCCTGCCGCCGCGTGACGACCTGGAACACCTCGCCCAGCTCGCCCGCCTCCAGCCGGGCCCGCAGGCTCTGCAGCGCCGGGTTGTAGCGCTCGATGTGGCCGACGCCGGCGACCAGGCCGCGCGGCTCGAACGCCTTCACCAGCCGCTCGGCGGCCTCCACCGACTCGGCGAGCGGCTTCTCGATCAGCGCCCCGGCGCCGGCCTCGGCGAGCGCCAGGCCGACCTCCTCGTGCAGCGCCGTCGGGCAGGCGACCACCGCGTAGTCGACGCCGAGGTCCAGCAGGTCCTGGAGCGAGTCCAGCAGCGGCACCCCGGGCGGGACGCCGCCGGGGCGCTCCGCCGGGTCGACGACCCCGACGAGGTCGACGCCGTCCAGCTCGTTCAGGACCCGCGCGTGGTTGCGTCCCATGACGCCGAGCCCGACCAGCCCGGCCCGCAGCGGCGCGCTCATGACGTGCCCCTCCCCGCTGCCGCCCGATGACCACCGGCCACCTCGTTGACGGCGTCGGCGACCCGCGCGAGATCCTCATCGCCGACCGAGGGATGCACCGGCAGCGACAGCACCTCGGCCGCCGCCCGCTCGGTCTCCGGCAGGTCCCAGCGCGGGTCGGGCCGCCCGTCCAGCAGGTACGGCCGCAGCCGGTGGACGGGCGCCGGGTAGTAGACGGCGCTGCCGATCCCGCGCTCCGCCAGCCCCCGCTGGACGGCGTCGCGCTCCGCGACCCGGACGGTGTACTGGTGGTAGACGTGCCGCGCGCCGTCCGCGACGGGCGGGACGGCCACGGCGGTGATCTTCGCGTCCAGGAACCGGGCGTTGGCGATGCGCCGCTCGGTCCACTCGGGCAGCCGCTTCAGCTGCTCGCGCCCGATCGCCGCCGCGACGTCGGTGAGCCGCAGGTTGGCGCCGACGATCTCGTTGGCGTAGCGCTGCTCCATGCCCTGGTTGCGCAGCAGCCGCAGCGTCCGCGCGGTCTCCGCGTCGGCCGTGGTGACCATGCCGCCTTCGAGCGCGTGCATGTTCTTGGTCGGGTAGAAGCTGAAGCAGCCGACCGTCCCGAGCGCGCCCGCCGGGGTCCCGCCGAGGGCGGCGCCGTGCGCCTGGCAGGCGTCCTCGACGACGGCGAGGCCGTGCCGCTCGGCGAGCGGGCCGATGCGGTCCATCGCCGCCGGGTGCCCGTACAGGTGCACCGGGATGATCGCGGCGGTGCGGGGCCCGACGGCGGCGGCGACGGCGTCCGGGTCGACGCAGAACGTGGCGGGGTCGATGTCGGCGAACACCGGCTCGGCGCCGGCCAGGCGGACGACGTTGGCGGTGGCCGCGAACGTGAACGACGGGACGACGACCTCGTCGCCGGTGCCGATGCCGAGCGCCGTCAGGCTCAGCTGCAACGCCGACGTCCCCGAGTTCACCGCGACGCAGTGGCGGCCCCCGGCGAGCGCGGAGAACTCGTCCTCGAACGCGGCGACCTCGGGCCCCTGCACGACCCGGCCGCTGCGCAGCACGCGCACGGCCGCCGCGATCTCCGCCTCGCCGATCACCGGCCCCGCCGCGGGAACGGTCCTCTCCGTTTCCACGGGCATGCTCGGACTCCTCAGGCGAACGATGGGATCGACGCACGATGATGCGTGCTAGGCAGATCCCCTCACCGGAGGGAAGGACGCGCACAGGGCGCAGACCATCAGTGGAAGCCTGGCTTAACGGGAAGTGTCCAGGCCGCGACGCGGCCCGCTCATCACGCCTTGCCGGCCTTGACGCGCAGGTAACTCCAGTACAGCAGCCCGAAGAGGATGAACCCGGACAGGATCAGGCCCGACCCGGTGCTCCATCCCGAGAACGGCAGCACCTCCACCAGGCCCCACGCGACGCCCGCCCCGATCAGGGCCAGTCCCGTCAGGATCGACCCCGTCAGCCGCCACCAGGAGGTCACGCTCTCCTCGGCCGCCTGGATCGCGCGCTCCCGGACCGGCTCCACGTAGCGGTCCACGGCCGGGAACTCCCGGGCGAGGATGAGCAGCCCGGCCAGCACCAGCAGCAGCCCGGGGCCGGGCAGGACGAGCAGCGCGATCCCGGTGACCAGCACCGCACCCCCGCCGACCAGCACCGCGCCCCGCTTGGCCGACCTCCCGTACCCCATCGCCCCTCCCGCCCGGACGGGGCCGAACCGCTCCCCGCCACGTCGCCGTGCACCTACACGCTAGATGTTGCGCACGACACGCCCGCCAAACCAGGCCCCCGCCCCGGGAAAAGACTCCCACAGCAGGGACTCACCCCGATGACCGGCGGCACCGGCCCCGGATCGTCGCATCACGTTCCGGGGCCGGTGCTCGGATGAGGGCTGAGCGTCCGGGGCGCGGCCGGGCATGGAGCGGCCCCGTCCCGGGGGCGTGAGGGGACGGGGCCGCGGGCCGCGCGGGACCGGGCGACGGTCGCCCGCGCGGCGGGTCTGCTAGTCCTTGACGGCCGCCTCGGCGCCCGCGCCGGTCAGGGAGCGGACTTCGATCTCGGCGTACTTGGCCGCGTTGTACTCCTTGCTGAGGACGGTCCCGAGGAAGCCGCAGAGGAAGCCGATCGGGATGGACAGGAGGCCCGGGTTGCTGAGCGGGAACCAGCTCCAGTCGTGGTCGGTGAACAGCGCCTTCTCGTCGCCGGACACGACCGGGGAGAACGCCACGAAGAAGATCGCGGCGCCGAGGCCGCCGTAGATGGCGGAGGTGGCGCCGGCGGTGTTGAACCTCTTCCAGAACAGGCTGTAGAGGATCGCGGGCAGGTTCCCGGACGCGGCGACCGCGAACGCGAGGGCGACGAGGAACGCGACGTTGAGGCGCTGCGCGTAGATGCCGAGGACGATGGACACGGCCCCGATCACCAGCGCGGAGATGCGGGCGACGCGGACCTCGTCCCGCTCGGTGGCCTTGCCCCTGCGGAACACGTGGGCGTACAGGTCGTGGGAGAAGGACGAGGACGAGGCGAGGGTGAGGCCCGCCACGACCGCGAGGATCGTCGCGAACGCGACGGCGGCGATGACCGCGAGCAGGATCGTGCCGCCCGCGTCGCCGAAGACGATCTCGCCGATGCGTTCGGCGAGCTGCGGCGCGGCGGTGTTGCCCGCCGGGTTGACCTTGGCGATCTCCTTGGAGCCGACGAGGGCGGCGGCGCCGAAGCCGAGCACCAGGGTGAACAGGTAGAAGACCCCGATGAGGCCGATGCCCCACATGACGGACTTGCGGGCGTCGCGGGCGGTCGGGACGGTGTAGAAGCGGATCAGGATGTGCGGCAGCCCGGCGGTGCCGAGGACGAGCGCGAGGCCGAGGCTGATCAGGTCCAGCTTGCCGGTGAGGCCGGAACCCTCGGTGGCGTAGCGCTGGCCGGGCTCCAGGAACTTGTCGCCCTTGCCGCTCTGCTCGGCGGCGTCGTTCAGCAGCGAGGACAGGTTGAAGCCGAACTTGCCGAGGACCAGCAGCGTGATGAGGGCCGCGCCGGTCATCAGCAGGACGGCCTTGACGATCTGCACCCAGGTGGTGCCCTTCATCCCGCCGAACACCACGTAGATGATCATCAGGACGCCGACCAGCGCGATCGTGGCGCCCTTGGCGAAGTCGCTGGTGAAGCCGAACAGCAGCGAGACGAGCGCGCCCGCGCCGACCATCTGCGCCAGCAGGTAGAAGATCGACACGACGATGGTGGAGACGCCGGCGGCCGTCCGGACGGGACGCGGGCTCATCCGGAACGCGAGCACGTCCGCCATCGTGAACCGGCCGGAGTTCCGCAGCAGCTCGGCGACGAGCAGCAGCGCCACGAGCCAGGCGACGAGGAACCCGATCGAGTACAGGAAGCCGTCGTACCCGTACAGGGCGATCAGCCCGGCGATGCCGAGGAAGGACGCGGCGGACATGTAGTCGCCGCCGATCGCGAGGCCGTTCTGCGCGCCGGAGAAGGACCGTCCGCCGGCGTAGAAGTCGGTGGCGTTCTTGGTGTTGCGGCTGGCCCACACGGTGATCGCGAGGGTGGCGGCCACGAACACGATGAACAGGATGATCGACAGGGTCTCGTTGCTCATCGGGCCTCCTCCGCGGTCTGCGTGCCCTGCGCGTCCTCGGCCGCCATCTCGGCGACGATCTCGGCGCGGAGCTTGTCGGCGGCCGGGTCGAGGCGGCGCTCGGCGTGCCGCGAGTACAGGTACGCGATGCCGAACGTGGACACGAACTGCAGCAGCCCGAAGACGAGCGCGACGTTGATGGAGCCGAACAGCTCGGTGCCCATGAAGTCGCGCGCCCACCCGGACAGGACGACGTACAGCAGGTACCAGCTGAGGAACGCGGCGGTCATGGGGAATGCGAATCGGCGGAATCTGCGGCGGAGCTCCTGGAACTCCGCCGTGCCCTGGAACCGTTCATAGACGGTGCCGGTGGCGTTCTTATCGATGGACACGACCGCCCCTCCTCTGTTGTGACGCCAATCACGCGCAACCGTAAAGACCCAGCTCGGAGGGGACGAGGGGTCGGCGGCACGGCTGCGGCAAGGTGCCGCTCATCATCGGCGGAATGCTGAACCCGTCGTTCAACGGTCAATCTGGCGCGATGAACGGTCAGACCCGGCGGGGCCGCCAGGTGCCCCGATCGACGTCGAGCGACTCCGGAGTGTGCAGGCGCACCATCATGCGGGCGACGCCCGGCGGCACCCGGCGCTGCGTGCACAGCGACACCACGATCATGACGGTGAACGCGATCGGGACCGTCCAGGCGGCGGGCTGGGCGAGCAGCGCGCCCGCGAGCCCGGCCGGCGGCCCGGCGGCGATCGTCACGATGACGGCGGTGCCCGCGAGGATGCCGCCCGCGACGAGGCCCGCGAGCGCGCCCGGGACGGTGAGCCGCCGCCACCACACCCCGAGGACGAGCAGCGGGCAGAACGTGGACGCGGCGACGGCGAACGCGAGCCCCACCACGTCCGCGACGGCGAGGGACCTGGCCGCGATCGCCAGGCCCAGCGGGACGACGAGGGCGAGCAGCGTCCCGACGCGGAACGACCGGACGCCGCCGCGCAGGATGTCCTGCGCCAGCACCCCGGCGACGGACACGGTGATGCCCGACGAGGTCGACAGGAACGCCGCGACCGCGCCGCCCGTCACCAGCGCGCCGAGGAGGTCGCCGCCGACGCCGCCGATCAGCCGTCCGGGCAGGGTGAGGACGACGGCGTCGGCCCGCCCGGTCATCAGCAACTCGGGGGTGTAGAGGCGTCCGAGCACCCCGTACAGGGCGGGGAGCAGGTAGAACGCGCCGAGCAGCGACAGCACCATGACGGTGGTGCGGCGCGCGGCGCGCCCGTCGGGGTTGGTGTAGAAGCGGACGAGGACGTGCGGGAGCCCCATCGTCCCGAGGAACGTGGCGAGGATCAGCGAGTACGTCGCGTACAGGGAGTGGTCGCGCCCGTCGAGCGGCATCGCCCATTCCCGGTCGGTCGTGACGGGGCGTCCGCTGACGTGCGGGACGTCGGCGCCGGCGGGGAAGGTGACGGAGGTGTCCTGCGCGATGCGGTGCGGCCCGGGGTCTAGGGCCAGCGGCGCGTTCGCATAGTGACGCCCGTCGACGTGCCCGTCCACGACGACCCGGACGGGCGTGGTGACGTTGACGGTGACCGCGACGCCGACGGCGACGGTGGTGCGGTCGCCGAAGCGCGGCGGGACGTCCGACGACAGGCCGGGCGCGCCGTCGCCCCGCCACGCCAGCAGCAGGAACACCAGCGGGACGGCGAGCGCGGTCAGCTTCATCCAGTACTGGAACGCCTGGACGAGGGTGACGCTGCGCATGCCGCCGCCGAGCACGTTGACGGCGACGACGACCGCCACGAGCACGCCGCCCGTCCACACGGGGACGCCCGTGACCGTCCGCAGCACGAGCCCGGCGCTCTGGAACTGGGGCAGCAGGTACAGCCAGCTGATCAGCACGACGAGGACGCTGGCGACGCGCCGCACCGCCATGGACTCCAGCCGCGCCTCGGCGAAGTCGGGCAGCGTGTACGCCCCGGAGCGGCGCAGCGGCGCCGAGACCAGGACGAGCAGGACGAGGTATCCGCCGGTCCAGCCGACCGGGAGCCACAGCATGTCGGCGCCGTACGCCAGGATCAGGCCGGCGATGCCGAGGAAGGACGCCGCCGACAGGTACTCGCCGCCGATCGCGGACGCGTTCCGCAGCGGGGTCACCGCCCGGGACGCCACGTAGAAGTCGGACGTCGTGCGGGAGATGCGCACCCCGAGGACGCCGATCAGGACGGTGGCGACGACGACCAGCAGGACGCCGGCCAGCCCGTAGGCGGCGCTCACGGCCGCTCCCCACCCCGGTCGTCGCCCCGGTCGGCGCGGTCGACGAGGTCGGCGAAGTCGTCCTCGTTGCGTTCGGCCTGCCGGACGTACCACCAGCCGCAGACGACGAACCACGGGTAGATCAGCCCGCCGAGCACGACCCACGGCAGCGGCAGGCCGAGCAGCTCCCGCTCGCGCACCTCGGGGACCAGCGCGAACAGCATCGGCAGCCCGAGCACCACGACGGCGAGCACCAGGCAGAGCCGGGCGGCGAGCCGCAGCTGGGTGCGCAGGAGCGAGCGCATGTACGCCTCGCCGAGCCCGGTCTGCTCGTCGATCTCGCGGGTGACCGGGTAGCGGGGCCGCCGGACGGTCCGGGTCCGCGGCCCGGTGACGAGCGTCCGGCCCGCCTTTCCGGGGGACGCGGGCGGCCGTCCCCCGGCCGGGACCTCGCCCGGCGCGGTGCCGCGCGGCGGCTCCCCCGGGCTCAGGACGACCTCCGCGCCCGGCGCACCAGCAGGTCGCGCAGCTCGCGGACGTGCCGGCGGGCGACCGGCAGCTCGGTGCCGCCGACGACGATCGTGCAGCGTCCGGAGTCGAGCCGCAGCTCCTCGATCGCCGACAGCGCGACCAGGTGGCTGCGGTGCACCCGGACGAACCCGGCGCCGCTCCACCGCTCGCTGAGCGAGTTCAGCGGGATGCGCACCAGGTGGCTGCCGCCGGAGGTGTGCAGCCGCGCGTAGTCGCCCTGCGCTTCGACGTACAGCACCTCGGCGGGGGTGACGAACCGGGTCACTCCGCCCAGCTCGACGGGCATCGGCTCCGGCTCGGCGGGGGCGCTCTCCGCGGCGGCGTCCGCCCAGCCGGCCTCCTCGGCGGCCTCGGTCACCCGCGTGATCGCCAGGCCGAGCCGCTCGGGCCGCACCGGTTTGAGGAGGTAGTCGGTCGCCTTGATCTCGAACGCGTCGACGGCGTGCCCCTCGTAGGCGGTGACGAAGACGATCTGCGGCGCGCGGGCGAACTGGGCGAGGACGCGGCCGAGCACGGTGCCGTCCAGGCCGGGCATCCGGATGTCGAGGAAGACGGCGGCGATGGGGCGCCCGTCGGCGAGGGCCCGGTCGAGCTTGCGCAGCGCGGCGGCGCCGTCCCGGGCGGTGTGGATCTCGCCGATCCGCGGGTCGGCGCTCAGCAGGTGGACGAGGTCGTCCAGGGCGGGCGGCTCGTCGTCCACCGCAAGGACACGCAGGCCCACCGCACCGTCCCCTTCCCCGTGCCGTCTCCCCCGTGCCGTTCGCCACATTCCAGTCGGCGGCGGCACGGCAGTCAAGAGGCCGTGACGCCCGGACGGTACTTCGGGACGCGCACGATCACCTTGGTCCCGGCGCCGGGCCCGGTCTCGACGGCGATGCCGTACTCGTCCCCGTACACCTGGCGGAGCCGGTCGTCGACGTTGGCGAGCCCGATCCCGGTCTCGTCCGGCCCTCCGGCGGGGGTGCGCCGCTCCCCGGCGAGGAGCCGCCGGACCTCCTCCGGGTCCATGCCGATCCCGTCGTCCTCGACGCTGATCACGCAGTCGGACCCGGCGTCCTCCGCGACGATCGTGATGAGGCCCGGCTCCGACCGGTCCTGGAGCCCGTGCCGGACGGCGTTCTCCACCAGCGGCTGCAGGCACAGGAACGGAACCGCGACGGGGAGCACCTCGGGCGCGATCCGCAGCGTCACCCGGAGCTCCTCCCCGAACCGGGCGCGCTGCAGCAGCAGGTACCGGTCGATCGACCGCAGCTCCTCGGCGAGCGTGGTGAAGTCGCCGTGCCGCCGGAACGAGTAGCGCGTGAAACCGGCGAACTCCAGCAGCAGCTCGCGCGCCCTTTCCGGATCGGACCGGACGAACGACGCGATGGTGGTCAGCGAGTTGTAGATGAAGTGCGGCGAGATCTGGGCCCGCAGCGCCCGCATCTCGGCCTCCATCAGCAGCGCCCGCGAGTGGTCGAGCTCGGCGAGCTCCAGCTGCGCGTCGACCCACAGCGCGACCTCTTCGGCGGCGCGGATGAGTCCCGCCGGGACGTCCTCCCCGTACGCGGCGAGCGTGCCGATGACCCGGTCGTCGGTGGCGAGCGGGACGACCACGACCCGCCGGATCGGGCAGTCGAGCCGGTCGCAGGGCACGTCGTGCACCTGCGTGCGCCCGTTCCCGAGCGTGACCCCGGCGTGCGCGAGGCCCTCCGCCGCGTGGTGGTCGTGCTCGCCGTCCCAGGCCAGCAGCCTCTCCCCATCGGTGATCGCGAGCGCGGGGCAGTCGAGCAGCGCGCGCAGATGCCGCGCGGCCTTCTGCGCGCCCTGCTCGGTCAGCCCGCCGCGGAACGCGGGCGCGGCCCGCGACGCGGTGTGCAGCATCTCGAACGTCGCCCGGTGCGCGGGGCCGCCGAGATCACCCTCCCGCCCCTGCCGCCGCCACCACAGCAGCGCCGGAACCCACGTCACCAGCAGCGTCGCGGCGACGGCAACGACCACGTCCATGCGGGCCAACCTATGCCGCCTTCGCTCCGAAAAGTGAAGCTGATCACTTCTCGCCGGAATCTGCCCTGGACGGTTGGACATATCGGACGATCATGAAACTTTGGACGGTCTGTCAGGAAAATCCCGACCGGCCACGTCCAGCTCCCGAGCTCCCAGGCCGGTCAGGTTCCCCCCGGCTCCGAGGAGTGTGCATGACCTGGCGCCGCCTTGTACTGGCCCCGCTGACCGCGTTGTCCCTCTCGATCCCCGTGGTGGCCGCCCTGCAGGCTCCCGCCGCAGCGGACGAGCTGTCCCTGTCCAACTTCCAGCTCCGTCCCAACGCCAACGGCACCGGACTGCAGGACCGCGCGGACGCCCTTCCCTTGAAGAAGGGCACCGTCACCGACATCATGAACGACCTGAACCGCAAGGACGACGACGATCCCGCCGGGATCGCCGAAGCCTGCGAGCCCAAGGCGATCGCCGGCGGCAGCTCCGTCCGGATCGCGCAGAGCGTCTGCTTCAACGACGGCGACAACGCCACGACGCAGTGGTACCCGCAGGGCGTGACCACCGTGGCCGACATGCAGGGCGACAAGGTATGGGGCGACGGCTACCAGCC
Source organism: Actinomadura monticuli (assembly GCF_041463655.1). Classification (NCBI taxonomy): domain Bacteria; kingdom Bacillati; phylum Actinomycetota; class Actinomycetes; order Streptosporangiales; family Thermomonosporaceae; genus Actinomadura; species Actinomadura monticuli. The sequence goes on from NZ_JAXCEI010000001.1 coordinate 669,737, forward strand.
CGTCCTCGTCAGCTGGTACGACCACGACAACAACGCGGACGGAAAGGTCAAGGGCGTCCGCGTCAGCTTCATGAACCCCAACAGCGGCGCGTACCGCCACGTCCTCCTCGTGTACCCGCAGGAGAAGACCGGCATCATCGACTACGACGCGGTCCGGGTGTCGCAGGACAGCGCCAGCGAGGACTACACCAAGGCGCTGCACGCGGGCGGCATCCTCTGGTACGGCAACTACCTGTTCGTCGCCGACACCGGCCGCGGGTTCCGCGTGTTCGACATGCGCCGCATCTTCGACCTGGGCGCGTCCGAGAACGGGACCACCGACGGCGACCACCTGATCGGCTACCACTCGGGCACCTATTACGGCTACGGCTACCGCTACGTCATGCCGCAGATCGGCTCCTGGACGCGCACCGCGTCCACCGGGACGAAGTGCACCGCGTCGGACGGGTCGCCGAACTACTCCTACGTCTCCCTCGACCGCAGCGGCACCGACCACCTCGTCGCGGGCGAGTACTGCGCCGGCGGCGAGGCGACCAACGGACGCGTCGCCGCCTGGCCCATCGCGGACGCGTTCGACGGGAACAACAACCTGATCATGAACACCTCGTACCGCTGGAACGCCGACGTCGCGCACCGGCTGCCGGACAGCAACATCCAGGGCGCGACCCGCTTCAACGGGCGCTGGTACCTCAGCCAGAGCCACGGCGAGACCGGCGCCGGCACCCTCTACACCACCGAGCAGGCGACGTCCTCGACCACGACGCTGAAGGTCGCGGGCAGCCAGTCGCTGAGCATCGGCCCCGAAGACCTCTCCCACTGGCCGAACGGCACCGCGACCAGCCCCACCCTGGGCACCTTCTGGACGGTCGGCGAGCACCCCGGCAAGCGCATGGTCTACTCCACCATCCCCCAATAACCCGTCCCGTCGGCGCCCGGCCGGGCGTTTCCATTGCCGGGTGCGTTGACCTGCGGCGTGTCGTTGTTTTGGCGAGGCCGATAACAACGACACGCCGCAGGTCAACGTAGGGACGATCCTGCCGACGTTCGTGGTCACCGCCCTAGCGGGCGGCAGGCCGGTCGTCCTTCAGGAGGGTGAGGAAGAAGTCCCGGACGTCCGCGGCGAACGGGTCGGGGACCTCCATCGCGGCGAAGTGGCCGCCGCGTTCGAACTCCGACCAGTGCCTGACGTCGTAGAGGCATTCGGCCAGCGGCCGCACGGACTGCGTGATGTCGTGCGGGAGCACCGCGACGCCGAGCGGCACGCGGCACGGCGCCCCGCTCCCCCGCGGGGTGTCGTAGATGGAACCGGCCCGAGGAGGCCGCGGTCGCGGTCAGCCAGTAGAGCGAGATGTCGGTGAGCATCCGGTCGTCGTCGACCGGCGTCGCGGGGTCGGTCCACTGCGCGAACCGCTCGGCGATCCAGACGAGCTGGCCGACCGGCGAGTCGGTCAGCGCGTAGCCGATGGTCTGCGGGGTCGTTGGGGCAGCGGGTGCGGGTCAGCCGGTCGGCCAGGTCGTCGAGGTCGGCCTGCGGGACGTCGATGCGGAAAGGCTTGATCACGCCTGCTCCCTTGATTGGTGGTGCCAACGTTGGCATCACCAACCATAGGTCATCGTGGGGGCCACCAACAAGTCGGTAGGGTGGCGGGCATGATGACGGGCGACCAGACGCCGCTCGCGCGGCTCAGCCACGCGCCGAGCTGGCTGATCAACCAGGCCTCCGCGCACAGCCACCGCCTGGTGGCCGAACGGTTCGCCGCCGCCGGCGCCCGCGGCCACCACTACCGGCTGCTGGCCGCGCTGGCGGAGCACGGTCCCGCCAGCCAGGCCGAACTGGGCCGCCGCACGGGCATCGACCGCAGCGACGTCGTCGCGGCACTGAACGAACTGGCCGGCAAGAACCTGATCGTGCGCGCACCCGACCCCGGCGACCGCAGGCGGAACATCATCACCCTCACCGCCGAAGGAGAGCGCCACCTCGCGCACCTCGAAGGCGTCCTGACGCAGATCCAGGACGACCTGTGCGCCCCGCTCTCGCAGGCCGAACGCGACGAACTCGTCCGGCTGCTGACCCGCGTGGTCGATCACCACGCCCAGGCCCGCACCCCCTGGGCCGCCGAATCGTGAGACGCCCGGCCGGTCCGTGCCGGCCGGGCGTCTGACGTCCGGTTCAGTGCAGGTTCAGTTCGTCGGCCAGGTTGTCGTAGTGCAGGTCGGCGTCACCGAAGGCCAGGGACGACCCCATCGCGTGCTCGGAGAACAAGTGCAGGTCGTGTTCCTCGGTGAAGCCGATGGCGCCGTGCACCTGGTGGCCCAGCGCGCACACCCGCTCGTACGCCTCGCTCACCCACGCCTTGGCCATCGCCACCTCCTGCGCGGCGTCCCGGCCCGCCGACAGCAGCCAGACGGCCTCGTAGGCGATGAACCGGGAGCCCAGCACGTCGATCGCCATGTTCGCGCAGTGGTGCTGGACGGCCTGGAACGACCCGATCGCGCTCCCGAACTGCTCGCGTTCCGTCGCGTACTGGACCGTCATGTCCAGGACGCGCTGCGCCGCCCCCACCATCTCCGCGCAGATCGCGGCGGCCCCGAAAAGCGAGATCGCGTCGGCGGCACCGGCGCCGAGAGCGTCCACCGCCCGGACGGCGTCCAGCTCGGCATGGCAGGGACGGTCGGCGCCGATCGTGCCGAGCGGCCGGAGCGTGACGTCCGAGGCGTCCACCCAGAACGCGCGCGGCTCACCGTCGAGCCGCGCCACCACCAGGATGTGCTCGGCGGAGCCCGCGAAGGGGACGAACGTGGCCGTGCCGTCGAGCACGAAGGCGTCGCCGTCCCGTGCGGCCACCGGCCCCTCCCCGGGACGGTCCCAGGGAAGCGGCGCGGCGGTGACGATCCGGCCGGACGAGACTGCGTTCAGCCAGCGCTCCTTCTGCGCGGACGTCCCGAAGCGGGCCACCGGCATGCCGCAGCACGCCACCGACGCCAGCAGCGGACTCGGGACCTGCGCGTACCCCAGCTGCTCGAACAGCAGGCACACGTCCAGGAAGTCGCCGCCCACGCCGCCGTGCTCCTCCGGGAAGGCGAGCCCCGTCCAGCCGAGCTCGACCATCTCCTTCCACAGCGCGGCCGAGTAGCCGGCCGCGTCGCCCTCCAGCGCCCGCGCGCCGGCGGTCGCCGCGCGGGACGCCAGGACCTCGCGTGCGGTGGAGGCGATGAGCTCCTGGTCCTCGGTCAGGCTCAGGTCCATCGCGGCGGCACCTTGTCGGAGCGGACCCAGACGCCCGGCCGTTCCTCCCAGAAAAGCTGCACGAGGACGCCGCCGGTGTGCTTCGGATGGACGAACGTGTGCCTCCAGGCGGCGCCGTCCGTGACGCCCTCCTCGTCGTCGAAGGTGGGCGTCCCGTGGTGCGCGCAGGCGGCCATCGCCGCGTCCCAGTCGGAGACCTCGAAGGTGACGTGGTGGGCGCCGGGCCCGCCCTTGGCGAGGAACCGCTCGATGAACGAGTCCTCCCCGCGCGGCATGATCACTTCCCAGCAGATCGCCGAACCCGGAATGTTCAGGACGAGGTCGGCCATGTCGGGATGTTCCTCGTCGGCCGTCCGCCAGACCTGCACGAACCCGGCGAGGTCGTGGTACCAGCGGGCGAGCTCGTCGCGGTCGTGGAACGCCTGGCAGATGTGGTCGAGCGCCACGATCCCGAGGGACGGCCCGTCCGGCGGCGCCGTTCCCGCCGTCGACGAAACGGCCGACGCGGCCGGCGAATCGCCGCACATGTCGAGGCTGCCCGGCCCGCGCAGCCGCCACAGGACGCCGGGGCCGTGCTCCGGCGGGCTCAGCGACGCCTCCAGCCAGCGTCCCCGCGCGCCGTCGGTCGCCTTGATGCCGCGCACTTCGAGCTCGGCCTGGACGGCTTCGAGGTCGGGCACCTCGGCGCCGACGTGGTGCAGCCCCGGGCGTCCGCCGTGCTCGTCCAGCCATGTCCGCAACGACGAGCCCTCGCCTGCGGGTGCGACCACCTCCCACGCCTGCCCCCGGCTGCCGGGGATCTCCAGCCGCGCGCCGCGCACGCCCTCGCCCGGAGCGTCCCAGCTCCGGACGTGCCAGAACCCGAACAGCCCGGAGAGCAGCGCGACCTGCGCGTCGAGGTCCGGGGTCACCTGCGCCACATGATCGATGCGGTAGATCTGCACGGGTCCTCCTAGCTCGGGTGCGGCTCGATCCAGTCGTAGCCGTAGGTGACGAGTTCCTTGACGAGACGCAGGTTGTAGCGGTTCATCGCGGCGATGCGCTCGGCCAGCTCGCCGATCCGCTTGTCGAACTCGTCCGCCGGGTAGACGTCGTTGACCAGGCCGAGCCGCAGCGCCCGGTCCGCGCCGATCCGCGCGCCGGTGAACAGCAGCTCCTTGGCGCGCGCCTTGCCGATCCGCTCGGGCAGCCGCTTCACGCCGCCCCAGCCGGGCGCCGACCCGCCGAACTCGGGCTGGTCGGGGTCGCCGTCCTCGGTCATCTTCGGCCGGTACGGCGGGCGCGCCGACAGCGTGATCTCGACGAGCCCCATCTTCGCGTCGCTGGAGGCGATGATGAAGTCGGCCGCGAGCGCGAGCTCCAGGCCGCCGCCGACCGCGTACCCGTGCACGGCCGCGATCACGGGCACCGACGTCCGCTCCATCATCGCGAACGTCTTCTCGCCGAGCCGGCCCTGCTCGATCCGCTCGCGCGGGGTCAGCTTCTCCGACCAGGACAGGTCCATCCCGGCGCAGAACGCGCGCTCGCCCGCGCCGCGCAGCACCACGACGCAGACGTCCTCGTCGTCGTCCACGCGGGTGAAGATGTCGCGCAGCTCCGTCATCGTCGTGGGCGTCAGTGCGTTGAGCTTGTCCGGCCGGTTGAGCGTCAGCCAGGCGACTCGCTCCTCGATCCGCAGGTCGACGGTCTCGTAGGCGTTCTCGTCGGGCATGGGGTCGCTCTCCTCCTGGTGATCAGCCGCGGGGCAGGTTCAGGCCCCGGGTGGCGATGACGTTGCGCTGGATCTCGGTGGTGCCGCCCAGGAACGTGGAGGCCACCGAATCCCGGCGCATGTGGGTGAACACGGCATTGAGCGGGGCGCCGTCCCGCTCCCAGAGCGCGGCGGATCGGCCGAACACGCGGGCGCCGGTGCGGGCGAGCCGCTGGTGCAGCTCGGCGCCGAACAGCTGGTTGATGGACGCCTCGAAGTCCGGCTCGTCGCCCGCCGCCTGCCGCGACACGGTGTAGCGGGCCAGGTTGTACAGGACGCGGACCTCCGTCCGCCGCCGCGCGATCTCCTGGCGGAGCGCGGGAGTGGTGCGCGCGAACCGCCGTCCGCCCGGGGAGCGCAGGTAGGCCGTCAGCTCGGCGAGCGCCTGCTCGTACTTGATCGTGGCGCCGATCCCGGCGCGCTCGAAGCCGAGCGCGGACATCGCGACGTACCAGCCGCGGTTCTCCTCGCCCACCCGGTCCGCCACCGGCACCCGGACGCCCTCGAAGAAGATCTCGCAGAACGGCGCCGCACCCCGGATGTCGGTGATGGGACGGATCGTCACACCGGGCGCGTCGGCCGGGACGAGCAGGAACGTGATGCCGCGGTGGGGCTTGTCCGCGTCGGGGTCGGTGCGGACCAGGACGAACAGCCAGTCGGCGTACTGACCGAGGGACGTCCACACCTTCTGGCCGTCCACCACGTAGTCGTCGCCGTCGCGGACCGCGCGGGTGCGCAGCGACGCCAGGTCCGAGCCCGAGCCGGGTTCGGAGAAGCCCTGCGCCCAGGCCGCCCGGCCGGCCGCGATCGGCGGCAGATGCCGCGCCTTCTGCTCCTCGGTGCCGTGCACCAGCAGCGTCGGGCCGAGGAGGAACGCGCCGATGCCGTTCACGACCGGCACCCGCGCCCGCATCATCTCCTCGTGCAGGACGAACTCCTCCAGCGGCGACAGCCCCGCGCCGCCGTACTCCGCCGGCCAGTGCGGCGCGATCCAGCCGCGCTCGGCCAGCGCCGCCGCCCACTCCCGCGCGCCCTCGCGCCGTCCCGGGTCGTCGGCGACCCGGTCGACGGGCCAGTTGTAGCCCGCGACGTCCTCCGGTTCGAGGCTCTGCTCCTCGTCCACCGCCGGACGGTACGACGCCGGGAACCGCTCCGCGACGAAGGCGCGCACCTCCTCGCGGAACGCGGCCTGCTCGGGCGTGTCGTCCCAGTTCACCGGCCGCCCGCCTTCCCGTCCCGCGGCTGCTCGCCGTCCGCCTCCCGGTCCCAGGTGGTGTCGGTGATCCCGGCCTCGCCCTGCGCGCGCAGCTTGTACTTGGCGACCTTGTCGGTGGGGGTGCGCGGCAGGGCGTCCACGAACTCGACGTAGCGCGGGACCATGGAGCGCGGCAGCCGCTCCTCGCAGTAGGCGACGAGCTCCTCCGGGTCGAGCCCGGTGTCGGGCTGCACCACGATCGACACCTTGATGTCCTCGTCCTCCAGTTCCGAGGGCACGCCGATCGCGGCGCACTCCAGCACCGCCGGATGCTGGTTGATCTCCGTCTCCAGGTCGAAGGCCGAGATGTTCTCCCCGCGCCGGCGGATGGCGTCCTTCATCCGGTCGAGGAAGAAGAAGTACCCGTCGTCATCGCGCCATACCCGGTCTCCGGTGTGGAACCACATGTTCCGGAAGCAGCGGGTCGTCGCCTCCCAGTCGCCGTAGTAGCCGGTCGTCAGGACGAACGGCTGCTTCGGCCGCAGCACCAGCTCGCCGGGCTCCCCCGGACCGAGCTCGCGGTCGTGCTCGTCCACGACCGCGACGTGGAACCGCTCGTCGTGGGCCTGGCCGCACGAGCCGACCCGCCATTCCCCGTACGGGCTGCCGGTCGCGATGCCCGCCTCGGTGCTGGTGTAGGTCTCCACGGACCGGACGCCGAACCGCTCCCGCAAGGGCTCGTCCAGGTTCGACTTGCCCATGTAGAACGTCTCCAGCCGGTGGTCGCGGTCCCGCGACGTCGGCGGCCGGTTCAGCAGGATCGGGATCATGGAGAACACGCTCATGCAGACCTGCGCGTCGAAGCGCCGCACGTCGTCCCAGAACCTGGACGCGCTGAACCGCTCGACGATCGCGATCGAGCCGCCGCCGAGGAGGGCCGAGAGCATGCCGTCCCAGAGCGCGGCGGCGTGGAAGAGCGGCAGCGGGCAGTAGATCGTCTTGCCCCACCGGTCGAGGAAGTCGAGCGAGTCGTAGGCGCAGGTCAGCGCGAGCGCGTGCGGGACCATGGCGCCCTTGGACGGCCCGGTCGTCCCGGACGTGTACATGATCGCCTGCATGTCCCCGAAGCCGACCTTCACCTCGACGGCGCCGCCCTCGTCCGGCAGGGAGTTCAGCTCCCTCGCGGGCTTGCCGAGCCGGTCGAGCGGTACCCCGGCCCCGGCGGCGTCCCGCACGAGGACGCCGCCGAGCTTCGGCAGCCGCCCGGCGACGTCCGCGACCCGCTCCGCGTAGGGGCCGTCGATGATCAGCCAGCCGGAGTCGGAGCTGTCCAGGACGTGCCGCAGCAGCTCGCCCCGGTACGCGATGTTGATCGGCACGGCGACCGCGCCCAGCCGGGCCAGCGCGAACACCAGATGGACGAAGTCGGCGCAGTTGGGCAGCATCAGGCCCACGTGGTCGCCGCGCCCGATGCCGGCGCCGGACAGCGCGCGCGCCAGCCGGTCGGCGGCGGCGTCCACCTCGCCGTAGGTGACCTCGCCGTCGCGGAACTTGAGAAACGTCTGCCTTCGATGAACCTGCGCCTGCGACCGGAGGACGTCCCCGAGGACGAAGCTCTCCAGCGTCTCCTTGCGCATCCGGACCCTCCGCTTTCGCTGCGTTGGCGTGCGTCGTCGGTGGCTTGGCCGACCGGCTTGGCGGCTAGATGGCGGGTGCTCGACGGGTGGTGCTCGATGCCTGGTGCTCGATGCGTGATGGGCGGAATCGGCCAGGAGCGATCCGCAATCGGACACTGTCGTAAATAGAGGAACACGAAATGCCAGACCCGGCAACAGTGCCAAAAGAGGAATAAAGGGGTTTTAAGGGGGATCTACTGGGACAGTACGCATCCACTGTGACCCAGGCCACATCCGTCCTGGCCGGTGATTCGGACGCGCGGCCCGCCGTCTTCCGGCCGGGCGGCATTGGCGTGGAGTGCCAACGTTCGGCCCCTAGGATCGGCGGATCTCGCCGGCATCGATCCCGGGCGACGGGCCTATCGTTCTGCCGTCCCCCTGCGGAAGGAACGGGTGCGTCATGCAGAATCCACAGCCCCGCTGGTGCTCGTGCCGGGTCCCGGACGGGATCGGCCGCAGGCAGGTCCTCGGCGGCCTGACCGCCGCGGGCGCCCTCGCCCTGGCGGGCTGGCCCGGCACCGCCTCCGCCTCCGCCACCGCGCCCGGCCGCGACAGGTCGGTGACCATCTCCGTGATGGGCACGTCCGACATCCACAGCCACGCGGTCAACTGGGACTACTACAAGGACGCCGAGTACGGCGACTCAGCCGGCAACGTGGTCGGGCTGGCACGCGTGTCGAGCGTGGTCAACGAGGTGCGCGCCTCCCGGGGACGCGACCGCACCCTGCTCTTCGACGCCGGCGACACCATCCAAGGCACTCCGCTGGGCTTCTACTACGCCACCGTCGAACCGATCACCGAGACCGGCGCGACGCACCCGATCGCCCTCCAGATGAACGCCATCGGATACGACGCCGTGGCGCTCGGCAACCACGAGTTCAACTACGGCATCCCGTTCCTGGACACGTGGATCGGGCAGATGGACGCGCCGGTGCTGGCCGCCAACGCCGTCCACGCGGGCACCCGCCGTCCCGCCTACCGGCCGTACATCATCAAGACGATGCACGTCCGGGGGTACCCGCCGATCCGGGTCGGGCTCCTGGGGCTGACGAACCCGGGCATCGCCATCTGGGACAAGGCCAACGTCTCCGGCAAGCTCGACTTCCTGGACCTGGTGGAGACCGCGCGGCGCTGGGTCCCCGTCATCCGCGCCCGGGGCGCCGACGTGGTGGTAGTCAGCGCGCACTCGGGCGACAGCGGCCTGTCGTCCTACGGCGACGGCCTGCCCGTCGAGAACGCGTCCGCGCTGGTGGCCGAGCAGGTTCCGGGCATCGACGCCATCCTCTTCGGGCACGCCCACCTGGAGATCCCGGAGCGGTTCGTCACCAACAAGGCCACCGGCCGGTCCGTGGTGATGAGCGAGCCGAAGTGCTGGGGCGAGCGCCTCTCGATCTTCGACCTGACGCTGCGCCACGAGCGCGGCCGCTGGACGGTCGCGGACAAGTCGGCGACGACGGTGAACACGAACACCGTCCAGGACGACCCGCACCTGGTCACGCTGGTCAAGAAGCAGCACGACGCGGTGATCACCTACGTGAACAAGGAGGTGGCCACCTCGACCGAGGAGATGTCGGCCGCGGAGTCCTGCTGGAAGGACACCGCGATCCTCGACTACATCCACCTCGTCCAGATCGAGACGGTGAAGGACGCGATCGCGGGCACCGGGCAGGCGTCCCTTCCGGTGGTGTCGATCGCGGCGCCCTTCAGCCGGGCCGCCACCTTCCCCGCCGGCAAGGTGACCATCAGGGACATCGCGGGCCTCTACATCTACGACAACACCCTCCTCGCGAGCGTCCTCACCGGTTCCCAGATCAAGGACTACCTGGAGTACTCCGCCCGGTACTTCAAGCAGACCGCCGCGGACGCCCCCGTCGACCCGGCGTCCTGGACGAACGCCAACAACCGGCCGGACTACAACTACGACCAGCTCTCCGGCGTCACCTACGACGTGGACATCGCCGAACCGGAGGGCTCCCGGATCGCCGGTCTCGCCTATGACGGAACGCCGGTCGCGCCCGACCAGCAGTTCGTCGTGGCGGTGAACAACTACCGCCAGTCGGGCGGCGGCGGATTCCCGCACATCGCCACCGCCGAGGTCGTCTACAACGCCCAGGTGGCGATTCGCGAGGCGATCGTCGGATTCGCGTCGGCCGCCGGGACCATCGACCCCGCCGCGTTCCACGTGGAGAACTGGCGGCTCGTCCGCGACGGCGCCCCGGTCTTCTGACGTCGGGTCTTCTGACGTCGGGTCTTCTGACGTCCCGTCGCCTAGCGCGGCGCGGTCGCGGACGCCACGAACATCGGGAACGCCAGGAAGAGCCGGTCGTCCTCGGCGCGCGTGCGCTGATCGGCGACCCAGGCGTCCGCCTGCTCGCGGGTGACGGCGCCGCTGGAGCACGTGGCCTCGGCCATCCCGATGAGCATGGGCAGCATCGCCGGCCCGGTGAACACGCCGGTGTGCACCTCGACCTCCACGTCCTGGAAGCCGGCGTCCAGCAGCAGGTTGCGCTGCCGGCGGACGGAGCGCGGATCGGTGACGAGATCGGCGCGGGCGTGCACGATCGTGCGGGTGAGGTCCGGATCGTCCGAGTCGACGACGACGGTGTCCCAGTCCTGGCCGACGAGGACGATCCGCCCTCCGAGCGCCAGGACCCTGCGGGCCTCCACCAGCGCCCGCTCCGGCTCGGCCAGGACGTGGAACACCTTGTCGGCCCGGTATCCGTCCATGGACGCGTCCGGGAACGGCAGGTCGTGGGCTTCCGCGAGCCGGAGGTCCGCGTCCGGCCACCGGCCGCGGGCGACGGCGACCATCTGCTCGTTCGGGTCGGCGCCGACGGCGCGCACGCCCCGCCCGGCCAACTCCGCGACGGCCCGCCCGGCGCCGCAGCCGACGTCCACCACGGAGGTTCCGGGTGCGGCGCCGAGCAGGTCGTAGGAGCGGCGCCGCAGCGCCACGGCGCCCGGCAGGTCCTCCGCCGCGTCGAGCATCGAGATGAGGGTGTCCGTCGAGTCGCGGGCCTTGTCCGTTTCCCTGGTCATGGACGCCAGGATGCGAGTTAATGCCGACATGAAGTCAAGCGGGCACGAGCCGATGAGCATCGGCGCCCTCGCCGGGCACTTCGGACTCGCCACCCACGTCCTGCGCCACTGGGAGTCGCTGGGCCTCCTCAGCCCCGCCCGCGACGCCGCCGGACGGCGCCGCTACGACGCCGGCGACCTCACCCGCGTCGCGATGATCCTGCGCGCCAAGGACGCGGGGCTCTCCCTGCGCACCATCGCCCACCTTGCGCCCGGCTGCGACCCCGCACGGCGGCGGGACGTCCTCCGCGAGGAGGCCGGCGCGCTCCGCCGCCGCATCGCGGCGGCCGAGGCGTCCCTCGACCTCATCGAGGGCGCTCTCGGCTGCGACCACGAGGACATCACCGAGTGCCCGAACTTCAGGCGCCTGGTGGCCGAGCGGGTGGCCGAGGGCGCGGCCCCGCCCGCGCGGCCGGCCGGTGAAGCACGCGATCAAGGAGTCCCGCGGCCCGGGACCCCCTGACCGCGCCGATCAGGAGCGGGCGAGCAGCGGCTCGGCGGCGTCCCCGGCGTCCCCGGCGTCCCCGGCGACGGCCTGGTCCTCGGGGCGCGGGGCGTTCATCAGGACGGCGACGATCAGCGCGCCCGCCACGAGGATGCCGGCGGCCCACGTGCTGCCCGCCCCGAAGCCGTCCACCAGCGCCTCCTTCGCGACGGCGGGGCTCCGGCCGTGCGCGGCGAGGTAGTCCACGGTCGCGCTGGTCGCGATGGTGTTGAGGAGCGCGATGCCGATCGAGCTGCCGACCTGCTGCGAGGCGTTGACGCTCGCCGAGGCCACCCCCGCGTCGCCCGGGTCGACGCCGTGGGTTGCGTAGTTCATCGCCACCGGCAGGATCATGCCCGCACCCAGCCCGAACAGCGTCCCCATGACCAGCACGCCCTCCGCGTAGCCGGTGCCGGGGTCCAGGGTGAGCATCCACAGCATGCCGCCCGCGCTGATCAGCATGCCGGGGACGATCAGCGCCCGCGGCGGAACCCTGGGCAGCAGCCGGGCGCTGATCCCGCCCGCCGACACCAGGACCGTCATGATCATCGGGAGGAAGGCCACGCCCGTCCGGATCGGCGAGTAGCCCTTGACGACCTGCAGGTAGTAGGTCATGAACAGGAACGCCCCGAACATCCCGGACCCCGCCAGCCCGACCGCCAGGTAGGCGGCGCCGCGGGTGCGGTCGGCGATGACGCGCGGCGGCAGCAGCGGCTCCGGCACCCGGCGCTCGACGAGGACGAACGCGGCGAGCAGCACCGCACCCGCGGCCAGCAGGCCGGCGACGGTCCCCGAGCCCCAGCCGTCCGACTCGGCCCGGCCGGTGCCGTACACGATCGCGACCAGCCCGCCCGTCACGAGCAGCACGCCGGGGATGTCGAACCTGGCCCTGCCCTCGCGCTTCGACTCGGCCAGCAGCATGAACCCGCCGATCCCCGCGGCCAGCGCGATCGGGATGTTGATGTACAGGCACCAGCGCCAGTCCAGGTAGTCGGTCAGCGCCCCGCCGGCCAGCAGCCCGACCGCGCCGCCCGCGGCGGAGACGGCGCCCCACGCACCGAACGCCTTGGCGCGGTCCTTGGCCTCGGTGAACATGACCGTCAGCAGCGACAGCGCGGACGGCCCCAGCAGCGCCCCGAACGCGCCCTGCAGGGCCCGCGCGACCAGCAGCGTCTCGAACCCGGACGCCGCGCCGCCCAGCGCCGACGCCGTGGTGAAGCCGAGCAGCGCGACCAGGAAGGTCCGCTTGCGGCCCGCGTAGTCCGCGATGCGGCCGCCGAGCAGCAGCAGCCCGCCGAACGCCAGCGTGTACGCGGTGATGACCCACTGCCGGTCGCCGTCGGAGATGCCCAGGTCCCGCTGGATGGACGGCAGCGCGATGTTCACGACCGTGCCGTCCAGAACGATCATGAGCTGGGCCAGCCCGATGAAGAACAGCGCGGCCCAGCGGCGCGAAGCGGCCACCGGAGCCTTCGTTATTGCCATGACCTCGTCCTCACTCGTGGTGCCGACGCGCCGCGCGAACCGTCCGCACGGCGCCCTGACGAACACGAGATGCCGGACGCCCGGCCCCTGTGACAGTGACGTATGCCACCCGACCCGGATGTCACACATGAGACGGCACCGGCGTCTTCTGCACGAGCGCCACCCCATCGACCGAACTGGCAGGCCCCATGAGCGCGCACACCGAGCCGTCCGACATGGACGCCGCGACCGAGGCGTTCGTCGCCCATCGCAACCTGCTCTTCACCGTCGCCTACGAGATGCTCGGCTCGGCCGCCGACGCCGAGGACGTCCTGCAGGAGACCTGGCTGCGCTGGGCGGGCGTCGACCTCGGCACCGTCCGGGACCAGCGCGCCTACCTCGTCCGGATCACCACCCGCCAGGCGCTGACCCGGCTGCGCACGCTCGGCCGCCGCAAGGAGTCCTACGTCGGCCCCTGGCTGCCCGAACCGCTGCTGACCACGCCGGACGTCGCCGAGGACGTCGAACTGGCCGACAGCGTCTCGATGGCGATGCTGCTGGTCATGGAGACGCTCACCCCGACCGAACGCGCCGTCTTCGTACTGCGCGAGGTGTTCGACCTCCCCTACGACGAGATCGCCGAAGCCATCGGCAAGGCCACCGCCACCGTCCGCCAGATCGCCCACCGGGCACGCTCCCACGTCGCCGCGCGCCGCCCCCGCGACGTCGTCTCCCAGGCCGAGACCCGAGCCGCGCTCCAGGCGTTCCAGCAGGCGATCGATACCGGCGACCTGCGGAACCTCCTCGGGATCCTCGCCCCGGACGTCGTCGCCCTCGCCGACGGCGGCGGACTCAAGCGCGCCGTCCCGCGCCCCGTCGTGGGCGCGTACAAGGTGGCCCGCCTGCTGACCCTCGGCCTCCGCAAGTTCGGCGCGGGCCTCTCGGTCGAGCCCGTCCAGATCAACGGCGGCCCGGCCCTCGTGCTGCGGCGCGACGGAGCGACGGAGGGCATCCTCGCCCTGCGCGTCGAGAACGCCCTGATCACCGGCCTCTACTTCGTCCGCAACCCCGAGAAACTCTCCCGCATCACCCACGAGACCCCCCTGAGCCGCTGACCGCTCGATCGGACGGGGCCCGTCGTAGACCCGCTTTCAGCGGGCGAAGGTGCGGCGGTAGGCGCTCGGGGAGACGCCTACCGTGCGGGTGAAGTGGTGGCGGAGGTTGGCGGGGGTGCCGAGGCCGGAGCGGTCGGCTATCTGGTCGATCGGGAGGGTCGTCGTCTCCAGCAGCTCGCGGGCGTGGTCGATGCGGATGCCGCGCAGCCAGGCCATCGGGGTCGTGCCGGTCGTGGCGTGGAAGCGGCGCAGAGGCGGAAGTCGTACCACCAGCCGGCCAGGCCGGGACGCTCGTAGCCGAAGACCTCGCACGGGATGGCCAGTTCGAAGATCGGCACCCCTTCGGTGACGGCGACGGCGAGCGTGTGCATGTCACTAATTTAGCGATGATGGTCATTACTGCCACTTGGCCCGGGGCGGGTCCCGGCGCGAGGGTCGGTGGCATGGATCGATTCCCTCTTGGACGAGCGTCCTTCGACCCGGCGCCGGCGGTGGCCGAGCGGCTGTGGCGGCACGTCGTCGAGCTGCTCGAGGACGAGCGCGGACGGGTCGCCGGCCGGGACGTGAGCGCGCCGGTCGACGTCCGGGATCTGCGGAACGCGGTCGGCGCGTACGGCTTCGACCGTCCGGCGCCCGCCCGGGACGTGATCGACGACGTCGCCGGACTGCTGCGCGCGACCACCGTCCACACGACCCATCCGCGCTATTTCGGCCTCTTCAACCCGGCGCCGACGCTGCTGGGCGTCGTCGGTGAGACGCTCGCCGCCGCGTTCAACCCGCAGCTCGCCGCGTGGTCGCACGCCCCCGCGGCCGTCGAGATGGAGGCGCATCTGCTGCGCTTCCTCGGCGGACGGCTCGGCTATCCGGAAGAGGACGTCGCCGGGTCGTTCACCAGCGGCGGCGCCGAGGCGAACATGACCGCCGTGCTGCTGGCGCTGACGAAGACCTGGCCGGACTACGGCGAGAAGGGGCTGCGGGCGATCGCCGGACGTCCGGTCATGTACGCGTCGGCGGAGAGCCACCTGGCCTGGCTCAAGATCGCGCACGCCACCGGCATCGGGCGGGACGCCGTCCGCCTCGTCCCCGTCGGGCCCGATCTGCGGCTGGAGACCGGAAGGCTGGCGGAGCAGGTCGCCGCCGACCGGGAGCGGGGCGACCTCCCGTTCCTCGTCGTCGCGACCGCCGGGACCACGGCCGGCGGGGTCATCGACCCGCTGCGCGAACTCGCCGACCTGTGCCGCGACCAGGATCTGCGGCTCCACGTCGACGCCGCCTACGGAGGCGCGGCGGCGCTGTCCGATCGGTTGCGGCCCGCGCTGTCCGGCATCGAGCGCGCCGACTCGGTCACGGTGGACGCGCACAAGTGGCTGAGCGTCCCGATGGGTGCGGGCGCCTTCCTGTGCACCGACCAAGAGGGCCTTACGGAGACGTTCCGGGTCACCACGTCCTACATGCCGGCCGAGACCCCCGACACCGTCGACCCGTACACGTCCGGGCAGCAGTGGTCGCGCCGGTTCATGGGGCTCAAGCTGTTCCTCGGCCTCGCCGTCGCGGGCCGGGAGGGCTACGCCGAGCAGCTCGAACGCGACGCCGCCCTCGCGGACGCGCTGCGCGGCGAGCTCGCCGCGGCCGGGTGGGAGATCGTCAACGACACCCCGCTCCCCGTCGTCTGCTTCGCCGACCCCGGGACGGCGACGTGGGAGCACCATGACGCGCTCGCCGGCAGGGTCGTCCAGAGCGGACGCGCCTGGATCAGCCCCGTCAACCTGAACGGGCGCCCCGCGCTCCGCGCCTGCGTCATCAGCCACCGCACCACGTCCGCCGACATCGCAGAACTCGTGCGGGCCGTCGGCGACGCGCGCAAAGCGCGTTAGCGTACGGCGGCCGGAGGCGCGAGCCGCGAACGAATTACTTCCCCGTGTCGCTGAGCATTGATAATCCGGGCAAGACTCCTGATCATGAGCAGCCCGAAGCGAGAGGCCCACGACTCCTATCCCGGCACCGAGCCGGTCTCGCTCGAACAGCCCGGACGCGCCCGCACCGACTGGATCGTCTACGGCGTCACCGCCGTGCTGTCCGTGGCGTTCGTCATCTGGGGCGGGGCGTCCACCGGCAGCCTCAGCTCCGCCGCGCAGACCACGCTGGACTGGCTGCTGCAGAACGTCGGCTGGCTGTTCGTCCTCGCCGCGACCGGCTTCGTGGTCTTCTCGCTGTGGCTGGCGATCAGCAGGTACGGGCGGATCCCGCTCGGCCGGGAGGGCGACGAGCCGGAGTTCCGCACCGTCTCGTGGATCGCGATGATGTTCAGCGCGGGGATGGGCATCGGGCTGATGTTCTTCGGCGCCGCCGAACCCCTCACCCACTACGTGCTGCCGCCCCCGGAGACCGACGCGCCGCAGAGCGAGGCGGCGATCGAGACGGCGATGGCCACCACGATCTTCCACTGGACGCTGCACCCGTGGTCGATCTACGCCGTCCTCGGGCTCGCGATCGGGTACGGGCACTACCGGCGGGGCCGCGGCCAGCTGATCAGCTCGGCGTTCGCGCCGCTGCTCGGCCACCGCCGCAGCACCGGCCCGCTGAGCAAGCTCATCGACATCCTCGCGCTGTTCGCGACGCTGTTCGGCTCCGCCGCCTCGCTCGGCATCGGCGCGCTGCAGATCCGCACCGGCATGCAGGAGGCCGGCTGGATCGAGTCGCTCGGCACCACCGTCCTCGTCCTGATCATCGTGGTGCTGACGGTCTGCTTCGTGCTGTCGGCCGTGTCCGGCATCGCGCGCGGCATCCAGTGGCTGTCCAACATCAACATGGTGCTGGCCGCCGTCCTCGCCGTCTTCGTGTTCGCCGTCGGGCCGACGGTCTTCATCCTGGAGCTGCTGCCCACCTCGATCGGCGTCTACATCCAGGACTTCGGCCAGATGGCGTCCCGCTCCGGCGCGACGGGCGGAAAGGCGATGCAGGAGTTCCTCGCCAGCTGGACGATCTTCTACTGGGCGTGGTGGATCTCCTGGGCCCCGTTCGTCGGCATGTTCCTGGCCCGGATCAGCCGCGGCCGCACCATCCGCCAGTTCGTCGCCGGCGTGATCATCGTGCCGAGCGCGGTCAGCCTGGTCTGGTTCGCCATCTTCGGCGGGACGGCGATCAACGAGCAGCGCGACGGCCTGAACCCGTACGGGAACGGCTCGGAGGAGCAGATCACCTTCAACGTCCTCGGCCACCTGCCGTGGGAGGCCGTCACCGGCGTCATCGTGATGCTGCTGGTCGCGATCTTCTTCGTGTCCGGCGCGGACGCGGCGTCGATCGTCATGGGCACCCTGTCCCAGCGCGGCTCCAGCAGCCCCGCCCGCTGGATCGTGATCTTCTGGGGCGCGCTGACCGGCGGCGTCGCCGCGATCATGCTGGTGATCGGCGGCGACAAGGCGCTCAACGGCATCCAGAACGTCACCTTCATCGGCGCGCTGCCGTTCACGGTCGTCCTGATCCTGCTGTGCTTCTCCCTCGCGAAGGACGTCCGCGACGACCCGATGATGCGCCGCCAGAGCAAGGGCGCCGAGGTCCTTGAGGAGGCCGTCGTCACCGGCCACCGGCGCCACAAGGGCGAGTTCGAACTGCAGATCCGACCGTCCACCCCCGGCTCGGACGTCAACGACGACCCTGGACGATCTCGTCCAGCCGACTGATCACCGCCGCCAGCAGCACGGCGAGCTGAGCGGTCCCCGCCGCGTGCTCGACGGACCTCTTGCCTCCTTAACGTCGACAGATGGACGCCGGAGCATGGAACCCGCACCCTGGTCAATGCGAGCCAGCCCACGGCAAGGAGGTCACCGTCCGGTTCCGGACGCTCCGAAGACCTTCGCCAGCCGGGCGCCCGACGGGTTCGGCACGCAGCACCGGGGTGACATCAGCGCCGAGGAGAGCCGATGATCTTCGCCAACCAGGCCGGCGTCCAGCACTCGACCATCGAAGAGCTGGGCGACCGCACCGTGATTACGGACGGCCGTAATCTACCCGTCTTCGCGTCTGCGTCGCTGGAGGAGCCGCAGCGCGGGCTGACGGAGGCGGTCGTCGTCGTGCACGGTGCGCTGCGCAACGCCGGCGACTACTACCGTGCGATCGAGAAGGCGCCCGGACGGCTGGTCGTCGCGCCGCAGTTCCTCACCGTGGACGATGTGCGCGGCCGTCCCGAGCGCGCGCACTACCTGCACTGGGGCACCGAGGACTGGAAGGGCGGGCTCGGAGAGGTCAGCTCGTTCACGGTCATGGACGAACTGCTGCGCGGCCTGGGCGCGTTCCCCGGGCTTCGCCGGGTGACCCTCGTCGGCAACTCGGCCGGCGGCCAGTTCGTCAACCGGTACGCGGCCGTCGGGCGCGGGCCCGACGACCTCGACGTACCGGTCCGGTTCGTGGTCGCGAATCCGTCGACCTACCTGTATTTCGATGTTCACCGGCCGAAGGACGGCTCGTTCGCGCCGCACGGCGGTATCGAGGTCGACCAGTGGCGGTACGGCTTCGGTGATCCCGTCCCGCCCTACATTGACGTCCCGCCCGGCCGCCTCCGAGGCAAAGCGGTCGAAGGGTACTTCGCGCGCTACATCGAGAGGGACGTGGTGTATCTGCTCGGCGAGGAGGACGCCGATCCCGGGGCCCTTCTCCTGGAGGTCCATCCCGCCGCCGAGGCGCAGGGAAGGACCCGGAAGGAACGGGGCGAGAATTACCACCGATATCTGGCCTTCAAGGCGGGAAGGCCGGTTCATCGGCTGGTCCATGTGCCGGGAGTGGGGCATGACGCCGCGGCCATGTTCGGCTCGCCGGAAGGGCGGCGGCACCTCTTCGGCGACGGTTAGACGACGGGGCGGCCGGATTTTATGCGGCGGCGGAAGTCGTGGAGGTAGACGTTGAAGGGGAACTCGCGGGCCGGGCGGGGCATGAGGCGGTTGGCGCGGGCCAGGGCGCGGGTGAGGCGGTCGAAGCGGCGCTGGTCGCGGGGGGTCCATTCGTAGCCGAGCTCGTCGCGGAAGGGCTGCGGCAGGAAGCCGAGGGTCATGAAGGTGTGGAAGCGGCCCAGCCCGATGCGGACCGGGGCGTGCAGGAAGCGCAGCTCGGTCAGGTCGCGGAGGTAGGCGCGGGTCACGTCGTCCATCTCGATCTTGCGGACGCCGTCCTGCCAGTACTCCTCGAAGGCGGCGCGGTCCGGCGGCCACAGCTCCGGCTTCATCTGCAGGGTGGTGCCGAAGCGGGCGCCGTACCGGTAGAGCTCGGCGGCCTCCTCGGGGGTCGGCTTCCCGTAGAGGATCTCGTAGATCATCTCGACGCCGAAGTAGAGGCACGCGGCGACCCAGAGCTGGAGCTCCGGGTCGAACGCGTTGTAGGGGACGGGCTCCTTGGCGCGGACCTGGCGGTGGGCGCGGTTGACCTCCTGGCGCATCGCCTTGCGCTCGTCCTCGCTGCCGAGCATCGCGACGGCGATGTAGGTGAGCGTGGTCCGGGCGCGCTTGACCGGATGCTTGTCGACGCGGCCGCTCTCGACCTTGCTCTCGGCGACGCCGTGCCCGATGGGGAGGCGGGCGAGCTGCATGACGACGTTCGCGGCGGCTGCGGCGAGCGCGATGCCGCTGAAAGTGTCGAGGACGACTTGCGGGGTCGTCTCCTCCGCGGTCGCTGTCATACCGGCCTCACTTCCTGAGACATAGAGGCGAATTTCGTCTCACTGTGCCAGCGTAAGTGAGTACTTGCAAGAGTGCCCGGGCGTGGGCGCGCTCACAAGTGTCAGACGTAAGGATCCTCCTTCGCTCGGACGCGGGTCGCGAACTCCTTCACCGTGTCCAGGGCGCGCAGGTAGGCCATGGGGCCGTAGGAGACGCGGGCCACCCCGGCGGCGGCCAGGTCCGTGAGGGACGTGCCCGGGAAGTTGTTCGCGTTGACCGGCCCCGGCAGCCCCTTGACCAGCGCGGGGACGGCGTCCATCGGCGCGGTGATCGGGTAGACGCAGTCGGCCCCCGCCGCGAGGTACAGCCTGCCGCGCTCGATCGCGGCCTCCACCGGGTCGGGCACCCGGGCGACGAACGTGTCGACCCGCGCGTTGATCACCAGGGCGTCGCCGGCGGCGTCCCGGACCGCGGCCAGGTACTCGGCCTGCGCCGCCGGCTCGGCCAGCTCGCCGGCGTAGGTGTCCTCCAGGTTGCAGCCGGCCGCGCCGACGGCGAGCAGGCGCTCGACCAGCTCGGCGGGCTGGAGCCCGTACCCGGCCTCGGCGTCCACGGTGACGGGGACGGTCGCGGCGCGGATCACCCGTCCCGCGGCGGCCATCATCTCCTCGACGGGCGCGCCCTCGTGGTCGGGGTAGCCGAGCATGGCGGACACCGCGGCGCTGGCGGTGGCGAGCGCGGGGAACCCCGCCTCCTCGACGACCTTGGCGCTGCCGGCGTCCCAGACGTTCGGCAGCAGCAGCGGATCACCCGGCCGGTGCAGCTCACGGAGGCGTGCGGCTTTTTCGGTCATGTCCGTCTCCTTCCCTTCGGGGGGTAGACCCAGACGACCCGCCGGTTCGTGACATCACCGGCCGGCGGGCGGGTGGGTTAGCGTCAAGGTGATCATCCACCCTCGATGGGGGAGCGCCCATGCTGCCTTGGTCCGCCGAGTTCGCCGGACGCCTGGAAGAGCACGTCGTCAGCAGCCGGCTGCTGCGCGGCAACCCGCTGCAAGACCCGCACGAGCGGCCCCTGCTCGTGTACGTCCCGCCGGGCTACGACGACGAGCCCGACCGCCGCTACCCGAGCGTGTACGTGATCACCGGCTTCACCGGGCACGTCGGGATCTGGCGCAACCGGATGCCGTACCGGCAGCCGTTCCCCGAGACGGCCGACGCGGTGTTCGCGTCCGGCGACGCCCCGCCCGCGATCGTCGTGTTCGTGGACGCCTGGACGGCCCACGGGGGCAGCCAGTTCGTCGACTCGCCCGGCACCGGCCGCTACCACTCCTACCTCTGCGACGAGATCGTCCCCTGGGTGGACGCCCGGTACCGGACGCTGGACGCGCCGGGGCACCGGGCGATCAGCGGCAAGTCCAGCGGCGGCTACGGCGCGATGATCACGCCGATGCTGCGTCCCGACCTGTTCGGCGCGCTCGCGACGCACGCCGGCGACGCGCTGTTCGAGTACTCCTACCTGCCCGAGTTCCCGAAATGCGTCCGGCACCTGCGCAAGTACGACGGCGACATCTGGCGCTGGTGGGCCGACTTCACCTCGCGCGCGTCCTTCACCAAGCCCGAGGACATGGAGCTGCTCAACATCCTCGGCATGGCGCTCTGCTACTCGGCGCGCGAGGACGGCACGCCGGAGCTGCCGTTCGACCCGTTCACCGGGGTGATCCGGCAGGACGTGTGGGAGCGCTGGCTGGCCTTCGACCCGGTGCGGATGGTGCCGGGGCACGCCGAGGCGATGCGGTCGCAGCGGGCGATCTGGATCGACGGCGGGACGCGCGACGAGTGGTTCCTGGACGTCGGCGCGCAGGCGTTCCACCAGGCGCTCCTCGACGTGGGCGTCAAGGACGACGTGATCCGCTTCGAGCTGTTCGACGCCGGGCACGGCGGCATCGACTACCGCTACCCGCTGGCGCTCGCCTGGCTCTGCCGGCGCATCGCCCCCTGATCGCGGCGGGCGCCGGAACGCGCACCCCACCGCGAACGGTTCCCGACCGAACGGGCCGGGCCGGACGACCGGCCCGGCCCGTTCGCGCTGCCCACGGCCGCATTCAGCGCCCTTTCATTCACAGTCGCAGAGAACTTGAAAATCCAGTACTAAATGGATTCATTGACACTTTTCACAATTCGGGATGCACTTCGGGGCAGCTCATCCGGATGAGTCCCCCATCCATACCCCCCGCCGGTCGGGCGACGGCACCGCGGAACGCTCCCACAAGGACCTCCGCGTGTCCCCGCGCACCGCCCGGCACGTGGAAGGAGCACCCCCGTGAGACACCAGACCGCGATCGGGGCGACGGTGCTGTCCGTCGGCCTCGCCGTGGCGATGTCCTCCCCCGCCACCGGTGCGACCCCCCGCACCGCCCCCGCGGCCCCGGCGAAGCCGGACCCCCGCACCGTCGCCGCCGCCTCGGCCGACCGCCTGGTCGCGGCGAAGCCCGCCGAGTTCAGGACGGCGCCCAAGGACCGGATCGTCCGGCGCGGCGTCACCTCCGGGCTGCGCGGCCTGCAGTACGTGCAGTACGAGCGCACCTATGACGGCCTCCCCGTCTACGGGGGCGACTTCGTCGTCACCACGAACGCGAGCGGCGGCGTCCTCAGCACGTCCGTCGGCCAGACCGCGAAGCTGAACGTGTCGACCAAGGCGACGGTCGGCGCGGCGGCGGCGGCGAAGACGTCCCGCGCAAAGGTCTCCAAGGTCGAGAGCGCGTCCACGCCCCGCCTGATGGTGCTGGCCGAGGGCGCGGGACGGCTCGTCTACGAGACCGTCGTCAGCGGCACCCGGCGGAAGGCGCCGACGAAGTTGCACGTCCTCGTCGACGCGAAGACCGGCAAGGTCGTCAGGACCTGGGACGACGTCCGGGACGCCGCCGACGACCGCAGCAACTACCACGGCACCGTCGACCTCAGCACCGCCGCGACGTCCATGACGGACCCGCAGCGCTCCGGCATCCGATGCGGCGGCCAGAACGGCTCCACCTACACCGGCTCCGACAGCGCGTGGGGCAACGGCAGCGGCACCGACCTGGAGACCGCCTGCGTCGACGCCATGTACGCCGTCCAGAAGGAATGGGACATGCTGCGCGACTGGCTCGGGCGCAGCGGCATCAACGGCAGCGGCGGCGGCTTCCCGCTGCGCGTCGGCCTGAACCAGGCGAACGCCTACTGGAACGGCAGCTACACCAACTTCGGCCACAACCAGGCCGGCACCAAGCAGGCCACCTCGGTGGACGTCGTCGGGCACGAGAACGGCCACGCCGTGTTCACCACCACACCCGGCGGCGACAGCGGCGGCAGCGGCAACGAGAAGGGCGGCATGAACGAGTCGGCCGGCGACATCTTCGGCGCGCTGACCGAGCACTACATGAACGAGCCGTCCAGCCTCGACCCGCCGGACTACCTGGTCGGCGAGGAGGTCGACCTCGTCGGCTCCGGCCCGATCCGCAACATGTACGACCCGTCCGCGCTGGGCGACCCGAACTGCTACTCGTCCTCGATCCCGAGCACCGAGGTGCACGCGGCGGCCGGCCCGCAGAACCACTGGTTCTACCTGCTGGCCGAGGGGTCGAACCCGTCCAACGGCAACCCGGCCAGCCCGACCTGCAACGGCTCGACGGTGACCGGCATCGGCGTCCAGAAGGCCGGCCAGATCTTCATGGGCGGGCTGAACCGCAAGGTCACGAGCTGGAGCCACGCCCGCGCCCGCGTCGCGACGGTCGCCGCGGCGGTGGAGCTGTTCCCCGGCTCGCCCACCGAGTGCAACGCGGTGAAGGCGGCGTGGAGCGCGATCAACGTGCCGGCGCAGAGCGGTGAGGCGGCCTGCGGCACCCAGCAGCAGAACGACTTCTCGCTGTCGCTGAACCCCGGCTCGGGCGGCGTCCAGGCCGGCGGGACGGCGACGGCCACGGTGACCACGGCCGTGACCGGCGGCAGCGCCCAGCAGGTGTCGCTGTCGGGGACGAGCAGCCCGGCCGGCCCGTCGGTCTCGTTCTCGCCGAGCACGATCACCGCGGGCCAGTCGTCCACGATGACCGTCGGCGTCCCCGCCGGCACCGCCGACGGGACGTACCGGATCACCGTCCTCGGTGACGGCGCGGCCGTCGACCGCACCGCCTCCTACACGCTCACGGTCGGGAACGGCTCGCCCGGCGGGACCGTCTACTCCGACGACTTCGAGAGCGGCCAGGGATGGACCGCCGACCCGAGCGGCTCCGACACCGCGACCGCGGGCGCCTGGGAGCGCGGCACCCCGCAGCCGACCAGCTGGTCCGGCACGAACCTGCAGCTCGCGGCGGCGGGCGGCGGCGCCGACCTGGTCACCGGGGCCGCCGCCGGGACGGACGCGGGCACCTACGACGTCGACGGCGGCGTCACCAGCGTCCAGTCCCCGGCGATCAGCCTGCCGAGCGGCACCCTGTCGCTGAGCTTCAACTGGTACCTCGCCCACCTCGACAACAGTTCGACGGAGGACTACCTCCGCGTCCGCGTCGTCGGGTCGAGCGGGACGGCCACCGTGCTGAACCAGAGCGGCGCCATGGCGACCAAGGCCGGGGCGTGGCAGACGGCGACGTACGACCTGTCCGCGTACGCCGGCCAGTCCGTCCGCATCGTGGTCGACGCGGCCGACAACGGCACCGGCAGCCTCGTCGAGGCCGGCCTCGACAACGTCAAGATCACCCAGTCGTAACCGCCCCCCGCACGCGGCCCGTGACGGGGCCCGCTCCCCCGTCACGGGCTGCTCCTTCCCCCGCTGGAGGAACCATGAGATCCCGCACCATGGCGGTGCTCGGGGCGGCGGCCCTGACGATGTCCGCCCTCCTGCCGGTCGCCCCCGCCTCGGCGGCGCCCCTCGCCGCGCCCGACATCCCGCTCGCCAACGTCAAGGCGCACCTGTCGCAGTTGCAGAGCATCGCGACCGCGAACGGCGGCAACCGCGCGCACGGCCGTCCCGGCTACCGCGCCTCGCTCGACTACGTGCAGGGCAAGCTGGACGCCGCCGGCTACCAGACCACCGTCCAGTCGTTCACGCGCGGCGGCGCGACCGGCTACAACCTGATCGCCGACTGGCCGGGCGGCGACACCGCCGACACGCTGATGACCGGCGCGCACCTGGACAGCGTCACCGCCGGGCCCGGCATCAACGACAACGGCTCCGGGACGGCCGCGGTCCTGGAGACCGCGCTCGCCGTCGCCCGCGAAGGGCACCGGCCCGACCGGCACCTCCGGTTCGCCTGGTGGGGCGCCGAGGAGCTCGGCCTCGTCGGGTCGACGTACTACGTCGGCAACCTGCCGTCGTCCGAGCGGTCGAAGATCACCGGATATCTGAACTTCGACATGGTCGGCTCCCCCAACCCCGGCTACTTCGCCTACGACGGGGACGGGTCGTCCGGCGGCGGTGGACCGGCCGGGTCGGCCGGGATCGAGCAGGTGCTCCGGTCCCACTTCACGTCGCTCGGCGTGACCGTGCAGGACACCGCGTTCGACGGACGCTCCGACTACGGCCCCTTCATCAACGCCGGCATCCCCGCCGGCGGGCTGTTCACCGGCGCGGAAGGACGCAAGACGTCCCAGCAGGCGCAGCTATGGGGCGGCCAGGCGGGCGTCGCGTTCGACCGCTGCTACCACTCGTCCTGCGACACGACGTCCAACATCGACGACACCGCGCTGGACCGCAACACCGACGCCATCGCGCACGCGGTCTGGACGCTCGGCGGGGACGGCGGGACGCAGGAGCCGCCCGGCGACACCGTCTACGCCGACGACCTCGAATCCGACACCGGCTGGACGCCCGACCCGGACGGCGCCGACACGGCCACCGCGGGCGCGTGGCAGCGCGGCACCCCGCAGCCGACCAGCTGGTCGGGCACCAGCCTGCAGCTCGCCGCCGCGGGCGGCAGCGGCGCCCTGGTGACCGGGGCCGCGGCCGGGACCGACGCCGGGACGTACGACCTCGACGGCGGCGCCGGCAGCATCCGGTCACCGGCGATCGCGCTGCCGGCCGGGGCGCGGACGCTGTCGTTCTCGTGGTTCTTCGCGCACCTGGACAACAGCTCGTCCGACGACTACCTCCGGGTGCGGATCGTGGGGCCGAACGGGTCCACCACGGTGCTGGACCAGCCGGGCGCGGCGGCGAACCGGGCCGGGGCCTGGCGGACGCAGACCGCGGACGTCTCCGGGTACGCGGGGCAGACCGTCCGCGTCCTCGTGGAGGCCGCCGACGCGGGTTCCGGCAGCCTCGTCGAGGCCGGTCTGGACGACCTGAAGATCACCACATGAGCGCAGGCCGGCGGCCGGTTTCAGTGTTTTCCACGAGGCCGTTCACACAATTGAAAATCCAGTGCCGGATGGATTCGTTGACACCCGACCGGCCGCCGCGATGCACTGCTGATCAGCCCGCCCCCCACTCCCAGGGCTGACAGTAGGCGGACGCACGGGACGGATCTCGGCCCGGACCGTGCGACCGTGACCGGGGTCCCCGCCCCCCGCCCGGCCCCCGGGCGGTCCTGCCGCAAGTTCCCAGGCAGGACCGTCCGGGGGCCCACCGCTGTCGGACCCAGGGGTCACAATGGACGTATGTGCCGCAGTATCAAGACGCTCCGACCGCCGTACGCCGACGACGTGACCGACGAGGACGTCCGGGCGGCGGCGCTCCAGTACGTCCGGAAGATCTCCGGGTTCCGCGCGCCGGCGTCCCACAACGCGGAGGCGTTCGAGCGGGCCGTGGAGGAGATCGCCCAGAGCACGGCGGCCCTCCTCGAAACCCTGGAGGTCCGAGGAGGGCGCGCCCGCTAGCCGCTCGTTGCCCGAGCGGGTCGCTACTCGGCGGCGACGAGCTCCGCGATCTGGACGGTGTTCAGGGCCGCGCCCTTGCGCAGGTTGTCGCCCGAGCAGAACAGCGCGAGGCCGTTCTCGACGGTCTCGTCGCGGCGGATGCGGCCCACGTAGGTCGGGTCCTGGCCGGCGGCCTGCAGCGGGGTCGGGACGTCCACGAGCACCACGCCGGGCGCACCGGAGAGCAGCTCGCTTGCGCGCTCCGGGCTGATCGGCCGCTCGAACCGCGCGTTGACCTGCAGCGAGTGCCCGGTGAACACCGGGACGCGGACGCAGGTGCCCGACACCTTCAGGTCCGGGATCTCCAGGATCTTGCGGCTCTCGTTGCGGAGCTTCTGCTCCTCGTCGGTCTCGGCGAGGCCGTCGTCCACGATCGAGCCCGCCATCGGCAGGACGTTGAACGCGATCGGCCGCACGTACACCGACGGCTCGGGGAAGTCGACGGCGGAGCCGGAGTGGGTGAGCCGGTCGGCCCCCTGGACGACCTTGGACGCCTGGTCGTGGAGCTCGGCGACGCCCGCGAGGCCGCTGCCCGACACGGCCTGGTAGGTGGAGACGACGAGCGCGGCCAGCCCGGCCTCGGCGTGCAGCGGCCGCAGCACCGGCATCGCGGCCATCGTGGTGCAGTTCGGGTTCGCGATGATGCCCTTGGGACGGTTCGCCGCGGCGTGCGGGTTGACCTCGGCGACGACGAGCGGGACGTCCGGGTCCATCCGCCAGCCGGAGGAGTTGTCGATCACGACGGCGCCCGCGGCGGCGACCTTCGGCGCCAGCGCCTTCGAGGTGGTCTTGCCCGCGGAGAACAGCACGATGTCGAGGCCGCTGTAGTCGGCGGTCTCCGCGTCCTCGACGGTGATCTCGGCGCCGTCCCACGGGAGCCTGCGCCCGGCGGAGCGCGCCGAGGCGAACAGCCGCAGCTCGTCGACGGGGAATCCGCGCTCGGCCAGGATTTCGAGCATCTTGGCCCCGACCTGTCCGGTGGCCCCGACGATGCCGACTCTCATGCCGCTCCCTCTGGTAGATCGCTTGACCTCGGCGAGTCTGCCCAGGTCATTTGCAGGACGTCCAGTCAGTAACCCTACGCGGAGGGTTCAAGCGTTCCTTAACGGAACGCGTCCAGCCCGGTGACGGCCTTCCCCAGGGTGAGCAGGTGCACCTCCTGCGTCCCCTCGTAGGTGAGGACGCTCTCCAGGTTGTTCATATGCCTGATCACCGGGTATTCGAGCGTGATCCCGTTCGCGCCCAGGATCGTGCGGGCCTGCCGGGCGACGTCCAGCGCCGCGCGGACGTTGGCCAGCTTCCCGAACGACACCTGCTGCGGGGTGACCTCGCCCTCGTCCTTCAGCCGGCCGATGTGCAGGGCGACGAGGCCGGCCTGGCCGAGGGCCACCTCCATCCAGGCGAGCTTCTCCTGCGTGAGCTGGAACGCCCCGATGGGCTTGCCGAACTGCTCGCGGGTCCTGGCGTAGTCGACGGCCGCCTCGTAGCAGGACCGCCCGGCGCCGACCGCGCCCCACAGGATCCCGTAGCGGGCCTCCGACAGGCAGCCGAGCGGCCCCTTCAAGCCCTTCACGCCGGGCAGCATCGCGTCGGCGGGGAGGCGCACGTCGTCCAGGACCAGCTCGGAGGTCACGGACGCGCGCAGCGACAGCTTCCGGTGGATGTCGCTCGCCGTGAATCCCGGGGTGCCCGCCGGGACGAGGAAACCGCGGATGCCGTCGTCCGTCCGCGCCCACACGACCGCGACGTCGGCGACCGACCCGTTCGTGATCCACATCTTGGTGCCGTTCAGCACCCAGTCGCCGCCGTCGCGTGTTGCTGTGGGGGGACGACCCCCCACACCCCCCGGAAGAGCCCGCCGGTCCGGCTCCCTCCGCTCCGCCGGAGCTCCGCCCCGGGAACCGGACCGGCGAGCGCGGGTGAGCATGTCGCCGGGGTCGGAGCCGCGGTCCGGCTCGGTCAGGCCGAAGCAGCCGATCGCCTCGCCCGCCGCCATCCGCGGCAGCCACTCGTTCTTCTGCTCCTCCGACCCGTACTTGTGGATCGCCGCCATGGCGAGGGACCCCTGGACGGACACGAAGCTGCGCAGCCCCGAGTCGGCCGCCTCCAGCTCCCGGCACGCCACCCCGTACGCGACGGCGCTCATCCCGGCGCAGCCGTAGCCCCGCAGGTGCATGCCGAGGAGGCCGAGCCTGCCCAGCTCGGGGGCCAGCTCGCGGGCGGGGAACGTCCCGTCCTCGAACCAGCCCGCCATGCGCGGGGCGATCTTCTCCGCCGTGAACGCGCGGACGGTGTCGCGGACCATCCGCTCCTCGTCCGTGAGCCGGTCGTCCACACGCAGCACGTCCATGCGGGTCTCCTCCCTCGGGGCCGTCCGCCCACGAGGGTACGTCGGGGACGGCCCCTGACCCGCCCCGGGTGCGCTCAGGGGCGAATCAGGGCGAATCCCGATGTCCGAACGGCGCCCGGCTGGGCATCATCGAGACATGGACATGGAGAAGAACACGAACGGCCAGGACACGGGCAAGCAGCTCCGCCGCCTCCGGCAGGGCCGGATGGTCTCGGGCGTCAGCGCCGGCGCCGCGCGCTACCTCGACATCGACGTCAACATCGTGCGGCTCGGCTTCGCCGTCCTCACGGTGTTCGGCCCCGGCATCCCGATCTACATCCTCGCCTGGCTCCTCATCCCCGAGGAGGGCGCGAAGACGTCGATCGCCGAGGACCTGTTCCAGAAGGCGAGCGACTCCCCGAAGGTCCAGGACGCCGTCCAGAAGACGAAGGACGCGGTCGGCAAGAACCGCACCGGCTCCTAGGACGCCGTCCGGCCCACGCCGGACAGCTCGTCGCCGCCCGTGCCGGGCGGCGCGGCGACGGCCACCGGACCGGGGCGGGTCCCGGCGATGACGCCGCCGCGGACCCGGTTCCAGCCCAGCGTCAGCATCGCGGCGACCGACAGGCCGAGGACGCCCGCGAACGCCACCACCGTCTCCGGCCCGAGGACCTGCGCGGCGGCGCCGCCGACGAGGATGCCGACGCCCTGCCCCGCCAGGATGCCGGACTGCGCGAGCCCGAACGCCTGCCCCCGCCCGGACGCCGGCACCGCCGCCACGAACGCCGTGTTCGCCACCAGCTGGTAGGCGCTGCCGACGCCCGACAGCGCCCACAGCGCGACCACCGACCACAGCGGCGGATGGACGCCCGCGCCCACCAGCGGGAGGCAGGCGAGCATCGACATCCAGCCCATGGCGTGCAGCCGGTTCGCCGGACGGACGAACCGGCTGAACAGCAGCGAACCCACCACCATCCCGGTCGGCATCGCCGCCAGCAGCAGCCCCGCGGTCACCGCGCCGCCGCCGAACGTCGCCGCGTACGGGACGGCCAGGCCCTCCGGGATCACGTAGAACGCGCACAGCCAGGCGAACAGCACCAGCGACCGCAGCACCGGGTCGCCGAACACGAGCCGCGCGCCGTCCCGGGTGCCGCGCAGCAGGCCCAGCGACTCCCGCTCCCGGCGGCGCGGCGCGGCCCGCCGCCGGAGCCCGCCGACCAGGATGACGGCCGAGGCGCCGAACGTCAGCGCGTCCAGCGCGAGGGCCTCGTACGTCCCGACGATCGCGACCACCGCGCCGCCCACCAGGAAGCCGAGCACCTGCGTGATCTGGTGGGTGATGTTGGCGATCGCGGAGCCCGCCACATATCTGTCACCCTCCAGGACGTCCGGCATGACGGCCGCGCGCGCGGCGGAGAACGGCGTCCCCAGCAGGACGACGAGGAACACCAGCACGGACAGCGCCCCCACCGGCATCGCCACCACCGCCATGACCGCCACCAGCACCGCCCGCAGCACGTCGCAGACGATCATCACGGTGCGGCGCGGGAACAGGTCGGCCAGCCCGGACAGCACCGGGCCGCCCAGGATCGGCGGAAGGTAGGTCAGCGCGTACACCAGCGCCGTCAGCAGCGTCGACCGCGTGTGGTCGTACACGAGGACGGCCAGCGCGACCTGCGCCAGCTGGTCCCCGACGTACGACAGCGCCTGCGCCGACCAGAGGGCACGGAACTCCCCGATCGCGAACACCTCGCGATAGGTCGCCTGCTGCTCCGGCGGACGACGATGCCGACCGGTCTGCCTTTCCGCCACGCACGCTCCAGTTCAGCCCGCCCGGTTCGGGCGCCCTTCCCTATTAACTCACGCTGCGTGGCAGTCGCGTGACCTACAGTGCGCAATTCCTTGCGTCAGTATCCGAGTTCGTGCAACTTCCCGTCATCGATCCCGAAGTGGTGCGCGATCTCGTGCACCACCGTTATCCGGACTTCTTCCACCACGTCCTCCCTGGTGTCACAGATCCGGAGAATCTCGGTGCGGTAGATCGAAATGTGATCGGGCAGGACGGCCCCGTACCAGTCGCCGCGCTCGGTGAGGGGTACGCCCTGATACAGGCCGAGAAGACCGCGCTCGGGCGCGTCGTCCTCCACGACGATGACGACATTGCGCATGTGGGCGGTCAGATCGGGTGGGATGGTGTCGAGGGCCTCGGCCACGAGGTCCTCGAACTCATCGCGCGACAACTCCATCACGACATCGATTCTGCTCGATAGAAGGGGAACACGTGCCCCAGGTCCGCGCCCCGTTGACCAAGGCCCTCGCGACACTCCGCGCCCTCGGCGCCCGCACCGCCGACCGCGCCCGCCCGGTGACGAGCCGCGTCTCCCCGATCCTCACCCACCGCTGGACGCGGCTCGCCCTCGTCGTCGTCATCGGCCTCGCCGGCGGCTACCTCGGACTCCTCGGCGGCGGACGCTACGTCACCCCGGTCGGCCCCACCGACGTCCAGCTCACCCTCCAGCCGTCCCTGCACGGCGGGACGACGCTGCGGCTGCCCCCGCTCGGCTCCCTCCAGCTCGACACCCACGAAGGCCCCGTCTCCCTTGAGGCCCGCATCACCGACCTGCGCCCCGAGCAGGCCAAGAAGCTGATCGAGGACGACGCCGAGCTCGACCGCCTCACCGACCGGATCGCCGGGCAGATCCGGCACGGCCTCGTCGAACTGCTCGTCCGCGCCGTCCTCATCGCCCTCGCCGCGAGCTTCGTCGCGTCCCTCGTCCTCTTCCGGTCCTGGCGCCGCGCCCTGCTCGGTCTTTCGTCCGCCGCCGCCGGGCTCGTCGCCGTCACCCTGCTCACCTGGGCGACGTTCAACCCCCAGTCGATCGCCGAGCCCCGCTACACCGGCCTGCTCGCCAACGCCCCCCAGATCGTCGGCGACGCCCGCAGCATCGTCGAACGCTTCTCCGCCTACCGCGCCCAGCTCGCCCGCCTCGTCGGCAACGTCTCCGAGCTGTACACCACGACCTCGACGCTCCCCACCTACGAGCCGGACCCGTCCACCATCCGCGTCCTGGACGTCTCCGACATCCACCTCAACCCCGCCGCCTGGAACGTCATCACGTCCGTCTCCACCCAGTTCAAGGTCGACCTCGTCATCGACAGCGGCGACCTCATGGACCACGGCAGCAAGGCGGAGGACAAGTTCGCCGACTCCATCTCCGAGCTGAAGATCCCCTACGTGTACGTCCGCGGCAACCACGACTCCGCGGAGACGCAGAAGGCCGTCGACCGGCAGAAGAACGCCATCGTCCTGGACGACGAGACCCGCGAGGTCGAGGGCCTGCGCATCTACGGCGTCGGCGACCCCCGCTTCACCCCCGACAAGAGCACCCGCGACGACTACGTCGGCGCCGACCAGCTCCGCGCCGAGGGCCTCCGCTACGCCGACAGGCTCCGCGCCTCCGGCACCACGCCCGACCTCGTCGTCACCCACGACCCGGCCGAGGGCGAGGCGTTCTCCGGCGTCACCCCCCTCGTCCTCGCCGGCCACACCCACACCCGCTCCACCAAGCTCCTCCCCACCGGCACCCGCCTCTTCGTCCAGGGCTCCACCGGCGGCGCCGGACTCCGCGGCCTCGAACACGAGCAGCCCACCCCGATCGAACTGTCCGTCCTCTACTTCAGCCGCGCCACCCACCGCCTCCAGGGCTGGGACGACCTGCGCCTCGGCGGCCTCGGCCTCACCTCCGCCCAGATCGAGCGGCACCTGGAACCCGAGCCCGACCGCACCGTCAACCCGCGGCCCCCGGCCTCCTCACCCCCCGCGTCCCCGACCTCGCCGTTCCCGTCCGAGTTCCCGTCCGACTGGCCGTCCCGCAGCCCGTCCCCGACCGAGAGCGCCCCCGGCGCCCGCACCTCCCCCACCCGCACCACCGAACCCGGGTAACCGTTTGCACGCCGCCGGTCCCCGTCCTCTACACTGACGAGGTCGAGTGGCGACCATCTCCGCCACCACCGGGCCCCCTTCGTCTAGCGGCCTAGGACGCCGCCCTTTCAAGGCGGTAGCGCCGGTTCGAATCCGGTAGGGGGTACACATGGAACCGGCTTCACCGGAACCGATCACCACGTGCGCGAGATCGCGCCGTGTATCGGCGATTTCGGACGTGATCGTCGCCTCGCATGCGTGAGGTCCTTCTCCCAATCATGACGCATCTTCAGCTCGTAGGCATTGCGTGGTTCTCCGGCGCCTGGGTGGCGGCGCCCCCGATCGCCTGGCCCTCACCATCGAACCGGCCGCTGCCGGGGGGCGGTCGTGCGGCTGCGCAACGAGTCGGGGGCTGTGTTCCGGCTTGGCGCGGCAGGTGATCCGGTCTGGCCGCGGTCCCTCGCCGTTCGGGACTGTCCCGAACGGCCGGAGGGGGCCTCGAACGGCCTCCGACGTGCTGGGATTGGCCCCGTCTCAAGTGACTGGAGGTCTCGATGGGCTCAGCAGGACGCAGGGTGCCGGCGGCGGCACTGGCGGGAACGTTCATGATCGCGGGTGTTATCGGGATGGCCGCTCCGGCGCAGGCGGCCCCGTCGGCTGCCGGGGCGCCGGCGGGCGAGGTGGTGACGGCTGCGGCGTTTCCGGCGAAGCCGTGCAAGTACGTGGTCGGCAAGCCGTACCGGAAGGGGCGCACGATCATGGCGAAGGTGTGGGCGGGCAAGTGCGCCCAGTTCCCGCCTGACGCGATCGGGAGGCTGTGGCGGAGCCGCTGGTACGGCTACCAGACCCTCAATCCGTACGCCACCTGCAAGCGCAAGGCCGGTAATTGCGTGGTGACGGTGAAGTACCACTGCCCCGCCGGCACCACCTACACCTACAAGGCGACCGCCACGCTCACGACCGGAAACAAGGCCCGCCAGTGGGGGCCGGGGCGGCGCATCCACTGCCCCGCTTTCATCAGCACCTGACGTCCTCGAGGCGCACGCCCGGTCCCGGAGCGTCCCCCAGGGCCGGGCGGCCGCCCCCCGGCACCCGAGCCGCCCGGGCGACGGCTTGGTTCAGACCCCGCCTGGACGAACCGGCCACCGCACCGTCCCCGGCCACGACCCCGGCGCTGCCGGTAGATCCCCCACCGTCCGGGGACACGGCCCACGGGTCAGCCGACCTGGGACGAATTGAATGACGCCGGAAATGTTCGCAGCGGCCGGACGCGCCGCCGCCCGCCTCGTGACGTGAGGCGGGCGGCGAAGGGGGTCATGGCGGAGGGACGGGGATCAGAACGGCGAGCGGCTGCGGGCGCGCCGTCCGGCCTCCCCGCTGCGGCCGACGGCACGCGAGGAACTGCGGAACGGCTTGCTCAGCAGCCGCCCGAGCCCGCCGGGGGCCGACGAACCCGCACGTGAGCCCGCCCCCAGCACGCGCTGCGTGCCGCGCTGAGGATGCCGCGACAATCTCGGCAGCAGGAACGCCAGAACCAGAAGAACTGCACAGACGCCCACAATCGCGACGATAACTATGAGACTCACCCTTTCGGTTGATTGCAGTCGATTACGGTCGAGGGCGCTTTACCCGTACTTGGCCGACACATGCAGCCCCGCCTCTCCGGAGTCCCGGCGGTCAGGCCGGCCAGGCGGGGGCGGAAGAACTCGCGGGCATGCCAGGCGATGTTCCCGCCGTCCACGTCGCGGAAGGCCGCCCGCGGCGCACTTTCGGGACGTCCGGCCAGGGCGTACGCCTGGTCGCGTACGGCCGCGCCACGCCCGATGTGTGCGCCAACACGGTGACCCGCCGGTCGCCGGTGATGCCGAGCGCGCCCTTGTCGAAGAGCCTGTGGTGCAGCGCGCACAAGCAGAGGCCGTTGTTGACGTCGTCGGGCTCACCGAAGGCCCACCACCGCACCGGCGGCAGCGCAGACGTCGTCGTGCAGGAACGGCTCGAAGCTGACGTCCCCATGTGCGCGGCATAGCTGCGGTCAGCGGGCGCGGATCGCGGCGCAGCGCGGGCCGTGCGCATCGGAATCGCCGGGCCCCTGCCGGGCGACATCCAGTCGCCCGTGATCAGCACGTACAAGGCCGCCTTCCCGGATGTGGGGACGACGTGGCGGGCCCTGGAAACCCAACGAGCCGGACGGGCCACTCCTGGACGGAGACGTGGACGTCGCGCTGGTCCGCCTCCCCGTCGACTCCGACCGGCTCGACTGCAGGCCCGCACGCTGACGCCTACTGGTATTCGCGGGCCGGCGCTCGCACCGTCGGGTCGGCTTTTCGGCATTCCGTATGCGGATCCCGAGCCCCGCGATCACGGCGTGGCACCTCAACAAAAGGTTGAAACTGCAATAATTATCTGATTTTGGATGATTTGGGATGTTTGTGATTTAAGTGTCATACGGGGATAGGTAGGTCTAGGGCGACGCAGGGCCGTGTCCCAGGGCGCGGCACGACGTGAGAGGACTTCGCCATGACCGAGGCCAGCCCGTTCCCCGCACCGAGGCGCGACCTGTGCGGCGCCATGCACGTGCACCGCCGGCTGCTGAACCAGAGCATGACCTACCGCGCGCAGCGGGCGCGGATCGAGAACCGGGCGCTCCTGTACGAGACGGGGCGGCGCAGCTCGGCGC
This sequence comes from Actinomadura monticuli, assembly GCF_041463655.1. NCBI lineage: Bacteria > Bacillati > Actinomycetota > Actinomycetes > Streptosporangiales > Thermomonosporaceae > Actinomadura > Actinomadura monticuli. Next base: position 705,203 of record NZ_JAXCEI010000001.1, read on the forward strand.
GCCGGGGAGTGGTCACGCTGCCCGTCGTCGTCCACGTCGTCTACGGCAGCCCGGAGCAGAACATCGACGATGCGCAGATCCACTCGCAGATCGACGTCCTCAACCGCGATTTCAGGGCGGCCAACCCGGACGTGGCGCGGGTGCCGGAAGTGTGGCGGACTCTGGTCGCCGACGCCGAAGTGGAGTTCGCCCTAGCCACGGTGGACCCGCTGGGCAACCCGACCGACGGGATAGTCCGCGTCCCGACCGACCAGACGTCCTTCGGCACCGACGACGCCGTGAAGGCGACCGCGACCGGCGGCTCCGACGCCTGGCCGACCGACCAGTACCTCAACATGTGGGTGTGCCAGCTGGGCGGCGGCCTGCTCGGCTACGCCCAGTTCCCGGGCGGTCCGCCGCCGACGGACGGCGTGGTCATCCTGCACACGGCCTTCGGGACGACCGGCACCGCCGCCGCTCCGTACGCCGGGGGCCGTACCGCCACCCACGAGATCGGCCACTGGCTCGACCTCTTCCACATCTGGGGCGACGACGACGGCGCGTGCAGCAACGACGACCGGGTGGCCGACACGCCCAACCAGGCGGACAGCAACATCGGCAAGCCGGCCTTCCCGCACATCACCTGCGACAACGGGCCGAACGGCGACATGTTCATGAACTACATGGACTACGTCGACGACGACAGCATGTTCATGTTCACGCAGGGGCAGCGCGAGCGGATCAACGCGTGCCTGGAGGGGGCGAGGGCCTCGTTCCTGGTGGCGCGGCAGGCGGCGCCCGCGAAGCAGCCCGCGGCGGCCGCGGCGGCCGGGGCGCCCGTCCAGGCGGGGCACAACGGCGACGTGGAGCGGCTCCTGCACGACTCCGAGCGGCTGACCAAGGAGGTCCTCACCGACATCCAGAACATGCTGGGCCTCGTCGGGCGCGGGTCCGGCGGGTGACCCGCCGGGGTCGCCGGGAGGAGAGCGCATGAACGGTCCGCCTCCGGAGGTCACCGGCGCCTGGATCCACGCCTTCGAGGAGGACACCGAGGAGACGGCGGTGTACCGGCCCGCCGACCATCCGTTCCGTCCCGCGCGGCGGCCGCGTCACCGGATCGAGTTCCGCGCGGACGGAACGTTCACCGAGGGCCGTCCCGGACCCGACGACCGTCCGCGCGAGGTGCGGGGCCGCTGGGAGCGGCAGGGGCCGGACCGCATCGCCGTCACGTTCCCGGAGGGGCGCCGCGCGCCGTTCGGCATCACCGTCCTCTCCCGGACCGACGACCGGCTCGTGATCGCGAAGTGAGAGGACGGCCAGATGATGAGAACGGGAGTCGCGCACCCGCCCGCCGGTCTGGACGCGGCGCGGAGCGCTCCGCCGGAGGTCGACTGGGCCCGCCTCGGCGACGCGGTGCTCTACTGGGCGGACGACGGCGCGCCCTGGACCGCGCTCCGTGGCGGCGACCTCGTCCTGGACGAGGGCGACGCGCTCGCCCCGGACGCGGACGTGATGCTGGTGACCCAGGTCGGCCGGGTGTTCCAGCGCGAGCATCCCGACGTGCCGGTGCTCCTCGACAAGGGCCGCTACCTCGTGATCGCGCTCGACGCGGAGCATCCCGCGCGGCTGCGGCCCCACGCGGAGGTCTGCTACCGGGTGGAGCCGCTGCGTCCGGGAACGGTCGTCTTCCGCGACGCGGCCCCCGCCGCGCGAGAGCCCGACCCGGAGGTCCGGGACCTGGCGGACGAGGTGTCCGCCGGCGCCTACAGGGAGGTGCTCGCCGAGCTGGTGGGGTTCGGCACCCGCCATTCCCTGAGCGCCGGGTTCCGCGCGGCGGCGGCGGCGATGGCGGAGCGGCTCCGCGGCCTCGGCTACCTCGTGCGGGAGGCGCCGATCACCGTCGGGGACGGGCGCAGCGTCAACATCGTCGCCGAGCGGCTCGCGCCGACCCGGCTGCCGCGCGAGGTGGTCGTGGTCACCGCGCACCTGGACTCGATCAACCTGGCGGGCGGCCCCGGCGCGCCCGCGCCGGGCGCCGACGACAACGGCAGCGGGGCGGCCGGGCTGCTGGAGGTCGCCCGCGTGCTGGCCGGCCTGGACGCGCGGAACGACCTGCGCCTGATCCTGTTCGGCGGCGAGGAGGAGGGGCTGTTCGGCAGCGTCCAGTACGTGGCGGGCCTGGACGCCGGCGCGCGGCTCGACATCGGCGCGGTCGTGAACATGGACATGATCGCAGCGCTCAACACGCCGGAGCCGACCGTCCTGCTGGAGGGCGCCGAGGTGTCCCAGGGGCTGATCGACGAGCTGGCCGCGGCGGCGGCGACCTACACCTCGCTGAACGTGCAGACGTCGCTGCACCCCTTCAACAGCGACCACGTGCCGTTCATCGACGCGGCGGTCCCGGCGGTCCTCACCATCGAGGGCGCGGACGGCGCGAACGAGCACGTCCACACCGCCGGGGACACGCTGGACAACGTCGACGACCGGCTGGCGAGCGAGATCGTCCGGATGAACGTCGCGACCGCCGCGACCGCGCTGCTGGCAGAGCCCTAGGCCGGGCACGTGATCGGCCGCTCGGCGGGCATCCCGTCGGTCCATCGCCCAGAGCGAACACCGATCTTCGTACCGTTAACCGGTCATGGCCAAGTGCGGAGAACGCCTGTACCTGGCGTGGAAATACTGAAACCGTCGGGACGAGGTGCACCGGCGGCGTGCGCGGGCGGGCCGCCCGGACGGACACGGGGTGGCCACCATGCCGATCGCCGATTACGGGGTCCTCAAGGGAACGGTCGTCGACCGCCGGACGGAGACGACCGATACGCCGCATTACCAGATCCGGGTGCGCGCCGCGGACGTGGACTTCCGGTGCGCGGTGAACATCCGCTCGCAGACCTCGCCGCCCGATCTGCTGTACCTCGCCGTCGACGACTTCGAGCACCCCGTCACCGATCTCCTCGCCGCGCTGCCCGACGGGTTCACGCCGCTCGAAAGCGCGGCCGGCGGGGCGGCGCTCGACTACGTCCGCGCCAATCTCTTCGACCGGCTCGCGATGCGGCCCGCGCCGACGACCCTGCCCGGGCCCGACAACGACCTCGGAGAGTTCCTCGACCACCACGTCGTGCAGGCGCTGGGCCGTCCGGACGCCCGGGTGTACGTGTTCGGGCAGCGGTGGGGCCCCGAGGACAAGCGCGACAAGATCTTCGGGTTCACGCCCGGCAACGGCGTCCACGACGTCCACATGAACCAGGGCAACAGCGGCCGGTTCGTCGCCGACGACGGCGTCTGGCAGGACGGCGGCCTCATCGTCCGGGCACCGTCCGGCCGCTGGATCGGGGTGTTCCTGGCGTTCGGGTCGCAGTCCTGGCACACCGACGACGCCACCGGGCACACGATCCCCGGCGCCGGCGGGCCCCTGCCCGGCCCGGGCGAGCCCGGCGCGGCCGTGCGGATCGCCGGCGCGCTGGTGAACCCGGCGGGCCCGGCACCCGAGCGGGAGACCGTGACGCTGCTGAACGCCTCGCCCGCACGGGTCGTCCTGGACGGCTGGGCGATCGCCGACCGGCTGAAGAACCGGCTGCCCCTGTCCGGAGCGATCGAGCCGGGCGCGGCGCTCGCCGTCCCGCTGGCGCCGCCCGTCCAACTGGGCAACGGCGGCGGCGCGATCACGCTGCTGGACGCGGACGGCCTCAAGGTCGACGGCGTCGCCTACACCAGGGAGCAGGCGTCGCGCGAAGGCTGGACCCTGGTGTTCTGATCACCGGTGTTCTGATCACTGCGGTGGTGGGGCCGGCCCGTCCGTGGACGTCGCCGTCGGAGCGGCCGTGCCGCGCCGCGCGGCGGGCTCGGGCGGCGGCAGCGACGTGTGCACCGGGTCCCGCACGCTGTCCAGGACGACCTGCCCCTGCCGGTCGACGAACTTGGTGAACAGCTCCTGCGAGTACCCGAGGACGACGGCCCAGGCGATGATCTGCGCCGTGGAGTCGAGCGCGCTGAGCCCGGGGATGAACGCGCCGCGCATCAGCAGCAGCCCGAGCACGGCGGTGAGCGCCCCGGTCGGGAGCTTGAGCGCCGCCAGCGCGACCGGGATGCCGAACGCGGTGGACGTGCCGCGGATCTTCCGCAGCGCCGACGCCGCCGCGATCCCGGCCGCGACGAGCCCGACGAACTCGACGACGATGTAGTCGCCCCATCCGGCGACCTCGCGGGTACGGGCCGTGAGCTCCCCGGCCGGCACGGACGCCGCCGCGTTCGTCGGGCAGACGACGCCGAAGTCGCCCCGCGCGCCGGGACTCGGCGACGGGGTGAAGCACAGCGGGACGGCCGACGGCCAGAACGCCGTCAGCGCCCCGATGAGGACGACGAGGCCGCACAGGGACACGGTGATCCACTGGACGATCCGCACGAAGCTCTCGGCGCGCAGCTTCTCCCGCAGCGCGGCCTGCCGGGCCGCGTCCACGGCCGCGACCAGGGTGACGCGCTGCCCGTCGGTGAGGCGCAGGGGCCGTCCGGCCTCCTGCGCCTCACGCGTGTCCCGGGCGACGTGCTCCACGAACACCCGGTTCTCGTCGGACGGCGGCAGGTGCTGCTTGACCGTCGCGAACATCGCGGGAAGGTAGGACTGCAACTCCGCCGGCGACAGCGTCCGCATCCACAGGGAGCGTCCCGAGTTCAGGTGGAGCTGGGCGGTCGTCACGTGGGACCCGGACAGGCACCGGCGGTGCGCGACCTCGTCGACGGCGTTCTCCGCCCGGTCCAGGGCCTCCTCCGCGCCGTGCAGCAGCTGCGCGTCCCGGGCGGACATCTCGCCGTGGTCGCGCCGGGCGGCCAGGAGCGCGCCCAGCTCGTGGACGTCCGCGCGGACCTCTTCGCAGAGCACCCAGGAGCCCCGCTCGCGCCGCCATTCGCGAAGGCGCCCGGCGCCCGGGGCCCGGTCGATGCCCTGACTCATCCGTCGCCGCCCCCTCCGAACCGGCCGTCGTCAGACGGCGATCGCCACCCGCTCCAGCCAGGCGGCGTCCCAGGTCTGGTGGTCGACCTGCCCCGTCACCGGGAGGTTGAGGGCGGTCTGCATCGCCCGGCACGCGACGGCGGTCTCCTCGTCGAAGGAGCCGTCCACGTTCTTGATCCGCCAGCCGCGGCTGTCCGCCTGCTTCTCCCAGGCGGCGACGGCGTCGCCGTAGGAGCCCACGCGCAGGACGTCGGCGGGCGCGGGCGGTGGCTGCGTGCTCGGGGCCTCCCAGGTCGCCCGCCAGGTGATGGGCCCGACGATCCCGTCGGCCTGCAGCCGGTGCTCCTGCTGGAAGTTCCGGCAGATCCGCCGGCTGGCCGGACCGTACTGGCCGTCCGGGACGATGTTCCAGCCGCGGTTCTTCATCTGCTGCTGCCACTGCCGAACCGTCGTGCCGCTCGTGATCGGCGGATATGTCATCAGGGGAGGTTGGAACGCTGGGGCCGACATGACATCTCCTCTCATTGCACCTTTCTCTCAGTGAAACAGTGCAAAGAGGACAAAACCACCAAGGGACCGTAGGTCGTCGACAGCGTTCCGTGCACTCGCCCGCTCGATTTCCGATTTCGGCAAACCGGCGATTTCTGTGATTCGTCAACGACCGGAGGCCGGTGGGGGTCGGCCGCTTCAGCGGGTCCTGAACGCCAGGGCGTCGCGGCCGTCGGCGCCCACGGCCCATACGGTGTTCGTTCCGGGGACCGCGGTGGCGGCCCGGAGCATCGTGCCGTAGGGGCCGGGCTTCACCGGTGCCCATGCGCCGTTCCGGTACCGGTGGAGGATGTCACCGCCGTCCGTCACCCAGACCGTGCCGGACGCGTCGACGGCGATGCCTTCGAGGAAGCCGCGGGGGTAGTCGTCCGGGAACGGGACGGCCGTCCAGGCGGCGCCGTCCCAGTGGACGGCGACCGTTCCGGTCGCGGCCCACACGTCGTCATCCGCCACCGGGACGACGCGGCTGAAGCCGCCGAGGCCCGGGGGCGTCGGCAGGGTCGTCCAGGACGTGCCGTCGAAGCGGGCCGCGGCCAGGACGCCGGAGGTCCCGTTCCCGATCGCCCACAGGCCGGTCCCGTCCTGCGAGGCCCGCAGGTCGTCGATCCTCCGCATCCCGTCCGGGAGGGCGACGGCGGTCCAGGCGCCGCCCGCGCGCCGGAACAGCCGCTGAACCCGCTGCGGCTCGTCGGTGTACCCGGCGAGCCAGGCTCCGGCCGGCCCCGTGCCGACCGCTTCGAGCTGCAGGCCGGCCGGCAGGTCGACCTTCCGGAAGGCGGTCCCGTCGAACCGCGCGAGGAAGTCGGGCGCCGGCCCGATCGCGATGCCGGCGGCCCAGGTCTCGCCCGCGGCCACGGCGATCCGGTTGATCGGGCCCTCCCCCGTCCAGCCGCTGATCGGGTACTCGGCCCAGGACGTCCCCGTCCAGCGCCGCACGACCGGGTTTCCCCGGCTCTGGGCGACGCAGTTGCCGATGAAGTCCGGGACGCAGTACGCCCCCTGGTGACCGCCGATCCAGACCCACCGGGAGGGAAGGCCGCGGGCGGCTCGGCGGGACGGCCGCCGGCGGGCCCTGCCCGGAGGAATGCGGCGCGCCATTGGAACCATTTTCTAAATACCCGTGATCGGCTGACCCATTCCGGCCATCGCACGGACGGCGAAAACGGGGCGAAAATGGCCGCCAGCACTCCGTCTGCAAAGAAGTTCATCGCCGCAAGGGGAAAAATGTCGTCAACTTGCCTTATGTCCGTTGCGATGAACGGAAGGGCCTCTGACCTGGTCAAACACATTGATCAAGGCGGAAGCAGCGGCCGGCGGCCATGCGGCCCGCATCGAAGATCGAATTTATCCACCTCACTCGAAACCCGTGTTTTCCACGTGCGGACGCAGCCGTCAATGATGAGTCGAATGGGATTCTGCTGCTACGTTTCGACGCAGGGGAACTGTTACCGGGGAGCACTGAATGTCCGACCAGCGTGAAGTGATCGATTCGAGGGACCGCCACTCCGCGCCGATCTTCGTGGACGTGACCGGACGCCGCCGCAGGCGGATGCGCCGCCTCGGCTACGCGGCGGCGGCCCTGTGCGGGAGCTACGCGATCACGATCGCCCTCAGCCTGGCGGGCGGACCGGTCAGCCCGCGGACGCTGCTGCCGAAGGTCATCGGCGGGGACGGCGAGACCAAGGTCGTCCCGAGTGAGAAGCACCGACCGCCCACCATCGACGACGGGCCCGTGGGGCTCCCGCTGCCCCGTCCGCTGCCCCGGCCCACCGCGCCGTTCCGGCTGCCGGCGGCTCCCGCGCCGTCCGGTCCCGCCGCGTCCGGGAGCGCGCCGTCCGGGGCCGTGCCGTCCTCGCCCGCCCCCGGCGAGCGGCGCTCGCGCCCGCGCAACCCGGCCGAGGCGCCGCCCGCCACGCCGGGCGGGCCCGGCGCGGCGCCGCCGGAGGCGCCTCCGACCACCCCGGAGACGACCCCCGCGAGCCCCCCGGCGGCCGAGGAGCCCGCCGCGAACGACGGCGAGCGCAGCACCGGAGGCGGGAGCGACGCGGCGATCGGAGCCGAGCCGCAGGGCACGGCCGCCGCGCCCCTCACCACCGAGAGCGGCCCGTCCGCGGCCGGTGCCGGAGATCGCGAGTGAGGGCTGCGCTCCGCGCCGTCCTGCGTCCGCGCTGGCTGCTGACGCTCATGGCGTCGCTGGCCTTCGCCTGCGTGCTGTTCGCCCACGGGCTCGTGAACGCGGAGTTCGGCGCGGACGGCAAGGCGGCCCTGTCCGGAAGGGCGGCGACGGTCCCGCAGGACGTCCGGACGGGCGGCCCCGTCATCGGCGCCGGCCACGGGAAGCGCTGGCAGTTCCACGTCCCGGACAGGACGGTCGTCCTCACCTTCGACGACGGCCCGAACCCCGAGTGGACGCCCCGCATCCTCGACGTCCTCGACCGGCACAAGGTGCGCGCCACGTTCTTCGTCGTCGGTTCCGCCGTGACCAAGCACCCCGGGATCGTCGAGCGCATGCACCGGTCGGGCCAGGAGATCGGGCTGCACACGTTCACGCACGCCGACCTGTCGGCCGTCCCCCGCTGGCGGTTCGGCATGGAGATGTCGCAGAGCCAGCTCGCCGTCGCGGGGGCGACGGGCGTGACCAGCTCGCTCGTGCGGCCCCCCTACTCGTCCACCACGGGGGCGGTGGACGACGGCCAGTGGCGGGCGCTGCGGAGCCTCGGCGACGACGGCTACACCACGGTCCTGAGCACGCTCGACTCCAGGGACTGGGAGCGTCCCCCGGTGAGCAGGATCGTCGACAACGCCACGCCGCGCGACCACCGCGGCGAGATCATCCTGATGCACGACGCGGGCGGCGACCGGTCCCGGACCGTCGCCGCGCTGGACCGGCTGATCCCGCGGCTGCGCGCGCGGGGGTACCGCTTCGCGACCGCCGGGGAGATCATCGGCGAGACGGACGCCAACCCGGCCGCCGGGCGCGGCGAGCGCCTGCGCGGCGTCCTCCTGGTGGACATCGTCCGGGTCGCGGGCGGCGTCGTCTCCGGACTGGCCCTGGTCCTGCTGGCCGTGGGCGTGCTGATGGTCGCGCGGATCCTGCTCATGGTGGCGACGGCCCGCCGGCACGCGCGCACCCGGCGCCCCGGACGCTGGTCCTGGGGGCCGCCCGTGACCGAACCCGTGTCGGTGATCGTGCCCGCCTACAACGAGCGGGAGTGCATCGCCGACACGGTCCGTTCCCTGGTCGCCGGCTCCCATCCGGTCGAGGTGATCGTCGTGGACGACGGCTCGACGGACGGCACCGCCGGCGTCGCCGCGTCGCTCGCCCTGCCGGGCGTCCGGGTGATCCGGCAGCCGAACGGCGGCAAGCCGTCCGCGCTCAACACCGGGATCGCGGCGGCGCGGCACGACCTGATCGTGATGATGGACGGCGACACCGTGTTCAGGCGCGACACCGTGCGCAGGCTCGTCCAGCCGTTCGCCGACCGGCGGGTCGGCGCGGTCGCCGGCAACGCCAAGATCGCCGACCGGGGCGGCATGATCGGCCGGTGGCAGCACATCGAGTACGTCATCGGCTCCAACATCGACCGCCGCGTGTACGACCTGCTGCACTGCATGCCGACCGTCCCGGGCGCCGTCGGGGCGTTCCGCCGGTCGGCCCTGCACGAGGTGGGCGGCGTCAGCGACGACACCCTCGCCGAGGACACCGACCTCACCATCGACCTCATCCGCGCCGGATGGCGGGTGGTGTTCGAGCCGTCCGCCGTCGCCTACACCGAGGCCCCGTCCACGATCGGGCAGCTGTGGCGGCAGCGGTACCGCTGGTCGTACGGGACGATGCAGGCGATGTGGAAGCACCGCCGCGCGGTGGTCGAGCGCGGGCCGTCCGGCCGGTTCGGGCGCCGGGGCCTGGCGCACCTGGCCCTGTTCCAGGTCACGCTGCCGCTGCTCGCGCCGCTCGTGGACGTCCTCCTCGTCTACGGGGTGCTGTTCCTCGACCCGGTCGCGACGGCCGGCATCTGGGCGGCCGTCCTCGGCGTCCAGTTCGCGGGCGCGTTCTACGCCTTCCGGCTGGACCGCGAGTCCCCGCGCGCCCTCTGGGCCCTGCCGATCCAGCAGGTCGTCTACCGCCAGCTCATGTACGCGGTCCTGATCCAGTCGATGATCACCGCGGCGGGCGGGATCCGGCTCGGCTGGCACAAGCTCCAGCGCACCGGCGGCCTGGACGCCCTCGTCAACCAGAACACCCGTCCGTGAGGCCCCTCCGGGGGCCGCTCGTCCTGGGCGCCATCGCCCTGCTCGCCGCGATCGGCTGCGACGCCTCGGGCGCGTCGGCGCGCTCGGGCCCCGACCAGGGCGCCCGGGTGCGCCTTGACCAGGTCGGCTACCTCCCGGACGAGGCCAAACGGGCGTACCTGATGACGGCGGCGGCGCCCGCCGGCCGGGTCCGTTTCGAGGTCGAGAACGCCCAAGGGGAGACCGTTCTCGCCGGGCTCTCCGGACGGCGCACCGGTTCGTGGAACGCGGCCTTCCCGTCCGTGTACGTCCTGGATCTGACCGGGTTGCGGGGCCGGGGCACCTACCGGGTGGCGGTCAGCGGCCCCGGCCTGCGGGCGCGCTCACCGGACTTCCGGGTCGGCCCGGCCTCGGAGGTGCTCGCACCGCTGATGCCGAAGCTGCTGAGGTTCTTCCAGGCGCAGCGCGACGGCGCCGACGTCGTCCCATCGGTGCTCGGCCGCCGCCCCTCGCACCTGGCGGACCGGCAGGCCACCGTGTACCGGCCGCCGCGGGAGAAGGACGGCGAACCGGTGCGCGGGTTCGTGCCCGTGCCGGGCGCCGCGCCCGTCGACGTGTCCGGCGGCTGGGCGGACGCCGGTGACTTCCTGAAGTTCACCGCCACCGCGTCCTACTCGGTCTCCGTCCTCTACTACGCCGACAGGTACTCCACGAACCGGTACCACGCGAACCGTGCCGCACCGGGGCCGGCGGACGAGGCCGACCACGGCCTGACATGGCTGGACAAGATGTGGGACGAACGGACCCGCACCCTGTACGCACAGGTCGGGACAGGTGTCGGCGGTGACGGGTACCTGTCCGACCACGATGTCTGGCGGCTGCCGGAGAGCGACGACGCACGCCAGGTGAGGCGGGGCGACCCCGGTTACCTGCTGCGGTACCGTCCCGTCTTCCGCGCGGCCGATCCGGGCGCGCCGATCAGCCCGAACCTCGCCGGACGCGTCGCCGCCGCGTTCGCGCTCGCCGCACAGACCCGCGCCAGAGACGCTCCCGAGGCCGCCCGCCAAGCGCTGGACCAGGCGGCGCGGATCTTTGCCCAGGCCGACACCAGTCCCGGCGACCGCCTGGTGACCACCTACCCGCACGAGTTCTATCCCGAGGCGTCCTGGGAGGACGACCTGGAGTTCGGCGCCGTGGAACTGGCGCGAGCGGCGCGGGCCCTGGGCGATGGTCGCGCCGACGGCTGGCTCCGCCAGGCCGCGCGCTGGGCCGCCGCCCACCTCGAGTCGGACCGGCAGGGGCCGCTGGGCATCGGCGACGTCGGCGTCCTGGCCCACACCGACCTGATCGAAGCCCTCGACCAGGGCGCCGCCGGGCTCGGCATCGACCGGGCCGCCCTGGTCGCGGATCTGAAGCGCCGGCTCGACGGCGCCGCCGGACGGGCCGCCCGCAACCCGTTCGGGGCGGGCGCCGATCCGGCCGTGTCCGACTCGGCCGCGACGAGCTTCGGCCTGGCCGCCACCGCCCGCCTCTACCGCCGGGTGAGCGGCGATCCGTCCTACGACGCGTTCGGCACGGGGCAGCGCGGCTGGGCCCTCGGCGCGAACGCGTGGGGATCATCGTTCGTCATCGGCGCCGGGACCACGTTTCCGCGCTGCCCCCAGCACCAGGCCGCCAACCTGACCGAGGGCGCCGTCCTCGAAGGCGCGGTCGTCAACGGCCCCAACGCCGCCGCGGCCTTCGGAGACACGGCCGTGCTCGACGGCATGCGCCCCTGCCGGATCGCCGGTCTCGCCGAGTACGACGGCCGCGGCTCCCGGTACAGCGACGACGTCGGAGCCTGGCAGAGCAGCGAACCGGCGGACGACTACACGGCCTCCGCGGTCCTCATGACCGCCCTGACGAGCTAGGTCGACGCCGCGGCGGGCCGGTGACGGGCGTTGATCAGGCGCTGGAGGGCGATGAAGCCGAAGAGCAGGACGCCGATGGCGATGCGCGTCCACCAGGAACTCAGGGTGCCCTCGAAGCTGAGGATGGTCTTGATCACGCCGAGGACGAGAACGCCGAGGAGGCTGCCGACGAGGTAGCCGGAACCGCCGGTGAGGACGGTCCCGCCGATGACGACGGCGGCGATCACGTCGAGTTCCATGCCGATGGCGTGCGTGGGGTCGCCGGAGAGCGTGTACAGGGCGAACAGGACGCCGCCGAGGGCGGAGCAGAAGCCGCTGATCGCGTACACCTGGATCTTGGTCCGGCCGACGGGGAGGCCCATGAGCAGCGCCGACTGCTCGTTGCCGCCGACGGCGTAGACGTTGCGACCGGTGCGCGTCCACTGCAGGACGAAGGCGGCGACCGCGAACACCACCAGCGCGGTGACGGCCCCGTAGGACAGGTGGGTGCCGCCCGGCAGGTGCAGCGAGTTCAGCGCGAGGGCGTCGAAGAACGAGTCGTCGATCGAGATCTGGTTCTCGCTGAGCGTCAGGCACAGGCCGCGGGCGAGGAACATACCGGCGAGGGTCGCGATGAACGGCTGCACCTGGAACACGTGGATCATGTAGCCCATGGCGGCGCCGAACAGCGTCCCGAACAGCAGCACCAGCGGGATGACGGCCGGCGCGGGCAGGTGCAGCTTCATCGTGCCGATCGCGCACAGCATGCCGGACAGGGCGACGACGGAGCCGACCGACAGGTCGATGCCGCCGGTCAGGATGACGAACGTCATGCCGACCGCGACGACGATGAGGAACCCGTTGTCGATGAACAGGTCGAGGAAGACCTGCGCGGTGCCGAAGTTGGGGTACCGGACGGCCCCGATCAGGAAGGCGCCGAGGAACAGCCCGAGCGTCACCAGGACGGGAACATGCCGCCGCCGCGGCGCCAGCGGACGCCCACGCGCCACAACACTGGAAAGGACGTCGCTCATGCGGGTCTCTTGCGGGGGGACGACCCCCCGCTCCCCCCGGTTCGCTCCGCTCATGCTGTGACCTCCTGTTTCTTCGTCGTGTGCGCCGGTTCCTTCGCGCGTCTGCGATCGCGCCGCATGACCTTGGCGCGGAAGGCGGGCGACTGGAGCAGGCAGACGATCGTGACGACGACCGCCTCGAAGACGAGCGTCGTGCGCGGCGGGATGCCCGCGGTGTAGATGGTGGTGTCCAGGGTCTGGATGATGAGGGCGCCCACGACCGTCCCGGCCAGCGAGAACCGCCCGCCGGTGAGGGCCGTCCCGCCGAGGACGACGGCGAGGATCGCGTCCAGCTCGATCCAGAGCCCGGCGTGGTTGCCGTCCGCCGACAGGGTGTTGGAGCTGATCATCAGGCCGGCGATCCCGGCGCACAGCCCGCAGAACGCGTACGCGAGGACGATCAGCCCGGCGGCGCGGATGCCGACGAGCCGGGACGCCTCGGCGTTCCCGCCGACCGACTCCAGCAGCATGCCGAGCGCGGTCCGGCGGGTGAGCACGACCGTGACCGCGAGGGCGATCGCCACCAGGATGATCGCGAAGGGCAGGCCGAGCCAGTAGCCGCCGCCGATCAGCTTGTAGTCCTGGTCGTTGATGGTGATGATCTGCCCGCCGGTGATGAGCTGCGCGACCCCGCGCCCGGCCACCATGAGGATGAGCGTCGCGATGATCGGCTGGATGCCGAGGCGGGTGACCAGCAGCCCGTTCCACGCCCCCAGCAGCAGGGCCGCGACGACGGCGACGCCGATCGCGGCGAACAGCCCGTGCCCCTTGCTGATCAGGTAGCAGGCCAGCGCGCCGGAGATCGCGACGGTCGCGCCGACGGACAGGTCGATGCCGCCGGTCGCGATGACGATCGTCATGCCCAGCGCGACCAGGATGAGCGGCGCGCCGAACAGCAGGATGTCGATGAGGCTGCCGTACAGGTGCCCCTGCCGGACGTGAATCGCCAGGAAGCCGTGCGTGAAGATCACATTGCCGAGCAGCATGGCGACCAGCACGGTCACCGGCCAGAACAGCGAGCTCCGGGTGAAGGCGGCGAGCCGGGAGGTGATTGCGGCGCGGTTCATGTGTCCGCGTCTCCGTTCGCGATGGTCTGCAGGATGCGTTCGGGGGTCAGCGACCCGTCGTTGCGGAGCTCGGCGACGAGCCGGCGGTCGCGCAGCACCTCGACCTTGTGCGAGATGCGCAGGACCTCCTCCAGCTCGGCGGAGATGAACACCACGCCGATGCCGTCCGAGGCGAGCGAGACGACGAGCTTCTGGATCTCGGTCTTCGCGCCGATGTCGATGCCGCGCGTCGGCTCGTCCAAGATGAGCAGCCGCGGCCGGGTGATGAGCCAGCGGGCGAGCAGCACCTTCTGCTGGTTGCCGCCCGACAGGTTCCGGACCGGCATGTCCGGGTTCGGCGGCTGGATGCGCAGCGCCTTGACGTACTCGTCCACCAGTTCGTCGCGCCTGCGCTGGCTCAGCGGGCGGAGCCAGCCGCGGGCGGCCTGCAGGGCGAGGACGATGTTCTCGGCGACGGTGAGGTCCATGATCAGGCCGTCGCCCTTGCGGTCCTCGGGGCAGAACGCGACGCCCCGGTCGATCGCGGCGCGCGGCGTCCTGATCGAGACGGGGCCCTCGTCGGTCCGGATGCGGCCGGAGTCGGCGTGGTCCGCGCCGAAGATCAGCCGGGCGAGCTCCGAGCGGCCCGAGCCGAGCAGCCCGGCGAACCCGACGACCTCGCCGGCGCGCAGGTCGAGGTCGACGGGGTCGATCGCCCCGGCCCGTCCGACGCCTTCGAGCGTGAACAGCCGCTCCCCCTGGACGGCCTCCGGCGTCGCCCCCTCGAGTTCCTCCAGGGTGGCCAGCTCCTGCCCGGTCATCTTCGCGACGAGGTCGAACCGGGCCAGCTCGCCGATCGGGTACTCCCCCACCAGGCGGCCGTTGCGCAGCACCGTCACCCGGTCGCAGACCTCGTAGATCTGCTCCAGGAAGTGGGAGACGAACAGGATCGCGACGCCGTCGTCCTTCAGCCGCCGCATGACGGCGAACAGCCGGCCGACCTCGCCGCGGTCGAGGCTGGACGTCGGCTCGTCCAGGATCAGCACCTTGGCGTTCAGGTCGACCGCCCGGACGATCGCGACGAGCTGCTGGACGGCCAGCGAGTACGTGCCGAGCTGCGCGGTGACGTCGAGGTCGAGGTCGAGCCGGGCCAGCAGCTCGGCGGCGCGGCGGTTGATCTCGGCCCAGTCGATGCGGCCGAGGCGGCGCGGCTGGCGGCCGATGAAGACGTTCTCGGCGACGGACAGGTTCGGGCAGAGGTTGACCTCCTGGTACACGGTGCTGATGCCGAGCCGCTGGGCGTGCAGCGGGCCGTGGATCACCGTGCCGCGGCCGTCGATCGCGACGGTTCCGGCGTCGGCCTCGTACACGCCGGTCAGCACCTTGATCAGGGTGGACTTTCCGGCGCCGTTCTCGCCCATCAGCGCGTGCACCTCGCCGGGGAACAGCCGGAACGCCACGTCGTCGAGGGCCTGGACTCCGGGGAACCCCTTGGAGATGCCGTCCATCTCCAGGACGGGAGCGGTCATCGCCGCCTCCTCCTCCGCTTCGTGCTCGGCCGGCCCGCCGGGGCCGCGCGGACGGGCGCGGCCCCGGCGGAGATCCGGTTCGGTACCCGCGGGCCGGTGCCCGCGGTCGGTCCGTACGTGCGGGTCGGGTCAGTACTTGCGGGTCGGCAGGGCCTCCTTGGCCTTGGCCTGGTCGAAGACGGTTTCGACGGTGACGATGCGCTTCTCGACCTTCTCGCCCGCCTTGACCTTCTTCGCGGTGTCCATCAGCTGGCCGCCCAGCAGCGGGTTGCACTCGACGATGAAGTTGAACTTGCCGTCGGCGAGCGCCTGCATGCCGTCGTGGACCGCGTCCACGGTGACGATCTTGATGTCCTTGCCGGGGGTGAGGCCGGCCTCCTGGATCGCCTGCATCGCGCCCAGCCCCATGTCGTCGTTGTGGGCGAACAGGACGTCGACGTCCTTGTGCGCCTTGAGCAGCGCCTGCATGACCTCCTTGCCCTTGGCGCGGGTGAAGTCGCCGGACTGCGAGGCGATCACCTTGAGGTTGGGGTTGGCGGCGATGGCCTGCTCGAAGCCCTTCTTGCGGTCGATCGCGGGCGCGGCGCCGACGGTGCCCTCCAGCTGGATGATGTTGACGGGGTCCTTGGCGTCCTTGTACTCGTTGACCAGCCAGTCGCCGGCCTTCTTGCCCTCCTCGACGAAGTCGGAGCCGAGGAACGTCACGTAGAGCGACGCGTCGGAGTCGACGGCCCGGTCGGTGAGGACGACCGGGATGTCCGCGGCCTTGGCCTCCTTGAGGACGGCGTCCCAGCCGGTCACGACCACGGGCGAGAAGGCGATGACGTCGACCTTCTGCTTGATGAACGACCGGATCGCGGCGATCTGGTTCTCCTGCTTCTGCTGGGCGTCGGAGAACTTGAGCTCGACGCCGGCGGTCTTGGCGGCCTCCTGGATGTCCTTGGTGTTGGCGGTCCGCCAGCCGGACTCGGCGCCGACCTGCGAGAAGCCGAGGACGAGCTTGCCGGAGCCGGAGCCGCTGCCGCCGCCGGAATCGCCGGAGCCGCAGGCGCTGAGGGCCGTCAGCGCCAGCGAGGCGCTCGCGACGGCGACGATGAGCCGCTTGAACATGGGGGTTCTTCCTTCTTCCTCGGGGGTGCTCGGCGAAGGGCGTCTGGGGTGTCTCGGTACGGGCCGGCGGACTTGTGTTAGCGCTAACATTCAGCGCTAACATTTAGCTGCTCGGGAGTCTCCTGCGGCAGGGCGCTCGGACTCGGGCGGTGACGACGGCGACGGGCTCGGTGACGTGATGCCTCTGGACGCAAGCGGTACCGGGGACTCGTCCACCTCCGTCCATGTGGCGCGTGTCACGAATGTTTGCGCTAACTCACTGCGGTGTCAATCCCCCCGGCGGTATGACAGGACCCCGGCCGGGCCTTGACGCGGCGTCCTGATATCGCTAACAGCGCGTACGGTCCCGCGGGCCGGCGCCGTCCACCGGCGACGTCCGCGGGTGCGCCCGCCTCGGGCGACCGGAGTGGCCCGCGCGCCGGCAGTGCCGCGGCGGGTCGGCGGGGACCAATCCGGAGCCTAGTCGGGCACAAAAATCGAGCAAGCACGAAGTCAGCGTGGACGGGGAGGTTAGGCGCCGATCAATGCGGTAACCCCAAATTCCACGGGCGTTGCGGACGGGAGGAGCGGATCGGCCCAGTGATCTTCGGCTCGTGTGATCGACATGGCCTGAGCAGGCGTCTAACAACGGGGTAGGGAAATCGCCGACGGGGGACGGGAGGCACCGTTCATGACAACTGAGCCGGAGCCGCGTGTAGGCGTTGTAGTGCCCATTTACAACGTCGAGCCGTATCTTGAGGAATGCCTGGCCTCGATCGCCCGGCAGTCGATCCGCGAATTGGACGTCGTCCTCGTCGACGACGGATCGACGGACGAGAGCGCGAAGATCGCCCGCGCCTTCGCCGGCCGGGATCCGCGGTTCCGGTTGGTCCAGCAGCCCAACGGCGGGCTCGGGCACGCGCGCAACGTGGGCGCGGCGCTCGTGCGCGGCCGCTTCCTCGCCTTCGTCGACAGCGACGACGTGCTGCCCGCCTACGCGCTGGAACTCCTGGTCGGGACCCTGGAGCGGACCGGGTCGGACATCGCCTCCGGCAACGTCCAGCTGCTGTCCGACGACGGGCTCGTGCAGTCGCCGATGCACCGCCGCCCGATGGGGACGACGCGGCTGCGCACGCACGTCACCCGCGACCAGCTGCTGATGTACGACCGGCTGGTGCCGAACAAGGTCTTCCGCCGCCGGTTCTGGGACGAGCACGCGTTCCGGTTCCCCGAGGGCGTCCTGTACGAGGACATCCCGGTGACGCTGCCGGCGCATTTCCTCGCCTCCTCCGTCGACGTCGTGAGCGAGCCGGTCTACTACTGGCGGCAGCGGGTCGGCGGCGACCTGTCCATCACCCAGCGCCGCACCGAGATCGCCGCGGTCACCGACCGCTTCGCGGCGGTGGAGACCGTGAGCCGGTTCCTGGGCTCGCGTCCGGAACCGAAAGTGCGCGCGTGCAAGCGCGAATACGACGCGGTGGCGCTGCGCAGCGACCTGCGGATCTTCCTCAATGTGCTGGGCGACGCCGACGACGAGTTCCGCGCCCGTTTCGTCGAACTGGCGCAGGGCTTTCTGGAGCAGGCCGACCGTACGGCTTTGAACGATCTACCCGCCATCCTGCGCCTGAAGTGGCACCTCGTCGGCCGCGGATTGGTACCGGAGACGCTGCGGGTGCTGGAGTACGAGCGCCGCGGACTGCGAATTCCGGTGACCCGCCGGTGGTGGCGCCATTACGCACGGTACCCGTTCTGGGGGGACCGCAGGCTGCGCATTCCCCGCCGCGTGTTCCGGCTCGGCGAGGAGCTGACGGCCCGCGCCCAGCTGCACGAGGCGACATGGCGGGACGGCAAGCTGCACATCACCGGGCACGCCTTCATCGCCAACGTCGGGACGCGTTTCCCCTGGTCGTCCGTCAAGGTCGTGGGCGTCCGGGAGACGGGCAGCGGCGCGACCAGGGTGATCCCCGCGTGGACCCGGCGCTGCCCGGACGCCGACGACGTCGCGCGCGACCCGGACCACAGCCACGTGTGGTCGGGCTTCTCCGCCACGATCGACCCCAAGCGGCTGCGGCGCGGCGGCCGGTACGTCGACGGGACCTGGCTGGTCGCGGCGGGCGTCTACGAGCGCGGCCTGCTGCGGCGCGGCGCGCTTGCGGCGGCGCCCTCCGGCAGCGGCGCGCACCCGGACTGGCACTACGTCACCGAGGACGTGCGTGTCATCCCGTTGGTGACGCGCGGCGGCACGCTGCGGCTCCGGGTGGAGACGGTGCGGGCCCGCCTGACCGGCCACGACGTCGTCGACGGCTCGGTGGAGATCCGTGGAACGATCCTCGGCGGGGTGCCGGACGGCGCCGCCGTCGTCGTGCGCAGGCGGCCCGGGACGCTGCTGAACCGCTACCCGGTCGCGCCCGACGGCACCGCCGGCGGCTTCCGGGTCCGGGTCCCGCTCGGCGAGCTGATCGACGACATGCCCCACGGCGGCCGGCCCGGCGGCGCCGAGCCCGACGAGGGGGTCGGCTGGCGGCTCGACCTGAGCCTCCCGAGCGACCCCGCGACGGTGAAGGCCGCGGCGAAACGGGCGGCGGCGAACGCCTCCGCCGTTGAGGACGGCCCCGCGCCGCCGGACGGCTTCGCCTCCGCCGACGACCCCGAGGCGGCCGGCGGCCCCGGAGCACCGGACGATTTCGGCGCCGCCGAAGGCCCGGACGCGGCCGACGACCCCGCGCCCCACGATGACCCGGCCCCGGCGGACGACCACGCGCCCCACGATCCGGCCGCGACGGACGAGCTGGTCAGGATCGTCCTGGACGACGGCGTCCCCGAGGGTCTGTACGCCCATGCCGGCAAGGAGTTCGTCGTCTACCGCTCCAGGCACGGCTACGCGGGCCTGAAGGCCCGCACGCCCCGCCCGCTGCTCACCGGCGCGTCCCCAGGGCAGGACGGGACGCTGGTGCTGGCCGGCGACTGGCCGGACGGCGCCCCCGACGCGGCCGAGCTGGTGCTGCGCAGCCGCGACCGCAAGGAGGAGCACGCGTTCCCGCTGTCCCGCGCGGACGGCCGGTTCAGCGCCGAACTCCCGCTGAGCCGGCTGCCGTCCCTCGGCGGAGTCCTGCCGCTGGCGGCCGGCAAATGGGACATCAGGGTCCGCCCGTCCGCGGACGGGACGCACCCGGCCGGGCCGAGCCTCGCCGTCCCGCTGGACCACGCGGCCCTGGAACGGCTGCCGGTGGAGACGACGCTGGACGGCCGGCGCTACATCTTCCGTGAGCAGGGGTACGACGTCCCGGTGGTGGAGGTCCATTCCGATCTGCGGCCGGACGAGCGCGGCGCCTACCGCCAGGCGCGGACCCGCGCCCGGCACTACCACGCGCCCCGTCGCGCCGCGTCCCTGCGCCCGGCGGTGCTCTACGTCAGCTACTCCGGCAAGCAGTACTCCGACAGCCCCCGCGCCATCCACGAGGAGCTCGTGCGGAGGGACACCGACGTCGAGCACCTGTGGGTCGTCCGCGACGCGCAGGTGGAGCTGCCCGAGACGGCCCGTCCCGTGCGGCTGTGGGGGGCCGAGTGGTACGAGGCCATGGCGCGCAGCCGCTACATCGTCACCAACGCGCACCTTCCCGAGTGGTTCGTCCGCCGTCCCGGCCAGGTCGTCGTCCAGACGTGGCACGGCACGCCGCTGAAGCACATCGGGTTCGACATCGAGGACGTGCAGTTCGCGAACACCCGCTACCTGGAGAAGGTGGCCAAGGAGACGCCGAGCTGGAGCTACCTGGTCTCCCCGAACGCCTTCAGCACGCCGATCCTGCGGCGGGCCTTCCGCTATGAGGGCGAACTCATCGAAACCGGATATCCGCGCAACGACGTGCTCGCGTCACCGGACCGGCACGTCCTGGCCGAGCTGGTCCGCGAGCGGCTCGGCCTGCCGCCGGGCAAGCGCGCCGTCCTGTACGCGCCGACCTGGCGGGACGACAGCTTCTACGGCCCCGGGAAGTACCGCCTCGACATGCGCCTCGACCTCGGCCGGGCGGCGGCCGAGCTGGGCGACGACCATGTGCTGCTGGTCCGGCGGCACCCGAACGTGGTCGACACCGTCCCGGAGGTCGCGGGGGGCTTCGTCCGGGACGTCTCGGCGTACCCCGACATCGCCGAGCTGTTCCTGGTCGCCGACGTCCTGATGACCGACTACTCGTCCCTCATGTTCGACTACGCGAACACCGGCCGCCCGATGCTGTTCTTCACCTACGACCTGGAGCACTACCGCGACGAGCTGCGCGGCTTCTACTTCGACTTCGAGAACGAGGCGCCGGGACCGCTGCTCGGATCGTCCGACGAGGTGATCGAGGCCCTCCGCTCGATCGACGAGGTCGGACGCTCCTACGCCGCCCCCTACGAGCGGTTCGCGCGGCGCTTCTGCGAGCTCGACGACGGGAAGGCGGCCAGCCGGGTCGTCGACCGCATACTCAAGTCCGGCTGACGGCACGGGCCGCCGGGACGCGATTCGGCTGAAGGGGGAGGTCGGGGTGCGGATGGTCGATGTGGAGGCCGCCGGAGGGCGGACGATGCGCAATCCCGCCGCGCTCGCGGTGACGGTGCGGAGTCCCGCCGCGCTCGCCGTGGCGGCGTGGGCCGTGGCGACACCGATCGCGATGCTGCTGCCGGACGTCGCCGGCCGGAACCCGTTCACGCCCCGGGGGGCGGTCCTGCCGATCGCGGTCGGCGGCCTCCTCCTCGCCGCCGGACTGGCGTTCGCGGCGGTCCGGCGGGACGCGTCCCGCACCGAGGCGGCATCCGGGATCGCGGCGGGGCTGCTGGCCGCGTGGGTGGCGCTCGCCCTGCGCACCAGCCTGCACGGCACCCCGTTCGGCTTCGCCGGCCTGGTCGGGGACGAGGGCCGGATGAGCGCGATGGCCACCCGCTACACCGCCACCGCGGTCCCGACGGACGGCATCGTCGCCGGGACGGCCACCGAGTACCCGCCGCTGTTCCCGTGGCTCGTCGGCCGGGGGGCGGCGCTGCTGGACGTGGACGCCTGGCGGGTCCTCGGCGACGCGCAGACCCTCACCATCTCGGGCGCCGTGCTCGTGACGTTCCTGCTCTGGGCGCGCCTGGTGCCCGCCCCCGCCGCGCTCGCCGTCTCCGCCGCCGCGCTGGCGACCTTCGCCGATCCGCGCAAGGCGCACGAGGTCGTCGCGCTGGCCGTGTTCGTCCCGTGGGTCGCGGCGACGTTCGGCCGCCCGCCGCGCGGCCGGCTGCACTGGCTGCCGGCCGGCGTCCTCGGCGGCCTCGTCGTGGCGACCTACCTGGGGTTCGTGCTGTGGGGCGCGGCCGGCATCCTCGTCCTGGCCTGGCTCGCCTGGCGGGCCGCCGACGACCGCCGCCGCTACCTGGCGTACCTGGGCAAGGTGGTCGCGGTGGCCGCCGTCACCGCGGGCTGGTACGTGGTGCCCTACGGCCTGGCGCTGCTCCGCGACGGCGGGCAGATGGTGTCCGACCAGTTCCCCGCGCCCGCGATCACCGGCGAGCCGTTCCCGTTCCTGGCCGTGACCCCGCTGGGCGTGCTGCAGACCGTCGGCCTGCTGGGCGTCATCTGGTACCGCCGCGCCGCCTGGTGGGCCACCCCGCTGCTCTGCCTGGTCGCCAGCGCCTACCTGTACCGCGCCGTCGCCGCGTCCCGCTACATCGTCACCGGGCACACCGGGCTCTACTACCACACCGCCCGGATGATCACGGTGGTGCTCGCCATCGCCGGCGTCCTCACCATCGTCCGGGCCGCGCCCGGACTGGTCCGCCGCCTCGCGACCCGCGACACCATCCCGCACGGCGTCACCGCCACCGCCCTCGCCGGCCTGATCGGCTGGTCGGCGTTCACGTACTGGCACTCCTGGACGCCCCCGACCAGCGACGTCGCCGCGGCCGGCGGAACCCGCCGCTACGCCACGCTCGCCCACACCGAACCCCGTCCGGACGGCGGCCTCCCCCGCTACGCGCCCGCCCGGCCCACCACGCGCTGGTTCCCGGTCACGCCGATCCGCAACGCGGTGGCCGGGGTCCTGGGCGCCGACGCCGCGCCCCGCACCCTCTCCTACGACGAGCGGCTGTTCGCCTACCTGCCATGGCCCGGCTACATCGCCGTCGACCGGACGGCCGCGTCCAGCACGACCCTCTGGGACGACCGCCACGCCGCCCTGGCCGCCCTGGCCGCGATCCCCGACCCGGACGCCTTCGCCGCGGCATCCGCCAACACCCGCTTCGGCCGCATCGACGTGTTCGTCCTGCGCGCCGCCTCGGCGTCGTCGTGGGTGTGGGGCGACGTCCGCTTCCGTCCCGCCCAGTTCGCCCCGACCCACTTCACGGTGCGGACGCTGCCGAACGACACCGTCGTCGCCATCCGCCGGGCGGGCTGACGCGGCGCCGTCAGGCGTCGGGGCGGGTGACGCGGATCTTGGACTGGCCGTGCGGGAGTTCTTCCCAGTCGTCCATGAAACGGGCGGTGAAGCCGTGGCGTTCGGCGAGCCCGGTCAGCGTCTCGGTGCGGTAGTAGAAGTCCTCGCGCAGGACGTGGTGCTCGCTTCCCTCGGTGCGGTCGAAGGTGAAGTCGAAAAAGCCGTCGGGGGCGAGGACGCGGCCGACGTGCGCGAGGCATTCGTCGATGACCTCGATCGGCGAATGGCTGAAGACGCTGTGCGCGTGCACGACCGTGAAGTGCCGCTCCGGCAGGAAGCTCAGCTTCAGGTCGTCGACGAGGGACAGATGCGGAAGCTTGTCCTGGAGGCCCTGCCGGACGAGCGTGTTCTGCGCGGCGAGCAGGATGTCGGGCGAGATGTCGACGCCGTAGTAATTGCCGGCGTCCAGGTAGTCGATGAACCGCCACCCGGCCCGCAGATTGCCGCAGCCGATCTCCAGCATCCGGTCGCCGGGCTTGAGCCCGTGCTGGAGCAGGTAGTCGAACTGCATCTGACCCAGTTTCAGCCAGCGGTCGCGCGTGGAGCTGCCCACGGCGGCCTCGGGGCTCTTGGCCGCGTCCGATCTCATGACGGCCCGGTAGTAGGCCACATGGCCGCGATTGGCGAGGCGCAGTTTCACGTCGCGGCTCACCCTGGACAGATATGTCCTGATCTTGTCCGGGTTCCGCGTCGCGTAGCGGAGTTTGTAGGCCAGGCTCGCGCGGTTCCGTTGCGTGCGCGGCGGCGGTTTCGTCATCAGGCTCATCCCCCAATGGCCGGTCGACAGGTCCCGTGGGTGCCCTACCCCGGTCGGCGCGCGTGCTACCGCGCGGTGCCGAGCGCCCCGTCCCCGACCGTCCGGGCACCCGGCGAGCCGCCGGGTACCTGGGATGACGTCGGACGATGACCGTCCCGCTACGGCTTGATGGACTGGCTGTAGCGGAAGACGTTCAGCGGGTCCCAGCGGCGCTTCACCTTCTGGAGCCTGGGGTAGGCGTCCTTGTAGTAGAGCGTGAGCCACGGCATGTCCCTCGGAATCTTCAGATGCCCGAGGGTCGGGCGTTCCCCCATGAACGTCCGCATCGCCGTCGGCTCGGCCTTCATGCCGCTGTTCATCTTGGCGAGGAATGCGTCCATCGTCGCGACCCCGTCCTTGTCGTCGATGTCCACCTGGGCCGTGAGCCCGATCTGGCCGTTGCAGTGGTGGTTGAGCGCGAGCAGGGCGAACAGTTTCCCGGCCGACTTGGCCGGGTCCTGGTTGTCGCGGAAGTACGTCCCGAAGGAAGTGAGCAGCGAGGTGAAGTCCTTCTTCTGTGTCGGCCCCCTCAGCGAGAACGCCCCCTTCGCCGCCACGGGGACAAGCCCAGGCCGATCCGGCCGTCCGGGGACTCCGCAACGGCCCGCCAGGGCGGCCGGCCGTTCACTGAGTTACACGGGACTCCTGCGCCGCACGCCGCGCCCGCTCGGCAAGCCGTGCCCGCTCCGCACGCCGTGCCCGCTCGGCACGAGCATGGGTGTTCCGCTCAGGCGCGCAGATCGGCCATGTAGTCGGCGAAACGGTCGTCCACCTGCCCGACGGTGAGACCGAAGTCTTCCAGCGAATAGCGGTGAGCCGGCTTGGCGGCACCGGTGCGGCTCTCATCGTGCAACCGCGTCATCGCGGTCCGTGCCTCGTCGGTGAACGGCAGGTCGAAGCGCGTGTAGACGGCCTCGACTGTGCCGATCGGGTCGCGGACGAAGTCGTCGTAGTGGACGTCCGCGAACTGCCCGGGATCGCGCCGCGCCCTTTCCTCACGGAATCGTTCGAGCCCCCGGCTCCACAGGTCGAGCTGGTCGCGGCCGAGCGTCGCGCCGGTGAACACGTCCGACCATCCGTCGGTGGCGTGCGCTGCGAGGCTGCACATGGACGCCATCGCGGTGCGCGGCGTCCGGTGGGTCTGGATGATGAGCGCGTCGGGGTAGACGTCGAGCAGCGCGTCCAGGGCGAAGAGGTGACTGGGGTTCTTCAGCACCCACCGCCGCCCGACATCGTTCAGGCCGATGAGCTGAAGGTTGCGGCGATGCCGGGCGTAGGCGGGCGTCCAGTTCTGCTCGGCGAGCCAGGCCGAGTAGGTCGGCAGGTGCGCCAAGCTTTCGAAGGAGATCGAGAGCATGCTCTGCCGGAGAAGCTGCCAGCACTCTTCGACGGAGTCCGCCGAAATGTAGTGGACGCCCATGAACTCGGGGTTCTCGATGTGGTGGCGGCGGTATGCGGCGTCGATGCCTTGGAAAATGGGGTCGTCCGCCCATTTCTCCCGGGGCGGGCGCGGCTGCGGCACTTCGGCGAGCCAGAGGTCGAGCCCCTGGTGGGCGGGGTCGGCGGTGAGGAGCCGGTGGAGCGCGGTGGTGCCGGTCCGCGGCAGGCCGGTAACGAAAACGGGCCGTTCGACGGGAACCTCTGCGTGCTCCGGATGCCGTTTCCAGGCCGCCTCGGAGAACTGCCGGGCGGCCAGCGCGCCGCGCAGCATCGCCCGCTGAGCCTTGTTCCCGAGCGGTGTGAGTCCGGCGTCTATCCTCAGGGACTCCAGCAGAACCTTCAGCCCGTCCAGGTAGTCGTCACCGCCGAAGTCGTCCATCCCGGTGACCTTGCGGGCGGACGCGTGGAGATCCTCGATCGTTCCGACACTGTCGCGACCTGCGCTCATCGGTGCGCCCTTCCTAGTGGTGCCACTCGCCGGAATTGACGTCCAGGCATTGCCCGGTGACCGCCCGCGCCAGCGGCGACAGCATGAACACCACCGCGTCGGCGACCTCGTCGGGCTCGGGCAGTTTGCGCAGGTCGGTGGTCGCGGCGTTCTCGTCGTAGACGTCCTGCATCGTGACGCCGCGCTTCTTGGCGAGGTGGTTGAAATACCATTGGAGGTTGTCGGCCCAGATGTATCCGGGGGCGATGGTATTGACCCGGATGCCGCGCGGCCCCAGCTCGGTCGAGAGGTTCTGCGTCATCGCGAGCAACGACGCCTTGGCCATCTTGTAGGCGCCGAACGTCCGCCGCGAATGCCGCAGCACCGCCGAGTTGATCATCACGACCGACCCGCCGCGCTCTTCGAGCGCGGGCACGAACAACCTGGTCAGGTGCAGCGCCGCCAGCACGTTCGTCTCGAACCCGGCCCGCACCGCATCGAGGTCGACCTTCATCAGGTCGGTCAGCGGCGGCGTCGCGAAAGCGTTGTTGATCAGGCCGTCCACGCGTCCGAACGCCTCTTGAGCCGTCGCCGCGAGCCGCTCGCAGGCCGCCGCGTCGTTGATGTCGGTGGGAACGGCGACCGCACGCCGCCCGAGATCCTCGACCTCCTTGGCGACCTCGGTGAGCCGTTCCTCGTTGCGCGCGGCGAGCACCACATCGGCGCCGGCCTTGGCGCATTGGACGGCGAGCCCGCGCCCCAGGCCCGGCCCGACCCCGGAAACGACGATGACCTTGTCTTCGAGCAGCGCCATCAGCCCAGCATCCTCTTCGCGACGGCGACCTGACGGCCGGCGATCTTCTCCGCCCACTCCCCTGCCGAGATGCGCTGCTTCTCATAGAACGGGAGAACGCGCGGCAGTTCGTCGAACGTGACGACTTCCGCAGTGGGACCGTCCTCAGGCGTGAGGTCGCGCGTAACCCGCTGCCAGCGGAATTGCAGATAGCCCCGCCGATGCCCGGTCCGCTCGATCCAGTTGGCCAGCCCCGGATCGCGCTCGCTGACGATGTACCGGATCTTCCCGTCCTCGTCGACCCGGGCCTGGTCGGCCGTGAGGCTCGTTTGATGGTTGATGTAGTCGAGCGAGATGTACCACATGCTGCCGAGCTGGAACCCCTGGTAGGGCGCCACTTCCCGGTCGGCGGCCGGCGCGGTGATGACCATGACCTCGTCATCGTCCAGGTCGTAATGCCCGACCGAAGAGAATTGCGTGGCCAGCCCGCCGGGCGTCAGCCGCGGCTCGGTCAGGGTGTTGACGGGCAGCCGCAGGTAATGCCATTCGGGGAATGCCAGGAACGTGCGAATCCTGGAGACCAGCATCTTCCCGGCCACCTGATACCGCCGGGCCATCCGCTCCGAGGGGACGGACAGCGGCGACGTCCCGAGCGTGTCCGCCCGATGAATGCTGATCTCACCGGGCCGCTCGTTCTGCCAGTCGCTGAACACCTCCCGCACGATGAGCATCGCGGCCCCGGCCGGAAGAGCGACGTACCCGGGCCCGGCATCGTCCCTCGGCGGGCCGAACCGCAACTGGAACGACCCGTCCTCGGCGATGTCGAGTTCACGGTCATCGAACGCGGTGAGACTGTCGGGCGACTGCGTCGGCGAGTAGTCACCGTTCATGACCTGGAAGCTGAGATCAGCGGTCGTCCCCCGGCGCCCGGTCACCACGTACTCGGCGTCGTCCCTGATGTACGCGTGGAAGTACAACGTGTCGGGGTTGTCTAGCCCCAACTTCGTGTACGGCCCGGTGGACGACGCGAAGAACGGATAGTCCTGCTGGTAGGCCCCGACCATGTGCAGCGACGCCTTGATGCTCCCCGCGAGGTAGTCGAGCCCCTCCGCGAGGTCCTGGTCGGTCTTCACATGCGGCGCGCCGCGAATGATGCGCTCCGCCTCGACGACCGCATCGGCGAACGCGCGCGTCGCGGCTTCGAAGCTGTCGGTCTTGCCTTCGTCTGAGTCAGTGGCCACCGGGCTCTCCTCAAGGACGCCGTCGAGATCGCGACACCGAGCCCCAGAACCTAGAACCAGTTCTAAGTTGGGTCAACGCCGGAGTCCCGATCAATGGGAGGTCGTGAACTTCAGGCTCGGCGCGTCGTCCAGCGACATCATGTACTCGTACGTCCGCCGGTGCCCGGTCTTCTCCACGACCCAGCGCCCGCCCTCACGCCGGTAGACGTCGTGGTAGAACGCGGCGCCCCGGATCAGCAGCCTGTGCTCCGGAATGATGATCGTGTCGTCCAGCGACCAGATCCCGGTCGCCCGGTCCCCGTCGATGTCGATCTCCGGGCACCCGGCCGTATGCGCGCTGATCTTCCCGCCGTCCAGGTTCTCCCGCATGTACTGGACGATCGCGTCCCGGCCCTCAAGCCTGAGCGTCTTCTTGAGCACGGGCGTGTCGTACTCGGCCACGGCGTCCTCGGCGAACACCTCGGCGAACTCGTCCCACAGCTTGAGGTCCACGCACCGCAGGTACCGGTGCTTGAGCCGCCGAATCTCTTCCAGGGCAACCAGATCCATGCGCCCAAGACTGACCGGTGCGACCCGAGAAGACAAGAACAGGTTCTATTTTCGCCCGGCTGTCAGAGCGCGTACTCGTCGGGATGGGTGTAGTACTTCTTCGAGATCCTCTTCGCGGTGGCCTGCGCCGCCCTGTTCGCCCCCGGCGTGGGAACGACACCGCCCGTCGGGTTGGAGAACCAGCACAGGAAGGCGCACTGCTCCCGCCGTCCGCCCGCGGACGTCCTGGCAGCGTAGGCGGCTTGCACCACCATCCACGAGGTGTCGATCTTCCGGGCGCACCCCACCTCGGCGATCCCCCACGGAATCCCCTTGGAACCGGCGAACTTCACCGCCGGCCCCCAGAGTTCCCCGGCACTCCCCGTGTTGGAGTAGCCGTCGACCCCGTACACGTCCACGTAACCGTCCCCAGGCCACAGGTCCGCGTACGTAGACCCCTTCTTGGGACGCTGCCCGGACCACGCCTCCACGATCTGCGCCGTGTACACCCGGGGCTTCCCCACCGACTTGACGACCTTGCAGAACCGCCGGAACGCCGGAAGGTACTCCTCAAGCGTGAACTGCCCTTTGCGGATCTTGCCGTCCGGCTCGTGCCAGCAGGTCAGGAACGCGGCATGCGAGTCGGGAATGGACTCCACGAACTCCCGCAGCCTCCGATCGAGCGCCTTGCCCGCGAGCTGCCCCAAATCGGGTTTGCACGACCACACCGACACCCGCTTCCCGACGTCGATGCCCGCCACCGACTCGGCCCAACTCTCAGGAAGCCCCTTGTCATACGACCGCCGGACGGCGAACGGCCCGGCCGCCGCGTCCAGATCCCCGAAGTCATCGCCCGCCAGCGACAGACTGCTAGCCCCGACGAGCATCCCGTCCCGCTCCGCCACCCCGGCCCTCCCCGTGCCATGGACGCCTACAGGACCCCGCCCAGGCCACCCGGAACCACCCAGCTCCAGCAAGACCAGAAGCTCTAACCCAGCCTCCCGACCCACACCCTCGCGTTCCATACACCCCCAGGTGAGGATGCCGACCACCCCAGCCAGCAACTCCTCCCCTCCGCGTCCGGCGACGTCAGGACGCCGACGGGCAGTCGCAGGCCAACTGCACCGACGACAAACCGCCGCCCCTGGCCCGCCCGTCCTCGCCACCACCGGCCACCCTCAACGCGACGTCCGCCCTCACGGAGACCACGAGGGCGGACGTCACCAGCCCTCACAACCCGGCGCCACCGGTCACGTCGACGACCCGCCCTGTCATCCAACCGGCGTCATCGGACGCGAGAAAGGCGACGACACCGGCGATGTCCTCGGGCTGCCCGATCCGTCCCAGCGCGGACATAGAGGCGGCGTGCGCCTGCGCCTCCTGATCTCCCCGCAACCATCCGGCATTGGTGTCGGTGTCCACGATGCCGGGCGCGACCGAGTTCACGGTGATCCCCCGCGTCCCGAGCTGCTGGGCGAGGTTGAGCGTGAGGGTGTCGAGCGCCCCCTTGGTCGCTCCGTAGGCCATGATGTCCGGCAACGCGATCGAGGCCGCGCCGCTGGATATGTTGATGATCCGCCCACCGTCCCGCAGCCGCGAAAGGCCCTGCTGGACGACGAAGAGAGGCGCCCGGACGTTCACGGCGAAGAGCCGGTCGAACTCGTCCTCGGTCAGCGACTCCAGATCCGAACTGCGACCGATGGCCGCGTTGTTCACGATGATGTCGACGCCAGGCCGCCCGACCGCCGCATCGAAGGCGTCCCACAACGCACGGGCATCACCATGCCGCCCGAACTCGGCCTGGATCGCGAAGGCTTGCCCGCCGTCCTTGCGGATTCGCTCAACGACCTCCTCGGCCGCCGCCCGCTCCCGCGCATAAGCGACGGCGACGACGCCCCCGTCCCTCCCGAGGCGCTCGGCGATCCCCCGCCCGATCCCCCGGCTGCCACCGGTGACCAGCGCGACCTTGCCGTCCAACGTACCCATTACGCTCCTTCTTGAGTGATCGCTCAAGAAACCGTAACACGACTTCTTGAGCGGGCGCTCTACAATGAGGCCCATGGCACGAGGACGCCCCCGCACGTTCGACCGGGACACAGCACTGAACGCAGCCGTCCACCTGTTCTGGGAGCGCGGCTACGAGGCGACGTCCATCGGGGATCTGACGGGTGCGATGGGCATCAGGCCGGCCAGCCTCTACGCGGCCTTCGGCGACAAGAAGGCCCTGTTCAGAGAGGCAGTGGAGGCGTACGGCCGCTCACCAGAGGGCGCATTCATCTCCAACGCCCTCACCGAAGAACCCACCGCTCGCGGGGCCTTCGCCCGCATCCTCCGCGAGGCCGCAGCGATCTACTCCGACCGATCCCACCCGGCTGGCTGCCTGACGATCAGCGCCGCCACCAACGTCACCCCGCAGGACGCAGAGGTGGAGAAGTACCTACGCGACCTACGCAACACCAACCTGAAGCGCTTCGAGGCCCGCCTACAGAGGGCCAAGAGTGACGGCGAGCTCCCCTCCACAGCCAACCCCAAAGCCCTCGCCCACTACTTCGCCGCAGTCATCCAAGGCATGTCCCAACAAGCCCGAGACGGCGCCACCCAAGAGACCCTGACCCAAATAGCAGCCCAAGCCCTGAACACCTGGCCACTCCCCGACCAAGCCCCAACCTGACCGTAATCCCCCCCCGCAGAGCCGTGCACGTGTGCTACTGACGACGCCGCAACTGCCACAACACAGGCTCTTCCGAACGACAGATGTTCAGTCACACGTCCGTTGACCACGATCGGTCTTGCTGGTGCGGGCGTTGCACTGGTGCGCCAGAAGGCGGAGTAGTACAAATTTGGGCGTGAGCGCAGTGCTGGGCGAGGACCTCGACGCACGCCTACGTGGAGCCGCGATGGCGTGGCTCGACCGGCGATGCACCCCCGACAACCCCGTGGTTGACCGCGAAGAACTTCTCAATTTTATTTTTGAGGGTCAACGGTGTCCACTAATCGACAACCAGTTGGGAATCCGCAAGCCCAGAAATCTAACGGCAGCGCTGTCAATCCTGACAACATATACTTCCGATGGGCAGCGAGCACCGTATGAGGACGCCCTGGGAGACGACGGATTTCTGCGCTACAAGTACCAGGGAAACCCACAGCATTACACGAATAAGGGCCTGCGGGCGGCCTACGAACTCAGACTTCCGCTCATCTGGTTCTTCGGAGTTCGCCAAGGTGTCTACCTCCCCTTCTACCCCGTCTGGATCATCGCGGACGAGCCTGAGTTGTCCCAAGTCGCAGTCGGCGTTGAGCGAGGTCAACTCGCCCTCGCCGAGAACGCGTCGTCCCTCAGCCCAGTAGAACGCAGGTACTCCCAACGGGTAAGCAAGCAGCGATTGCACCAGCCCGTCTTCCGTCAGCGCGTCATTCACGCCTATGACGAAAGTTGCGCCATATGCCACTTGCGACACACCTCTTTGTTGGATGCCGCGCACATCATTCCAGACAGCGATGACCGTGGAGTTCCATCCGTGTCAAACGGATTGGCGCTCTGCAAGATCCACCATGCTGCCTACGATGCCAACATCATCGGCATACATCCGAGCCTCACCATCGAAGTGCGCACAGACATCCTGCAAGAGACAGACGGCCCCATGCTCAAGCACGGCATCCAGGAGATGGATGGCACGCCGCTCAATCTGCCAAGGCGACGAATTGATCGCCCGAACAAGGACGCAATTGAGCAACGATACGCAGAGTTTCGTGCAGCTGGCTAGATGCGCCTGGGCATCAACAATTCAACGAGTTGTGCGCTCACGCCGTGGCGGTCGGTGATGTTGGTGAGTTTGCCGGACGATCGCAGTCAAGCAAGTGGTGAGCACGGCTCGACGGTGTGCTGCCTAGGTCTTCCGCCTGCTGGCGTTACGGCTGCACGCCCATGAAGTCGGCGAGGTCGAGCATTGCCCGTGAGGGCATTCTCGGCCGTGTGTCCAGGAGTTCGCGGGTGATGTCGCGGCCGTACTGCTGGTAGCGCAGCCATTCCGGGTGTTCGGCGCGGATGGCCTGAACGATCTCCGCGGCCTTCTCCGGGTCCCCGGTCTGGGCCTTCGCCCGTGCGATGTCGAGACGGTGTCGGTCCCAGCCTGATTTGTTTCCGGTGCCGACGTCACGCGGCACCTCCCGCGCCGCTTCGATGGCTCGGTCAGGGCGCCCGTCCAGCAACTCGATCTCTGTTCTCATCAAGGCCGGGTTGAGCGGACCGAATGATTTGTGGCCCGCTAGGTCTTGGTGCTGCCGGCCGAGACGCGCACCCGCAGCGCCCGCCGTACGAACGTACTCGCGCGCCTCGTCGGGACGGTTGTTGCGGGATGCGGCGGCCGCGGCCCTCAGCAGCAGGTACCCCCATCCCGACAGTTCATCGGGCGACGCCTTGCTCATGGTCGGCTCGATCTCCCCCGAGGTGTCGACACACAGTTGCTCGACTTCGGCGAAGCGTCCTTGACGCAGCATCGCCCACGCCTGCCCGCTGACGGCCGCGGCGGCGAGTGGGGTGTCGCCGATCTCCACGGCGTCCCGCAGCGAGCGTTGCAGCGCGATCAGGGCCAGATCATGGGCACGAATCTGAATCAGATACCGCCCGGCTTGGCCGAGAATGTCTGCGCGAAGCTGCAATGCATCCCGCCGTTCGTCTCCGGTGTCATGCACCTCGACATGGTGGTGAGCCGATCTCACCAGGGCGGGCATGATGCGCGCGAGATCGTCGTAGGCGTCGGCCTGATACTTGGCGGCGATCGCGGAGGCAGCGCCGCGGAGGCGTGAAAGGTTCGGGTGATCCCCGTCGGCGGTGCCGTAGAGGGGACGGCCGGCCAATCCGATAGGCGGATTGATCGCCGAACGCATGTCGGCGAGCACGACCTCGTCCACGACGGCTTCGGTCGGTTCGGGAGGCCCAGCGGAGACGAACCAGACGGTGGTGACACCGAGCGCGCGGGCGAGTTGGTGGTAGGTCTCCATGCGGCAGGTGCCGCCCTGCTCCAGCTTTTTGATCACCGCGAGCGACAATGCAGCCCGTTCGGCAAGCTCTTCCTGGGTCATTCCACGTCGGCGCCGCAGCTCACGGACGCGGTCGCTGATGCTGGCGTCCTGCATTTGCCCTGCCCTTCTCCGAGCGTCTCGACAATCTCAGCGTAAGTCGCGGACGCGGCCGTGTAAGCGTCAGTGGTCAAACGACTACGCCTCATAGCCCTTTCGGTGCCGCTCCACCAAACGACAGCGGAGCGTAACTGTACCGGCACAGTTGCCCTACGTAGCGTCTTCGGCGTCCCAACAGCCAGGCAGCCGAGATGAGCGAAACGAGGGGGTACCTGTGGAAGCGCCTCGTCCCTCACCAGCTGAGGTGTTGCGCGCTGAGCACGGGCACGCGTGGGAGATCTGGCGCGAAGTCCTGCCGGATGGGCGACATGGCGACTGGCTCGCCCAAAGTCTGCCGGGGGTGTCACCACACCGGCTACTTCGGGCGCGAACGGTCGTGGAGCTGGACGCGCTGCTGTCTGAGACGGAGGCGTGATCATGCTTTCCGACGTAACCGTCCCGATGGACACCAGACCGATCGTCCGCGCCGAGATCCAGAACCTGGCGGTCCGTTTCGGCGTGGTGGCGTGGTTCGGATTTCATACCCGACGGTGGTGGGCGCTCGTGGAAGGCCGTCTTGTCGAGGCCCCCAGCCCAGCAGCTCTCGCCCACGCGGTCGCGTCAGTTCTCGACGCTGCCGTCCTCCCATCCCAGACCACTCGTCCGAGCGGCGAGCCTAGACGGCCACGATCGCTGAACGCCGCCCGTCATCGACGAGCTCACCGTCGAGCGGGGCCGGTGTCCCGACGCCGCCGACGGTCCCTGGGGCCGAACTCACCCAGACTGACAAAGGATAAGAAAGGTGGAACGCGTTGAGCAGCCGTGTGGAGGGCGAGGAAATGATCGTCCAAGTTGGTGCTCTCGAGTTGCTGGTTCGGAGGGCGGACGAACGCGCACCTGCGGCGGCGCGGCGGTTCGTCGGTGAGTGGTTCTGGGATCGGGGCTTCGAGGACGTTCACACCGCGCAGCTCATCGTGTCCGAGCTGGTCACGAACGCGCTTCTGCACGGTGAGCCGCCGATCGTCGTCCGCGTGGTGCGGGACGAGGCGGACGGGCTGCCGGTCATCCAGGTCGAGGACTGCGGCGACGGGGAGCCCTGCGTCCAGGAGGAAAGCGACACCGCGATCGGCGGACGCGGCCTGCTCCTGGTCGCCGCGCTCGCGGAGGAGTGGGGCACCGATCCGCTGACCGGAGGAGGAAAGGTCACGTGGGCCAAGTGCGTTCTCTGAGCGTCCAGGTTGAACGACAGGTACTCCGTCTGCGCACCCGGCTGGGCAAGCGGACGGCCATCCAACATTTGGATGCGTTGGCCGAGGCACTCCAACCCCAGGGATGGCGCTTCACCAAGTTCTACCGCCCCGAGGAGTTCCCGACGCCGCTCCCCCTGCTGTGGGTGCACGCCGGACTCGCGAAGGAGATAGGCATCGTGGTCTCCGTCCGGGCCACCCCGGGTGGGACGTGGGGCTATTGCGAGACTCTGCGCGGGAGGGAGGGCTACTTGTGGCCGTGCGGAGACGCGAAAGCGGCGGCCGGGCAAATCGACGTCCTCCTCAAGCACCAGATGTTCCCGAGCACCTGGTAGCGGGTTAGTTGAAGATCCAGGTTGGCCAGGCGGGTGGGGTCGGCGTAGATGTCGGGTTCGGGGACTGCGGCGCCTCGCCATCGAGCGGCGGCCCCCGCAAAGGCGATAGGGCCATCGGGCGTCAGCACTTCGGCCGCCTCGCGTTCATTCGCCCGTTGATTCGGGTCGATAGCCATGGGCTGTGCGGCACATTCTGATGAGCTTGGCCCTGGTCTTCGGACTCGCCGGATGCGCGACCGCCAGCGCGTCCATTCCCGGTGAGGACGCCATCACGATCGGAGTAAAGATCGACCAGCCGGGCCTCGGACGCAAGGAGAACGGCGTCTTCCGCGGTTTCGAGGTCGACGTCGGCTCCTACATCGCCCGCAGGCTCGGCGCCTCGAAGGTGACGTTCAAGGAGGTCAGGTCGGACAACCGCGAGCAGAAACTCGAGGCGCATTCGGTCGACCTCGTCCTCGCGCCCTACTCCATCACGCCGGATCGGGCCAATCTCGTCACGTTCGCCGGTCCCTACTACGTCGCTCACCAGGACGTCATGGTCAAGCGCGGTGACACGAGGATCCGGACCATCCGTGACCTGAACGGGCGGAAAATGTGCCAGGCGAGCGGGTCCGTGTCCACCGAACGGGTGGTCAATGGTCTCGGCATCGCGACCAACCTCGTTCCGGCGTCCTCCTATAGCGACTGTGTGGCGAAGCTGCGCGCGGGGGCCGTGGACGCGGTTTCGACCGGGGATCTGGTGCTGGCCGGGTTCGCGGCGCCGGACGTCCAGATCCTGAACGTTCCGTTCACCGATGAGCGCTACGGCGTCGGGATGCGGAAGGGCGACATCGACGCCTGCGAGAAGGTGAACCGGGCCATCACCACCATGTACCAGGACGGGACGGCGAGCCGGCTGCTGCGCAAGTGGTTCGGGTCCAGCGGGCTCAAGCTGGTCGAAGAGGTGCCGCAGTTCGAGGGCTGCTCGTAATGTCAGTGCCCCTGCCTACAGTGGGGGGCGTGACTGAGGAGCAGGTTGCTTGGGACGAGCTCATGGCGGCGGGCTTCCTGCACGGGGTGCGGGAGGCTCACCGCGACGCCACGCGTGCCCTGTTCAATCACTTGAGCCGGGACGCGGGGTTCAAGGAGCGGACGTACGGCGTCGCCGCGTTCGAGTCGCTGACGTCCCACCTGGATCGCGTTTTCGGCCGCGGCGAGCTGGCGAAGCAGGTCGTCCGGGACGATCTGAACGGCTCGCCCGGATGGCGGTACGGCCCCTACCGCGTCCTCCTCAAGCGCCACGAGTTCGGCAACGTCAAAGGGATCCGCTGGGACCGGGACAGTCCCACCAAGCAGGCCGTCGCACGTCAGGGATACATCGAAGACCCGCAACTGGCCCTCCCCTTGGGCTTGGAGGCGCACGACACGCCCGGTGTGGTGACCTTGGTACTCGCGCACAGCGCCAGCGAGGAACCCATCGAAATGGAGCTCTTCCTGGGCCGTCCCAGGTGGAACGCGGACGGCGGGACGGCCTGGCACTGGGTGAAGCAACTGGACGACGCCATCGGGCCCGATCCACGTCGTAAGCTCGTCGAGCGGACGATGCCGCTCTGGGACGACAAGGAAGACGACGTCCCCATGCGGCTCCGCGAGGAGACGAAGACGGCCTAGCAAAGGGTGGCGCAGGGTGCTGTTCGACTGCGAGCGGCTGACGCTGGCCCGGCGGCTCAGGGGGTTGCGCAAGAACCAGCTCGCGGACGCCGTGGGGACGACACCGAAAGCGATCGGGCGGTACGAGGCCGGTGTGCAGCGGCCCGACGAGATGACGCTGAAACGGCTCGCCATCGCGCTCGGCGTGCCGGTCGGGTTCTTTCAGGACGGGCGCAGCCCCGTTTCCATGGACGGCGCCCATTTCCGGTCGCTCAGGTCGACCAGCCAGATCGAGCGCGACCAGGCGCTCGCCTACGGACGCATCGCCACCGACATCGTCGCCGCGCTTGAGGACCTCGTCGACTTTCCCGAGGTCGACCTGCCCGAATACCCCGTGTCGCCGGACGAGATAGCGGGCCCCGGGCCCATTGAGGCGGCAAGGCTGACGAGGAAGGCCCTTCTGGCGGAGGCCGGCCCGGTGCCGCACGTCGTCCGGCTCCTCGAAGCGCACGGCGTGATCGTGCTCGTCCTGCCGCGGGCGGCGGAACGGGTCGACGCGTTCAGCGTCGGCGTCCACCCGAGGCCCATGGTGTTCTTCAATCCGGCCAAGGGCGACTACTGGCGTAACCGATTCGACGCCGCGCACGAGCTGGGCCATCTGGTCATGCATGCCGACGCCGAACCCGGTGAAAAGGTCGTCGAAGACCAGGCGCACAGATTCGCCGCCGAATTCCTCATGCCCGAGGCGGATATCGCGGGCGAGCTTCCCGGCACCGCCGACTGGGAATGCCTGACCCGCCTCAAGGCGGCCTGGGGTGTCAGCATGGCGGCGCTCCTCTACCGGGCCCGCACGCTCGGGATCATGCAGGAGACCGTGTACCGGAACGCGATGAGCGCGATGAGCTCGCGCGGCTGGCGGCGGCACGAGCCGGGGCCGGGGAAGCCGCTGGAGCAGCCCACGATGCTGACCCGGGCGGTCGAGATCGTCGGCCAGGCCGGCACCGACCGTGATCGCGTCGCCGAGCGGGCGCGGGTGCCGCGGGCCGATCTGGATCTGCTCGTCCCGCGCCGGTGAGGCCGGAATTTGGAACGATCCCAAATCCCCCGTCGCGGCCGGTCGAGTTACATACCTCTGGCCAAGGGTTCCCTGCGCGTTCACCATTGCTTGTGAGACCCTCCGATCGATCGTTGTCGGGACGTCCGAGACGCTGGAGATCTTGTGCTGGACAATCGGCAGGCGGGCCCGGGGCCGACCGCGTTGCGCATGCAGATCGGGGCGCGGCTCCGGCGCATGCGGGAGGACAAAGGGATCGGACGGGTCGAGGCCGGGAATGCGATCCGCTCGTCCGCGTCCAAAATGAGCCGACTTGAGCTGGGACGGCACGGATTCAAGGTCCGGGACGTCCTCGACCTGCTCGACCTGTACGGCGTCCACGACGAGGACGAGCGCGCGAGCTTCCTGGAACTCGTCCAGGAGGCGAAGAAGCCCGGCTGGTGGCAGGGCTACGGCGACGTGGTGCCGAGCTGGTTCGAGCAGTACCTCGGGCTGGAGCAGTCGGCGACGACGATCCGCAACTTCGAGGTGCAGTACGTCCCGCACCTGTTACAGACACGCGACTACGCGCGGGCCGTCATCGGGCTCGAACACCATGACGCGCCCTACGAGGGACTCGAACGGCGGCTCACCGTCCGGATGGCCAGGCAGGAGATCCTGCACCGGCCGATCGGCGCGGCGACGCTGTGGTCCATCATCGACGAGGCGGCCCTGCGTCGGCCGATCGGCGGGCCGGACACCATGCGCGCCCAGATCGAGCACCTCATCACGGTGTCGGAGACCATGACCAACGTGCGGCTGCAGGTGCTGCCCTTCTCCGCGGGCGGCCACCCGGCACTGGGCGGCCCGATCACGATCGTCCGTTTCGCCGAGAACGACCTGGACGACGTGATCTACCTGGAACAGCTCACCGGCGCCCGCTACCCCGAGGGCGACGAGGCCGCCCGCTACCAGAAGATCATGGACCTCCTCGCCATCCGCGCGGCCCGCCCCGCCCGCACCACCGCCTTCCTCAAAGACCTGCTGCACGACTTCTGACGTTCCGAACGGCGAGGCTCAGCCCGCGTCGCACGCAAGGCTCAGCCGATCGCCGGTGGACCGCGCATCACGGGCGAAGACTACGATCCGCCACCGACAGACCACGCTCCCACGGCCGGATCGAACACATGTTTGACCGAAACGGGTACAGTGGCGGCATGTTCCAAGGCTCGCTGCTGGACTGCACGGACGAGGGCGGGCCGCGTCCGCTGGCGTCGGCGCGGCGGACGCGGCTCGCCGGCGGCGCCTGGGTGGACGTCCTCCCCGGCTGGATCCCCGGCGCGGACGCGCTGTTCGAGCGGCTGCGCACGTCCGTCCCATGGCGTGCGGAGAGGCGGCGCATGTACGAGCGGGTCGTGGACGTTCCCCGCCTGCTCGCGTTCTACGACGAGGGCGCGGCACTCCCCGATCCCGTCCTGGACGAGGCGAAAGCGGCGCTCGACGACCACTACGCCGACGAACTCGGTGAGCCGTTCCGTACCGCTGGGCTCTGCCTCTACCGGGACGGCCGCGACAGTGTGGCATGGCACGGCGACACCATTGGGCGTGGCTCCACGCACGACACGATGGTGGCGATCCTGTCGGTCGGCACGCCGCGAAGCCTGCTGCTGCGTCCGCGCGGTGGCGGTCAGCCTCGCGGCGGCGGGACGATCCGCCATGAGCTGGGGCACGGCGACCTCATCGTGATGGGCGGGAGCTGCCAGCGCACGTGGGAGCACGCCATCCCGAAGAGCGCCCGCGTGACCGGCCCCCGCATCAGCATCCAGTTCCGTCCCCGCGGCGTCCGCTAAGCGGGACCGATCAGGATTCGAGAAGCGCGCCGCGTCGGCGCCGCATAACGTGAACGGCATGGCAACCGTAGAATTCGTCACCCTTGAGGTGGCCGACCCCACGGCCGCCGAACGCTTTTACACCGCCGCCTTCGATCTGGGCCCGCGGGTCCGCGTGCAGGCGTCGGACGCGGCGACACGCTCCGCCTACCGTTCGCCGCTGTCCGCACCGCGACCGTCGACCCGCACGACATCGCCGCCGTCGCCGACGAGGAGGCACGCGTGGAGATGAGCAAGCAGATGCCGGTCGCCTACGTCGACGCGTTCTTCGACTTCTACGTGAACGGCTCGCTGGACGAATCAGCCGTTCGCGCCACCGTCCAGGACATCACCGGCACGCCTCCGCGAACCTTCCGCCAGTGGGCCGAAGCCCACGCATCCGCCTTCGCATGATCACTCTCGCGGAGATCACCGCCGCGACGCGGGCCCTCCTCGCGACCGCCGCACGAATCGCCGACGCCGACGTCCGCGCGCCCTCCCTGCTCCCCGGCTGGACGCGCGGACACGTCCTCACCCACGTCGCCCGCAACGCCGACGGCGGCACCCGCCTGCTCACCTGGGCCCGCACGGGCGTCGCGTCCTACGAGTACCCGAGCCTGGAGGCCCGCGCCGCCGAGATCGAGGAGGGCGCGGACCGCCCCGCCCGCGCCCTCCTGGAGGACGTCCGCCGCAGCGCCGGCAGATTCGCGGAAGCCTTCGCACTCATGCCGGACGAGGCATGGCGGCGAACCGTCCAATGGACCACGGGCGCCCGCCACCCGGCCGCCCGCGCCGCCGACGCGCGCCTCACCGAGGTCCTGATCCACCACGTCGACCTGGACGCCGGTTTCACCCCGGACGACTGGCCGGCCGACTTCACCGCCCGCCTGCTCACCAGCGTGACGGCCTCCTTCGCACGCCGTGACGACGGCCCCGACCTGCGCCTGCACGCCACCGACACCGGCCAAGACCATGGCGATGGCGAGCACCTCGTCACCGGACCGGCCCCGTCACTCCTGGCCTGGCTCCTCGGCCGCTCTCCCGGCACGGCTCTGATCGGCGCCGACCAGATCAAGGTCCCGTTTCTCTACTGAGCCAGTGCGCGTCCTCACTGGCGCCAAGGTCCAGGCGAATCAGCGCTCCGCCGTGCCGGTGCGGGCCCACCGACGGCACGATGCGCCAAGGCCCCGAGGAACGTCAACCGAGCCGTTCCTTTCCGGGCGAGAGCGGGGCAGGTTGTCAAGGATCGCCGGTAAAGGCGTCAGGGAGCTGCAATGGTCGACAATTTTTACGGGAGGCGGGGGAAATGAGTCACGTGACTCAACGCCGATCCAGGTCGCCCTCCCGGATGGCGCTCAAAAAAGCGTTCCACTGCGCGCGGCCGAAGGTGACGACGCCAGCGGAGTGGTCGCGCGAGTCGCGGACGAGTACCGACGGGCCGAGCGCCGCCACCTCGACGCAGGTGCTGTCGTCGGTGCTCGCGCTGCTCTTCCGCCAGTTCAGCGCGGCTCCACGATTCGACCGGTAGACCATCCAGCAACCTCCGTCCATTGCCGGCGGGTCCCGTCTCGCCAAGCGATCGGCCGAGAACACCCACCGGACGAGTACCGAGCAGGGCACAACAAACCACGACCTTGTGGATAATTTCCCGATCACGAGTGTAAACGGTTCTAGTTACCCCGCCTACAAGGGAACACAAGATCACGCTGCGTGTTATGACGGCCACTCGCCTTGTCGGATGTTCGCCGCGGCCTTCACCTCCGGTCCGGTCGAGTTGCGAGGCCCGAGTCAGGCCATCAGGTCTTCGGCGGCGGTCCGGAGCAGCGCGATCGACTGTTCGGCCGGCAGCGCCTGCTCCAGCAGGAGTTCGAAGGTGTCGCGGTATTCGGCGATCCGCTCGTCCTCACCGGTGAGCATCAAGCTGGCGCCCGGCCGTCCCTCCAGGTAGAGGACGTCGGCGAGATCGCCGTCGAACTCCAGGATCGTGAACGGCCCTTCGAGGCCGAGGTGCGCCCCGGCGCTGAAGGGGATGATCCGCACCGTCACCACGTCGTCCCGCTCGGCGAGGTCCGCGATGTGGTTGAGCTGCGCCGGCATGATCGCGGGGTCGATCTTGATGCCGACATGCCGGCGGATGACGCCCTCGTCGATGATGTAGTGCTGGCGGGGCGGGTTCTGCCGCTTGGCGAGTTCCTGCTGCCGCTGGATCCGCAGCTTGGCCGCGAGGACCCGGGCCCGCTCGGACGCCTTGCCGGTCGACAGCACCTCGGCGTACTCGGGCGTCTGGATGAGCCCCGGGATCACCGTCCCGTGGAACTGGCGGACGAAGGCCGCACCGGCGGAGTACCCGACGTAGTTGAGGAAACCGGGGTCGAGCTCACCACGGTACTCGTTCCACCAGGCGGGCTCACGGGCACCGCGCGCGAGTGTCTGCAACCGCTCCTGGCGCCCCTCGGAGGTGACGTCGTACACCCTGAGCAGGGCCTGCAGGTCGGTTCGGGTGATGGCGTTCTTTCCGCCCTCCACCCGGATGAGCTTGGACGGGGACCACTCGAGCTGCCGCGCCACCTGTTCCTGCGTCAGCCTCTTCTCCTTGCGCAGCCGGACGAGCTCCGCCCGCAGCAGCGCGCTCTGGACTATCGGCCCCTGGTCACTGGACATCGCATTCGCTCACTCTAAGTAGTTAGTGCCACCGGCCTGGATGCTACATGGCATTTCGGGACCTGACATCCCACTTGCCACCACTGCGCTACATGTCTTGGTCATGCGATCTTCGCTCCACGCGCCAGACCCCGTCATATCGCCCAAAACCTGCGTCGGAAGTTCCAGACTGCTGCATCACACTGGACTATGTTGTAATGTGCTACATAGCAGACTAGCAGACGCCGACTTGCAACGAGACTCGGTGCCACATCAGAGCAACCGACGATCTCTACGCAGGGTAAGGAGCCTGGCCGGGACGCGTGTCCCCCGTCCGAGCACCTCGCCACCGGCGGACACGGGGCCGGGCCACGGGGCACCGCCGGCCGCATGAAGGACGAGGCGGACACGCATCGGACGGGGAGGTCAGCCACGACGCGACACTTCGGCATCGGCAGCGAGAACGACCAGAACCGGCCACAACAACAGAGTCGCCCGCCACTTCCGCCGACCACCGGTTGGCAGCCAAGACGATCGGCGGAGAGTGGAGAGCGACTCCCGGAGCCGCGCGAGAACGCGCCGGCGGGTCTGCGCAGAACACCTGCGAAAACGCAGAAAGATCTAGGCTGACCTGCCAAAACGTTTTCTGCGGACTCACCCAGTCTAACCGCGATCACGCGGCACGGGCTATAGGTGATGTGACTTCGGCCACCACGGCCCGGTGCCGGGTGATCCGGGCACCGCGCACGGAACCGAAGTCGCGATTCGAGGCATGGGGTCCCTGACATGTCAAGACAGCAGATTCATCCCCCGACCTTTGACGTCCACCCCGCGAACGCCGGAACCCGCGCGAATACCGCCCCCGCGGCTTCCGAAAGGCGGGTGTGCTGATGGACGAACACGCCCGCCGGCACGACCCGGACCAGATCGTCCGCCCGGTGACGCACAGCGTCCCGGCCGGGCAGGCGCACCGCGAACCCTCCACCGACGACTGGGCCCCGCAGAGCCGGCACGCGACGCCCCCCGCGTCCGTCCCGGCCTCGGTGACACCCGTGTCCGTCCCGGCCTCGGCGACACCGGCGTACGTCCCGCCGCCGACGCCCGCGGCGTACGCCCCGCAGGACGGAACGTCCCAGCAGGGCGGATTCTGGCGTTCCCTCACCACCATCGAGAGGGCCGAGATCCTCGCGACCGCGCAGGAGGTCGCGTATCCGGCCGGCGCGGTGCTGTGGGAGGAGGGCCAGGCCGCCGACCACACCGTCGTGATCAAGTCCGGCTCGGTGCGGGTCAGCGTCCAGCGGGACGGACGCGAGCGGATCATCGCCTTCCGCGGCCCCGGCGACATCGTCGGCGAGCGCGCCGCGCTGCTGCTGCGCCGGCGCTCGGCGACGATCGTCGCGATGGCGCCGCTGCACGCGCTGCGCCTGACCACGCGGGAGTTCGTCACGTACCTGAGCAACCATCCGCGCGTGGTCGCCG
This sequence comes from Actinomadura monticuli, assembly GCF_041463655.1. Classification (NCBI taxonomy): domain Bacteria; kingdom Bacillati; phylum Actinomycetota; class Actinomycetes; order Streptosporangiales; family Thermomonosporaceae; genus Actinomadura; species Actinomadura monticuli. The sequence continues at coordinate 748,555 of NZ_JAXCEI010000001.1, forward strand.
TCCTGGAACGCGAGATGTACGACCGGCTCACCGAGCAGTCCGGGGGCGCGCACGATCCTCGCCTCGCCGGACTGGACACGGAGCGGCACAGGGCCGCGCACGCGTACGGCGCCGCCGTCCACTACGGCTCACCCCAGCCGTACGCGACGGTGTACGTACCCATGTCTCCCCAATGGGCTCAGGACCCGTACGGGAAGTCCGGGCCGTACGGCGGGTTCAGCTGGCAGGCGGCGTCCGGCCCCTACGTGGAGGACGACGCATGTCCCGCTGCGGAGTCGCACGCCCGCGGGTGGCCCGGCATGGCGGAGGCGTCGGACGGGTCATGGGAGCCGCATGGCGCGGCGGCCGATGGCGGCTCGTCGCCGGCGCACACGAAGACCGTCGCCTCCCCGAGCGGCGGCGCGCCGTCCTGGGCGGGGCAGAACTGCACCGTCGTGTTCACCGACATCGCCGGTTTCAGTTCGCACGTCCGCAACGAGGACGACCGGATCGCGGTGCGGCGCGCCATGTACGCGGCCCTGCGGGAGTCGTTCGAGGAGTCGAAGGTGCCGTGGGACGCCTGCTACCGCGAGGACCGCGGCGACGGCGCGCTGATCGTCATCCCGCCCGAGATGCCGACCGCCGCCGTCGTCGACCCCATGCTCGCCCTGCTCGGCACGCGGCTGCGGCGCCACAACCACCGGTCGAGCGAGGCGGTCCGCATCCAGCTCAGGGTCGCCGTGGACGTCGGGCCCGTGGAGCCCGACCCGCCCGGGATCGCCGGCTGGACGGTCATCACCGCGGCCCGGCTGCTCGACGCCGCGCCGCTGAAGGAGAGGCTCGCCGCGACGGGCGCCGACCTCGGCGTCATCGCCTCGCGCTTCGTCTACGACTCGGTCATCGCCCACGGGCCCGGCTACGTGAACGCCGACGAGTACGAGCCCATCGGCTGCAAGGTGAAGGAAACGGACATCGAGGGCTGGATCCATCTGCGCGGCCTGCCCGCCGCATCGGCTCTCTGACCCCGCCGCCGCCCGCCGGCCCGCCCCCGCCGGGCCCGCGACCCCCACCCACGACCCCGCGCGCACCGAGGCCGCGGGGTTTTCCGCATCCTCCGGGACGCCCGCGCCGGTCAGGCGCGCCGATCGGGCTGTTCTGGAACGTTCCTTGGGATGTTCAGGACAAAGCGGGCACCGCGCGGGCTGTCCTCGATCGTGAGGCTGCCGCCGTGCAGCCGCGCGATCTCGCGCGCGATGGGCAGGCCGAGGCCGGTGCCGCCCGGGTCGCGCGCCTTGCTGGCCTCCAGCCGGGCGAACCGCTGGAAGACCAGGTCGCGGTGCTCCTCGGCGACGCCCGCGCCGTCGTCCAGCACCTCCAGGACGGCGCGGCCCTCGTCGCGCCGCACCGTGACGTCGACCCGCGATTCGGCGTGCCGCTCGGCGTTGTCCAACAGGTTCGTGAAGAGGCGGACGAGCCGGAGCCGGTCCCCGCGCACCGTGACGCCCTCCTGGAGGTGCGGGACGATCCGCTTCGTCCGCTCCGACCTCGCCATCTCGATGGTGACCATGGCGCCGAGGTCGACCGTCTCCTCCTCCTTCCAGGCCGCGGCGTCCAGGCGGGCCAGTTGCAGCAGGTCCGTCACGATCGCCTGGAGCCGCTCCAGGCTCGCCAGGACGGCGCGTCCCGTCTGCGGCCAGTCGACCTCGTCCGGGAAGAGGAGCGCCTCCTCGATCTGGGTGCGGGCCGCGGCGATCGGGCTGCGCAGGTCGTGGGACGCGTCGGAGGTGAAGCTGCGCTGCCGTTCGAGCGCGCCGTCCAGGCGGTCGAGCGTGGCGTTCGCGGCCTCGGCGAGCCGCCTGATCTCGTCCCGGTTCTCCGGCACCGTCACCCGCCGGCCCGACCGCAGCGCGGTGATCTCCGCGAGTTCGGCGCGGATCGCGTCCACCGGGGCGAGGGTCTGGTCCACCGTGCCCCAGGCGCGCAGGCACGCCAGCAGGGTCGCCAGCAGCGAGACGCTGACCAGCAGCATGATGAGCCCCGGGCTGACGAACCAGGGGACGGCCGGGGCGGCGGCGTAGACGACCCAGTCCCCGTCCGGCTGGAAGACGCGGAAACCGACCACCCACGCGCAGCCGCGGATGGCCGCCGACGAGCAGACGTCCCGGGTGGAGTACACCTGGGCCTGCGAGGGGAGGAACCGGGCGACCGCCGTCCCGGTCAGCGACGGACCGGGGGTGCCCGCGATCACCTTCCGGTTCCTGTCCATGACCTGGATGACCACGCCCTCCGGTGCGTGGAGGCCGCCCCGCACCGGGCCGCGCCGCATCTCGTAGACGATCCGCAGCGCCGTGGCCGTCGCCTGGGTGCGCTTGGACTCGGTCCTGGAGTCGCGCACCTCCACGAGGACCAGCGTCGCCACGATCACGCAGATCACCGCGGTGACCATTCCGGCAATCACGGTCATCCGCACCCGTATTGACCATGTGTGCCGTCCGTACACCCGACCTCCCGCAGGTGATGTATTCACCGCCCAGACCGGAATCAGTCCTCTGAACAGCAGCGACGCACCCAAGAAGATCCAAAGAAATGGTCGGCCCCGCCGCCGGCCGCGGGTGCGCCCGGAGTCGTCCCGCCGCCTTCGGCAGAAGCCATGGCGCTGGACGCGCGCGCGGCTAGCATGGCTGGTTATGGAGCTGCGCCAGCTGGAGTACTTCGTCGCGGTCATCGAAGAGGCGAGCTTCACCAAGGCCGCCGCCCGGCTGCACGTCGCCCAGCCGGGCGTCAGCGCGCAGATCCGGCAACTGGAGCGGGAGCTCGGCCAGCCGCTGCTCGACCGGTCCGGACGGACCGTCCGGCTGACCGAGGTCGGCGCCGCCGTCCTCCCCTACGCGCGGGCGGCGCTCGCGGCCGTCGAGGGCGCGCGGCTGTCGGTCGACGAGCTGACCGGGTTGCTGCGCGGGCACGTCACGGTCGGCACGGTCGACTGGATCAGGTCGCTGAACCTTCCCGGCATGATCGCCGAATTCCACCGCGACCACCCGGACGTGGAGATCACGGTCATCCAAGAGGACACCGACACCCTGACCGAGGGGCTCCGCACCGGACGCGTCGACCTCGCGTTCCTCAGCCTCGGCGCCGAACCGCCCGAGGGCATCGCGACCAGGGTCGTCATCGAGCAGGACCTCTACGCCGCCGTCGGCCGCGAGCACCCGCTGGCGCGGCGGTCCACGATCACGCTGCGGGCGCTCGGCGGGGAGGCGCTGATCAGCCTGCCGAAGGGGACCGGGGTGCGGGCCGTCCTGGACGCGGCGTTCGCGGACGCCGGGCTGCGCCCCCGCATCGCGTTCGAGGCCGGCGAACCGCCCGTACTGGCGCAGATCGCCGCGCACGGCCTCGGCGTCGCCGTCCTGCCCGAGTCCGCCGCCCGCGGCCTGCCGGACGCGCTGCACGCGATGCCGATCGTCCGGCCCCGGCTGAGCGGGCGGATCGCGCTGGCCTGGCGGGCGGAGGGGCCGCGCAGTCCGGCGGCGCGGGCGCTCACCGCCCGCGCGCGCCGGCTGCTGCCCTGATCAGGCGGCCCGCGCCCGCTGCGCGGCCCGGGCGGCCCGGGACTCCTCCAGTACCTGCCGCAGGACGTCCGGCCTGTTCGTGATGATCCCGTCCACCCCGAGGCCGGCGGCCTTCTCCATGTCGCCGCGGTCGTTGATCGTCCAGGTGAGGACGTCCATCCGGGCCGCGTGCACCTGCCCCACGTAGGACTCGGTCAGATCACCGAACGTCGGGTTGATCTGGTCGGCGTAGGAGGCCAGTTCCGGCAGCTGCTCGGCCTTCGGCGTGCCGAGCAGCCCGGTCGGCACCCTGGGCAGGACGGCGTGGAAGCGCCGCACGGACTCCCAGTCGAACGACTGGACGGCGAGGCGCCGCTCGCGCGGGTCGTACCGGAGCCAGGACGGCGAGCGCTTCAGCGCCGCGGCGATCCGCCCCTCGATGCCCGGGTAGAGGGCCGGGCTCTTGATCTCCAGCAGCAGGCCGAGCCCCTTCCCGCGCATCGCGGTCAGCACCTGGGGCAGCGTCGGGACCCGCTCGCCCGCGTACTTCGCCGCGAACCACGAGCCCGCGTCCAGCTTCTGGATCTCCGCGAGGGTGAAGTCGGCGACCTTCCAGGGCGCGCGGTCCGGGTAGACGTCCTCCGCGTTCGTCGTCCGGCCGAGCGTGGTGTCGTGCATGATCACGAGCTGGTGGTCCCTGGTCTCCTGGACGTCCAGCTCGAACATGTCCGCCCGCTGCGTTCGGGCCAGCCTGAACGCGGCGAGCGTGTTCTCCGGCGCGTACGCCGACGCGCCGCGGTGCGCGACGTTCACGATCCCGGCGTCCAGCGCGGTCTCGGCGCGCGGCCGGGGCGCGGGCGTGCCGCTGTGCGTGGCGCCGGGCGGGGGCGGGGGCGGGGCGGCGTTGGCCGCCGCCGGGACGACGATCGCCGTGGTGGCCGTGACGGCGATGAGCGCGAGACGAATCCGTCGGTGCATCTGTCACCTCTCCGGGAGCCGGGGCTGTCCGCCCCAACCCTCGGGCCGTCCGGTGACACGGGAGTTACGGGCCGGTAGCAGACCGTGTACTGCCGGCGACGATACGCATCCGGACCGTCCGGGAGGGGGACGACACGGCGCCTCCGGCGGAACCGCGGCGAAGCTACTCGGGCTCTTCGGACTTGTCCGGCGGAATCGCGCCCTTGGTCGCCTTCGAGAGGATCAGCGCGCCGAGCAGCAGCCGCCGGCTCCGCCGCAGCGGGCGCGGGATCCGGGCGCCGCGGGCCGTCCGCCCCACGCCGGAAGCCGGATCAGAGCCGGTCCCCGGCGCCCGGCGCGGGCTCCCGAGCCGGGTCGGACGGCTCCGGCCGCGCAGCGTCACCGACCGGCCGACGTCCCATTCGTCCGACTCGGCCAGATGGGCCAGGTCCAGGACGGTCGCCGAGGCCAGCACGCGCCCCGCCTCATCCTTCGCCAGATCGCTGAGCCGCGCCGCCTCGTTCACCGGATCGCCGATCACCGTGTACTCGAACCGCTCCTCCGCGCCGATGTAGCCGGCCACGACCGGGCCCGCGGACACGCCGACCCCCGCGTCCAGCATCGGCACCTCGGCGCGCAGCCGCACCGCCAGCTCGCGGGCGGCGCCGAGCGCCCCGCCCGCCGAGTCCTCCAGCTGGGTCGGCGCGCCGAAGATCGCCAGCGCCGCGTCCCCCTCGAACTTGTTGATCCAGCCGCCGTGCTTCGCGACCACCGACACCACGACGCCGAAGAACCGGTTGAGCAGCCCGACGACCTCGTCCGGGCTCCGCGTGTCCGCGAGCCTCGTCGAACCGGTCAGGTCGACGAACAGGACGGCCACCTCGCGCGTCTCGCCGCCGAGCGTGATGTCGCCGCGCTCCAGCGCCAGGTCGGCGACCTCCTCGCCGACATGCCGTCCGAACAGGTCGCGCAGCCGCTCGTTCTCGCGGAGCCCCGCGACCATGTGGTTGAAGCCGGCCTGCAGCTGGCCGACCTCGCTCGCGTCGTACACCGCGACCTCGGCGCCGAGGTCGCCGCGCTCGACCTGCGCCATCCCCGTCCGGACGGCCCGGATCGGGTCCGCGATCGCCCGTGTCGCCATATAGATGACATAAACCCCGGCCAGCAGCGCCACGCCGCCGAGCCCGAGGATCGTGACCGCGAGCTGCCCCACATTGATGTCCGGCGCGGCGAGCGCGGCGATCGCGACGCAGATCAGCCCGAACACCGGGATCGCCGTCCCGAGCGCCCACGCGAGCATCACCCGCGTCGTCACCCCGGGCAGCCGGAACCGTTTCGGACGTTCCGCGCCCAGCACCAGCGCCGCCGCCGGCCGCAGCAGCCGCTCCGACAGCAGGTACACGATCGTGCACGTCGTCGCCGCGCCGAGCAGGCACGTCAGGCCCGTCTTCACCGCCAGCCGCCCGGTGAACAGGATGATGTCGAGCACCGCCCAGCCGAGTGCGCCGACCGTCCACAGGGCCCCGACGAGCATGGTCAGCCGGAGCGGCCCGAGCAGGACGGCCCGCCGCTGCTGCCGGTCGGGGTCCCCCCCGTCCCGGACGAACGTCACGACGGGCCGCCACAGCCACAACCCCAGGAGCAGCGCCACCGGCGCGGCCACCACCGGATACCCGAAGAACGCCGCCGCGTTCACCATGCGGGCGTAGTCGCGGTCCTCCAGCGGCGGATCGGGCAGCACGAACGTCGCGAACAGCAGCACGACCACCGAACCGATGGCGTTCGCCACACCCACCACGACCAGCAGGACCCAGCGCACACGGATCTCTAGCCTGCTGGTCACGTGCGCCTCCGGAGGGATGGAACCGCCTGGAGGAATCATCCCATGACGGTCAGGCGCTGGTGCTCTCCACCGCGACCTTCATCTCCGCCTCCTGCGAACTGCGCCGGACGAACGGCCAGCCGATGACGATGAGCGCCACCCAGGCCGCCATCACGTACAGCGCGACCCTGGTGTCGGCCTCCCAGGCGATCGTGAGGGTGACGAACGCGAAGAACGCCAGCACGGCCCAGGTGGCATAGGGCGCCCAAGGCATCCTGTAGGACGACTTGGGCAGCACCCCAGCCGTCGCCTTCCGCCGGTACACCATGTGCGCGACGAGGATGACCGTCCACACCAACAGCGCGCCCCCCGTCGACACCGACGTGATGTATTCGAACGCCTTCTCCGGCACGACCGCGTTGACGACGACCCCGATGCCCATGACGAGCGCCGAGATCACGACTGTCAGCACGGGAACCCCGCGCCCGTTCAACCGCGAGAGGACCTTCGGCCCGTCACCGTTGACGCCTGCCGTCCTGAGCATCCTGGACGTCGAGTACAGCCCGCCCGCGTTGCAGGACGACAGGGCCGCCGTCAGCACCACGAAGTTGACGATGTCCCCGCCGCCCGGAATGCCGATCTTGTCGAACGCCAGCACGAACGGGCTCGCGCCGCCCTTGAACGCCGTCCAGGGCACCACGGCCAGGATCACCAGCAGCGACCCCAGGTAGAACAGCGCGAACCGCAGCGGCAGCGCGTTGATCGCCCGCGGGATGTTCTTCTCCGGATCCTTGGCCTCGCCGGCCGTGACCCCCACCAGCTCGACGCCCAGGTAGGCGAACATCACCATCTGCAGCGTCATGATCGTGGCGGAGTACCCCTCAGGGAACACGCCTCCGTGGTCCCACAGATTGCTCGCGGCCGCCGTGTCCCCGGCATCGCTGAACCCGAAGACCAGCACCCCGATCCCCACCAGGATCATCATCACGATCGCCGCGATCTTGATCATCGCGAACCAGAACTCCAGCTCACCGAAGAGCTTCACCGAGATCAGGTTCACCGCGAACAGCACCAGCAGCGCGGCCAGCGCCGTCTGCCACTGCTCGACCCCCGGCCACCACTTCTGGATGTACGTGCCGGCCGCGGTCAGCTCCGCCATGCCGGTCGTCACCCAGATGATCCAGTACGTCCAGGTCGTGGCGTATCCCCAGAACGGACCGAGGAACTCCCGCGCATACCCGGCGAACCCGCCCTCCGTCCGCCGGTACGTCAGCAGCTCGCCGAGCGCCCGCATGACGAAGAACAACGCCAGCCCCGCCACGGCGTACGTCAGGATCAGGCTCGGCCCCGCCTTGGCGATGTTCTCCCCGGCCCCGAGGAACAGCCCCGTGCCGATCGTCCCCCCGATCGCCATCATCTGGATCTGCCGCGTCCCGAGCCCTCGCTGGTAGTGCTCGGCGCCCTGGTCTGGGAGCTTTGCGACCACGCCGACCTCCCTTCTGTGCCACCCTCCGGTCACGCACAGTTGCGCAACCCGGACAGATTAAGACCCCCGGCCGCAAACGCGTAGCACCCGCCCAACAACCCGTACCGGCCCGGTACCTCTCCGTTACGCACTATCCCCCGCCGCCCCCCGCGTTAACGAGTTGGCGCGTCCCTCGGGCATCGCGTATGCTCTCGGACGTGCCAAACGCCGGGTCGCCACCGGCCGAGACACCCCTCCGGAGCCGCTAAGCTCGGAGCAGCAAGGTCCTGTGGAGCAGTTAGGAGTGCTCGCCACCCTGTCAAGGTGGAGGCCGCGGGTTCAAATCCCGTCAGGACCGCCAGACGCACCAACACGCGTCCTGGGCAGGTAGCTCAGTCGGTACGAGCGTCCGCCTGAAAAGCGGAAGGTCGGCGGTTCGACCCCGCCCCTGCCCACCTGGTCCTCTGACCAGCGGAAACGTCGATAACGGGTTGATCACCGTCGGTGTACACCGCTTGAACAGAGGAAAACTATCTCCCGATGGGTACCGCCCGTACGCGGCGCCCGAAGGACCTCCGAGCAGGTACCTTCCAGCCCGCGATCAACTCGTTCACCCTCCACCTCAACGCTGAGGGGAAGTCCCCGAAGACCGTCCGCACCTACGCCGAAGCGGCGCAGTGGTTCGCGGCCGAGCACCTTCGACGCAACACCGACCACACCGACTGGGACGACGTCACCGCAGACGACGTCCGCGCCTGGACGGTCTGGCTCCTCAACACCTACTCCGACAGCTACGCCAACAACCAGTACCGCGCACTGCAGCAGTTCTTCAAGTGGTGGTCCACCGACGAAGAGCTGCCCAACCCCATGGCGAAGCTTCGCCCGCCGGCCGTCGGCGAGAAGGTCGTCCCCGTCTTCACCGACGAGGAACTCAACAAGCTCCTCAAGCACTGCGAGGGCAAGACCTTCACCCAGCGCCGCGATTACGCGATCCTCACCCTCTTCAAGGCCACCGGCCTGCGGCTCTCGGAGCTGGCCGGCATCATCTACGACCCCGAGGACAGCGACCGCAGCGACCTGGACCTGATGCGCCGCGAACTCCTCGTCACCGGCAAAGGCAACAAGCAGCGCATCGTCCGCTTCGGGCACCCGGCCGCCCGGGCCATCGACCGCTACATCCGCGTCCGCAACAAGCACACCTACTCCTCCAACCGGCACCTGTGGCTGGGCACCAACAACCGCCCGCCCATGACCGCCAACGGCATCTACCAGATGGTCGTCCGCCGCGGCGAGGAATGCGGTGTGACCGTCCATCCCCATAAGTTCCGCCACCACTTCTCCCACACCTGGCTCGACAAGGGTGGGGCCGAAGGCGACCTCATGGAACTCAACGGCTGGTCATCACCCCAGATGCTCCGCCGCTACGGCCGTAGTGCCGCCAGCACGCGTGCCCGCCGCACCTACGACCGCATCATGGAGGACTGAAGGTCAGCAAACCAAAAGCCCCGGCGCGGCCAGCGCCGGGGCTTCGATCTAGCTCAACCCTTCTTCCTCGCCTGGGCCGACCGTTTAGCCAGCCGGAGCATGTAGGCGCGCTTGGCCAACTCGGCTCGCTCTCGGCGCTCCTCGGCCGGAAGCACACCCTCCGGATCGACCTCCCGTTCAAACCGGGCCAGGAACGCATCCCTAGCCGGCCTGGTGCGCTTCTTCCTGTCGCCCGTCCTGCTCCAAGACACAAGAACGGCGATCCGCTTGTCGATCCCCGCCATCGTGATCCCCCACTCCACGCAGAATCGGTTAGCCCCTCTCACCCGTTCCGGGCCCACCTGAGGCCCCTCAGCATGTTTGGTTATCTCTGACGATAGATGCGCTCGCTGCATGCCCTGCCCATCTCCCTGGCAAACTTGGCGCGCCTACTCCGGCTTTGGGAGAGGGTTGTTCGTTAGGTGTTGGTCCCTTTTGTAGTGAAGAGCCTGTGCTTCCCCTCGTAGCGTGGAGACCTGAACCAGAGAGATGGTGGGTCGTGTACAGGTTCCCCCGCGGATTCTTCTCGAACTGCCCGATCGAGACCAGGTCTACTCTCGGTGCCCCGTAATCCCTCAATCTTGATCGGGGCGTCCCACACCTCCTGCTTGGAAACGTCGAGCGGCTTACCATACGATTTCAGCTGGCCCATGAGATTCTTCCCAGAATGAACTTTGGTTGACCGAACGAACTCATAGATGGAAAGGATGGACCTCTGGTCAGGCCTCACTGGAGCGCGGTGGTATAGGGCGGGTGGCGCCGGTGTATTGGCGTTCGCGGTAGGGGTTGCCAGCGAATTGGGCGATGCGGACGACGTCGCCGGTGTGGGGGGCGTGGATCATGCGGCCTGAGCCGTAGTAGATGGCGACGTGGTGAATGGTGGCCGGGTTGGCGGGGTTGGTGGCGAAGAAGAGCAGGTCGCCGGGCTGGAGTTGGGGCCGGGGGATGTGGGTGCCGGTGTTGTATTGGTCGGCGGCGATGCGGGGTAGGCGGATGCCGGCTTGGGCCCAGGCGTGTTGGGTGAGGCCGGAGCAGTCGAAGCCTTTGGTGCCGGCGCCTTGGGCGATGCCGTAGGTGGGGCCGGTGGGTCCGCCGCCGCCCCAGGAGTAGGGGGTGCCGAGCCAGCGGAGGGCGGCTTTGACGGCGGTGGCGCCGCGTCCGGTTGCGGTGGGGGCGGCGTAGCGGGTGGCTTGGGCGAGGACTTTGCGGACGTACCAGTCGGCGTGGTTGTAGCGCCAGATCGCGCGGCGCAGAGCCCTGCCGCCTTGGCCTGCGTGGTTGGCGCATAGGTAGCGGGCTGCGCCGGGGATGGCGTCGGCGGGGTTGTAGCGGTCTTTGGTGCCGTCGTGGTCGCCGTCGACGCCGTAGGCGGTCCAGGTGGCGGGCAGGAATTGCATGGGGCCGCCGGCTCCGGCGGCGTTCTGGCCGGTGTGGACGCCGGGGGCGGTGGAGCGGCCGTGGTCGGATTCGATCTTGCCGATGGCGGCCAGGACGTTCCAGGGCAGGCCGGGGCAGGTGTGGGCGGCGTCGAGGTACCAGGGCAGGTAGGCGGGTGGGATGTCGTGTTTGGCCTCGGCGGTGGGTGCGCCCGCGAGGTCTGATCCTGCGCTGGCGGCGGAGTCGTGGCCGGCCGCCGAGACGAGGAGGCCCAGCAGGAGGGTGAGGGCGGCGGCGCAGGCTGTGGCGGCGGCCTTCAACGGGCAGGCCGCCGGAGCAGGGCTGGGCGCTTACTCGGTGTCGTGGGCGCCTGTGCGGGCTCGGCGTTGGGCGCGGTGGCCGGCGCCCTTCTTGGGCTGGGTTGGGTCATGGGCGGCTTCCCCGGGTTGGTGGTGGGGCTGCCGCAGCACTTCGCGGACTGCTTGCCAGGAGTAGCGGAAGTCCTTGCCGGTTTTGAGGGCGGGGATCTGGCCGGCGTTGGCCATCCGGCGGACGGTCTGGGGGGAGAGACCGAGTTTGGTCGCGAGTTCGGCGGTGGTGAGGACGTCGGGGTCGCGGCCGGTGTTCTCGGTCATCGGTGGGGCTCCTGGGTGGGCGGTCACGGTCGTTCCTTTCAGTGTGGTGGATGGGTGCTGCGGAAGCACGTTGTTCGACGTGTTGGCATTGTCAGAAGTTGTTTGACGATGCTTGCGCTCTGTCATGTTGCCACGTACGGTGATCGTCCATCAACCCAGTGCATTGATTCGGGGGTATGTGGGTGAGTCTTCGACAAACCAGACCAATCCCGGCCGACCAGGCCGATGACCAGGCGGGTGAGGTCTTGGACGTGGTGGTGGCCGGCGCGCACGGCGGCGCGGGGGCCTCCACGCTGGCGGCGCTGCTGCCTGCGGTGTGGGACATGGGCTCGATCGGGTCGCTGCTGGAGCTGGGCCGTTCGCCATTGCAGGCCAAGGGTCGTCCGGTGGTGCTGGTGGTCCGCAACACCGCGGTCGCGGCCAAGGCGGCGACGGCGGCGATCGGGGCGCTGGCCGCGTGGGAGGAGCGGGTGGCGGCGCTGGCGATCGTCAGTGACGGCGGCCCCGAATCGCGGGAGGCCACGGCCCGGTTCGCGCTGCTGGAGGGCCGGGTCGGGGGCGTGGTGCGGGTTCCGCATGTGCGGGCGCTGCGGCTGGTGGAAGACCCGGCCGAGGTCGTCCTTCCCGGTAGGGCGCGGCAGGCGCTGTGCGATCTGCGTCGCATGGTCGACGCGCCGGGCGGTGAGGGGTCGTGATGTCACCGATCTGGTGCGCGTTCGCCGTCGCCGAGCGCGGGTGGCTGCTGTCGGCTCCCCAAGACGGCGAGAGTCCGTCGGTGAAGATCCCGGACCCACCTCCAGACGCGCCGCCGGGGCTGGATCAGAAGATGGAGACGCTGCTGGCGTGGGGCAAGTGGGGCGTGCTGATCTGCGGCGTCGCCGGCTTGTTCATCTGCGCGGGCCAGATGGCAATCGGGCGCAAGAACCGCTCCACGTTCGCCGCCGACGGCGCCACCGGTATCCCGTGGGTGCTGGGCGGGTTGAGCCTGGCCGCGACAGCGGCTCCGATCGTCGGGGTGTTCTTCAGATGAGCCGAACCCGGAACGAGCAGCAACAGGGTGGCGTCGCGTGGGGGCGGCGTGGCCGGGTCATCGCGGTGGCGGTGGTCGGTGGCGGAGTGCTGGTCGGCATGGTCGTCCCTCCGCTGTTCCGGACGTCCTCGAAGGGCACCCCGGTGATCCTGAGGACGACACGCGCCGAGCAGCTGGTGACCGCGCCGCAGGTGTCGTTCGCCGGCGTGGTGTGGCGGGACTACCACGGCATCCTGCTCCCCTACTCGCCGCAGGACGGGCCCCGCGACACCGGCGGAGATCTGGCGGCCGGGTTCGCGCGGACGCCGCGCGGGGCGCTGCTGGCCGGGGTACATATCGCGGTGCGGGCGGGCATGCAGTGGGGCTCGAAGGTGTTCGACCCGACCATCGAGCGGCAGATCATCGGTCCCGATACCGACGTGCTGCGCGACTCCACCCGCAACGCCTACGACCAGCACCGGGGCGACCGGCCCGACGGCGAACCGCTCGGGCGCGGTTATGCCGTCCTGGAAGGGTTCCGGTGGCTGGGCTACACGCCCGAGGCGGCGAGCTTGGATCTGCTGTCGGCCGGTCCTGGCGACAGCGATGTGACCGTCCGGGCGGTGACCCGCCTTCAGCTGCGCTGGCAAGACGGTGACTGGCGTGTGGTCGCCCCACCCGGCGGGATGTGGGCGGGCGCCGCGGCTCCGATCACGTCGCTGGACGGCTACGTCCGCTTCCCGAACGGGAGCGGCTGATGTCGGTTCTTCTTCCGCTCGATCCGTGTTCGCCGGTGCTGGATCCGGCGTGCGTGCAGCCGGTGGACAACGACGGCGGCGCGGCCGGGAATCCGCTGCTTCCCGGGCTTCCGACCATGCCGCGCCTGCCGAACATTCCGGGAGCGGTCGGCGGTCATGTGCTGGACGAGATGGCCGAGTCGTTCCAGTCGGCGACCGGGTGGCTGATCTCCAACACCGCATCCTGGTGGGTGAACACCCCCTCCCCCGATCTGCAGCAGGCACCGGCGGTCGGGTATCTGGAGCTGCTGGTGCGACCGTTGACGGTCGCTGTGGCGGTACTGGCGCTGCTGGCGGTGGCCGCGCGGATGGCGCTGTCGCGCAAGGCGCTGCCGCTGGTGGACGCCGGCCGCGGGCTGGTGGTGCTGGCGGTGGTCACCGTGATCGGGACGGTGGTGCCGAACCTGCTGCTGCAGTGGGGCGATGTGTGGTGCGGATGGGTCCTGAACGCCTCCTCCGAGGGGGACTTCGCCCACCGCATGACCCAGATCGTGTCCTTCCCCGGTGCGGCGCCGCGCGCGCTGGTACTCATCCTGTGCCTGTTCGCGCTGGTGATCGGGCTCCTTCAGGCGATCCTGCTGCTGTTTCGCACGGGGGCGCTGGTGATTTTGGCCGGGTTGCTGCCGCTGGCGGCCGCAGGGATGATCACCACGACGACCAAGGCGTGGTTCCCGCGCGTGGCGGGCTGGATGCTGGCGCTGGTCTTCTACAAGCCGGCCGCGGCGGCGGTGTATGCGACCACGTTCACTCTGGTCGGCAAGGGCAGGGACCTGCACACGGTGCTGATGGGGTTGACGATGATGCTGATCAGCCTGGTCGCGTTCCCGGTGCTGTTGAAGTTCTTCACCTGGACGACCGGCGGCGCCGAATCCAGCCCCGGCGGCGGCATGCTCGGCACGCTGATGAGCAGCGCCGCCGCGCTCGGCGCACTGCGCGGCTACGGCGGCGGTGGTGGTTCGGGGGGCGGGCAGTCCAGCTCGGCCAGCGAGCACACCACCTACCTCAAGCAGCAGCTCGGCGACCAGGACACCACCCCACCGGGCGACGATGCTCCAGACCAGCCGCCTGCCCCACCTGCCCCGCCATCCGACCGGCATGCCCCAGCCGCACCGGGTGGCCAGCCTCCTGCACCAAGCGCCCCGCCGGGGAGCGGCCAGCCCGACGCTGCATCGTCCGGGACGGACGGGCACGGGTGGGCGCTACCGGACGGCGGTCACGGGGAGCCGGTCGGGCCCGCCACCATCCGGACGGCCGAGCGGGAACGTCAGCGCGGTGAGGACGCGGTCCGCTGGGCTGCGACCGGCAGCTTCGGCGGCCCGACGGGCGCGGCGGGTGAAGGGGGCGGTGGGCATGGGGCATGAGGTCCGCACCTACGGCGGGTGGCGTCGCCGGCACGGCATCGGCCTGCTCGGTCTGGACACCGCCGCCACCTTTCTTGCGCTCGGGGCGGCGATGCTGCTGGTCCTGGTCGCCGCGACCGCGCCTCACCTCCTGGCCTACCTGCTTCCACCGGCGCTGGTCGGCGGCGGGCTGGGGCTGGTGCGGGTGGGCGGTGTGCCGGTGGCGCGGCTGGTGCTGGCGCGGTGCCGGTGGCGCTGGGGTGTGTGGCGCGGACACCACCGCTACCGGGCAGGGGTCGTCATCGACCATCCGCGCGCGTTCCAGTTGCCGGGGGTGCTGGCGCCGTTGACGCTGCTGAGTGCCGAGGACGGGTACGGCGGCCGGTACGGGGTCGTGTGGGACCGCCGCACCGGCCTGCTCACCGCCACCCTCCGGGTCGTGCCGACCTCGACCTGGCTGGCCGACCAAGGCGACGCCGACGCCTGGGTGGCCGGGTGGGGCGGGTGGCTGGCCGCGCTCGGGCATATGCCCGCCGTGCGGTGGGTGACGGTCACGGTGGAGACCGCGCCCGAGCCCGGCTCCACCCTCGCCGATGCCGTGCACCGGACGGTCGTCCCCACCGCGCCGACCCCGGCGCGGAGCATCATGAACGACCTGGTCCGCACCGCCCCGGCCGCTGCCGCCGACGTCGACACCCGCGTGTCCGTCACCTTCGACCCGCGTGCGTCCTCGGCGAGCCCGAAGGACCTGTATGAGGCGGTCGCCGAGCTGGGCCGCACCTTGGACGGGCTGGCGTCGCGGCTGAGTGGCTGCGGCGTCTCGGTCCTCGGCCGCGCTACTGCTGCTGAGATCGCCGGGGCTGTGCGGACCGCGTTCGATCCCGATGCGCGCGGCGAGGTCAACCGACTGTTGGCTGGTCCGGACTCGCACGAGGTTTTGGGCTGGGGGGATGCGGGTCCGGTCGCCGCGACCGAGCACACCGGCCACTACGAGCACGACGGCGGGTGCTCGGTCAGCTGGGGATGGCATGAGCCGCCCCGCCAGAACGTCCGCTCCGACGTCCTGGCCCGCCTGGTCGCACCCGGACCGTTCCCCAAACGCATCACCCTGCAGTACCGGGCGCTTCCGGCCGCCGCCGCGAGCCGGGTCTTGCAGCAGGAGGTGAACGCGGCGGCGTTCCGGACCCAGTTTCGGCGCCGCACCGGACGCGACGAGACCGCCCGTGACAGCTGGGATTCGGCGCGCGCCCGGCAGGCCGCGGCCGAGGAGGCCATGGGCGCCGGGGTGTGCCTGGTCTCGCTGTACGCCACCGTCACCGCGACCGATCCCGAGCAGCTGCGGCGCGCCGCCGCGCATGTGGAGGCGGCGGCCGATTCGGCCAAGATCCGGCTGCGGCGGTTGTGGGGCAGCCAGGCCGCCGGGTTCGCTACCACCTTGCCGTGTGGGATCTGCCCGCCTGAACTGTCGCGCCGCCTCTTCCACTGAACCCGTTCTGGAGGAACCTAGCTTGCCGAACGCCGAGACCCTGGCCATGTCCGAGCCGCTCGCCCCGCCCTGGGGGTGGCGCGGGCGCGGTGCCGGACGCGCCGCTCACGTTGAGGCCGCACCCGAATACCAGGCCACCACCAGCCAGGTCTGCGGCCTCTACCCCTTCACCGCCGGATCCGGCACACCCACCGCCGGCACCCCGGTCGGACGCCACCAACTTTGGGGCGAGGTGGTGTGCCTGGATCCGCTGGCCTGGCTGCGGGCGGGGCTGGTCACCAATCCCGGCATGTTCGTCCTCGGCCAGCCCGGCACCGGCAAGTCCACTCTCGTCAAACGCCTGGTCACCGGTGCGGTGGCCACCGGCACCACACCGATCATCCTCGGCGACACCAAACCCGACTACACCCGGCTGGTCGACTACCTGGGCGGGCAGGTCATCCGCGTCGGACGCGGCGCCGACCGCATCAACCCTCTCGACGCCGGCCCCTTCGACCAAGCCCGCCGACGCCTGACGGGAGCCGACGCCGAAACCCTGCGCTGGGAAGTACGCTCCCGGCGCCTATCGCTCCTCCTCGCCCTGGCCACCCTGGTGCGCGAGGCCCGCATCACCAACGCCGAAGAGGTCGTCCTGGGCCGCGCCATCGACCTGCTGGATGATCGCCTCCCCCGCGAACCCACGATCGTGGATGTTCTGCACGTCCTCGAAGAGGGACCTGACGAGCTGCGGGGAGCGGCCCGTACCGACACCGCCGGCACCTACCGGGTCCAGACCCGCGACCTGGTCTTCACCCTCGACCTGCTCATCTCCGGCTCCCTGGCCGGCGTCTTCGACGCCGCCACCACACGGCCCCTGGACCTGGACGCGCCCGCGATCAGCGTCGACATCTCCCACGTCCGCGCCGCCGGCGACAAACTCCTCACCGCGGCGATGCTGTGCACCTGGGCCTACGCCTTCGGCATGGTCGACGCCGCCACCGCCCTCGCCGACCTCGGCGCCGCGCCTCGCCGCTCCTACCTCGGCGTCATGGACGAACTGTGGCGCGCGCTGCGCGGCGCACCCGGCCTGGTCGAGCACGCCGACGCCCTCGCCCGCCTCAACCGCGCCAAGGGCATGGCCTCGGTCATGATCACCCACTCCCTCGCCGACCTCGACGCCCTGGCCACCGAGGAAGACCGCGCCAAGGCGAAAGGGTTCGCCGACCGCTCCGCCATCACCGTCCTGGCCGGGCTCCCGCCCCGCGAACTGGCCCGCGTCCACCAGATCACCCCGCTCACCGGCCCCGAGCAGCACCTGGTCGCCTCCTGGTCGGCGCCCGACTCCTGGCAGCCCGGCGCCCGTCATCCCGGGCGCGGCAAGTACCTCATCAAGACCGGCGAACGCCTGGGCATCCCCGTCGAGCTCTCCCTCGTCGGCCCCGAAGTCGACCTATACGACACCGACCAGGCCATCCGGGTGGGCGGGTGACGCGGGCACTGGGGCCGCGGGCCTCGCTGTGGCACTCCAACGCCGGCGCCGGATGGCTCGTGCTCGCCGCCTGCTGGACGCCCATCGCCGGGCTGTGGCTCGTGTGGCTGGCGGCGAAGCTGGGCGCGGTCGCGGCGGGCGGGACGGTCATGGCTTTCGGCACCGACTTCGCCGCCGCCCTCGCCCGGGGACGAACCGATCTGGCCTGGCCAGGCACACCGACCTGGCTCGTCCTGCTCATCCTCATCGTTCTGGGCAGCGCGCTCGTACGCGGCGGCTGGGAGATCTGGTCGCGGATCGCGCGACGTCTTCCCCAGCCTGGAGATCCCGTTGCCGCGCTGGCCGACAACCCCGGCCTGGCCGCACTCCAGCCGGAAGCGACGGCCAGCAAGGCGATCGCGCTGCGACGCTCTCTCGCCAAGTCCCGCCCTGAAGGCTTGGAGCCGGACGACATCGGGCTTGTCCTGGGCGATGTCCTGCTGCCCGGTGACCGCAGCGGCCCGACGCTGTTCGCCTCCTTCGAGGACACGGTCGTTGCGTTCATGGCGCCCCGGTCGGGCAAGACGACCACCCAGTCGATCCCGCACGCGCTGTCGGCGCCCGGGCCGGTCATCGCGACCAGCAACAAAGCCGATCTGTGGTCGGCGATCGCGACCGTCCGCGCCGCACGCACCGGCGCCAAGAGCTGGCTGTTCGACCCGCAGCACATCACCTACCAGCCGCAAGCCTGGTGGTGGAATCCGCTCGCCGGACTGTCCACCGTCGAGGACGCGCACCGGCTGGCCGGGCACTTCGTCCTCACCGTCGACGACGGCCAGAAGAAGGACCTGTGGGGCCCGGCCGCACAAGACCTGCTGTGCGCCCTGTTCCTGGCCGCCGCGACCTCCGGGCGGTCTTTGCACCATGTCGCGCGGTGGCTGGACGAACCGGCCGTCCCCACCCCGATCGAACTGCTCCAAGAGGCCGGGTTCCAGCTGATGGCCTCATCGCTGAAAGGCACCCAGAACGGCGCCGTGGAGACCCGGGACGGGATCTACCAGACCGCCCGCACCGCCGCCAAAGCCCTACGCGACCAGGAGATCCTCGCCTGGGTCACCCCCGTTCGCGGCCTGCCCGTCTTCGACCCGCACACCTTCGCCGGCTCCCGCGACACCCTGTACCTGCTGTCGAAGTCGCTGTCGGCCGCCGCGCCGCTGATCGCCGCGCTCACCGACACCACCATGCGCGCCGCCGAACGCCGCGCCGAACAAGCCGGCGGACGCCTCGACCCGCCCCTGGTCGTCGCCTTGGACGAGGCGGCCAACATTTGCCGCATCGCCGACCTGCCCCAGCTGTACTCCCACCTCGGCTCGCGCGGCATCATCCCCGTGACCATCCTGCAAAGCTACGAGCAGGGCGTCACCGTCTGGGGCGAACCCGGCATGGCCGCGCTGTGGGGCGCCGCCACCCGCAAACTCATCGGCGCCGGCATCGACTCGCCCCGCCTGGTGCGCGACCTGGCCACCCTCATCGGGCAGCACGACGTGCCCGTCCGCTCCATCACCTACAGCGACGGACGCGCCAGCGAACAGATCTCGCTCCGCCGCCAGGAAATCCTCGAAGGCGCCGACATCCGCGCCCTGCCCACCGGCACCGCGCTGCTGCTGGCCACCGGCACCAAACCCGCCCTGGTCCGGCTGCGGCCCTGGTACAGCGGCCCGCACGCCGCCCCGATCAGCGCGGCCATTAAAGCCGCCGACGCCGCGATCGCCGCAGCCGCCCGCCGCCACTACCAACGCCCGGACCACCCGACCACGCCGTAACCGCGCAGCAACACGTCTGCACCGACAGGAAGGGGCCTTCACATGCACGCATCCACCGCTTTGGAGGCTTCATGCCCGACCCTGCTCCGCCGACGACCGGCGGCAAGCGTCCCGAGTCGCTGTACCCGGACGTCACCGCCTGGGTGAACGAGCACTTCGTCCTGATGTACCGGCGCACCCTCGGCGGCGAGTTCCGCTGGTGCGCCGAGTGGTGGCGGCACGGCGAGGCCATCTCCCGTCTCACCGCGCTGTGGTTCGCCTGGGAGGCCATGCGGCTGCAAGGCGCCACCGGCATGGCCCTGTGGTACCGCGACCACCTCGACCACCAGCTCCCCGTCCTGCTCGGCCCACGCGGCCCCTTCTACCAGTGCACCGAGAACGAACACCTGGCCCCGCACGAGGCCCGCACCGTCCCCGTCCCCAACGGCTGGCTCACCACCGGCACCCGCGTTGGTACGGCCTCGACCCGGACGGCGGTGCGCGCATGAGCGAACGCTTCGAAGCCGCCGCGCTGGCGCTGGACGCCTACGAACGGCACCTGCTAGGTGACCTGGCCAACGGTCACCGCACCGACCACGCCGAAGCCGAAGGACTCCTGCACTCCCTCGTGGTCGACCTCATCAACTACGGCAAAGGCAACCACCTGGACGTGGTCGATCTGCTCGACGCCATCATCCAGGCCCGCCAGGACCGCGGCGGCGCCCTGACCAACCCGCGCTACAGCTTTCGCCTCAACACCGAGGTCCAGTTCCGCGACCACGGCACCGAACCGCATCGCGGGTTCATCACAGAGCTGAAGGCCTCCGGCCTGGGGCAGGACGCCGAATGCGTGCTGCGCATCCCCGGGATCATCGACCCCCAGCACACCAGCACCGCCTCACTGGAACCGGCGACACGCATGGCGCCGCTGCTGACACGCACCTGCAGGACCGTCTTCTCCGCGCTGGACGCCGAGGACGCCATCACCGACCTCCTCACCAAACTTCCCCGGGGACGCGGTGACGCCGACACCGACACCGAACTGCTGGCGGACCTGGCGGAGCTGTCGGCCGGGCTGGCCACCTGGTCGGGCACCAAGCCCGAACACGTGCTGAACCATCTCCGCCACCGCGCCGGCGAAGCCCACCACGTCCCCGACGGCCTGTCCCCCGCCGCGCGACGCGCCGCCGCCGGATTCCCCAACGACATCGCCGCGCTGCTGGCCGGCGAACAGCCCGCACCATCATCCTCCAGCCGTCCAGATCCCCCGGGCCCGAACCAGCGTCCTCACCTGATGTGAACCAAGCCCGCCCCTTTTCCCGCTCGACCCCTTTCGGAGGTACCTGCGTGCCCGACCACGACGAAGCCGTCGCCGCCGCACTCGACGCCTACCAGCAGCACCTGCTGCCCCACGTCGTCCCCGACCACCGCTCCGAACCCACCCTCGCCGAACCGCTCATCGCCTCACTCGTCGAGCAACTCGCCCGCTACGCCGACCGCCACGACCACGACGTCCACGACACCTTCACCGAGCTTCACCAGCAGCACCTCGACCGCAGCGGGCACGACCCCGACCCGATCTACAGTTACCGGCTCGGCGCCCAGGTCCAGTGCCGCCAGCCACCCGCCGCCACCGGAGCCGAACCGGGCTCACCGCCGTGGCGCGGCTTCATCACCGCACTCGCAACCTCCCCCTACGGGGAGGCCCAGTGCACGGTGCGCGTCCCAGGAGTCAGCGAAAGCCTGCACGTCGCAGCGTCCGAACTGGAACCGGCCGACTCGCTGCTGCCCCTACCCACCCGGACCGCCGGAATCGTCACCAACGCCCGCGACGCCGAATCCACGATCGTCGACATCGGAGCCCGACTCAAACGCGCCGCAAGCGCCGGCCTGGCCACCGACGAGCAGTCCCTCGCCGACCTCGCGCAGCTGACCATGCGGCTGAGCCGCTGGTCCGGCGGCCAACCCGACGTCATCATGCGCCACCTCTACAACCGCATCATGCGCATCGCGCAGGAACCGGCCAAGCAACATCCCGGGCCGGATCCGGCAGCCCGGCTCTCCGCCACCGAGTTCCCCCAGGGACCCAACCTCGTCCCCTCCGACGACCCACCGACCACCAGGCCCAAGCCCGACGACCCGCCACGCCCGCGCAGACCCCGCCCCTGACCTTTCAGTCTCGCCCGTCCCGCCACCGAACCGATCTGCATGGAGGTTGTATGGCCGAAGCCGGTGCCGAAGAGTTCGCCGAGTTCGGAGCCGCCGCCCTGGACTCCTTCCAAGCCCTGTTCGAGGAGACCGAACACCTCGACCACCGCAGCAACACCACCCACGCCCGCGAACTCCTCGGCGATCTGCTGATCGACCTGATGCACTACGCCCACCACCGCGGCCTGGAGTTCAACGACATCCTCGCCCAAGCCAACGGCCACTACCTCAGCGAACACAACAGCCCCGACGTCCTGGCCATCGGCTCCACCGTCCAACTCGACGGGCCCGCCGCCGACGAGGCCGTCCTACTGGGCCACCCGACCCGGGGCTGCGTCACCGGGCTCCTCGTCCCGTTCGACGGACCGACCGAGTACCACGTCCGCCTCCTCGGCGAGAACATCAGCCGCAGCATCATCGCCGCCGACCTCCAGCCGGCCCCGCCCTTCCCCAACACCCACACCAGCCAAGGCGTCGTCACCAACCCGCTCCAGGCCGAGGAAATCCTCCTCGACGCCATGACCCGGATCGGCCACGCCGACATCAACGGCATCCAGCCCCAGCAGACCGACCTCGACGACCACCAGGTCCTCCTCGACGCGCTGGTGAGCTGGAACGGCATCGACGAGCGCAACGTCACCGACCTGCTGCTGGCCCGAGTCGAGCCACGGCTCAGCACCTCAAGCCCTGATGCCGCATCCTCTGGTGCGGCTCCCAGCCCCGCCCAACTCGCCGCCCGCGACTTCCCCATCCCGCTGGACCAAGGCCTCACCGAACACCAGCCCGCCTTGAACGCGCCGCCCGCTCGGTCGACTGCTCACCCAGACAGGCGACCCGGCCGTCCCAGATGAGCCCGGCTCACCTGCAGAAACCCCTCGCGACACACCGCCACCACGGTCGATCAACACACTTCGAGCTACCAAACTTCATGACGATAACTTTAATAGACGACCTCACGGAGGCCCCGCTGAAGCACTTCTTCGACTACGCCACCCGCCAGATCAAGACCGCCGACTCGCTCCCCGCGCTCCTGGCTGCCGCGTTCATGGGGCTGGAGCTGATCGAACGCGCCAGCACCGTCCTGGCCCAGGCCGCACCCGAGGACGACTACCAGGTCGCGCTCGCCGAGGCGACCGACGCCTGGTGGGCACTGGCCGAAGCACCCACCCTCAACTGGCCCGAACGGTCCATGCCCGACACCGACGTCCAGCAGCTCGCCGACTCCATCGCCGCGCTGGTGATGGTCGTCGCCGAGGCCATCCTCAACGTCGCCTCCAAGACCACCCAGCCCGCCGACCGGGTGGCGTGCCTGCGCGCCGCCCACCACGCCGGCAACGTCCACGCCGCCATGAGGTAGGCGCCCATGCCCAACCACAGCAAACGCATCGACCGCGCCACCCACGCCCTGACCGCCTACGAACACCACGCCTTCCCCCGCACGCCGTCCCTCCTGCACCGCGACGCGTTCTACGCCCAAGCCCTCCTGGCCGCACTGGTCTGCGACCTGGAGCACTACGCCGCCCACCACGGCATCAACTTCGGCGACGCACTCGGCACCGGTCGTGCCACCAACGCCTCAGAAGTCGCCGAGGAGGCTCCCTACAAGGTCGGCGACCAGGTCCGCCTCACCCGCCAGAACGACCGGTGCGGCACCGTCATCGGTTGGCAGACCACCAGCGCCGACACCGAGACCTGCTTTCTGGTCGCCGTCCCCGGCCTCCCCTACGCCTACGCCGAACCCGCCGCCCACCTGACACCCTCACCCGAGTTCCCGCCCGCCGAAACGATCCTGGGCACCGCCCGGCACGTCGACCAGGCCGAACAGCTCTACACCACCATCACCGCCCGGCTCGCGCAGGCGCCAGAACCAACCCGGCACGCCCTCGAACAGGACCGCCGGCGACTCCTGACCGCGCTCAGCACCTGGAGCGGCATCACCGAAACCCGCCTCCACGACGAACTCGCCCCGCGCTCCAGAACGAGGAGACACCAACCGAGCGACGCCAGGGCCGCCGCCGCGGACTTCCCGGACGACATCAATCACAACCTCCAGGTAGCAGGCCACCCCGACCGACCACCGCCGCCGCCCCACCACAGGCCCGCACCTCACCGCCTGACGCGCTGACCAGAGCCGTACTTATCCACAGCCCGCTCAGCCGGCCACGGCCACCGCCGGGCCCACGCCAGGCTTGGCCCGTCACCAATCCGCACGATCACTACGCCCAACCATCCGGAGGAACCGCGATGACCCACGAAGACCAGCATCAGGACGTCCGACACAACTGGTTCACCGAAATCCTCACCACCGCCCTCAACGACCTCGCCCACGCCGAACGCGTCATCACCTCCTACGCCGCCCAGCAACCCGACGGATTCATCGCCTGGGGCATGGCCGAAGGCGAAGCCGTCCAAGCCCACCAAGCCCTCCGCCAAGCCCCCGCCCTCCACGCCGCGCCCCCCACCGACCACACCGAGGCCAACGCCACCGCCGACACCCTGTTCAACCTCGCGACCAAAGCCGCTCAAAGCCTGGTCCGCGCCGCCGAACTGGCCGCAGACCCCGACGACAAGATGGCCTGCCTCCAAGCCGCCCTGCACGCCGGACGCCTCCGCGACGCACTCCGGTAACCGCCCGTGGCCACCTTCGGAGAAATGACCGCACTCGCCACCCAACAGCTCACCGAGCTGCACAGTCAACTCCACACCAAGCGCCTCGGAGACGACCTACGCCGCCGCGCCGCCGCCCCCGAACTCGCCCGCCTCACCCACGTCCTGGCCCGCTACCACGACCAGATCGCTCACGGCTTCGGCGCCCCGCACCCCGACACCGCCCGCGTGCGGGACGGCGCCCACCGCGCCGCCGCCCTCATCAAGCAAGCCGAACACCTCCTCGGCCCACCTGTCGACACCGAAATCCCACAATCCGCCCTGGCCCAGAAACTCCGCGCCGCATCCATCGCCCTGGGCTGCGGCCTTGATCTGCTGTCCACCCACTTCGCCGTCACCCCCGACCAGGCGACCAGCGCAAACGCCAGGGTCATCGCCGCACCCGACACCGCCCGCTCCCTGCTGCGACAGCTCAGCACCCACACCGCCACCCTCGGCCATCTCACCCGCCGCACCGCCCCGCCCACCGACCAGGCCAGCCCACTACTACTGACGGCCGCCGTCATCGCCCACATCTACAGCGAGAATCAAACGCCACCACCCATCAGTTCCGTCCCCGTGCACCACATACCCGACCGCATCCCGCCCCAGCTCGGCGAGAGCACCGACCAAGCCTTAAACGGCATCAACACCAGCATTCAGCGCCTCAGCAACCCCACCTCGCCGACCTCGATCACCACATGGCGCTACCTCGCCCGAGCCGCCGCCATCATCTGCGACCTCAACCGCAAAACCATCCGGCAACTCACCCACCGGATCAACGACCTCAACGAGCCCGACCACCTACCGGCGATCAAACAGGCAGCCACCAGCCTTTATCACCTGAGCCTCGCCTGGAAAAGCATCGTCCGACGCTGGGACGAGCAGATCGGCCACTACGGCCACCCCGCCAACGGCCCCGCCACCGACGCAAGCGACCTCATCATCCGCCTCGGCCGCTCCCTCCACGCCGACCCCGCCTGGACACCCGGCCCCCGTGCCTCCTCCCGCCTCAAACCGCCCCACGAAATCGCCCCTGACCTCGCCCACGTAGCCGAAGTCGCCGGCATCACCCTCAAGGCCACCGAAGCCTGCAATCACCTCGCCGCCCACCACCACGCAGCCATCAACGACGCCGCCACCATCGGCGCCCTCAACCAGCAAAAGAAATACCCCACCCACATGCCACGCGTACCAGCATCAGCCCGCGAACTCTCAACCCGTTACACCACAGCCCAAAGCGAAGGACGCCAAGCCATCACCACCCTCGCCCAGACCATTCACTCCTTGGCCGTCCCGCCCACCCCCGCCGCCAAGGACGTCGACCTGATAGTCCGCCGAGCAACCGCCAACGACGAACAAGCCCAACAATCCCTGGCAGCCGCCGGGTTCCCCACCGATATCAACACTCATCTCCAGGCGGAACAGACGCCTCCTCGCCATTCCCGGGCCACCCCTCCGCCAATTCCGCCCAGCAAGAACCACCCAACCCGTTGAGCAGGATGAGCCGGCAGAGGTTCGACGATGCGCACACGACTTCGCTACCGCTGCCAGGATCTGCGAACCATCATCTGGATGAGGCGCGCGCCATCCCGGCCTCACAGGATCCCTCGAACGGAGGCTGCCTACCCACAGGGACGATTGTCAGCGTTCCGGGTCACCACTACCTTGGGACTGGCGGCCTGGTGCGGCGGAATCTCCGATGTCGAGAGCCCGTTGGAAGTAACGATGGCGGGAAGCCATCGGCCCCAATCATCGTCGATCAGGATCGCCTGGAATGCGTACTGCAGGCCACCCCCCTTGTCATCGCCCACCTGACCGTAGACGCTCCAGCGCCCTTCACCTCCCATCTCCTCCCGAGCAGGCTTGAGGTAGTAACTGCCGTGCCCCATCGTCTGCTGCACCAGCCAGATACTCTCACCTTTCGGCGCATGCCCGGTGCCACGGATAGTGGCGCAGCGCCCGATCTGACCCGACTCCGGCATCGACACAGCGATGCGAGTTTTCGGGTCTGAACGCCACGGAGCCGGGAGCTGGATGTCAAAGAACTGCTGCGTGACCCCGAGCACGACGACACCGGCAAGATAGATCTCCAAATAGGTCCGCCAATGCTTGCCGATGTGATCCTTGATCGTCGCCATGTCGCCGCCCCCTTGATTCAGCCATCCATTCGATGGTGAATGTACGGACATCTCACACGTTGAACACGCGCCGTTACCCAGCTATCACACAAATGGCCGGTTGAGGACGGGCTACATGGGAGAGACCTGAACGTCAGCCACCCGGCGGCACCGGCCGCGCCGAGGCCCGGACACCAGCACAAGCATCCGGGGGCACCACTCCGACCATCACCCGCCGGTCGGCGTCAAGCTCACACGGAGCCGGCCGGAATCCCGCGACAGGCCTCGGACCGACCTCGCCCGAGCACCGGGTGGTCGCGTCCACCTGCCCTCATCTCGGAGCGGCGGCGACCAGGACGCGCCCGGCCGTCCTCTGATGTTGCGGACCTGGTCCCGCAGCCAGGTGATGGCGCAGACATCCGTCGCCACCGACCATCCAGACTCGTAGTTCGATCAAATGTTCTAAAATCGGGGCTCGTTCGCTGCTGCAGGCCCTAGGGTCGCGTCGTGGCGAACACCGAGACTGACGAGCCCTGCAACGGGTTCTGGGCCGATACCGCCCGGATCCGGACCGGGTACCTGGCCGACGTGCCGAGGCATCTGCTGGTGATGAAGCTGTCCGAGGAGGTCGGCGAGGTCGCCGAGGCCTACATCGGGATGACCGGCGGCAATCCCCGCAAAGGCATCCACGCCACCGCGACCGACGTTCTGGACGAACTCGCCGACGTGATCCTGGCCGCCGCCGTCCCCATGGTCGACCTGGCCGGCGGCCCTGACGAGGCCAGACGGCATCTGGCCGATCGGCTCGGTATCGTCGCCGCCCGCGGCACCACCGCCACGAACAGCTGGCACGGATCGTTCATCGCACCACACGTTCTGCTGCGCCATGACGACGGCAAGGTCCTGATGCTGCGCCGCCACAACACCGGCTACCGCGACGGTTGGCTGTGCCCGCCCGCCGGACGAATCGAGCCCGGCGAGGACGTCCTAACGGCGGCGATCCGCGAGGCCCACGAAGAGACCAGCGTGATACTGGCCCACGACGACGCTGTGTTCTGCCACGTTATGCACCGCACCGAGGCGTCCCTGCCCGGCCCCTGCCACGCGATCAGCGACTACTGGTTCACCTTCGACCGCTGGCAGGGCGAACCCCGCGCGGCCGAGCCAGACAAGGCCTCCGAGGCCCTGTGGATCGACCCGGAGACCCCACCGGCCGACCTGATCCCCCACTGCGCACAGGCCCTCGCGGCGATCGCCCGCGGTGAGGCGTTCAGCGTCCACGGATGGACAGCAGACTCCTGAACGGCCCCCATGACCGGACGGCAGGCGCCGGGGCGACGAGCCCTACGCCGCAGGGGATCGGTACTGGACGACCGTGCCCGCAAGGGACGACATCGAGACCCGGCGGAATGAGCCACAGGTCCTCTGCGTTCGTTGGCGTCCCGAGTTACAAGCTCGACGCCGGAGAGATACCTCCGGCGTCCCGTACCGGCCAGATTCAGACGGGTAACGGCACCGTTGGGTATCAGAACTCTCCGAATGCATGCCGCGTGGTGCGGCCCTGGTAGCGAAGGTGGATGATGTCGCGTCGTCGCTGACCGAGATACCAGGTGCTGGCATCGTCGGGATCGATGGTCGTTTTGAGCAGGCCGGTCTGGTTGGGGGGTAGTTCAGCGAGGGTCTGTCCTCGTGGGGAGATGATTGTGGTGGGGCAGTGCTGGTCGGGGTCGGCGATGTTGGCGGCGAGGACGAACCGCTGGTTCTCGGCTGCGCGGCTGATGAGGTGGCTTTGCCAGACTCCGGGGGGTTCGGTGGGGTTGGCGGCGTTGGTGAGGTAGATGAAGGCTTGTGCTCCTGCGTCGGCCAGGTGCTGCCACTGCTCGGGGAAGCGGATCTCTCGGCAGATCTGGACACCGACGATGAGAGGGCCGTCGGCCAGCTCGAGGCGGAGCGGGGTCAGTTCGCCGCCGGCTGCCAGGCGGCTCCGCTCATTGATCGCCAGGTTGATCTTCCGGTAGGTCCATCTGGTGCCGTGCGGTGAGAAGTAGAGGGCGGTGTTCCACCAGGCGCCGTGTTCAAAGAGCAGGGAGCCGCAGAACAGGTGGATGGCTCGTTGGCGTGCCAGATCGGTGAGATGGTCGAGGGCCTGTCCGAGAGCAGCGAGATCGAGATGGTCGAGGGCGGAGAGATCGGAGCCATAGCCGGATAGGGCACCTTCGGGAATAACGACGATCTCGTCGGGCATGGTCTCAGTGAGGATTGTGGCGATGGCCGATAGGTTCCGTTCGATGTCCCAGGTGATAGGGAATTGTGCGACTGCTATCGACGCTTTCACGGGTGCTGCTTTCGGAGGCTGACGTCGGCGGCGTAGGTCATCCAGTCGCCGGCGGAAGCGCGCTGCCATCGGACGGCGACTTGGATGTGGATGCCGAGCATGCGGGCGAGTATCGCGGCGGGTAGTTGGGTGGCCAGGGTGAACAGGGCGGTGGAACGGGCGCGGGTGGGTTGGATGCCGATGGTGATCAGGCGTTGGCGCAGTTGTCCCGCGCTGATGGGGTGACCGTGTCGTCGGCCGGGGAATAGCCAGCGCGGCGCGTTGGGCGCATCGATGAGGGTGCCCGGTCGGCGGTCGTTGACCAGGTCCAGGACGAGATCGCCGACTGGTTCAGGCAGCACGATCGGGACGGCGCCCAGGCGAAGAGCAACGCTGTCGCCTTGGGTGTCGACGTCCTCGGTGGTGAGTCGGCTGATGGTGCTCAGGTGCTGGGCATAGAGCAGGAGCAGCAGACCAGCGACCCGGTCGCGGGTGGTCAGGTTGTCGTCGCGCAGGAGCCGACGCGCGTCGTCCCAGCGTTTGTCGATGTCGTGGGGGCCTCGTGGTCCTGCCCACCCGGTGGTGGGGAGCGCCAGACTGGCGGCGTGCCGGTGAGTGACGGCCCAACGGATAAAGTGGGCGGTCTGGTCTCGATAGGTGACCTGACCGGATGCCCATCGGTCAAGGTCGAGCTGGGTGCATCCGGCGAGGCTGAGGTTGTGTTCGGTCAGCCAGTCCAGGAAGTTGATGGCGGCGATGAGATGGCCGCGGATGCTGAGTTCCTGGTTGCGGGTGGTGTGGGCCGCCGTTCCCAGCCGTTGCCTTAGCCGCCTGAGATGGTGCCAGATCGCGTATCCGTGCAGGATGCGTCGTTGGTCGCGGTCTTGGCGGGAGGCCAGCGCCGTTGCGATCCAGTGCTCCAGCTTCATGAGCCTTTCGTCACGGCCGGGCAGCGTGCCGGTGGCGACCAGGGCGCTGCGGATGTGGGCGAGGGTCTTGCTGGCCGGTAGTTCGTCCAGGACCTCGTGGGTGAGTCGGCGAGAGTCGAGACCCAGTTCGGTGAGGATCGCGCTGACCTGGGGACGGCTGATCCATAGCATGACGATGTCGGGGCGTTGGACGTCTTGGAGTGCCTTGTGCAGTGGGGCCAGGGCGGCCCGGACCTGGCCGGTGCCGCCACCAAGGAGTTCGCGTGCTCGCTGGTCAAGAGTGCAGCGTTGGCAAGGGCGCGTGTTCAACTGCCAGGTCTGCTGGCAGCTCGGGCAGCGAACCCAGAAATCGGGGTCGGGGTTGACGCATCTGGCGCACAATGGCGCCTTGAGTGTGCCGCCGCGCAGAGGGCCGACGACCCGGCAGGCGCTGCACCGGATCCATCGCTGCTTGCACCGCGTGCACCACGGCTGACCGGTGGCCCGGGATGTCTCGCATTGTGCCCGCCGTCCGCAGATTCCGCAGGCCGTGACGTGCCGGATCCGGCATGTCGAGCACCGTGGGCCTTCCGGTGTGCGAATCGCGACCGGCCGGCGGCGGCCGCAGGCAGAGCATTCCTCGGCGTTGATCGGGTCGCTGGTCAGGCACTTGGCGCACAGCGGTGCGCCGTTGGCATCGCGGGTGGCGGGTTCCCGGACATCGCCGCAACGTGAGCAGGCGACGGCCACGGCCTGTGCGTAGCAGGCCCGGCAGACCCGTCGTTCTGCCAGCTGTGCCGGCAGCGCCTTCACGTGGCCGCATCGTGGACAGGCCGGCCTCACGATGTTGGTAGCGCCGGCGGCGAGGAGTTCGGTGATGAACCGCAGCACCGCCGGGGTGGGGGCGTCGGCGCCGGCTCCGGTGAGAAGAGCGGGGTTGGCCTCGATGGCCCAGGCCAGACGGCGCTGGCCGCCAGGGTGGACCAGGGTCCGCTGGAGAGCGGAGGCGATCGTGTCCGCGCTCAGCTCGGGATCGATCGTGCTGACGATGCGCGTCAGCGTCTCTATCGGGTCGCCATCGGTGTCGGGACAGCTGTCGCATCGTGGCCGGCCGTGCCGGTCGCGTGTGACCGCGGGTCGGCTCTTGCCGCAGCCGCCACAGACCTGCGGTCTGACCGAACAGGGCGAACAGCCCCAAAGCCCGCCGCCCAGACTGCGCAGCGACCGTAGCTGCCGACCGCACCCTCCACACGCTGGCGCGGCAACATCACGGGCGCCGGCTGCCCGCAACGCCAGCAGCAGCTCGCCCGCCGACCGTGGTGCTGGAGATGCGCCGCTGGTCAGGACGTGCGGGTTCTCGACGAGGAAACGTGCGAGGCGTCGGCGTTTGGCGCGCCCTCCCGCAACCGCGGTGACCACCTGGCGGATCCGGTCGGCGTCCAGACCACGCTCGATGGTGGAGACCAGATCGACGATGACCTCGATCGGGTTATCGACGACTTCGTCGTCCAGGGCGGTGCTCATTCCTTGACCGGGGTGATTCGGGCGCGTCTGGGCCGAAGGCTTCCGACCCCGGTTTCGCCACCGGCCGCTCTGCTCATCTTGGTCGTGCCGGCGGCAGCGGTGGGTTCGATGAGGTCCTCCATCGTGCAGTCCAGAATGTCCAGCAGAGCCATCAGGATCTTCAGGCTGAGCCGCTCGGGGCGGTCCACGACCAGCCGGTAGACCTGGCTGGACGACAATGTGATGCCCCGCTCCGCGAGCGGTTCGAGCAGATCGGTGGTCGAGAACATGTCACGGGTCGCCATGACCTGCCGTAGGTGCCACCGGTAGTCGAGTTTGCCTGTCATCGACGTCCTTCCTGTCCGGCCCTGCTTTCCTTGCGGGTGTCGAATGCGGGAGCCAGGGCACGTTTGAGTGCGGTGTTCATGAAGTCGTCGCTGACGTGGGTGTAGATGGCGGTGGAACTGTCGCACTCATGGCCGACTTGCTGCTGGATGAAGCGTCGATCGACTCCGTCCTCAGTCAGATGCGTGACGTATGAATGCCTTAAGGAATGGGGAACGAGCTCCTTCGGGAGTTTCAGTGCGTCCCGGTAGGCGATGAAGCGGGCGTTGATCTCGGTAGGTTTGACCCGGCCGCCCCGCTCGGTCAGCCACAACGCCGGATGGCCTTCATGGCCGAACCGCGGCCGAACGTTCTCAATGTAGTCGGCGACTGCTTCCACCGCCCATTCCATCACCGACAAGACGTTCCGGCGTCGCGGAGCCTGCCCCTTCTTGGCCTTCCCGTAGCGAACGTTGAGCGTGCCGTACGGGCCGAACTGTGCTGCTTTAGGGTTCCGCCCGAAGTCGACCACATCCAGCTTGGAGGTCTCGGTTCGACGAAGGCCCCACCCATAAACGACCTTGAACAAGGTGGCGTCACGATAGGCGGCAAGCGCTCCCTTGCGCTTTGATCGGACCGCACGTTCAACCTGGTCATCGGCATAGTCCAGGAAACGCTGCAACTCCTGCCGGGTGAAGGGTCTTGCTTCGGGGTTACCCTCGTAGTCGTTGAGGTGGGCGATGGTGTTCCACTCGTGACAGATCGCCACCGGATGAGCGCCAAAGGCTTTCTCGCAGGCGGGGCCCCAACCGTAACGGCCATCGACCAGAAACTCGGTGAACAGACGCACATCGCCCTGGTAACTGCGGATGGTGGAGGGCGCCAGATGCCGCTCGCTTGTGAGGTAGACCGACCACTCGTCCATGTGCACCGGGGACCACTGCCATGGGTACTCGTTCACCCATGCGTGGAAGCGACGAATCAGCTTTTCGCGATCGGCGACCGTCTCGTCCTTCAAGCCTCGTGCTTTCTGCTGAGACCGCCACCCTCTCAGCATCGCGTCGAACATAGTGTCCTCGGGTCGTAGCTGCGTCACCCCGGAGACGAGCTCCAAATGAGCCGCTCCGGCAAGGGTCATCTTCCGCTGTTGCGCCACTCCAGGCCATCCCTTCTGGAGGGCTGATCATGCATCAGACGGGATGGGCCTGGCAAACCTCCTGCTCAATCAGGTAGACGTAGACGTCTCCCGACCAGTCCCGTGCCGGCTGTGAACTGCCGACCTGCGACTTCTCGCCCATCTGATGCAATTCCCGAGCTTCCCTACAGATCGAGGGTGGCGCTGATCCGCTTGTGGTCTGAGTCCGGGTCGGCTGGGTCGCGCCACTCGTGGACGCGGTAGCTGCCGGCCACGTAGGCGTCGGCGAGCGGCTTGTTGAGGAGGATGGCGTCGATGGGGAGGGGTTGGCGGCCGTTGTACTTCTCGCCCTGGGTGGGGGTGTAGTCCTCGGCGAGTTCGGCGACGTGGTGGAAGCCGAGGCCGCCTTCCCTCTGCCGGGTGGCGGGGTTCCACCATCCGACCAGGGCGTCCATCGCGCGGGTGTCGTAGAGGTGCGGGCCCGCCAGCCGATCGCCGCCCTGGAACTTGACCCGCCGGTTGACCTGGCACGCGCTGTGGACGCCGGGGGTGTTCAGGTCGGTCGGCTCGAAGTGGGGGCCGCTGGGGACGGAGTTCCAGTCGCCGAGGAGCATGCAGGGGATTGCCGGTTCGCCGAGCCGGTCGAAGCGGCGGGCGTCGGTGAGCCGGGTGTCGCTGGAGAAGATGTCGCCGTGCCAGGCCACGAGCCGGATCGGGTCGTCGTGGCCGGGCAGGGTGAAGACGAGCAGGTTGCGGTTGCGGGCCGCGAAGCCGGGGAGCCGGTGGTAGTAGAAGCGCCGCACCACGATCTTGGTCGTGTCGACGAAGATCATCGGGGCGAACGGGCCGCCGTCGCGGGGCAGCGAGCACGGGAGCGGCGTGTAGGCGGGGCCGCCTGCGTCGCGGATGGCGGCGGCCGCCTCCCACGCGCCTTCCATCCCGTGCAGCTCGTAGTCGTCGGCCTCGCCCATGACGAAGATGTCCGGGAAGTCGGCGTCGTGGAACATCCCGGTGACCTTGCTGTAGTCGTACGGGCCGCCGTCGCCGGAGTAGGCGGAGTATCCCGCCGGGGTCTTCCCGCCGTGCTCGATATTGGCGTAGCTGAGCCGAAGGTGGGTCATCGTGTGGACTCCTCCGAGCGGGGCAGAGCAGGGATGGTCGGTTCTGGACGTTCGGCTCTGGCGTCCGGGACGCTCGTGCGCCGGGTGTTCGGGCTGGGTGTCACGTTCTGGCGACGGCGCATCGTGCGTCGGTGTTGACGCCTCCAACCGGGGGCCGGCTGGGCTGCCAGAGGGCAGGCGGTACCAGGCCGGGCTGGACAGGGGTGAGGCCGGTGAAGAATTCGGCGATTCGGGTGGGGGTGCGGAGCCGGTAGAAGGCGGCGCCGGTGCCGTTGTAGGTCTCTTGCGCCCAGGTGAGCGCGGTCCGGGTGGTGGTCGCGTCCGACAGCGCCAGGTAGCTGCCCGGTGCCAGGGCACCCATGAGCCGACGCACGATCGCATATGCGTCGTCGGAGTTGTCGATGTGGCCCATGACTCCGATGAGCAGGACGGCGACCGGCTGGTCGAGGTCGAGGTGGCGGGCGGCGCCGTCCAGGACGGTTTCGGTCTCGGCGACGTCGGCGTGGACGAGGCCGGCGCCGCAGCCGGGGTCACCGTTCAGCAGCTCCTGGATGCGGATGGTCACCAATGGGTCATTGTCGACGTAGACGGTCCGAGCTCCGCGGCCGGCCGATTCTGCGATGGTGTGGATGTCGGTGAGGTCTTTCGGCGAAGGGAGGCCGGGGCCGATGTCGATGAACTGCCGCACATTCTGTTGGGTGAGATATTCGATCGCCTGTCGCTTGAAGCTGCGCTGACTCACCACCAGGTGGGGCAGGTCGGGGTAGACCTCTTGGAAGGTGTCGGCAGCTTGTCGGTCGGCCTCGTAGTGGTCGTTGCCGCCCAGGATGTAGTCCCAGACCCGCGCCGAATGCGGCACCAGTTGATCGACGTCGTCCAACGTGAAAGCGGGAACGGCGGTGTCTGGCAAAGTCGGCTCCGGCTGCGACGACAAGCCAGGCGTGACGTTGAACGTGTCGACGCCGCCGTCTGGGCCTTCTCGCTCGGGGGTGGGAGGTGGCGGGAGGTGGGAGGCGGTCATATTCGGGACGGGGATGCCCGTGGTGCTCAGCACCGTGGACGTGTAGGCGAGTAGCTGGTCGGCGCACGTCTGATGGAGCGCGTTGCTGAAGCTGCCGAGCTGTGCGGCGATGCGTTTCCATTCCAGGTCGGTGAGATCGCGCCGGGTGAATCGGGTGAACCAGGCTCGGTCCAGGACGGTGACGGCGAGGCCGTACCGGTCGGACATGTCCAGGACCACGCGGGTGGGGTCGCCGTCGTAGTGGTCGTCGACCAACGTCTCCAGTTGGGCATGGCGGCTGGAGCGGCGCTCGGCGTTCAGCAGCTCGTAGATCTCGGTGGCGCGGTAGCGGCGGTGGCCGCCCGCCGTCCGGATCGAGGACAGAATGCCTCGCTGCGCCCAGCGGGTCACGGTCTTGGGGTCCACCCGGAACAGGGCGGCGACCTCGGCGGGCGTCAACAGGTCAGGTGAAGTCATGGGTGCTGGGGATTTCGACGAAGGGAAAGTGGGGAAGCGGTGCGGCCCGCGGTTCGGCGGCCTTTATCGGCTACCGGGGCCGCACCGCAGGTCAGGCTGCGGGCTCACGTGCAGTTCCAGGCGGGGAGGACGGTGGGTGCAGGACCGTCAGGTGGGCCAGGCGATGCGACCACTGGCCTTTGCCATCGCCCAGTGCGGATTCGGCCAGTCGGCGCAGCTGGATGTCGCCGGTCCCGGCGGGCGCGTCGATGTGGAAGGCGTCCCGCACGAGGCGTTCGATGGGGCGGTCGCGGCGGAGTCCGGCCGCAGCGTGGATCTTCATCGTGGCCAGGACGGATTCCATCAGCGATTCCACGCCCCGATACTTGGCGCTGATCAGCTCGTCGTCACAGGCTTGGCCGTGGTCGAGCATGTGGGCGGCCTGGTAGGCCAGTGTGCGGGCGGTCATCACCCGTTCGTTGATCTGCCCGATCCGCTGCTCGATGGTGGGCAGCTTGGCCAGGGGTTCGTCCCGGCGGTGGCGCTGCGTGGCGAACCGGACGGTCTCCTTCAGCAGGGCCCGATGAATGCCCAGCGCAACGGCCGTCAGGTTGGGGCGGCCGTACAAGATCGAGGAGCTGTAGGCGACGTCGAGCCCGTCGCCCTCGCCGCCGATCATGTTGCCGGCCGGGACCCGGACGTCGTCCATGACCAGGTCTCCGAAGCTGAAGCCGTGCAGGCCCAGGCACGGCTTGTACGGGGCGAGCCGCAGTCCGGGCCGGTCGTGCTCGACCAGGAATGCCGTCAGGCTGCGGGAGCGCGCGGCTTTGGGCGCGGTGCGGACGACGACGCCGTGGACGTGGCCCACGTGGGAGTTGCCGACGTAGAGCTTGCGTCCGTTCAACACCCATTCGTCGCCGTCGCGGCGAGCGCTGGCCTGCATGTCCAGGACGTTCCCGCCCGAGCCGTCCTCGGTGACCGCGATCGTCGGCAGGCACGCGCCGGCGGCGATCGGCGGAAGCCATCGCTGTTTCTGCTGCTCGGTGCCGAAGTGCAGGATCTTGGCGACGCCGAGCTGGGATGCCTGCGCGATGGCGCCCGCCGCTCCGCTCACCTGCGACAGCTCCTCGATGATGATCGTCTTGGCGACATGGCCCGCTCCCATGCCGCCGTGTTCGCTGGGGATGGTCACCCCGATCCAGCCCTGCTCGGCGATCAAAGCGGGCAGGACGTGGTCGACGGCGGCGGAGGATTCCATCTGGGCGACCCGGGGCGCGACTTCGCCTTCGGCGAAGGCGCGGACGGCCCTGCGCAGGTCCCGGTGGTCGTCGGTCTCGAACACGGACACCATCCCCTCTTGGTTTCGTGGGGCCACTGCCGGGTGGTCGGACCCGGCAGACGTCGTCGTCGCGGCCGGAGGTCAGCCGCTGCGGTAGCCGGCGCTGTGGCGGCCACCGCCGCCGGTGGCGAGCAGATCCGCCAGCGCGTCGCGGTGCCTTTTGATCAGGTCCAGCGAGGTCTGGCGGGTGTCATTGGGGAGCGCCCGGGTGCCGACCACGCACACGCTGCCCAGCACGGTCCCGGTCGGCCGGTGGATCAGTGGCGCCCCGGCGTAGGTGCGGACGCCGAGCCGGTCGACGACCGGGTTGGACGCGAACTGCGGCTTGGCGCACACGTCGGCCAGGACGAGGGCCTTGGTGCGGTCGATCATCTCGGGGCAGAACCCGTGATCGGGTGCCATGGTCCGGTCCACCGCGCGCATGCCCGGCGGGTTGTGCAGCCCGACGAAGGTCTGCTCCTCGCGCAGGAACAGGTTCACCATCGCGTACAGGTTCTGAGCGTGGTCGCCGAGTTCGGCGGCGAAGGCACCGGAGATCTGGGCGGCGAACCGGTCGAACTCGCCGTCCGGTTCTCCCAGGCCGAACTCGGCCAGCAGTTTCACCCTCTGCTCGGCCTGGTCGTGCCAGGTGGGGACGTCCAAGCCGGCGTCGGCGTCGTATCTCATGCGGGTACTCCAGTAGACGGGTGGTGGCGGGTGAGGGCGTGACCGACCAGCGCAAGCAGAACGGTGATGGTCGAGCGCTGGTCGCGGGCGTCGCAGCGCACGATCGGCACATGGTCGGGGACTTCGAGGGCCTCGCGGACCTCGGTGCGCGTGTAGCGGTGCGGGGCGTCGTCGAACTCGTTCATCGCGACGATGAACGGCATCTGGGTCTGCTCGAAGTAGCCGACTGCGGTGAAGGCGTCGGCCAGGCGACGGGTGTCGACCAGCACCACGGCACCGACGGCACCGATGACCAGGTCGTCCCAGGTGAACCAGAACCGGTCCTGGCCGGGCGTCCCGAAGAGGTAGAGCACCATCTGCTGCTGGGGGAAGGTGAGGCGCCCGAAGTCGAGGGCGACGGTGGTGGTCGACTTGCGCTCGACCCCGGCCAGGGAGTCGATCCCGTCGCTGATCTCGGTCAGGCATTCCTCGGTGGTCAGCGGCTCGATCTCGCTGGCGGCACCGATCAGCGTCGTCTTCCCGACACCGAACCCACCACTGACGATGATCTTCGCCGAGATTCGCGTGGCCGCGCCGGGCGGCAGGGGGTCAGGCGACATCGGACAGCTTGGTTTGCAGGCCGGAGCGCAGCGCCTCCAGCAACTGCAGGTGGTCGGCCGCCCCGGGGCCCGGCAGCGCCATGAACAGCACCCCGCGGTCCACCAGATCCGACAGGATGATCTTGGTGACGCCGACCGGGTGGCCGATCAGCGCGGCGATCTCGACGACCGAGCACGGTTGGACGCGGCACGCCTCGACGGCCCGGACGGCCTCGGGCGCCATCCCCGCCGCGCGGGCCAGGTCCCCGACCTCCAGCAGCGTCACCAGCCGCATCGCATGCCGGGGACGGGTCCGGCCACCGGTGATCGCATAGGAACGGACGTCCTCGGTGTCGTAGGTGTCCCAGGGTTCGCGTCCTGTTGCGGCTGGAGTGCCCGCCATGTCACCGGGCCCCGCCGCCGGCACCGAGGTGGGCGCCGCCGCGGGTGCGGGTGGCCAGGTGATCGGCCACGCTTCCCACCAGCAGGCCCATCTCGTGGCCGATGACACCAGGGTCGGCGTCCGGGCTCGCCAAGATCCCCAACACGCTGCCGACCAGGCCGGCGCCGCCGTGCCGTTCGTAGCCGGCGCTCACCACGAACACCAGGACGCCGTCGTCCTCGATGACGGCCTGCCGGAAACCACTGGCCGTGACGCCGCTGATGGCGCCGGCCGATCGCGCCAGGGAGTGCAAGCTGGCCACCCATGCCGCGGCCTTGTCGGCCTGGTCGTCGGCCAGACGGGCGGCCGCCATCTTCAAACCGTCCCGCGAGACCAGCAGCGCGGCGGTGACACCGATCACCCGGCCCACGAACTCGTCCAGCAGCCAGCTCAGTCCATCATCGGCCGGTGTCGAGGTGACCGATATCGGGGGCATACGCGTCGTCATGCTCGTCTCTCTCCGTACATGGGAGGGGTCAGTCGGTCTGCGGCTGGGTGGTGTCGTCCTGCGGAGCGGTGGCCTGCCCCTTGCGGATGCCGGCGGTGAAGGCCGCCATCAGCCCAGGGCTCGGCGGCCGGACCGGTGCCTGGGCCGACACCTCCTCCGCAGGCCGGGGGGGCTGGGCCGACGGCCCCGCTTGGCTACGCCGGGGCAGCGCCGGTTTGCCGTCGTGGCTCAACTCGGACGTCTCCGTGCACCGGTCCTCGGAGGGCGGGTGCGGTGAGGCTTCACCTCCGGCCTCAGTCGGTGCGACCTCTTTCGACGGGCTTTCAGCCACCGCTGATGCCGGGACAGCGTCAGCGGTGGACAGCGGGGCTGGCAGGGGGCCGTCCGAGGGAAACTCAGCCGAAACGGCCGCGCGGGTCGGACGCGGCAGCTCCCGTGCATGCCAGGCGAGGCTCTGCACCGGGCCCTGGACAGAGCCTGCGGCCGGAGTCGAGACCGGAGCCGCGTCCGCCAGCAGCGCTGGCGGAAGAACGACAAGAGCGCGTGTCCCTGACTCCTCCGGATGCAGCTCGACCCGCAGGCCGAGCCGGGCGGCGAGCCGCGCGACCACCAGCATGCCGATCTGGCCCTGCCTGACCTGCTCGCGGG
This sequence comes from Actinomadura monticuli, assembly GCF_041463655.1. Classification (NCBI taxonomy): domain Bacteria; kingdom Bacillati; phylum Actinomycetota; class Actinomycetes; order Streptosporangiales; family Thermomonosporaceae; genus Actinomadura; species Actinomadura monticuli. The sequence continues at coordinate 787,599 of NZ_JAXCEI010000001.1, forward strand.
AGCTGATCTCGTGCGGCTCGGCCAGGATCCGCCGCAGGTCCTCCAGCTTCTCGGCCGACAGCGGCAGGCCCCGGTCGCGGATCTCGACGCCCAGGCCGTCGGCGATCTCGACCGGCGCCATGAGCACGGGACTGTCATGGCGGGAGAACCGGGTCGCGTTCTCCACCAGCTCGGCCAGCACATGGATGATCGACGGGCCCGCATGCCCCACGACCGGGACATCACGCTCGGGGAGGACCAGCCCGACCCGCCTGAACTGCTCGACCTCGGCGATCGCCTGCCGCAGGACCGTGGACAGCAGCATCGGCGATTTGGCTCGCCGCGCGGTGACGCCGCCGAGCACCGCCAACCGCTCGGCGGCGCGGCGCAGCTGCGTCGCCATGTGGTCCAGCGCGTACAACTCGTCCAGGAGATCGGGGTCCTCGTACTCCTTCTCGATCGCCTTGAGCCTGGCCAGCATCCGGCTCACCAGCGAATGCACGCGGTACCCGACGTAGACCAAAACCTCCCGGTCGGGTTCCTCCGCCGCATCCGGCCCAATGACCGCAGCGTGCGCCAGGCGGGCGCGGGCACGCACGTCAGCATCGATCGCCGCGACGACGGCATCGACGGCCGTGACGATGTCACCGGCTCGGCAGAACGGCTGGAACCAGCAAGCTTTAGTCCGCAGGTGGTCAGGGAAACGCCGCCGCCAATGCCAGTACAGACCGCCCAACTCCTCGGCCGGCAGCAAGAACACCGTCCGCCCGGCGTAGGGGCGGACGTCTACTCGCTGGGCCGTCACCGCGATCGCACCCGCCGGGTCAGCGCGATTCACCACCACCGATGCGCGTAGCCCACGTGCTTCAAGGCGCTCGACCAGCTCGCGTGCGTGGTCACGAACCTGTCCGGACGGTTCCTCGCCGCCCGGCCGGATCGGTGCCTGAACGGGACGAGTCGTCATGGCAACACCCCGACGGCGCACCACAGATCCACCGAGGTCGGAGCCTGCCATGCACCAGGATCCGGGCGCCACGCCGGCGCCGACACCAGCCCCGGCGGGATCACTCCCATCCCGGCGCAGAACGTCTCCAGCGCCGCGGGGCTGCGCACGCAAGGTGGGGCAGGGCTGATCCCGGCGCACATGCTCCCCAGCGCGGCCAGGCCACGATCGTGCTCAGCCGTCAGGTGACAGAACGCGATGTAGCTGCCAGCCGCCAACACCGTCCGCAAGACGGACACGGCTGCGACCGCCTGCGGATCATTGAGGACGTCCAAGCTATTGACCAGCAACACCGCCACCGGCCGGTCCAGGTCGAGGGTCGCTGCGGCGCCCTCCAGGACCGCGCCGGGGTCGTCCAGCCCAGCCTTCACAAACCCACAGGTGCCGACGCAGTCGCCGAAGAAGAGGGCCTCGGCGTGGAGCATCGCCAGTTCATCCGCGTCGGCGTAGACGACGCGGGCGCTCCGGTTGACCGACTGGGCGAGGGTGTGGACCTCGTCGTCCATCGGCATGTCGACACCGGCGACCAGCACCTGGTCGATGCCGCACTCCCCCACCAGCGTCCGCACCACCCGGCTGCGGAACGCCAGCCGATGCCGAGCCAGCGACTCAACCTGCGGGAACCGCGCGGCGACCGTCTCCCCGAGGGCACGATCGGCCGGGTCGAAGTCCTTCCCACCGCCCCAAAAGGCCCACAACCGAGCCAGCGCGGCACGGCCGCAGTCATATCCCCCGCCGAGTTCACCTTCTGCTATGGCCCGGCCGAAGGGCATCTCGCCGCCGCTCACTGGGCACCGCCTCGCGCACGGACCCGCCCCTGCCGGAGGTCGGGAAGCACGGCAGGCATACCGACGACCCGGACGTGCCGACCCGGCTGCCCGTCGTATGGCGTGGGCAGCCCCCAGCGGGCGACGTCGCACCTAGCCGGCGAATCGACCGCATCCCAACCGGCGAGGAGACCGGCGATCTCCGCCTCGGCACGGAAGTGAATGCGGTTGGTGGCGTCGTCGTACGCCTGCTCCATTCCCGAGACCCACCGGGCGTCCGTCGCCGCGGACGTCGCGTGCGACATCACTCGAACACTCCCGGGCGCCAACCGCTGCCGCACGGCCCCGGCGTCAGGCGCAGACCGGAGCACGCCCTCGGCGGCGACGCGATCCACGTCGAACCACGACTTCCCGCGGAGAAAGTACTTGTACATGCGAGCTGTACTCGGCCACCTGAACGCCAGGCACTGATCCTCGCTGATGCCGCTCATGACGTCGCCTCAGCGAGCAGCTTGTAGAGTTCCTCGGCCGTGTCGGCGTCCAAGGCGGTGGTCCGGGCGGTGGCCATGTCCTTCCCCCGCCGTTTCGGGTCGAGGAACGCCCACCAGCGGTCGGCGTCGGAGTGGACGAAGTTCCAGTCCGGAAAGTCCCGCTTCAGCAGTGCCTTGTCCCGTGTGACGGGGGCACCGGTCGTTGTGTTCATGCTGGTTCCCTGTTGGCCGAACGCGGGGTCGTACGGCGACGGCTTCCGATGCGGGACCGGTCTCCGACCGCCGTGATCAGACGCCACGGGTCCACGTACGGCGGCGTTGCGGCCATGAACAACTCCCCCTGTACCCGCGGCGATTAGGTCACGGATAGTGAAAGCCCGTCACCTATGTCGCGGGTAGGCGGATACTTGCGGACTGAGGGCGGAGTCTTTGAGAATCCGCCGACCGGTTCACGCGGATGGGTGCGCGCATGACCGACAACCCACGACCGGAGTGGGCGAAACGACTGCAAGCCGAACGGGTGGCCCGCAGCTGGTCACAGGCGACGATGGCGAAACAACTGTGGGCCGCGGCTGGCGTGACGCCCACCCCGACGCAGGTCAAGAGTCTTGCTCGGCAGATCCGCGGATACGAGAACGGCAAACGCCCCCGCGAATGGGCAGCCCCCTACGCCCAAGTATTCGGACTGCCCGAAGACGACTTGTTCGCCGTGGCAGGACCACCGGCGCTCGATGCCTTGCCGATGCTGCTGAGAGCACCGTCGTCCCCGACTACTGCGGACCTGTCCCGACTCCCTCCGATCGAGCGGGTGGAGGGGATGCTGCGGAGGCTGTACCGCCTGGAAGCCGAGTTCGGTGGAGACGAACTGTGCGCGGTGGTCGCCGACCAGGTCGAGTTCGCTGCGGCGCTGTTCGGATCGTCCGCGCTCACCGCCGACTTACAGCAGCGGCTGCATGTGGCGATGGCCGGGCTCACGCAGATCGCGGGATGGCTGGCGATCGACGCGAACCGGCACGGCGACGTCGGCCGGCACCTCTCCGCGACGGTCTATGCGGCCCACGAGATCGGGGATTTGGGGTTGGCCGCACACGCGATGGGCTACATGAGCCTGCACTTCCTCTACCGGGACGAGGCGCGCCAGGCGCTCTCGCTGGCAGCGACGGCGAGCACGCTCGCGGCGGCAGCCGGCACACCGAAGACGCGTGCCATCCTGCACGACCGCACGGCGCGAGCCCACGCCCGCCTCGGCCAGGCCGATGCGTGCCTGAGACACCTGGACCTCGCCGACGCCGAGTATGCCGCTCCGGCAGCGGCCGGCGAGCCCCAGTGGCTCGGGTATGTGTCGGAGGTCGAAATCGCGGCGCAACGCGGCGCGTGTCTACTGGACCTTGCCAAGGCACACCCCGCAATGGCCCACCAAGCGGTGGAATCGCTCCAGAATGTGGTCGCCCAAGTCGAGGCCGCAGAGCCGGATCACCAGCGGGATCTGGCGCACTACCGGACCCGGCTCGCGTCCGCCCATCTACTCCAAGGCGAACCGGCGCGGGCCGCCCAGGTCGCCGAGACCGCGTACGAGACGACGTTGCAGATCGGATCAGCCCGGGTGGCCGAGCGGTTCGAGGAACTCATGACGTCGTTCGAACCGTACGAGGACGTCCCGGAGGTTCGGGACATGGTCGCGACGGTCAAGGGCCGCTGACGTCGATTACGGCGCGGACGACGGCGTTGGTGTCGGCGAGGTCGTCCAGGACGAGCTCGGCGCCAGCGGCCCGAAGGTCAGCGACGGTACTGGAGCCGGTAGCGACGGCGACGACGCGAGCGCCGCCCTCGTGGCCGGCTTCAACGTCCTTGGGAGTGTCGCCGATCAGGACGGTATGGGCGGCGTCGGTCGTAATACCACGCAGCTGCTGGAGGCGCCGCCGGGCCAGCCGCACCATGGGCGGGCGCGTGGTGTCGTCCATCCCGTACGCGCCAACCTCAAGGTCAAAAAACCTCTCCAGGTGGAACGCCGCGAGCTTGCAACGAGCGATCGGCGCGGCATTGCCCGTAAGGACGGACTGGAGCACGGTCTCGTGGGCCGCGAGGGCGTCGAGCGCGGCACGGGCACCGGGCAGGACATGGCCGCGGACGGCGACCTCGGCGCGGCAGGCATCGAACGCGCCGCCGAGCTGGCGAGCGAACTCGGTGACGAGCTCCCGGGTCGGCTCGATCTCGTGGAGCTGGAGGGTGGCGGTGATGATGGCGAGGTCGGTCGCGCCGGTCATGTCGGCAAGCTCCCGTATCGAACGCCCAGTGACCTGCTCAAAGGTCCTGCGGTAGATCTCGCCGCTGAGGCCGCCGATACTGATCAACGTGTGGTCGATGTCCCAGAGCACCAATGTGGTCGTCACGCCCGGATCGTAGGCGCTGCCGGTCGATGCCGGTCGATCTTGCGGTGACCAAAGCGCGAAACCCTTCTGAAGCAGCGCGGGGGGTCGTGGACTTGCTCGTGCTCGGCTTGTCCCCGTTGAGTTGCTGGCGGCCCGTGTAGCTGCGCTTGGATGGGGGTGATGCCCTCGTCGTCTTCGTCCAGTGCGCAGGCCGCCCGGCGGCGGCTGGCCGATCAGCTCCGCGAGCTCCGTACGGCTGCGGGGATTTCCGGTGTGGAGTTCGCACGCCGGGCCGGGTGGCGGGACTCGACGAACATCTCGAAGATCGAGCGGGCCGTCCGTCCGGCGTCGGCTGAGCATGTCCGGCTGTGGTGCGGGATATGCGGGGCGTCTGAGCAGCGCACGCGCGAGTTGTTGGCGGAGCAGGCGAGCGTCGAGCGGATGTGGCTGACCTACCGGCAGCTCAACCGAGGTGGTCTCAAGGCCGCCCAGGAGACCGTCCGGGACCGGTATGAGCGGGTCAAGCTCATGCGCACCTACTGCACGCATGTGATCCCTGGGCTGCTGCAGACCAGGGCGTACACCGCTGCGGCGTTGGAATCGGTCCGCGTTGAGCAGCACGTCGAGGTGGACGATGTCGCTGCGGCGGTGGAAGAGCGCATGGATCGGCAGCGGGTGCTGCGGCGTCCTGACGCTCGGTTCGTGTTCCTGCTTGAGGAGCAGGTCCTTCATCACCGTGTAGTTCCCGTCCAGGTGCATGCCGAGCAGTTGTTGGAATTGCTGGCCGTGGCGGGGCTGCCGTCGGTGTCGCTCGGGATCGTGCCGTTGGCAGCCGATCGTTCCCGTGCCGGGCATCGTGTGTGGCCGGAGCACACCTTCGTCATCACTGATTCGGAGCTGGTCACGGTGGAGCTGGTGTCGGGGTTCTTGTCGGTGTCCCAGCCGACTGAGATCGCTGATTATGTGGCAGCCTGGGAGCGGCTTTTCGGTCTGGCCGTGCACGGTGAGAAAGCCAGACAAATCATCACCAGTGCACTCGATCGGCTTGACGCTTGAGCCGGGACAGGGTCAAGGTCGGCGAGAACCGCAAGCATTTCTCGACTTCCCTGTTCGGTGCTGAACGGAGGGCCGTGGTGGCGTTCGATCTGGTCGGTGAAGACCCTGACTCGCCAGAGGGCCGGTGCCCTGCGGTGTACGTCGATCCCGACAGCGGCGACTTCTACTTTCAGGGGCTGCTCGTCACGGATCCGCTGCTGATCGCCGAGATCGCCAGGCACGGGAACCTGCACTCCGATGAGGCCGTGGTCCGGCTTCCCGCCCGTATGGCGTCGATCATCGCCGAGGCCGCCGCCGGCACCTACGAGCCCGGGCGTCTCGGGCACGGCCCGGCGGACAGCACCGAGGTCCTCCAGGGCGCCAAGCACACCGCGCTGCATCTGGAGATGCGCGACGCTTACGATCCCTCCCACTACGCCTACCAGGAGTTCGTGTCGGGCGGTTCGGGCTGGTACGAGATGGCGAAGTGGCAGAAGATCGTCCAGGACGCGGTGGGGCGTGGTGTGACGATCCGCCGCGCCCGTGTGGTGTCCGAGCCGCCGTCGGACTACATCCGATGGGAGCACATGCTCACCTCGCAGAATGTCGCGGCTGGTGAGGACGTGCGCTGGCTGCCGCGTGATCGGGCGTGGGACCTCATGCTGCCCGGAGCGGACTTCTGGTTGTTCGACCACAAGCTGGTGATGTTCAACTTCTGCTCTGGAGACGGCACCGAAATCCCTGAGGAGAAGAGCAGCAACGATCCGGACGTGGTGGCGCGCTGCCTGGCCGCGTTCGAGCGGGTGTGGGAGCGCGCGATCCCTCATGAGCAATACGAACTCCCGAGCCGCGACTGAAGGCTGTGGTTTCCTCACCCCGCGGTGAGGGGCCAAAGAGCGCCAAATCTCTTTCCGGGGACGGTTCCAGAGCGTCAAGGTCAGGGGTGCAGCCACTCCCCCGCCTGCGGGGGAGCCGGCCATGACCGTTTCCCATCGGGGTCGGCTTCGTGAAGCGCTTTGGCGACTTCTCGTAGCCGATCGCGTCAGCTGGCTCGTCCGCCGAAGTCGGGCGTGCTTCCCGGTGAGCGTCGCCAGGTCATGTCAGGCTTCCCAGCGGCATCGGGTCCGTCCGTGGCTGGACGGACCCGGCGAGGGATCAGCACGTGCCAGCGATATCGACCAACCGGGGGAACCACGTGATCCATGCAGTGGACATGACCGACGACTCCAGTCCGGCGGCACGACTGCGCCATGAGTTGGCCGACGAGCTGCTCGCCCAGGGCCGCATCGTGTCACCAGCCGTGGACAAGGCGTTCCGCACCGTCCCGCGGGAGATGTTCGTCCCGGCTGGCACGCCGCTGGACGTCGTCTACAGCGTCGACAGCCCGGTGATTACCAAGACCGACGAGCACGGGGCGCATATCTCCTCGGTCAGCGCGACCTACATCCAGGCCCGCATGATCGAGATGGCTGCACTCGCACCCGGTATGGCGGTACTGGAGATCGGGTCGGGCGGCTACAACGCCGCTCTTCTGGCCGAAGTCGTCGGATCGGACGGGCACGTCGTCAGCGTCGATATCGACGCCGAGATCACCAAGCGGGCCAATGACCTGCTCGACGTGGCAGGATACGGCGGGCGGGTCACGGTCGTGCAGGCCGACGCCCAACACCCCCTCCCCGGTTTCGAGCCGTTCGATCGGATCCTCGTCACGGTCGGCGCCTGGGACGTCCTCCCGGCTTGGCTGGATCAGCTCACCGCCGGTGGCATCCTGGTGGTGCCGCTCCGGTTGAACGGCGTGACCCGGACGATCGCCTTCCGCCGCCGCGGCAACCACCTCGTGAGCGTCGACGTCGAACTGGCGGGCTTCGTCCCGATGAGGGGCGAGGGAGCTCACACCGAGCGGACGTTCCTGCTTCCAGACCGGCACGGCAAGCACATCAAGCTGCAATTCGACACGGAGATCCCCGAGCCCATCACCGGACTCGACAGCGTCTTGGCGACCGGACCGGTCTCGGTGTGGTCGGGGGTCACCATCCCCAACGGTGTCTCGTTCGCCGACCTACACCTGTGGTTCGCGGCCTTTCTCCCGGGCTTCTGCCGTGTCGGTGCCGATCCGGCAACCGATCTGGCGTCGCAGCTCGGCAGGACGTGGTTCCCGTTCGGGGTGGTGCGCGACGACGCCTTCGCCTACCTGGCGGTGCGGCCCGCGCTGAACGGCGGCGGCGTCGAGTTCGGCGCGACCGCCTACGGATCCCACGGTCAAGCCGCCGGCACCGCGCTCACCGAGCAGGTGCAGGCATGGGACCTGCACGGCCGCTCCAGCGAACCGGCGTTCGAGTTCTGGCCGACCGGCAGCCGTCCCGTCCCTCCCCCCGGACGTTCCGCCGTGCTCACCAAGCAGCACGGGGCCGTCTCGATCTCCTGGCCTGAGGCGGACTGACCCCCGCTCTTGGTGACCCAGGAAGCACCACCCCTTGCCCGTCCCGTACCTCAGGAGGAGCCGATGGCCCCACATCTGACCCTGGACGCCACCGAACTGCTGGACGCCCCCGCCGACGTCAGTGAGGACGAGTTCGTCCTGGACATGCGGGTGGTAGAGACCACCACCCCGCTAGTGACCATGATGTGCTCCACCAGCGACGGCTGCGGCAGCACGTGCAGCACCAGCGCTTGCAGCACCAGCTCCAACGACCCGGCCTGAGATAGCTGACCGTCCCGCCAGGCGGCGCCCGTCACGAGGGCGCCGTCCGGTGGGGCGATGGTGCACGGGAAGGATGTGCCATGGCGGCTCCCCTGCGTTTCCGGCACTCGGGGCTGGTGCTGATACGTGCGACAACGTGCCCCGAGGACATCACCCCGCCGAGCAACCTCGACCCGGCCGACCCCGTGGCGTTTCGCCGGGACGGGCGGGCATGGTTGAAGCAAGTCTGGACGCGCACCGACGTCCGCGAGGCGGTCGCACTGGCCAGCCCCATCCTGGCCGCACAGATCGACCGCCTCCTCACCGGCCACGTCTCCGACCGCCGGCTCCGGCGGACCGTGACGTCGCTGACGTCCTACATGCTGCGGTGGGAGCGGCGCACCACCCCGTTCGGCCTTTTCGCCGGGATCACCACTGCCGAGATAGGCCCGGCATCAGCAAAGTTCGGCACTGCTCACCAGCTAGTAGTTCGTGCCGACGCCGAATGGGTCGCCGGCCTGATCGAGCAACTTGAGCAGAACTGGGCCCTGTTGGGACGGCTGACGGTGGTGACCGACAACGCGGGCATCGTCCGGGACGGCCGCTTCATCGTCCCCAGACGCGCCGAGTTGGGGGCGCGCTCACCGGGACCTCTTCGAGAGGCATCGGTGCGCTTCACCGCACCCGTCCAGTACGCCATTGAGCGAGCCGCCACGCCGATCAGATTGGACACCCTGTCCCAACAGGTAGGCGACCGGTTCCCGGCCGTCGCCACCGACCGGATTCAGCAAATGCTTCACGACTTGGTCGACGGCGGCTTCCTCATCACCTACCTGCGTCCTCCGTCGACGGCCCTTGACCCGCTGGAACACCTCGTCCGGACGCTCCGAACGGCGAACGCCCGAGAACTCAGCGATCAGAAGATGGACGGGATCAGCTCGTTGCAGAAGCAGTTGGAGGCGATCGGCACACAGATGGCACGGCACAACGCCACAGCCGACAAAGCCCAGTCGGCCTCGCTTCGCACCGCAGTCACCACCGGCATGCGCGCCCTGCGACCAGGGGCCGACCATGTGCTGGCGGCGGACCTGCGGCTCGACGCTCACATCGCCCTCCCCCAACTCGTCCTGGAGGAGACCGAACGCGCGGCCAACGTCCTGCACAGGCTCTCCACTCAGCCGTTCGGCACGGCGGCGTGGATGGACTACCACTCCCGGTTCCGTGCCCGCTACGGCCTCGGCGCACTGGTTCCGGTCCGAGAGCTGCTCGCCGACTCGGGGCTGGGCTACCCGCACGGCTACCTGGGTGCGCCCCGTGCCAGACCGGCGTGGCGAATGCTGACCGAGCGTGACGCGGTCCTGCTGTCGCTGATCCAGGAGGCGACCATGAACGGGGCAGAGGAGATATCGCTGACGGAGGACGACGTCCGAGCACTGACGGTGGGCGACCACTCCGAAGCGCTCACCCCGCGCCGTGTCGAACTCGGTGTCGCCCTGCACGCTGCATCGACAGAGTCGATCGACCAGGGCGATTTCGAGCTGCGAGTAGTGGCCGCGCCGCGCGCCCACACCAGCATGATCGGCAGATTCGCCCACCTGCTGGACCAGGCCGACCGTGCGCGTCTCGCCGACAGCTACGCCGACAACGATGCCATCGTCGCGCTGTTGTCCTTCCCGCCGCGCCGCCCGCACAACGACAACGTCGTACGTGTCGTCCCACACTCCGGGACGGCCTTGCTGCCGCTCTCCGAGTACGCCGACACCGCGGCTTTCGACCACCACGTGATCAGGCCAGCGGATCTCGCGGTCACCGCCGACTCTGACCAGATGTATCTGGTGCAGCGCTCTACGGGACGGCGTGTGATCGCGCACATCCCGCATGCGCTGGACACCAGCGTGCAGACCCCGCCGTTGGCGCGGTTCCTGGCCGAGGTCACGGACGCTCGCAGCGCCGTGTTCGGCCCATTGGATCTGGGGGCCGCCCGCACGTTGCCGTACGTGCCGCGCATCCGCTACCGGCGCACGGTGTTGTCCGGGGCGCGTTGGCTCCTCACCAGCAGCCAGGTGACCGGCGCCGGCGAGGAGTGGGAGGCGGGGATGAGGAGATGGCGCGCCCGATGGAGGGTGCCGACTCGTGTCGTGGCATGCCAAGGGGAACTGCGCCTACCTCTCGACCTGAACAGGCCGCTAGATCGTCACCTGCTCCGCACCCGGCTGCAGCGCACCGAACAGATCGAACTGCGTGAAGACGCACCGCCGGACGCCCTGGGCTGGATAGGTCGCCCTACAGAGCTGGTGATCCCCATGGTCGCCGTCTCCCCGTCCCCGACCTCTCCAGTGACGGCGTCGCCCGGCCTCATCCATCAGCCGGGCGACACGGAACTCTTGCGTGCGCACCTGGTGGGCAACCCAGCGCGCTTCGACGCGATCCTCACGCGCCACCTTCCCGTCTTCGCGGAACAACTCGGCGGGTCCGTCCAGCGATGGTGGATTCGCCGGCACAGAGACCTGATTCGTCTTGAAGCCGACCAGTACCTGGTGCTGCTGTTCCGGCTCGCCGACTCCTCCCAGTACGGGCCGGTGGCCGCCCGGCTGGCGGCCTTCACCACCGACCTCAGGGGACGCGGTCTGGTCGGGCACCTGACGCTCACCCGGGCCACCGAGCACCCCGGCCGATATGGGCACGGTCCGGCCATGGAGGCCGCCGAGAACGTGTTCGCCGCCGACACCGCAGCCGCCATCGCCCAGATCAAGCTGGCCGATTCCAGTGGAATATCGGGGCAGGCGATCGCGGCGGGGTCCATGGCTCACCTTGCCGCGACGTTGGCCCCCGACCCTCCGTCCGGCTATCGCGCACTGACCCATTGCCTGAAGCAGGGCACTGGCCCTCTCGATCCCGGATCACGCGATCAAGCACTACGCCTTGGCGACGCGGTGAACGGGTTCGCTGCTGTGCGTGCGCTACCCGGCGGTGACACGGTCGCCTCCGCCTGGCAGGCCCGGTCGCGCGCTGCAGCGGCCTACTACAACCTCCTCAAAGGTCAACGTGATCCCGTAGAGCCGATGAAGACGTTGCTGCATGAGCACCATGTCCGGGCACTCGGTCTCGACCCCGTCCACGAGGCGACTACAAGCCGGTTGGCGCGCGCGGTAGCACTCCGCAATTTGGCCACCGCCCAAGCCCCGGGCGGCGCTCCGTGACGTCACCACCGATCACGCTCGCCGCCGACCATGCGCAGCATCAATCCCTCGCCACCGGAACAGCCGGTATCGCGATCCTCCACGTCGAACGCGCACTGACCGGCCGCAGCAGCTGGGGCGACGCGCACCGCCGGATCCAACAAACGGCCAGGGGCCCCGTTGACGCAGGCGATCATGCGAGCTTGTATTTCGGAGCTCCAGCCCTCGCATTCCTGCTCGGCATCGCCGACGCCGACGGCCGGCAACGGTACGCCGAACCTCTCGCCGTCCTGGACGGTCACGTGACGCGCCTGGCGCACCGACGCGTGTCCGCTGCCATGCAGAGGATCGACGCCGGCGACGATGCCTGCTTCTCCGAGTACGACCTCTTCCACGGCCTGGTCGGCATGGGCGCCCTGCTGTTGGTGCGCCGGCCCGGCAGCGACGTCCTCGCCGAAGTGCTCGGCTACCTGGTACGGCTCACCTGCCCCCGGCGGCACACCGGGGGCGAACTGCCGGGGTGGTGGGTATCGCACGACCCTGACCCGACCTTGCCGACGCCCGGTGGCCACGCCAACTTCGGCATGGCGCACGGGACCGCCGGCATCCTGGCTTTACTGGCCCTGGCCGCACGCCGCGGTCACGTCGTCAACCAGCACCACGAAGCGATCCACCAGCTGGCGAACTGGTTCGACCACTGGCGGCAGGACACCTCTGACGGCCCGTGGTGGCCGCAATGGATCACGCGCACCGAACTTCGTGCAGGCCACCCCGCCCAGCAGGCACCTGGACGCCCGTCGTGGTGTTACGGCAGCACCGGGATCACGCGCGCGCTTCAACTTGCCGCCATCGCCACCGGCGACACCGCCCGTCAGCGAACCGCCGAACATGCACTGCTGGCGTCCCTTGCTCACCGCAACCTAGCCCGAATCACCGAACCGGGGATTTGCCACGGCCTGGCCGGGCTCTACCAGGCCGTCTATCACGCCGCTCACGACAGCAGCGACCCAGCCCTACTCCAGCGACTCCCCGCCCTGGCCACAGCGCTCACCTGCGATGCCACTCCCCAGGACCGTCTTGACCGCGGATTACTGACCGGACGCGCCGGCGTAGAGCTGGTACTGGACACCGCACGAAGCGGCGCGCCGCCCCACACTGGATGGGACAGATGCCTGCTGATCGACTAACCGAAGCCGAACCCTCCGAACTCGCGTCCGGAACGCTCGCCGTTCTGGCCGGCACGGACCTCCACGCCGCCGCCACCGGCCACAACCTGGTCCCGACCGACCTCTCCGAAGCCGTCCAGGTGTACATGGCGGCGGGATACGCGGCCCTGGAGCGTCGCGCCGAGCAACGCTGGTGCCAGGTCCTCGTCGAGTTCCCCGACTGGGAGCAGGCCGAGAGCATCGCGGCGGCTCGACTCGGACCGCGTCTGGACGCACTCCAACGCCAGGGCGTCATCGCCGGCTGGTGGTTTCTGCGCAAGCACCCCTGTTGGCGGCTGCGCCTACGCAGCAAGGCCACCCCGGAGCATCTGTACGCCGACGCCCACGAGCAGATCGCCAAGGCGCTCACCGACCTCGCCGAGGCCAAGTTGATCAAAAACTGGCGGACGTCGGTTTACGAACCGGAGTACGCCGCGTTCGGCGGTTCCACGGCGATGCGGATCGTCCATGACCTCTTCTGCGCCTGCAGCCGAGGCGTCCTGGATTACGCGCGTCACGAGCCCCCAGCCGTCGACCGCCGAGAACTGTCGATCATCCTTCTCTACGCTCTGCTAGAAGGTGCGGGACTCGACTGGTTCGAGAACGGCGATGTCTTCCACCGAGTCGCACGCTTGCGTCCACCCCCACAGAAGCCCATCGCCCCCAACGCCGTCGACAACCTGTGTGACAGCGTCCGCGCGCTCATGTACGCCGCCGCCCAACCCACCGACCCGCTGCTCGCCCTGAACGGTGAATCCGAATTCGCAACCGTTTGGCGAGACGCCTTCCGCGCCTCAGGCCGACTACTCGCCGCCGCTGCCGCCGCGGGCCGGCTCGATCGGGGGCTGAGAGCAGTCCTCACGCACGTGGTGATCTTCCACTGGAACCGGCTCGGCCTCTCAGCAACAACCCAAGGCATACTCGCCCGCGCTGCCACCGCCGCATTCTTGTCCCCGCCTGACAACGGTTCGCCCTGAGACGGAACTCCACCATGGACCCGAGGACGCAAGAGACAGCCCTCCGATACTTCCCTCTCCTTGGCCGCCGACATCCGGTGTGCTCGCCCCTGCCCGAGCGCGTCCAAGAGATCGTTGACCTCGCCTGCATCGCGGAACGGGAGGACGCCAACGCGCTCCACAGCGCAGCCCACGCGCTGAACAAGGCCGCGTTGTTGGCCAGCGACAACGGCCTCGGCAAGGAGGCCCGTCAATTGTGCTGGCAGCACATCGACCGCTATCGCCCAGCCGGGCACCGGCTCACCACGCTGCAAGCCCGCTACATGCTCGAACCGGTCGTCAACCTGGCCCGTCTCCACATCCGCGACCGAGACCCGGAAGCAGCCTTGCGGATCCTCAAGGAGATGCACCACGCGGTCACCACCGGCACCGACCTAATGGTCGACGGCCGCGTCCTGCCGCTTGGGCAGCTGACGGGAAGCCAAGAGGGGCGGAACAAGCTCCGCGAATGGGTGTGGCTGCAACTCCTCACCGACGGCACTCGTGCCATGACCTCCATGGGACGGTGGGAAGACGCAGTTGCCCTGGCCGAAGCACATCGGGGGATCGGCACCCATCTCCTGGAAGGACGGCAGGTCGCGATCCTCGCGGCCTGCGTCGGCAACAGGCACAGCGAAGCCCGCGAAATCCTCCACAGCAGCACCCCAACCGAGCCCTGGGAACACCAGGTCGCCTCATGCCTCAAGGTAATCTGCGACAGCACCGACCCCCCGGCCTTACACGGACTCATCATCGCGATGATCCGCGCGTTCTGCGACAGCGAACCGGTCACCGGCTACGCGCTCTTCCGTGTCCGCCTCGGTCTAACCGTCACTACCCTCGCCAGCATCAATCCTCATTCCCGCGCGCCCACACTGCTGCGGCAGGTCGCGGCTGAAGCAGTCGACTCAGGCGACGGGTACGCCGCTCGCGCCGTTTTGAATCACCGCATCCCCGACCTTCAATTGCTCGCATGCCAACGTCGCGCCTTGGCCGACATTGTCACCGCAAGCGGCCTGGGCTTTGGCCCATTGATACCGTCACTCCAAACAGCCTTCGCCAACGGCACCGAAACGGCGATGAAGGCGTTATCGGCATCACTCGAAACTAAGGACTCCCCGGCGGCCATCCGCCTGCCCGATAGCTCCTAGGGCGAGTGTTTATAATAAGCAATCCGAGCCAAGTCGAATCGCTTATCGCACTGGTCGGAGCAGTCTCTATGCACCACCGCCACAGAAGCATTAGCCAGCCGCACCACCGTGCCAGGAGCAGGTACCACGGCCCGAGGATGCCGACCGACTGCCATCGGCACACAACGTTCCCCTACCCGCGGATTTCGCCGGACTGATCGACGAGCCTCTGTCGAGCCCTGTTTGATTGAAGCGGCCGAGCATGTAGGCCACGCCCACAGCAGCCGCGGCAATACCCGTCGTATACCCCACGAAGCGAGGCCAATCTCTCCCTTCGCGGTTGAGGGCCTGGTCGTCCTGTGCTTGTGACTCCCGGTCGGTACTCATTCAGTTCTCCTCATCGTGTTTCTGCTCGTCCCCGCGCAGACGGCGCGCTCGCTCGGTGATCTCGCTGGACAGCTTGTCCTTTACCGAGTTGGCTCGGTGGAGGGTCTCATTACCGCGGCTTCTCGCAACATCGACGCCCTTGGCTCCGGTCTCGAGTGCCTTGTCCCTCACCTGCGCGGCCGCGTCCGCCCATCGCCTCGCCTCCGCTGAGCGCTCAGCAGACTCAATCCCGAGCCGCCCGTGGAAGTCGTGGACGCCGGTCGCGACATGGTTGCTCGCCTGGACTACAGCCGGGGACTTGGTCGGGTGCAGCAGCACCTTCGCGTTGGCCGTACCGGCAGCCGCATCCATCCTGGCCACCAGGCGCTCGGTGCACCGTGAGATGAGTTTCAGCCGGTCCTGCCGGGCAGCTTTCAGCCCGAGGCGATGCCCGTCCAGTTCCTCTGGAGAGGCGTCCAGCACCCGGTCGAGTTCGAGCACGGCGATCGCGTCCTGCAGTTGGAAGCAGCGGGCCAGAACGGCGAGCCACTCCCGAACCGTGGATTCGGCTCCCTTGGCCGTTGCGGCCAGGTCCCCGATCTTGGTCTTGCGCTCCATCTTCTCGGCGAGTGCATCGAGTTGCCGCAATGCGTACGCCTGGGTCTCTGCGATCGTCGCCGGCGCGTTCTGCACCTTCGACCAGGTGATCTCGTCGACCCGCCCCCTCGTCTCGCGGATGGTCATGGACTCCTCGATGACGAAGCTCACTCCGATCATTCGGGCCAGCACAGCGTCCTTCTGGGCGCGCAGCACATCGTCGACCTTCTCATCGATCCTGGCGAGATAGTCGGTGATCTCGTCCATGGTCTGCTGCATCGCGATCTGCGCCATGATTCCCGCGGCGCCGGCGAGCATCGCCGGGTTGGTCAGCAGCGACCTTGGCGTCTTCGCGAACTCGACGAATCCCCTGATCTGGCCCTTGTTCCCCTTCACCACACCCGTGCTGAGACCCGACTTCTTACTCTCCCTCAGCCCGTACTTCTGGATGGCCCGCGCCGAGTCCTGCGTCAACTGCACCCAGCGGCCGGAGTTGGCAGCGATCTCCGAACCAGCCTGCGCGGCTACAGAGCCGGTGGCTGCGACGGACTTGAGCCGTTGCAGTCCAAGGTCCTTCGACGGCAGCCCCTCCGAGGCCAGGAAGCGTTCGACATCCGTCGCATCCCCAAGGACCGCCAGCCCATCACCGTCACTGATCAGCTGAATCTCGTTGTCCATCGGTTGCTCCTGAAGTGGCTTCACGCATTGAGGGTGGTCGGGGTGTACGGCGATCGGGGGTAGGGGGCGAAGTCTTCGAGTGTCGGAGGATCGGGGATCGGCCAGACAGGATCAGGACGCCTTGTCCTTTGCCAAGGTGGTGCTGGCGCCCACGCAGCACCAATATTTGACTCACGGGCGGAAGCGTAAACCCAAACCGGGAGGTCAACGGGCGTTCCGCCACAGGTGTCCGATAGAAGACACGCTCCTCCCAGTCAGTTGCGTACGCAGCGGCGCTCACCCTGAGGCGTGGATCTTCAGTTCCCTGGCGCAAGGTGTCTGCCCTACGGTCTACTGCTTGAGCAGCCACTCGCCGGACTGGGGTGCGAAGCCGCTGTCGAGGGTGAACTGGAACTTGGTGAGCCTGGCCTTCTTCGGGACGGAGAACACCAGGTAGCCCTTGCGGGTGCTGCCAGGAGCCAGCTTGACGGAGCTGCCAATGGACGGGCCGAGGGCGACGTCGCCGAGGTAGTTCTCGTACTGCTGGTCCTGGGCGTCGACGACCTTCGCACCGTTGCCCGGCGAGTCGTCGTAGGCGATAGTGCCGACGTTCTTCAGGCGGATCTGGACGGCGGCGAAGCGCTGTCCCTGTTCGGGCTGGCTGAACTCGTCCTTGCCCTTGGCCTTCTGGGCGACCTTCAGGACGGTCACGGCGACCTTCATCCCCTCGTCGTTGCCCTTGAGGGTGATGGTGTCGCCGACCTTGGCCTCGGTCTCCTGCGCTTTCTGCGCCTTCTGCGCCTTGGCGGGCTTGTCGTCGGGGCTGCTGGTCACCTCGGTCGGTGCGCATGCGGTGAGGCCGAGCGTGAGGAGGGCCGGCAGGAGGAGGTGCGTCTTCTTCATCGTCTGCTCCAGGAGTGAGTGCCTTGCTCGTCGAGCTGCAGTGCCTTCGGTGCGGGCTGGGCGACTGCGGCAGGGAAGGACGCTAGAGGGCGGCGGGGTCAGATTTGGATTCTGTTCTCCGATAACCCTCGTTACCAGCCATGCAATGTGATCGAAAACGGAGGGTCACTTACGTTCTGGGTGTGCGGCCCGCAGGCCCCGCGAGCCACATGAGCCGCACTGTTCACTCCACCGCCGACGTGACGCCTCTGTCGATCAGTCGGCCACTTCCCAGGAGGTATCAACCCGTGGATGTCTTGATGTCCGCCGTCCTGTGTCTCGTGTCCGGAGCCGTCTTCGGCATCATCGGCTACCTGCTCGCGTACAGCCGCGCCGGCGCCGAGCGGAGCCGGGTCAAGGCCGACCGCAAGGTCGCCGAAGAGCAGCGTGACCATGCCCGTGCGCAGGTCGACGAGCTTCGTTCCGAACGGGACGAAGCGCGCAAGAGTGCGGACGAGGCCAAGGCGTCGCTGGTCGGCCTGTCCGCCAAGTTCAGCGAGAAGGTCGACCGCGCAGCTCGGCTCGAGACCGAGCTGAAGGTGACGCAAGAGAAGCTCCAAGCTGCGGAGAGGGACCTGGCGCTGATGACCACGTCCGCCGAGGAGAGCGTCCGGCAGCTCCGCTCGCTGGAGGACGACATGCACCGCCAGGGGCAGGTCGAGGCGGAGCTGCAGAGCGCCCTCAATGAGCGGAAGCGCGAGTTGGAGGAGTTCAAGCAGGATCTCGCCGTCGCGCGGCAGGAGTGCGAGGGACTGCGGCAGCAACAGGCCACGGTCGACGCGGCGCGCAAGGAGCTGGATCAGCTCCGCAAGGAGACGTCCGAGAAGCAGACCGAGCAGTTCGAGGCACTCGTGACCAAGGCGCTGGACGCCTCGCAGGCGAAGCTGGCCTCCACCGCGAGCGAGAAGCTGGGAGTCACCGGCCGCGCCGTGAACGAGAAGTTGCAGGAGATCGACCGGCATCTGCAGGAGTTCAGCACCACCCGTTCCAAGTCGGAGGTCGAGCTCGGCACGCAGTTGAAGATGCTGGCGGACGAGAACGTCAAGAGCCGTGAGCAGACGCGTGTCCTGGCCGACGCGCTGCGCAAGCCGCAGGTCCGCGGCCAGTGGGGCGAGCTTCAGCTCAAGCGGACCGTGGAGCTGGCGAACATGAAGGAGCACTGCGACTTCACCGTCCAGCACTCGGTGGACGGAGACGACGGACAGCTGCGTCCGGACATGGTGGTCCACCTGGCCGGCGGCAAGCGGGTGGTCGTGGACGCGAAGGTGCCGCTGGAGGCGTTCCTCAACGCCCTTGAGGCGTCCGACGAAGCAGCTCGGGAGCGTCGCATGGCCGAGCACGCCAAGCAGGTGCGCAAGCACGTCGACTCACTGGCCGGCAAGGCGTACTACAGCAAGGTCGCCGGCAGCCCGGAGTTCGTGATCATGTATCTGCCGAACGAGGCGCTGCTGCAGGCGGCGCTCGACAACGACCCTCGGCTTGTCGAGTACGCGGCGGAGAAGCGGATCGTCCTGGCGACGCCCACGGTCCTCATCGCGATGCTCCGCACGGTCGCCACCGCCTGGACGCAGGCCGCCCTCCAGGAGAACCTCCGGCAGGTTCACGACCTTGGGCGTGAGCTGCACGAGCGCCTCATCACGATGGCGACCCATCTGCGCGACCTCGGCAGGTCCCTTGACAACTCCGTCGCCGCGTTCAACAAGGTGATCGGTTCGCTGGAGGGCCGGGTCATGGTCACGGCGCGCCGCTTCGAGGACCTGAAGGTCGTCGAAGGACATCTGGAGCCGCTGGCCCCCGTGGACGCCTCCGCACGTCCGCTCAAGCGGCCGGAGCTGCTGGAGGCCGCTGCGGCCGAGCCGCCGGTCCGCCCGGTCGAGGACACCGAGGAGGAGCTTGGAGAGAGCTCCGAAACTGCCTGATAAGGACCGTTATCGGCCAACCCAACGGCTGAAGCATGCGTGTTGCTCTACTGTCGATCGCACACACGGGGAGAGGAGGTGCTGACGGTGATGGTCGCTCGTGACGAGGCGCTCCTGATGTCGATGACGGAGATCGCCGAGCTGGCGGACGTGCAAAGACCGGTCGTCAGCACCTGGCGCCGCCGCCACCCGGACTTCCCGCAACCGGCGACCGAAGAACGCGGGCAGCAGCTCTTCGACGCCGCGCACATCGTCGACTGGCTGGTCGAGACGGGGCGGGCCGAGCGGGGCGAGGTCGAAGGGGACCTGCGGGTCCACACCCTCGCCCGGCTCGGCGCCCAGTTGCCACCACGCACGCTGATACCTGCGCTGACCGCACTGATCTGCCTGCGCCATCTCTCCGATGACGAGCCGCTCGACGACGAGACGCCGGCCCTGATGGCGCGCCTGCGCGAGCAGGCGGACGAGACCGACCCGGACGACGACATCCTGGCCTCGGAGATCCGCGGGTTGCGTACGTCCTGGCTGCCGACAGCCGTGAACGAGTTGGTGGAGGCTGCCTGGAGCACCCACGGCGCGTTCGAACGGATCATGCAGGTC
Organism: Actinomadura monticuli; assembly: GCF_041463655.1. NCBI lineage: Bacteria > Bacillati > Actinomycetota > Actinomycetes > Streptosporangiales > Thermomonosporaceae > Actinomadura > Actinomadura monticuli. Next base: position 807,513 of record NZ_JAXCEI010000001.1, read on the forward strand.
CGCGACCGGCTCGGCGCGGCCGACATGTCGTCCGGCCGGCTGGACCCGGTGCTGGAGTCCCTGGTCGCGGGCTTGGCCAATGCCCGCGCCCGTGCCGACCGCGACGGCGAAGTACGGCTCGCCGACCCCTACGCCGGAGTCGGCGACCTGCTGACTGCGGTCGCTGGCACTCTCCGCGACGATCAGGTCCTGCGCATCACCGCCTGCTGTGCCGACCCGGTCGCGGCGCGGCTGACGCGGCGGCGCCTGGCCGTCCGCGACGTTCCTGATGTCGAGTACGAGGTCCGCCCCGACCTTGACGGTTGCCTGGACGAGGCCACGATCGTCGTCACGCAACTGCCCTACCGTCCTGCCGAGGAGCGCTCCGCCGTACTGTCGCTGAATGCGCTGAACGACCTGCTGCTGCCGCTGCCCCACGGCGCGACCGCGATTGTGGTCGCGCCCGCCGACACCACCGCCGCGCTCGACCCGACCAGCGACGCCGGAATCCTACGAGGGGAACTGCTGCGCTCAGGCTCGGTCAAGGCCGTCATCCGGCTGCCCGGCGGGCTCATCCCCTACCGACCCGGATATGAGGTCGCGCTATGGGTGCTCACCGCCGACTACGCGGTCGGGGAACGCGGCAAGGTGCTGCTGGCCGACGTGTCCGACCGCGCCCTCACTCCGGGACTGGTCGACGCCCTCGTCACCGATGTGCTGGCCTGGCGTGACGAGCAGTTCGACCCCGAGGCACACCCCCGCGTCCACACCGTCGCCACCCCGGTCGGCGCGTTGATCGCCTCGCCGCGTCCCCTGCTTCCCCGCTATCTGCCGTCCCAGGACGATCTGCGCTGGGAGGTACCCGAACGCGTTGCACGCACGCTGGAGCTGGAACGCGTGGTGTGGGAGGCCCGCCCGGACGCGCCCCGCCTCAACAGTGACCTGTCGGCCGTCCCGATGCCGCGTCCGCCGCGTACCGCGACCATTGCCGAGCTCGCCGGCAGAGGCCGTCCCAAGGAGTTGTCGCTGCGCAAGGGCACCCGCCTGCCAGCCGGTCTCGTACGGTCTGCCTCCAGCACGGTGAACGCGACGAACTCCTATCCCGTCTTCGGGCCTGCGGAAGTCCTCGATGAAAGCGAACCGGGCAGCCGCCGCGTCGACCGCATCGAATTCGAGAAGTCCTGCCCCGGCGCCCGGCACAGCAAGCCCGGCGACGTCATCATCACCACCGCGCCGCGTCCGGCCGCCGCCGTCGACCACGACGGCCACTCGGTGGTGGAGTTCCCGGCCCGCATCCTGCGCATCGAAGAGGACGGCAAGAAGCACTTCACGCCCCGCGCGCTGGCCGCCCTGCTGGACCGCGCGGGACGAGCCGACGGAGCCATCCGCCCGGCGCAACGCCTGCACGAACTCGCCTTGCCACTGCTGTCTCCGTCCGAGCTGAAGCAACTGGACCGCCTGCTGGCCGACCTGGACGACCGCCGTGACCGCGCCCGCCGCGAGATCGCCGCCCTAGACGAATTGCGCGGCATCGCCGCCACCGGCCTCGCCGATGGAACCCTGACCCTCGCCGACCCCATCGGCTGACGCGACAACCCGAATAGAGGAGATAGATGCCGCCCCGCAAGAAGACCCCCGCCGGACAGGCCGAGCTGCCAGGCGTGTCCACGATGGCGGAGCTGAAGGCAATCCTTTGGAAGTCTGCGGACAAGCTCCGCGGCTCGATGGATGCCGCCCAGTACAAGGACTTCGTCCTCGGCCTGGTCTTCCTGAAGTACGTCTCGGACGCCTTCGCCGAACGCCGCGCCCAGATCCGCGACGAACTCATCGCCGACGGCGTCCCGGAATCGCGGCACGAGTCGTTCCTGGACGACAAGGACGAGTACGAGCGCGAGGGCGTCTTCTGGATTCCTGAGGGTGCCCGCTGGCCCGACTTGGCGGCGCAGGCCAAGTCCGGAGCGATCGGTCAGCTGATCGACGCCGCGATGGACGCAGTCATGAAGACCAACCGGTCCCTGGCCGGCGTCCTGCCCCGGATCTACAACCAGAACAGCGTCGACCAGCGCCGCCTCAGCGAACTCGTCGACCTGCTCAGCGACGCCCGCTTCACCGGACACGACGGCAAGTCCGCCCGCGACGTTCTCGGTGAGGTTTACGAATACTTCCTGGAGCGATTCGCCCGAGCCGAGGGCAAGCGCGGCGGCGAATTCTACACGCCAGCCAGCGTCGTCAAGGTCCTAGTGGAGATCCTCGAACCGTACAAGGGACGGGTGTACGACCCGTGCTGTGGCTCGGGCGGCATGTTCGTGCAGGCCGAGAAATTCGTCCTCAGCCACCGTGGCCGCCGCGACGACATCGCCGTCTATGGCCAGGAGGCCAACGAACGCACCTGGCGGCTGGCCAAGATGAACCTTGCCATCCACGGCATCGGCGGCGACCTGTCCACCAAGTGGGCCGACACCTTCTACGAGGACCGCCACCCCGACCTCAAGGCCGATTACATCTTGGCCAACCCGCCGTTCAACATGTCCGACTGGTACCGCAGGACCGACGACCCCCGCTGGCGCTTCGGCACCCCACCCGCGGGCAACGCCAACTTCGCCTGGATGCAGCACATCATCTCGAAGCTCGGTATCCACGGCAGCGCTGGCGTCGTCATGGCCAACGGCTCGATGTCCTCCAAGCAGTCCGGCGAAGGCGACATCCGCAAAGCCCTCGTGGAGAACGACCTCGTCGCCTGCATGGTGGCCCTGCCCCCGCAGCTGTTCCGCACCACGCAGATCCCGGCCTGCCTGTGGTTCTTCACCAAGGACAAGTCCGCCCGCGCCGGCCACACCGACCGCCAAGGCCAGACGCTGTTCATCAACGCCCGCAACATGGGCACGATGATCGACCGCACCGAACGCGTCCTCACCGACGATGACGTCACGAAAATCGCCAACGTCTACCACGCATGGCGCGGCACTCCCAGCGCCAGCGAGACGGGCCTGGCGTATGAGGACGAACTCGGCTTCTGCCACTCGGCCACCACCGACAAGATCCGCGAAGCCGACCACATCCTCACCCCCGGCCGCTACGTCGGCGCCCCCGAGGCCGAAGAGGACGACGAGCCCATCGCCGACAAGATTGACCGCCTCACCAAGGGGCTCTTCACCCACTTCGAAGAATCCGCCCGCCTCGAACGGATCATCCGAAAGCAAATGGAGAACCTCGATGTCTGAGTTGCTATTCCCCGCACCAGAACGCTGGGAAGTCACGACTCTAGGCAACGTTTGCGCCGCTGGCGGGGGGAGCATTCAGACCGGGCCGTTCGGGAGCCAACTGCACGCATCAGATTATGTCTCCTCAGGAACCCCCAGCGTGATGCCTCAGAATATCGGAGACAACATCATCGATGAAGACGGAATCGCCCGCATCAGAGATGCTGACGTCAACCGCCTGTCCAGATTCCTTCTCAAAGAGGGGGATATCGTCTACTCCAGGCGAGGAGACGTCACACGCCGCGCCCTCATAAGAAGAGAGCAGCAAGGGTGGCTATGTGGCACTGGTTGCCTCAGAGTGCGCATAGGATCCGAGGCTATCCCACAGTTCGTCTCCTATTATCTCGGCCATCCTCGGGTTCGGGAATGGATAACGCGCCACGCCGTCGGTGCGACCATGCTGAACCTCAACACCAAAATCCTCAGCGCCTTGCCCGTCATCCTGCCGCCACGTAGCGAGCAATATGCCATCGCCGGCCTCCTTGGCTCCCTCGATGACAAGATCGCCGTCAATCACCGTATCATCACCGGATCTAAGGACGTCCTGCAGGCGCTATCCCAGAGCATCTTCATCGCAAAATCGCGGCAGGTCGAACTTCGCGAGATCGTCGAACTTCGCTATGGCAAGGCACTAAAAGCCAGCGATCGGATCCCAGGCGACATTCCCGTATTCGGAGGAAATGGAGCATCCGGGAGTCATTATCGTGCACTCGTATCCGGACCCGGAATCATAGTAGGGCGCAAGGGTGCGAATGCCGGTTCAGTTTCTTGGTCAGACTCCGACTTTTGGCCAATAGACACAGCATTCTATGTAATTCCCAGAAACTCGAACATGCCTATGGAGTTCCTCTACCTCCTCCTTCGGACAACACCGTTGAGGGGGGAGGTTGGCGATTCGGCGATCCCAGGACTAAATCGAGACATGGCGCTATCGATCAAGGTCTGGATTCCTGATGTTGAAGCTGCCATGGACATCGCCCAGCAAGCGCATCCTCACTTCAAGCTCCAAGAGCAAGTGGAGAAAGAAAACCGCACCCTTGCTGAGATGCGGGATGGGCTGCTGCCGAAGCTCATGTCGGGCGAGGTCAGGATCAGGGACGCGGAGAAGGTCGTGGAGGATGCCGTATGAGCGGCTACAGCGAGGCCGACTTCGAGCATGACGTGCTCGGTACGCTCGGCGATCTCGGCTGGGAGTACAAGGACGGCAAGCAGATCGCCGTGGGCTCGGGTGAGCGGGAGTCCTGGGACGAGCTGATCATCCCGAGCCGGCTGCGGGACGCGATTGTCCGGATCAACCCGGGCCTGCCCGCATCGTCCGTGGACGAGGTCGTCGCCCTGGTGCTGTCGCCGCAGTCCCAGGACGCGAAGGCGGAGAACCGCCGGATTCACGAGTACCTGACCGGCGGCATTCGCGGTATCAGTTACGTCGACGAGTACGGCGCGGAGCAGCATCCGACCATCCACCTGATCGACCGGAACGATCCGTACCGCAACGACTTCGTGGCGGCCAACCAGGTGATGGTCGTCAAGGGCGAGGAGCGGCGGCGTTTCGACGTCGTCCTCTACATGAACGGACTTCCGGTCGCGGTCTTCGAGTTGAAGAAGATGAGCGACGAGCGGGCCACGCCTGAGGCCGCGCACGCGCAGCTCATGGCCTACGTCGAGGACATGTGGGAAGCGTTCCGGTGCAACGTGGTGTGCCTGATCTCGGACGGCGTGACCACCAAGTACGGCACCGCGTTCACCCCTTTCAACCACTTCGCGCCCTGGAACGTCGACGAGGCGGGCGAGCCGGTAGAGCAGCCCGCGGCCGAGTGGGAGAACAGCGAGCTGAGCCTCACGCTGCACGGCCTGTTCGAGCAGCGGCATTTCGTGGAGCTGCTGACCGGCTACGTCGCGTTCGCCCAGTCGGACGAGGGGCTGGAGAAACTGATCGCCAAGCCGCACCAGTACTTCGCGGTGTCCAAGGCGGTCGGCAAGACGATCGAGGCCGTGCGCAGCAACGGCAGGGCCGGCGTGGTCTGGCACACCCAGGGGTCCGGCAAGTCGTTCGAGATGGAGCTGTACTCCAACCAGGTGCTCAAGCACCCCGCGCTCGGCAACCCCACCATCGTGGTGATCACCGACCGCAACGACCTGGACGACCAGCTCTTCGACGGCTTCAACGCCAGCGAGCTGCTCCCGGAGAACCCCGTCCGTGCCGACAGCCGACACGACCTGCGAACCGAGCTGTCCAATCGGCGTACCGGCGGCATCTACTTCACGACGCTGCAGAAGTTCAGCAAGACGACCGAGGAGAAGGACTCCGGACGGCCGCATCCGCGTCTCTCAGAGCGCCGCAACATCATCGTGATCGTCGACGAGGCGCACCGCAGCCACTACGACAACCTCGACGGCTACGCCCGGCACCTGCGGGACGCGCTTCCCTACGCGACGATGATCGCCTTCACCGGGACGCCGATCTCCGACGTCGACCGCAACACCCAGGACGTGTTCGGCGAGTACATCGATATCTACGACCTCACCCGGGCCGTCAAGGACGGCGCCACGGTGCCCGTCTACTACGAGAACCGCCTGATCGAGCTCAGACTGCCCGAGGACGTCGATCCGGAAACCCTGGACGAGGAGGCCGACAAGGTCACCGAGAACCTGGACGACACCGAGCGCAAGCGGGTCGAGCACGCCACCGCCACGCTCAACGCCGTCTACGGTGCGCCCGCCCGCCTGGAGAAGCTGGCCGGGAGCATCGTCGAACACTGGGAGACGCGGTCGGAGGCGATGCGGCCGTTCATCGACGCCCCCGGCAAGGCGATGATCGTGTGCAGCACGCGGGAGATCTGCGCCAATCTGTACGAGCAAATTATTGCCATAAAGCCGGACTGGCACTCGGACGACGTCCACGCGGGCAAGATCAAGGTCGTCTACAGCTCGTCCACGAGCGATCCCGACAAGCTCCGCAAGCACCGGCTGCGTCCCCGCGAGCACAAGGCCGTCCAGCGGCGCATGAAGGATGTCGACGACGAGCTTGAGCTGATCATCGTCAAGGACATGCTGATCATCGGTTTCGACGCGCCCCCGCTACACACGCTCTACCTGGACCGCTCGATGCGTGGCGCCCAACTCATGCAGACCCTGGCCCGCGTGAACCGCACGTTCCGCAACAAGCAGGACGGCCTCATGGTCGGCTACGCACCGCTTCACGAGAAGCTGATCGCCGCGCTGGCCGAATACACCACCGAGGACCAGCACACCAAGCCGATGGGCCGCGACCTCGACGAGGCGATCACCAAGGTCCGCGACCTCCTCGACGGCATCGGCGAGCTACTCAGAGACCACCCCTGGCGCCAAACCCTGCGGGCCAGGACGTCCACAGCCCACCGCGACGCCGTCCGCGGAACCGCCGACTACATCTGGAACCCGCAGCACCCGCTCAACCTCCCTGACGCGTCGGACCCCGACAAGGAGACGCTCAAGGAGAAGTTCCTGCGCTGCGCCGGACGCCTCGCCCGCCTTTACGCCGTGTGCGCGACCAGCGGCGACCTGAACGACGTCCGCGACGACATCGCGTTCTTCCGCGACGTTCGCGTGGTCGTCCTCAAGCTCGACGCCGCCCGCCGCCAGGCCGAGGGCCGCCCCGTCCCCGCCGAAGTCGAGCTCTACCTCAAGCAGCTCACCGCCAGCGCAATCGAGGCCGGGGACGTCATCGACCTGTTCAAGGAAGCCGGCCTGGACCAGCCGGACCTGTCCCACCTGGACGAGAACTACATCAAGAAGATGCAGGCCGCCAAGCATCCCGCCATCGCGATCGAGGCGCTGCGCCGGCTCGTCCAGCAGGAGATGCGCAAGGTCACCAAGCACAACATCGTGCGCCAGCAGAGCTTCTCCGACCGCCTCTTGGAGCTCATGCGCAAGTACACCAACCAGAACCTCACGGCAGCCGAGATCATCGCCGAGCTCGTCGCGATGGCCAAGGAGGTCGCCGCCGACGCCAACCGGGGCCAGACCTTCAACCCGGCGCTCAGCAACGACGAACTCGCGTTCTACGACGCGGTCGCCGCCAAAGACACTGTCCGCACCCTGATGGGCGACGACCAACTCGCCGCCATCGCACGCGACCTGGTCAAGGCCGTCCGCCGCAACCTGTCCACCGACTGGACCGCCCGCGACGACGTCCAGGCCAAGCTCCGCTCCATCATCAAGCGCCTACTGGCCCGCCACGGCTACCCGCCCGACGAAGAGCAGGCCGCCATCGACAAGGTCATCCAGCAACTAGAAACTTTCGCCGACGAGTGGTCCCCCCATACCAAGCAGGAGTGAAACGTGCGCCGCTCGATTATTGAGCTACGTGTTCTCAGTCGAGATTACGTACGGCGCAGTAGCCGATGCATCCTGATCAACTGCCCGGTCATCGTCCGCTTAACCTCCATGGTGCCAGTCTGGGCACCTAAGGTTGCGCTCTGAGAAACTTAAAGGAGCATCCTCTTGGTGGCACTGCCAGCTAAGGCGCAGGCGCAAGAGGTCGTCTGCGAAGGCGACCTCATTCCGGACAACAGGCTTGCGCCCGGGGCGCAGGATCTGCTTGAGCACGACGCCATCGCGCGCGGGGTCGCCGAGATCGCCTGGACCGCTGAGACACCGGTGAATATCGCCTTGTTCGGCGCGTGGGGATCCGGCAAGTCAAGCGTCTACTCAATGATCAAGCAGCACCTGGACCGCATCGCTCCAAAGCAGGTAAGGGTCGCCCGGTATGACGCGTGGAAGTACGGCGGGCGGGAGCTAAAGCGCAACTTCATCGACAGCCTTGCCCACGAGTTGAAGCTAGGCGACAAACCCGAGTTCCAGGGCTGATTGCGTTCTCGGATGTTGAGATGGTCGGAGCGAGTGGCCAGGTCACGGACTGATCGCGGGGGGCGTGTCTGCGGGCCGGGAAGCAACAAGGCCCCGTAGAACGGCGATTGCCTA